>NHNK02000004.1 GCA_002173415.2 Marinomonas agarivorans
CTGGCTATCTTACTATGCCACCTACTTGAGTTTTGAATACGATATTCGCAATATGATCTACACGACGAACTGGATCGAACGGCTGAACAAGTCGTTTAAACGCACGTTAAAAATTCGAAATGCCATGCCCAGTGTGGAATCAGTATTAACGCTTTTAAGCAAAGTAGCCATTGATATGAATAGCAGCACTTATCAATACCCGGTGAGTCGTTTTCAGAAAAGCCACTTGTTTGAATAACAGGAGGGAAAGTTGTTTAATGAGAAGACAGACACACTTTTTGGGACAGTACCAATTACAAGGCAGCAATTTTACCGCATCGCTGCGGTTTTTTTGTGTCATAACGTCTGCGTTATGGTGGCTGTGCGTGGTGAGGCTTCGGCCTGCCAGATCCTTGTAACTGGTCTTTCAACTCCGCGCTCGGCCACCACCTGTGTTTGAAAGTGCAGGTAGTGGTTTAAGACCTTTACAAGGAGTTAAATCATGGACAATCTTGCTATTGATCTGGCGTGTCGTGCGCCCATTGCCCCATCTGTTACGTCCCCTTTTGTACTGGCTTCTGGCTCTGCGCCTCCTAGAGACGTGCCTTCTCTGTTCCCTTCGCAATCAACTGTACTGGCACATTTATCCAGTGCCAAACAACAGGAGTTGCAGCAGGCGGTGGCGTTGATCTTGGCGTCGGTTAAGTCGTCTCATCTTGGTAAGTTGGTGTTGTTTGGCAGTTACGCCCGCGGGGATTGGGTGGATACCCCAGAGTACCAAAGCCATTTTGATATTTTGGCGGTGATGAAAAGCAGCTCTTGGGCACGCAAGTTAGAGGGCAAAAAGACCTTGCAACGCCAGTTAAAGCAAGCGCTGCCAACCCCTGTGAATTTGGTGGCGGATGATGTGCATTATATTAATCGGCGTATTCAGCAAGGTGTCTATTTCTATATGGATATGTTTTATACAGACATGTTTTCTAGGGATAGGCAGCGTGACGGCATTGTTTTATATGACTCTGGCCAGTTGCCTTTGGCTGAGCCATCAGCAGCATGTTTACAGCAGCAAATCTCGCACCGCAAACAACAAGCACAGGCGGATTTTAGCCATTGGTTCGGTAAGGCGATGGCGGTCAAAAAAGGGTTTGAGTTGTATTGGCGTGAGCGGGATTACAGCGAGGCGGCGTTTCAGTTACACCAATTGGTTGAGCGACTTTATGGGGTGGTGCTGTTGGTGTTTGGTCGCTTTCGGCCCAACAGCCATGACCTTGCAAAACTAGGCCGATACACGGCGAGCCTTGAACCGCAGTTTCTCAGCGTTTTCCCTCAACGCACAGCGGAAGAAAAAGCGGCATTTGCCTTGTTGCAAAAGGCGTATGTGAGCGCTCGCTATCAGCCCAGCTTTCGCATTACCGAAAACGAACTGGCTTGGCTCGCTGAACGAGCGGCGCATTTGCAATCCCTCACGGAGCAGCTTTGCCACGCCAGAATTGCGAGTTATTCATAAGTTGTTATTGATAGTCTGTTATGTGTAAGGAGCGCGACCTTACGGTCTACTCGTTTTTAGCGACAGGGTTGGTTTTAGCGAAAGAGTTAGTGGTAAAGAGCTGAGCTTTATTTTACCAAAGCGCTGCTTATCTGAAATGGGATCAGGTAGAATGGATTGCATCCTTTTTTTACGAGAAGCATCATGGCTAGAGGTCGCCCTTCTAAAAAGCAACATATCATTGACACCGCATTGAATTTATTTAGCCGCTTGGGGTATCAAGGTACCAGTATCGATCAGGTCGTGGCAGCGGCGGCGGTTTCGAAACCCACCGTTTACAGTAACTTTTCGAGCAAGCAAGTGTTGTGGGTTCAGTCACTGGAAAAAATTCTTTCCCTCAGTGAGGAAGACGTACAAGCTGTACTTGATAAACAACAGGCGCATTTGGCCCATAACGAGGCGACGGTAGAGTGTGTGCTGACCCATTGGCTAGACATCTGGCAATCTTGGTTGGCGAGCGATGATCGCCTTTGTGTTTACCGAATCATGATTGGCGAAAGCCATAAAATGGAAGCCGACAGTATTGCCTTGTTTCAGCAGTTAGAGGCAACACTCTTGGCGGCGCTTACCAGTGTGATTGCGCCCCTATCGCTCACTGAGGAACAAAAAGCCGTGTTGTTCTCGGTGAGTCGCGAGCGTTTGTTGTGGTCAAGATTGTATAAGGGAGCCGATCCGTCGGCGCCACTTTTCACCACTGTCGCCGAATTTGGTACTGACATAAACACAATTTTGGCTAAACTAATGACATCATGACTTGCTGGTTTACAAACATGTTTCATTACCGCAATAGGGAATTTATCATGAGCCTACCCCGCAGGATTTTTTACCCTGTTATTGCCGTTTGTCTGCTGGCGTTAACAGGATGCAGCACGACACAGCCTAGCACTGCAGAGCTAGGCATTGCCGAGCAACCAACCGGCGCTCTTGTTATTACCCAGTCCGAATGGCACAGCCAAAATGCCGAGTTTTTAGCCAACCCCGCCAGTTTGATGAAACTCATCACCGCCACATTAGTCGCAAAAGAATTGGGGGCGGACTATCGTTTTAATACCCATATGCTCTACAAGAAAAACGCAGTAAAACGTGGTGTTTTGCGCACGCCCCTGCGTTTGGTGATGCAGGGCGATCCCACCTTTACCGTTGAGCATTTGCGCCAGCTTCTCAAACAAGTAAAACAATCGGGCGTGAAAAAAGTCACGTCATTGGCGATCGATGTCAGTCGCTACTCTGGCCACCAATGGGCCGTGGGGCAGGTGTGGAATGATCATGGTATTTGTTTTGCTGCCCCCGCCAGTGCGGCCATCATTAATCGCAATTGTGTTTATGGCAATATTAAGGCGCCCGTGGTTGGGCAAAAAACACGATTACACATTACCCCAGGTATGCCGCTGCACATTGAAAATCAGGTCGTCACTGTGGCCGATGCGCAAGCAGCAAAGTGCGAGTTTTTGTTAGAAGTAAAAAATTTGAATGAGTACTTATTAACGGGCTGTGTGTCGCAGCAGAAAAGCCGTATCCCACTGGGGTTTTCCACCAACGCCCCTAACTTATTTTTAGCTGAGCTTGTTAAGCAAGAGTTGAGAAGTTTAGGCATGGCGAAAAGGGTAAAAATCCATATCATTGACTCACCCAATAAGGCGTTAGAGCAGCCTCATAAATTTGCTATTTTCACTCACGCATCTAAAAAAGTCAGTGAGTTAATTTATCGAATGCTGCACCGCTCTGATAACCTTATTGCTGACAGTTTGTTTAAAGAGTCAGGTTTCCAATACAGTATGAGAAAGAACTTTGATCAGGTTTATGGTTCCTATTCGTCTGGCGAACAAGCGGCGATGGATTTACTGAATACGCTCAAGATTGACACCACCAATTTGGTGTTGCGAGATGGTTCTGGCTTATCAAGGGAAAATCTTGTTTTTGCAGATACCTTCTATCAACTGCTATTAAGTTGGCAAACCAATGCCAAATATCGTTGGCTAATTGACGCCTTGCCGATTGCGGGTGAAACTGGCACCTTGCGAGACAGAGAAAGCGTGCAGGATACGGTACTAAAAGGCAAGGTATTTGCCAAAACAGGTACCATGCATGGGGTGAGAAATCTAGCGGGTTTTGTTGATGCCGAGCAGGGGTTGCAACCCTTTGTGGTGATGGTGAATAAGTTTTCTAGGGTAAAAAGCGAAGACGGACAGTTAAGCCCACAGGAAGAACGGCTGTACAATTTTGAGCGGCGTTTTTTACAACAACCGCTTATGGACTAATTCGCAATTCAAACATCTCGAACATCAGACCCAGCGCCCTTATGAGGCGTTCTGCAATCTACCACAGCAATAGTGCACAGTGATCATGGCAATCACCACTGCTGGCAGCATTAGCAAATTTAACACGTCCCAACCAAACGCGGCTTGCCAATAACCTGCCAACATACTGGCACAGGCAGACCCACCAAATACCAATAAATCATTTAAACCTTGGGTTTTGGCTTTATCTGCTGGTTGGTAAGTTTGCGTGAGTAAACTGGTGGCGGCAATAAAAGTAAAGTTCCAGCCTATGCCAAGCAAAACTAAAGCGGTCCAGAAGTGCCAATAGGTAATGCCAAACTGATTCAGCAAAATACAGCCAATTAATAACAAACAACCGACTTGGATGATGTTGCGGGTGCCGAACTTCTTGATAAGGCTACCCGTAATAAATGAAGGGGCAAACATGCCCAATACATGCCACTGAATCACACTCGCAGTGCTAGCAAAACCAAAACCACAGCCCTGCATGGCCAATGGCGTGGCCGTCATGATCAACACCATAACGCCATAGCCAATGGCGCCAGAGGTGATGGCGGCAATAAGGGCAGGCTGGCGTAATAAGGTTTTATAAGATCGTGGTGTGCCATGCTGTTCTTCAAGACTGGCTTTTTTCAAGGGCAGAAAGAGCATCAATAACGTGGTTAATGCATATAGAAGTAACAAGGCAGCAAAGGCGCCCATGTACTCCACGTCGGGGAAAAACGGTTTCGACCATATGGCCAAATTCGGCCCTAAAATAGCGGCCAGTACCCCACCGCCCATAATTAAGCTAATGGCTTGGGGCGCCTTGCCTGCTGGGCTGTTTTCTACCGCGGCAAAACGATATTGTTGGCCGACACCTATGGCGATGCCTAGTAAAAACGTCGCCATCGAAAATAGCCAAAAATGACTCAGTTGCAAAGCGTAATACGCAAGGGCTGCGCCGCCTAGCCCAATGAGGTTACCCATTAAAAAGACTTGTTTGCGGCCTAATAGACGCACTAATAAGGCCGCTGGTAATGTCACGCCCATCAAACCAATAAATTGCGCCGCCACAGGCAAGGTAGCCAATCCAAAGGAAGGGCTGATTTTTAAGCCGATTAACGCGGTAACGGAAACCAGTAATATGTTGCCTGTGATTAATAAGGCTTGCCCTAATGCTAAGCCCCAAACTGTGATATTCAACATGCCAGATCCTGTTTGCTTAGAGGTGGTTCATTATTCTTATTTCGCCCAGCGCCAACATACGCTGTGCTAGGTAAGCCATTCAATAGACAATCTTCATAAACTGTAGTGTCACTTTTGGTGCCCTATGGGTTGCCACGAAAAATAGGTCAAACTACGCCACAGCCATTCTAGCGGACCAAAGCGAAAATGCTGTAACCATATGGAAGAAAACAACAGCAAAAAGACCCAGACCGCGATGACCATGATCACTTGCTCAACTCGACTGAGCGCACCAAATAAAGCGAAGCCATAGCCATAAATAATTGAGGTGCAGATAAGCGATTGTAAAATGTAGTTAGTAAATGCCATCCTTCCCACGTTGGTAAGCGCTCGCTTAATGACGCTCTGATCAAGATATTGACTCAGCCAGATAAGCAAAGAAATATAGCCAAGGGCGCTGAACACACTGCCCCAGTAGTTATAGCCTACTCCGTAAAACATCGAGTAGTCCCAAGCGAATTGGTGCTCAAGGTTTTGGTGTATACCAAATGCTGTGATCATCCAGCCTAACAAGGTAAAACAAAACCCCATATCCCGATAGGAGGCTTGGGATTTATGCCCTTTTATCAAGCCAGTTTTATACAGAGCCATGCCGATAAGCATTAAGGCAATAATGCGGGGGTAGTAAAGAAAAGTATCAGACAATATGAGTAATGTATGAGTGATTCGCTGCTCCGAGACCATGGACCAACTGCCATTATAAGCGTTAATTTCTTGCTGGTGTTCAGAGACTGTTGGATGCCATGAGGCTTGCACTTCTTGTGCTAATTCACCGTTTGGCAAGGTGGACATTAGCGCCCCTATTCCAGTTAACATTAGCCAAAATATCAACAACAACGGCACGGAAATAATCAACAAGGTTCTGCTGCGTGCATGGCGAAACCAATAGACAATCATGCCACATAAGGCGTAGCTGACAAGGATGTCTCCCGACCAAATAAAAAATCCATGTATCAAGCCAAAACCAAGCAGTAGCACCATGCGAATATAATGATAGCGACGAGGCGATAAGGATTTCGCACTAATGTTATCGCTAAAGATCATGATTCCCACGCCAAAGAGTATGGAAAAGATGGACATAAATTTTTGGTCAAAGATCAAGTGCGAAATCAGCCAAACCCAGAAATTGGCGCCGGTAAAATCACCATAGGATGTTGGATTGCCATAGGCCGACATGGGTTGACTGAAAAATTGGATATTCATCATCAAAATACCCAACACAGCAATGCCTCTAATAAAGTCCAGTGTGACTAATCGTTGGGTTGTCGCTTGCATATTCAGTGTTTCTCGTCTTGGTTGAGGGAATTTGCTTGTTCGATTTGCCGTAAGCTATGCTGATAGACGCGCCAAGCCACCAAACCAGACAAAGTGTTTGCACACAATACGCCGGCAAAAATACCGTAAAGCTCGCCAGTGAAATAGGCGCCCAAACCAATGCAAGGTAGGTAAAAGGCAAACAGTCTGAGCGCCGACATGGTGAGTGCGGTATAGGATTTACCTAATGCATTGGCTACCGAAACCATCAGCATACAAATACCAAGGGGCCCCAAACTGAAAGGGACAATCATTAAGAGTTGTTTTAATGTTTGCGCCACTTGCTTATCGCCCGTCAACAGGTTGGCAAACACATCAGCTAAACCAAAACTGAGTAAGGCAATGACAAGTTGAAAAATCAATACGAAAGCACAGGCGATATTGACCAATTGGCGAATTTCAGCCATTTTCCCTGCACCAAGCAAACGTCCAATCATAGGCGGCATGGACATAGTCAGCGCCAACACTGTAACAATAACGAATATCTCGTAGCGTGAGCCAAGTGCCCATGCAGCAACCGCTGCTGTACCAAATCCAGCAATCAATTTAGTGGCGAAAATAGCAGAAACTGGCGGTAAAAGCTGGCTTAGCATGGCTGGTCCCATGATATGACCAATTTCTTTCACGCTGTTGAGAACAGTGAGATTATGAAAATTAAATGTTATCCAGTTATTTGCACTGACCTTTGGCATACTGATAAAAATGCCTACACTAAAAGCCAATATTGTCGCGATTGCCGCGCCGTTCAAACCAAGCTCAAAGGTGAAAATAAATAAAGGGTCTAACGCCACATTCAGGAGGCTGGTAGTCGTCATAATCAAACCAGGTAAGAGGGTATTGCCATTGGCTCTGAGAATGCTGTTATAAAAATACACCAGTGCCCCTAACCAAGCGCTTGCTAGCCAGTAAGGCCAATAACTTCGGATAATGGTTTGAATGGCTGGCGGCGCATTTAATAGCTCTAAAATAGGGCCTTGTAGTAGCCACAAGCAAAGGCAGAATAATGCCATGCCAACACTGCCAATAATCACAACTAATCCGGCTAGTTGCTTCGCATACGTCTCATTTTTTGCACCTAATGCTCTGGCAATAATCGCTGTTGTAGCAATACCAAGACCCACTTGCAGGCCGATAATAAGCAGTTGAATTGGGAGGGTGAATCCTTGCGCAGCAAGTGGTTCAATACCAAGTTGGCCAATAAATGCACTGTCTACAAGTTGAAAGCTCAGTAATGACAGAATGCCGAAGACCATTGGCCATGTCATGGAAAAAAGCTGCTGGGCAAGTTTTACATTGAATAGTGGTAACATCATGGTCATTGATCGCGCTCATACAAAAATAACTAGATAAACTAACAACTTAGAAACAACACCAGTAAGGAACTGTTTTTCAAAGTGGCTAGATTTGCTTTTTAATGCTGTTTTTTATCTGACCAGCAATAGGGCTAATGATGTTGCATAGTATAAGTGGCTTGTCGCAAATGCGTTACCATCGCCGCCTCATCATCAAACTGACTTAATGTGGAATACGGAATGCTCTCACCAATCGATAGTTTGATCATCGAGCCTTGTTTGTTGAGTAATTGGTGCCCAAGCAGAACGGTACGTAACAGCGGATGTATTCGGCCTGCTTGATAAAATAATTTACTATTTTTACCATCAATATAGATGGGCACACACTCTGCATTGGCGTGGTGAATAAATTTTGCCACCGAATTACGCCATTCAACATCCGCCAGTAAGCCTGTGTCTTTTTGGTAAGACGATACCTCACCAGCCGGAAAAATGATAAGTAATCCACCATCGGCCAAATGTTGATTAGCCTCCATGATCGCGCGGCGATTTGTTTCTTTGGCCGTTTTACCACCAAACACGTCTACGCCAATAAATAGAGGAGCAATTTCGGTAATGCTTTTCAGCATTTGATTGGCTAATACTTTGGTATCTGGACGATACTCGCCAATTAGCGCGGCTAAAATCACTCCTTCAATCGCGCCTAAAGGATGATTTGCCACAATCACTGTGGCGCCAGTAGCAGGAATGTTTTCAATACTGCCTTGGGTCACTTGGTAATCAATATTGAGGCAGTTCAGCGTGTACTTCATAAAATCCAAACTGGATAACCCTCTGGGTCGTTGCTGGTAGAACCCATCCAGTTTGCCTAAACCTGTTGCCCATTCAATAAGCGACTCACCCAAATGAAAAGGTGTGTATTTAGGCAATCGAAAAGGGCTTTTGCTCACTGCTACTGTTCCTGAATGATTAATAATAAGAATAAAAGCGCATGGTATACGTTGCTTTACCTATCGTGGTAAGCAAATACAGCGGGCGATTATTGTACCTTAGTTCGTGAGACTATGGCGGTTTTTTTAGGAATTGTCTTCTAGGGAAGATTTATTCGCACCTTCCCTAGGATGAACTTATGATCATCTTAACTCGGTAGTCCAGATCTTCTTCCAGTGTTGCTTTTGACCATTTTGCTCGCCCTCTAAACATGTAACTCTGGCGCATGTCGTACATTAATCTGGCCCGATTGATAGATGGGAAGTCACTCGGTAAATTGCCTTTTTGCTTTTCTAAGTCAAAGCGAGCGGCAAGACGTGTATCGGTATCATGAATGGCTTTATCTAGCCGCTCAGCAACGCCTTCCACTTCATCAATGTTTGCAATTGCGCACGATGCTAAGTAGCAGCCTTGAGCGCCATTTTCACGTGAAACGGCATAGTGAATAACAGCTTGCAAAAAACCTTTTACGGCTTTGGCAATGTCGGGTTCGGTTTCAAATATGACGACCGGCTCGCAAGCATCGACATCCGCATACAAGTCGATGGTCTTTAAATACAGCTCTCGTTTATCACCAAATGCTGCGTACATGCTTGGACCGCTAATGCCCATCGCTTTAGTTAGATCTTTGAGAGAAGCGCCGTCATAACCCTTGGCCCAGAACGTGTTCATGGCCTTGAGCAACGCTTGTTTTTCATCAAATGTACGAGGGCGACCCATTTTTTTTATATCGTTCAATATAAAAGTCCTTGACTTATGAATTGTTGTCGTTAAATATATATCGATCGATACATAAATGCAAGGTGAACTATTATGACAACATCTGTTTTACAACCCGGACAGGACTTTCAACCATTGACGGTTAGCAAACTAGGCGGCGGCTCTCTTACTCTTGGCAAACCAGCCGAGGGGTTTGAATGGCAACTTATTGTCGTTTATCGCGGTAAACACTGCCCAATCTGTACACGTTATTTGGGTGAGTTTAATGACGCTCTGGCGGAATTTAACAAGGCTGGCGTTGAGGTCGTCGCTGTTTCAGCCGATTCAGAAGCCAGAGCGACAGCTCAAATTGCTGAGGTAAATCCTGACTTTTCTGTTGGTTACGATTTAAGCATTGAGCAAATGCAACAACTGGGGTTATTCATTTCTGGACCTCGTTTAGGAATGGATGCTGAGCGGCCTTTTGCTGAACCTGGCTTGTTTGTAATTAATGGCGAAGGCAAGTTGCAAATCATTGATATTTCTAACGTGCCATTTGCACGCCCAAGTGTTCGCTCTTTAGTCATGGGCATTAACTTTCTGCGTAGCAGAGCTGAAGCATTTCCAATTAATGGTACTTACTCTGCATAAGCAGATACAAAGAAAATTGAAGAGGTAAATACAAAATGCGTGTTTTATTTATTATGGCGTTATTGATAAGCGGCGTTGTTACCGCGCAAACTAAGGTTGAAAAAGAGCTGGTAGCGTTTAATGATCGTTTCAATGAAGTGGTTGCAAACAAAGATATGAAGGGTTTCCTTGATTTGTACTCAAAGAAAGTTTGGTGGATAGCACCAGCAACACCTCCTGTTGTCGGTCATGGCGAGCCAACACAGACGTTTCAATTCATCATCGCTAATCAAGGCGAATTAACTCACACAATTGATAAGCTTTCGATTTCGCAAGACGGTACTCAAGCCGTCATGATTGGTACTGCCATCGTTAAGGTCGATAAAGTGGGTTTGGATACTGACGGCACCTATCTTTTTGTGCTCGAAAAAGAAAATGGGGCTTGGAAGATTCAAACAGACATGTGGCACCAGCATACAAAAAAATAACTTATCTATTCATTTAACAAGTAGTAAAGAGTTTTATTATGACCCCAAATTCTCCACAAGCAGCGGACGTAAAAGCCACTTTAGACAAACTGATTCATGGTGTTACTAGCCAAGGTTTCGATGTGTTAGAAATGACGTATCACGACGAGATGCGTATTTACATGTTAAAGGGCCACGAAGTACTACATCAAATGGACAAAGTAGGCTTTATCGCGCACATGAAACAATCAATGGACGCAGTGGATACGCCAAGTACGTGGGCAAAGTACCATTTAGTCGAAGCGGATGAAAAGCATGGCCATATTGTTATTAGCCGTAAGGTAAATTTAACAGGCAATGAACAAATGGTGACATTGAGCATTGATTTTGTTTATGAAGACAGTCGTTGGCAAATAACGCGGGAAGTGATTTTCACTTAATTATTAGACTAACGTGCCACCGTAGGCCTCGAGAAATAGATGTCATCCAGTTCTATATACTCGTTGATTGATATTAACTCGATGCCTTCTTGTTTTAACAGAGGCAAGCGTTTCAATAAATACTGCATGGTACTTGGGTAGGGATGGCCGATAGCTAAGGCTCTTCCCTCCTTCTTTGCAATATAGATAAGACGTTCAAACTGCTTATGAATCGCCTCTTCATTTTGTACATTATCAAGAAAAACACTGCGTTTTACACTGGTAATATTCATGGCCTTCGCTTGTTGATAGGCCACACTTTTGCCACTGGTTACACTGTCGAGAAAAAATAATTTTTGCGGTTTTATGGTTTCCATTACCCAGCGCATACTTTCTTCATCTTGAGTCAATAAACTCCCCATGTGGTTATTCACCCCACTGATGCCAGGTAGGCTATCAATACTTTGCTGTAGCACTTGCTTAAATTCGGCCTCATCCATGTGGGTGTATAAGCCACCTGGACCTAACGCCAGTTGTCGCGTATTTTCCATAGGCGCATGCAAGATGATGGTTCTGCCCTGCTGGAGTGATGCCTTGGCGGTGGCCTGTGAAAAAGGTGTATTCGGCAAAATGGCCAACACCACTTCGGTAGGGAGTGCTAATGATGCTGTCATACCTTGTCTGTTATAACCTAAATCATCAATCACAATAGTAATGGCTGGTCTTATAGATGTTGAAGGCACAGATATTGACGGGGTAGAGATTGAAGGTGATTTCTTAGGTTGCAAGGGTAAATGCAATTTAGCGTGCAACTCGCCACCATCCGGTATCTCAATAGAATTTTGTGTTGCGGTCTTGTCGACAGTGGTCAGTGTTTTCGATTTTTGCCTTGGTAAGGTTTTCTCCCATAACGCGTTAAGAGAGTCATTGTTATGGTGGACTTCACTTGGAAACGTAAAGCGTATGGGGTTACCCGCTAAAGTCGAATCGGTTACCGATTGACGACGAAAAGTAGTGGGTATGTCTGTGTGTGAGCTCTCCTCATTCACGTTTTTATCATTAGAAGATGTGAGGTTAGTAGCAGAAATAAATTCGATCGTGCTAGAAGAGGAAGCTGGTTGAAATAAGGGTGGTAAGCCACCAGCGTGGTTTTCTGCTTTAACGAATCCCGCAAACAAGGTCACAGTACTAGTCACTGTAATAATAGTCGCTGTACTAATAGTCACAGCATTAATAACCACGGTACTAATCGCAATACAAAACAGAGCAGACTTGCGGCAAGAAGAAAATAATGGAGGAAACTGCAAGCTTTTCAGGGCTTGCAGAAAGCATTCAAACATAATAGATCACTAGCGTATTTACTGAGTGGCTAGTTTAGGGAAAGCTTTTAAAACTGACAAGGCTTGGAACAACTGAAAATCGGTTGTTGCAACTTCATCAAGGGTTTCATTTACTTCAATGCTGTTTTTATCTTTGCCGCCTCGACCATTGGCAAGGTGGCCATTTAAATCCGCTTCTTTCACAAAGAAGCTAGACTCTTCCAAGACAAGCTCAGCCTGTGGAACAATCATGTCAGGAATAATACCCTGCGCCTGAATTGAGCGGCCATTCGGCGTAAAATATAAAGCCGTAGTCAACTTCATTGCGGAACCATCGGTTAACGGAATAACTGTCTGGACACTGCCTTTACCGAAGGTTTCCGAACCCATAATCACGGCACGTTTGTGATCTTGCAATGCGCCAGCAACAATTTCTGAGGCAGAAGCCGAGCCAGAATTAACCAGAACAACGATCGGAACAGGCCCGAGTATTTGATTTTGTGTCGCATTGAACTGGGTTTTTGAGGTTTTATGGCGACCATCGGTGTACACAATTAGACCGTCTTGTAGCAGTGCATCAACCACCGCAACTGCGCCTTGTAACACCCCACCAGGGTTGTTGCGCAAATCGAGCACCAATCCTTGCAAGGTTTTTTCTTCCTGCATGTTGAGCAGTGCTTTTTCAAACTCGTTGCCGGTAGAGCCCTGAAACTGAGTTATTCTGATGTAGGCAATATCATTGTCTAACCATTTGTTGGTCACGCTGAAACTTTGAATCAGTTCCCGCGTAATGGTGAACTCTTTTATGTCTTCTTCACGGGCAACCGTAATTTGAATTTCGGTACCAGCCTTGCCACGCATGAGGGTAATGACTTCTTGTAATCCCATGCCATTCACTAAGGTGCCATCAATACGCAGAATACGGTCACCTGCTAAAATACCAACAAGGGCAGCAGGAGAATCACCAATAGGAGCAATAACGGTAAGTTGGTTGTTGCGGATTTCAATTTCTACACCAATACCCGCATACTTGCCAGATGTGACTCGTGAGAATTCTTCCACTTCTTCTTTAGTGAGGTATTCTGAGTGAGGATCTAAGGCAGATACCATGCCTTTGAGGGTTTTATTTAAGATATCTCTATCACTAAGCTCTGTGACGTATCCCTGACTAATCATCTCAAAAGATTCAACAAAAGACTGAATTTCGCTTAATGGCACAGCCGACTCTTTTGCCGCAGCGAGATGGGGCATTGCAATAAGAGCGATTGTGAGTGTGCTGTGCTTTAACCAACTCATAAATACCTCGGATTAAGCTTGAATTGCTTATTTGAACTGCTTACTTGAATTACTTAGTAAAGAGTTACATTTAATGCATAATTTACTTTGATAACAAGATTTTTATTCACTTCTCTCTAGTGAAGTGTCTATTAAAATGGTTAGACCTTTGTTTAGTTACCTGTTTAGCCATCAGTTTACACATCAACCTTTCGCTACCCATGATAACGGATTTATTGGGCTACCATTGT
The DNA here is from genome assembly GCA_002173415.2 of Marinomonas agarivorans. Taxonomy (GTDB): domain Bacteria; phylum Pseudomonadota; class Gammaproteobacteria; order Pseudomonadales; family Marinomonadaceae; genus Marinomonas; species Marinomonas agarivorans. The sequence continues at coordinate 13,688 of NHNK02000004.1, forward strand.
GACGAATTGAAAAGAAAAGCCCAGGCTTCGATTGACCACCAGATGTACCCACTGTCGCCACCGGATCATTTGTATTTACCCATTCTCCTACTTCTTTTAATAGGCTTTGATTGTAACCATATAAAGACATATAGCCTTCGCCATGATCCAGAATGACAACCAATCCAAAGCCTCTTAACCAGTCGGAAAAAATAACTCTACCATGATAAATTGCTTGTACTGACTCTCCTTCACTCGCTGTTAGTAACACGCCACCTAGGTTGGTTTGTGGTGCCACTTTAAGCTGACGTAGGGGCCGTTTTAATTTTCCTTTAAGCGAACTAAAGGCAATATCACCATCAAATTCTGGTATTTTGACCAAGGCTTCTCTTAGCCGATTAAGTAACTCTGCCATTTGCTGCTGATCTTGCTTAAGACGACGCGCTTGGCGATCGCCTGTTTGTAAATCGCGTTTGAGTTGCGCCAATATTTGGCGTCTGGCTTGTTGCTCTTTTTGTAAACTCTTTGTTTCCTTTGCCAGTTCGGCTTGCTCCACAGCTTGTTGAGCTCGATGACGACGGATACTTTTTTCAACGAGGTTAAGCTCGTCCACTTGCAGACGGTAGCCATTGATTAACGATTGTCTCGCCTGAGAAATATAGCGGTTATACAATACCATTCTGGTTGTTTCTTCAGGTGAGCGTCCATCCAGCAAAAACTTTAAACCTTCTTGTTGCCCAGAACGATAAACCGCCCTTAATTGGGCGGCTACTTGTTGATTCTGCTGCTTCATATCTAAGTTTAGCTGCCGTTGCTGTAGTGTCAGCTTTTTTATTTGAGCATCATTTTGTTGCAAACTCTCTTGCAAACCTTTGATTTGCTTAATCAGCTCATTAATCGACTTTTCTTTTTGCTCAAGCTGCGATTCCACTTGAGACTTTTCCGATTGCGTTTCTTTTAACCAAGTATTAAGCGATTGCAGTTCCTGTTGTAGTTTTTTTATCTGACGCTCTGCTTCTTCTGGTGATTGAGGCTGAGCAGCTTGCAGCTCATTCGCCACAAGCACATTAGATAAAAACAGCAAAAGCAACACTAAAACGTTACGCATAGAATTTTTATACACTGCTCCTTTATACATATATCTTTACAGTACCCTTTACTTTATAGCGCTCTTTACTTTTATAACACTCTTACGAAAATAACGATAAAAGTGGCGATGAAAGTGACAATGTCTCTAAATCAATCAACGAACCAACAAACTTACACCCGTCATTTCTGCGGGCTTCTCAATGTTCATGATATCTAAAATAGTTGGCGCAATGTCACACAAGGCTCCTTGCTTCAATCCAACCGATTTATCTGGACTCACTAGTACTAAAGGCACTGGGCCATTTGTGTGTGACGTTAACGGCTGAGAGCCATCATCACTCAGCATTTGCTCCACATTACCGTGGTCGGCCGTAATCAGACATGATCCACCATTCACCGCTAAGGCATCCAGAATACGCCCTAAACATTGATCAACTGCTTCAACAGCTTTGACCGCCGCATCAAATACACCGGTGTGACCAACCATATCGCCATTAGCAAAGTTACAGATAATGGTGTCGTATTCACCCGCTTCAATCACTTCAACGAGCTTATCGGTTACTTTTGGTGCACTCATCTCTGGTTGTAAATCGTATGTTGCCACATCGGGAGAAGGGATTAACTCACGCTTTTCACCGTCAAATACCGCTTCTTCACCACCATTAAAAAAGAAAGTAACGTGAGCGTACTTTTCTGTTTCGGCTATGCGCAGCTGCTTTCTATCCAACGTGGCAAGCACTTCACCTAATGTATTACTTAAGGCAATAGGGGGGAACGCAACCTCTGCCTTAATTGTAGAAGCATATTCGGTAAAGCTCACAAAACTGGATAATTTAGGCAAAGCTTGACGCTGGAAGCCTTCGAACTCAACATCCGTAAAGGCTCTAGTCAGTTCTCTGGCACGGTCTGGGCGGAAGTTAGCAAAGATAACCGCATCGCCATCATTGACAGGGGCAGGAGTACCAATAATTGTCGCTGGCACAAATTCATCATTTTGGTCGCGGCTATAAGCAGACTCAATTGCTTCTTTAGCAGAGCTGGCAGTATAGTCAGCTTGAGCAAGAGCAATGGCGTTATAAGCCGACTCGACACGATCCCAGCGATTATCACGATCCATAGCAAAATAACGGCCAGCAAGTGTCGCAATGCGGCCAACACCTAAACGAGCCAAAGCGGTTTCTAATTCTGCAACAGGGTCTAAGGCAGAACGTGGCGGTGTATCGCGCCCATCAGTAAAACCATGAATATAAACGTGTTTAGCACCACGCTGAACTGCCATTTCACACATAGCGATAATATGTTCATGGTGGCTATGCACGCCACCGCCGGATAATAGCCCCAAAATATGGACTGCTTTGTCTGCCTTCACGGCATGATCAATTGCCTGCATTAAAACGCCGTTTTCAAAAAAGCTTTTATCTTCGATGGCTTTGCTGATGCGAGTAAAGTTTTGATAAACAATTCGACCTGCACCAAGGTTCATATGACCTACTTCGGAATTGCCCATTTGACCGTCTGGTAGACCAACCGCCATTCCTGACGTTTCAATTAAACTATGTGGACGCTCGTTCCAGAGCTTATCCCAATTTGGTGTATGAGCTGCGGTAATGGCATTAGACGTTGAGGTTTCACTGTGGCCCCAACCATCAAGGATAAAAAGTGCTGTGGTCTTTTTAGTCTGTGTGGACATTGGAAGAATACCTATAAGAATGTAAAGAGTAATACAGTCATACTATCATAGCCTTGTAATTTTTTTACAACTCTGTGCTTTATTCTTGTTATTTTCTTACGAACATAAGGCCACCAAAAGATTCATAGCCAAATAACGATAAAGATCAACAAAAGCTCCTTGATGACGCAAAATAGTAAGTTAACTGAAAATAATGATAATTTTACTTTTGTAGTGCAAATCGAATCATGTTTACTATAACGCTGGTATTTTGCCATTTGACGCTGGAGTTTTTTATGCAAGTACAAGATTTCTTTAATTCACTTTGGCACAGCTATATCGCCATTACCCCGCAAGCAAAAAAGATACATGCCCTATTTCAAGAACAAGGCGAAAAGGTTTTAAATGACCATGTTGCATTTCGTACATTTGCCAATTCCCCCATTAGTCTCGCTAAATTAGAGCCGATTTTAAGTGAGCTTGGTTACCATGCTTATGGCGCTTTCACTTTCAAAAATAAGCACTTGGCGGCTAAATGCTATAAACATGAGGATGCTAGCTTACCCAAAATTTTTCTTAGCGAGCTCTTGTCTCATGAATTGTCTACTGACGCTCAAGCTGTTATTGCTAAACTGGTAGAACAAATTCCTACCGATGTTGCTAGCTCAACGAATGTGTTTTGGCACGGACGTTTGTGGGCTAAACCAAGCTATGATGAGTACCAAGTTTTGGCCGCAGAAAGTGAATATGCTGCGTGGCTATCAACCATAGGCTTAAAAGCGAACCACTTTACTGTCAGCGTCAATGAATTGAAGAATTTCACAACGCTGGAAAGCGTTAATGCACTGCTTATTGAACGGGGTTATGAACTAAATACTGTGGGAGGCACGATTAAAGGATCGCCAGAACTCTATTTAGAACAGTCTTCCACTATGGCAGATAAAATAGAATTCGAGTTTTCACCCACGCAAAAGGTTGCCATTCCAACGTGTTTTTATGAATTTGCTTTGCGTCACACCATGCCAGATGGCCAAATATTCGACAGCTTTATTGAAGGAAATGCTGACAAAATTTTTGACTCAACCAATAACAATTAAAGAAAGTTCATTCGCACTTTCCTTAATTTATGCCCTACCATTTTTGGATTGTGCTGACCGCCTTTAACGGTCAGCATATGTTTTTAATATCAAATTAAGATGACCAAGCGCAAAAGGCTGTTGTGCGAATACGGCGACATCACGCAAATTAAGTTCGGTTGTTTTATCTAAGGCAATACTAGCCACCTTCTGACCATCAATATAGAGCTGACCTTTTTGGCTGAGTATCACCTCTATTTTAGGAATAGCATTTGAAGCAGTACTTGAAACAGCACTTGAAGAAACAGTACTTGAAATAGCAGAATGCGTTGTTGCTGAAGCACCTGTAGTAGAAGATGGTTGCAAGTGAGCAAACAGTTCCCATATGGCTTTTTCACCTGCTACAAGGGTACGTTGAGTAGGCACAAGTGCTACAGGTTGCTTTTCTCGTTTTAGCCATTGGCCTTTTTGCAACTCAAGCGTGATTTTTGCACCTCGCACTTTCCCTGTTTTGATGTCGGAGACATGCTGATTTAATACGGTTAAGCGTGTTTTTGCCTGATTGATCTGATAACTAAGATCTTGCTTAATCTGCCTTAGCATCTCAGCATCATTCGATTTCATAGGAAAAGCAGAGTTTGTATCAAGCAAAATATTAGCTCGTTGCCATAACTCATTACTCAAATTGGCATATTGGAGCTGCAAAGCAGATCTTTCTTGAGAAAGTTGTGCAATCACTAATGCATGCTCACTCTGCTGTTTTACAGCGCAAGCGCTCAAAAGTAGCAAGTTAAAACCTAAAAGAATAAAACGCATTTTGTTTTTCTCTTTTTGTGGGCACTTTTTGTGGATGTCATTTAGGCAATAGTGAATTTGAATAGATAACAATACGTCTTAACACAGTTCACTATATGTACCCCATGTGTCAGGCGTGTATAATGCCAACAGTTTTTTTGCGAGTCTAACAAATTATGATTGATCAAATTATCGAATTTTCAACCAATCATTGGGAAATGGTTGGTCTATTCTTACTTCTACTTACCTTGGTATTCTGGGTAGAAAGCAAAGGGGCTGCCTCCAGCCTCACACCAGCTAGTGCTACGGCATTAATCAATACCCAAGATGCTGTCGTTCTGGATATCAGGCCCGCTGCAGAATACAAAACCGGTTATATTACCGATGCCATTAATGTACCTGCAACCACATTAAAGGACAGCCTAGGCAAACTGGAAAAGCATAAAGAAAAACCTGTCATTGTTGTGTGCAAAACCGGAATGGCTTCAGGCGCAGCAGCGAAGGAATTACAAAAAAATGGCTTTACTTCCGTGTACAAAATGAAAGGTGGCATTGCTGAATGGCAAGCATCAAACCTACCACTTGTGAAAGGTTAGGAGAATACAAATGGCTGATGTATTAGTCTATTCAAGCAACTATTGCCCTTACTGCATGCGAGCAAAACAGCTCTTAAAATCCAAAGGGGTAAAATTCCAAGAAATTAATGTCGATGGACGTCCGGCCGTAAGACAGGAAATGACCCAAAAGAGCGGTCAAACATCCGTACCGCAAATTTGGATCAATGAACAGCATGTAGGTGGTTGCGATGATCTATTTGCTTTGGAGTTTAAAGGCAAATTAGACCCTATGCTGAGCAAATAATACGCTTCGACTGATTGAATGCTTAAGTCATCTTTTTTGTGACTATTACCTAGCACTCAACCAGATAAAAAACTTAGGTTAGCAAGCACACAAGGAGCTTGCTTCTATCTCACTATCAATAAGGAATTACTATGGCAGATAACGCTGAAGCCGTTGCACCACAACTTTCATTGCAACGTATTTTTTTAAAAGACTTATCCTTTGAATCACCTCGCTCTCCCGTTGTTTTTCAAGAAGAGTGGAAACCTGAAGTCGGTTTAGAACTCAATACCAAAAGCCGTCAAGTGGGTGAAAATGCTTACGAAGTGGTATTGGAACTCACCATTAACGTTAAAAATAACGGCGAAGCCGCCTTCTTAATACAAGTCCAACAAGGTGGCCTATTTGCCATTGCTGGACTTGATGAGAAACAACTGCATCACGCTCTAGGTGCTTTTTGCCCTGGGACACTTTTCCCCTATGCACGTGAAAACGTCGATGCACTGTGTGTAAAAGGCAGCTTCCCAGCACTTATGTTGGCACCGGTGAACTTTGATGCTCTCTATGTTGAAAGTTTAAAAAACCAGCAAGCTGAAGCAACAGAACAATAAATACTCATTCGGCCCATAGTTCGAATTACTATTTAATGTAATTCGAACTAGAGTTGTTGAATCGTTTTAAGGTTTTGAAAGGAGTGATGACAATGGCGAAAAAGTCCAGAAAGCCTTGCCCTACTTGCATTCGCTTACGTTGGCTATCACTGTATTTCCTCTGTATTGTACTGGTCGTTATTATTTTTGCGGATGAGTATCTCAAACATGGCAGTTAGACTATTTACCTTCTCTTTTTCCATACTCTTATTGGCAGGGTGTGCGACTTATAAACAAGACATTGATTCTGGTTTAAACCTTGCCCAAAAAGGTCAATGGCAAGAAGCCGAAAAGGCCATTGAATTAGCGTTAGATAGCGACCAAGACACGCTATTACGCTTGCTTGAACAAGGCGCACTGGCGCAATATCAAGGAGATTTTACCCGCAGTAACGAACTACTAGAGCAAGCAGAAAAGCTCAGTGATACCTTCTTAGAAGAGAGCCTGACCAATCGTTCACTCGCCTTAGTCACAAACGAGAGACAAAAAAATTATACCGCAACAGGGTTTGAGCGAATCTACATTAACTTCTTCAAATCCCTTAACTACCTAGCTCTCGCTGAACAAGCAACCACACAACAGAAACGGCAGAGCTTACTGGATTCAGCATTAGTAGAGTCACGTCGTATCGATCTCAAGTTAAATGAAATCAGTACGTTAACCCCAAGTTATGAAGACATAAATGGCAAAAATAAATCCATTTCAAAAAAGGCACTGACTTGGCTTTCCGGCTTCTATACAGGTGGTATTAAGACTGAAGACTTTGTTTATCGTGATGATGCATGGGGCCGCTACGTACAAGGCCTACAATACGAAATTAGTGGTGAATACGACGATGCTCGTATCGCCTACCAGCAAGCTGCACAACTCTACGACGCAGGCTATCGCAAACAATACGCACTACCAGACGATGTCGGTCAAAGAGCATGGCTTGATACGATTCGCATGATGCAAAAAGCCGGAGGTTGGGAAGCAGAATACCCAGCGCTCATAAAAGAAAAACTCTCCGAAAAATATCAAGCTCTATTAGCCTCTTATCAAGGTAAAGAAGCCGAGCTTGTCGTACTCGAAGCACAAGGCTTTGTACCAGCACGCAAAGAACTAAACATGGCACTTTATGCCTCACCCAGAGATTATTCCCTAGTACTCGAACCTGTGCTAGGTGGCACACAACAAGAAGCCAGAGACGCATCCCGCTGGTTTAGCATGGTGTATGCAGATACGAATATTCTAAACTTGCTGGCAAATTACAAAGCCGGTGGTGCATGGAGTACCATTGCCGGTGTGTTTACCAAGCGTGTCATTCTTGGACGAGCAGTTTGGCGACAGCTTGAAAACCTGTCCATTGACCAAATGCTCTACGAAGCACCGATCCGCATAGCCGTGCCTTACTATGACCCTTTCACGGTTGCCCAAGGAAACACGAGGCTGTTGCAATCAAGCAGCGCAGACTCAAGCCTATTGACAGAAACCGCTTTACGCATGACATCGATCGCCGATATCGCCATACAAGAACAACTGAGTCATGCCCATCGTGATATTTACGAAGCCCTGATAAAAGAACTTGTACGCAACCAGATTGCCTACCAAGCAAGCAAGCAGTTTGAAGACCCAGCAGCTAATCTACTCATCGGCTTGATTGGCAAAGTTGCCGTACTTGCCTCGGTTGCAGCAGACACACGCGCTTGGCTCACCCTGCCAGCCCAGATTCGTATTGTGAGACAACCGATTACGGCTGGCACACAGTCCTTTACGTATGAAGCTCAATCGCAACAATTTCATTTAAATGATGTCACCATTAACAAGAACGACATTAAAGTGTGGAAAATTCGCAATCCCTATTAAGCTAATAAGCCAGATAGATGGATTATTTTTTAAGACCTGATAAAGGATAAAACATGATGACCAAGCGTTTCTCCTTAAAAGTTTTCAGCCTAATGGCAATCAGCTTCATGCTAGTTGCTTGTGGCTCAACCAGCATCAAACGTGTCGATACCAACGAAGAAGTTGCTGTATCCGATCGTTGGAATGACACAGACTCTCGCCTCGTTTCAGAAGAAATGATGGCCGATATGTTGACCTTCCCATGGTTTAGAGAATTTCAATTCTCAAACTCAGGCAGACCAACAGTGATTATTCAAACCATTCGCAATAAGAGCCATGAACATATCCCAGTGGATACCTTCATCAATGACATTAAACGCAGCCTACTTAGAGCTGGCAAAGTGGATTTTGTAGTATCGGGTGCCGAACGTGAAGACCTACGAGCTGAGCGTACGGACCAAGAACTGAATGCCGCAGCAGGTACAGCCGCCGCATTTGGCGAAGAACAGGGCGCAGGCTTTGCTCTCTCAGGCTCTATTAACTCTATTGTTGATTCCGATGGCGATAAGCGCGTCACCTTTTATCAAGTAGACCTAAAATTGATCGATATGCAAACTAACCGAGAAGTGTGGAATGGACAGAAAAAACTTAAGAAAGTGGCTGAAAAGAGCTTCTTCTAATACAGCTAAAAACAGTGCCCTAGCCCTTATCGTTAGTGTGCTGTTAACAGGCTGCTTTGGACAAAATACCAAGCCAAGTACTGCCTCAAAGCCTGAGCGCACACCGGATTGGGTTCTTAACCCACCCAGTGATAGTCGTTATATTTACGGTGTTGGTAGCGCAGAAAAGTTTGAAGACCTAGTACAAAGCACCACACTGGCCCGACGTCAGGCCAATGCCGACATTGCCAGTCAATTGCGGATTACTGTCAGCCAGAGCAACATCCAAAACACGGAAGTAACCTCGGGCACAGGTCGCTCGGAGCAAGTACTGTCATCCATGGCATCACAAACCCGTGTCGACACAGAAGCCCTCGCGTTGGAGCAAAGCGAAACGGTAGAAAGTCAGGCCGTTGGCAGATACGTGTATGTGCTACAACGACTTGACCGCGCACGCGTGGTGGCCAGCCTAAGGCAAGAAATTGATGAACTGGATGCGAAATTTGCCACCATAGTCGCCGATGTGGACACAACTAATGTAGACACCGCTGACTTAATTAACCAATGGCGTGCCATGTTACCCGCACTGCCACTACTCGCTGAGAGAACACAAGCAGTCAACTTGCTCAAACTCTACAGTAAAACAGTAGTAAACAAACCTAAATCAGCACAAATATTGGCCTTTGAAAAGCAACTAGATCGTTTATTAGTCGCCTTAGCGATACAGGTCGAAAGCCAAGTACCTGGCACAACCTCGTTAGTACAAAACGTCCGCAGTGGCTTAACAGATAAAGGCTTAACGCCAAGTAGTGCAGAGGTACTACAAAATCGTAAAGCGCCATTAAAATTGATGTTGCATGCCACCGCAACGGTGGAAAAACAAAAGGACAGAACCTACGTATTTCTAACGGTAAATGCAGCGTTGCAACAAACGGTGAATAACGACAATGCCATGTTAGCGAACTGGTCACTAACAGAGCGTGGTGTCTCTGCCATAGCGTCCCAAGCACAACTAGCCGCACAAGGTAAAATTGCAGATAAATTAACCGAACAAATTTTTGCCTACCTCACCAAAGCATCAGAATAAATAACTGGGCTTATACTTATTAGAAGAGGCTAGCAATAGAAACCCATTCTCACAACAGTGAGGAACATACTAACGGCAATGTTGAACATTGCCGTTTTTTTTGCAGCACAATACATCTTTTACCGACTAATAATGGCACTTTTTAGAATAAGGATTAAGCTTAAGGTGAGAGATTTTTAACAAAAACCATTGATCTAACAGAGTTGTTTGCGTATTACTGTTATAGAATCGTTTGAAACGGTAACCAATAAAACACCGGCTTTTCTCCCTCTATTTTCTCCCTATATAAAGGAGCGATGAAATGAAAAAAACCTTATCCAAACACCTTTCAACAATTTCTTTACTCCCCACTGTAGTTTTACTGCTCATGACACTCGTTATGTTGATCACCTCTTTTGCAAATTACAACGACGCTAGGCACACCTATGACAATGCCAAGTTAGTCACCTTTACCAGCGCGCTGGTGCATGAACTACAAAAAGAGCGGGGTATGACCGCTGGCTTTATTGGTTCAAAAGGACAAAAGTTCGCCAAAGAAATTTTGGAACAACGGGCAAATGTGGATGACAAATACAAACGACTGATGGATTACATCCCAGGTCATGATTTCAATAAAGTTACCGCAGGCACATTAGATGAATTTCAAAATCATCTATCGGATCTAGAACAGACTCGCAGCCGAGTAACAGACCTCTCTTTAGAACTTCGTCGAGCCATCAGCTATTACACCAAAGCCAATTCCATTTTATTGCATCTAAATAGTGTATTAGCCAACTCAGCCAGCAACACAGAAGGCATGCGCATGTTAAACACACTCTATAACCTCGCCTACACAAAAGAGCAGTCAGGCATTGAACGGGCTGTACTGAGTAATGCATTTGGCGCTAAACAGTTCACTGAAGCATCCTATGATCTATTTAATACCTTATTAACAAAACAACGCGTATATATGGCCTCTGCGCAAGAAAACGCCTTACCAGAATTCAGAGACAAACTCGAAGCCGTCACCCTTAGCCCCGAAAATAAAAAGGTTGAGGAATTTCGTGAATACGCCATCATTCATAGCAAAGACACCTTAGATAAAGACGCCACCACTTGGTTTCAGGCATCAACCGAACGCATTAATCTGCTGAAAAAAACCGAAGATGAGCTACTAGCATATACATTAAAAAGCGCTAGTGACGATTCAAATAGCAGTATCTTCGGGCTAGTCACCTACTCATTGTTAGCCCTATTTATGATGCTCTTAGCCTACATCGTCTACAGCATATTGAAATACCGTCAGCAACAAGCATCCTTAATTAAAAAAACCATGTCACGAGTTGAAAATCACCATGACATTTCAACATCGATTGATGTGATTGCCGAAGACGATTTGGGCAAGATTGCCAATCTACTTAATAAGATGTTTGCTCGCTTACGAACCGATTTACAAGGGTTTCAAGAATCCTCGGCAAATATCGCCAATGAAAGCGAATCCACTGCCAGCGTCACAACACAAACTAAAGCGAACTTAATAAAACAGCAAAACAGCGTAGCAGACACACTCGCTCTAGTAGAATCCGTTGCCAACGGCATCACCACTAACACAGAACAAATTAAAACCTCAGTGCATTATGCAGAACAGTCAAAACAAAGCGCAGCTAAAGGGGAAGATGCGGTTGAAAAAGCCGTTGTAGGCATTAAGAAAACCGCAGATGAAATTAGCAAAGTGAATGATGAAATTGAACGAGTAGCAAAAAATGTCAGCGACATTGTTGGCATGGTCGATGTGATTCACTCAGTGGCGGATCAAACCAATCTATTGGCACTTAACGCCGCTATCGAAGCAGCGCGAGCCGGTGAACAAGGTCGAGGCTTCGCAGTTGTTGCAGATGAAGTCAGAGCCCTAGCAAAACGCACCCAAGACTCAACCCAAGAAATCTCCAGTATTATTGATTACTTAACTGAAAGCTCAGCCGCTGCAACCAGACTCATTAAAACCAGCGATGAACAAGCCAGTGAATCAGTAGCGCTAGCGGAAAACGTACACAAAGAATTGCATGACATCGTTACTAACATGTCACAGCTCAATGATGTGAATAAAACCATATCCGCATCCGCCGAAGAGCAACTGGAAAATATGATCACCACCACCAACACCATTCGTGAAATTGACACCCACGCAGTCGAAAATACTCAAGGTGCAGAATCCATGTCCGACTCGGCTATGCAACTATCAAAAATTGCTGCAGACATGTTAAAACAAGTGAAAAAATACAAAGTTAAGTAGCCTCCTCTTTTTTAACCTCCTAAGCTCAGGTAAAAAGCACAAACTAATGTGTTTTTTGCCTTAGTCACTCTACATAAGTCGCTCTACATAAATACCGCCATATTTCCCTGTCATGAAACTTTAGCAGAACCGTCTTCTAAGTGTCATTTACAACAATTAGCATGACATTGTTGTATCAAATTCGTGTTCCCTTGATGCTCTGTCTTAATACGAAAATATGAGGAAAGTAGAATGCAAACACACTACCACGCCATATTTATCTCAGATGTTCATTTAGGTACTCGTGCCTGCCAAGCCCAACATCTATTAGATTTTCTAACAAAAACCGACTGCGAAACACTGTACTTGGTGGGGGATATCATTGATTTACAAGAAATGAAAAAGAAAGCGCACTTCACCGAAGAGCACCGTAAAATCATCAGCCTCATCATGAAAAAAGCGAGAACAGGCACAAAAGTGATCTACATACCGGGTAACCATGATGCCTTTTTCCGTCAACTCGTCGGGCAAAGCATTGCCGGCATCGACATCAAATTAAACGATGTCTACACCAGCCTTGATGGTCGTCAATTTTATGTCAGTCACGGCGACGAATTTGATCAAATAGTCAAAGTTAGCCCCATTTTACTGGCCATTGGCGACCGCGCACATGGCCTCATGTTAAGGCTAAATAACTGGGTTAACGGCACCAGAAAACTGCTAGGGCTACCTTACTGGTCCTTTGCTCACTACCTTAAACGACACATCAACAAAGCCAAACAATTCATTGCTCGCTTTGAACTAGCCGCCCTAAAATCCGCTGAAAGCCACAACGTCGACGGTTTTATCTGCGGCCACATACACTTTGCAGCGTTCCGCCAACAAAACGGCAAACTTTACTGCAATGACGGCGACTGGGTCGAAAACTGCTCAGCCCTCGTCGAAAGCAAACAAGGCACACTCAGCCTAATTCATTGGACAGAAAACCCACACACAATTGCCCAAGAACCTGCCATTGAAACCGAATGGAACGCAAAACCAATTACTCACTAAAACCATCGCGTACTAAAAAAGTCATAAAAACATTGGCTCATGTCTTTATTCCCTCCTCTTGATAAGGGGAGGGCTAGGGTGGGGTTGGGGTCTGCTCTCAAATATGAAACGATGCCCTCGATGGTATAGGTTTAAGAGGTGGGTGGCCAGTTAATACTTTAGGTAAAAAAATTAACTTCTCCGTCGTCTGAGTTTGCTTTCTCACACCTTGTTCATTAGCCCCTCCAGTAAGGGGCTTTTTATCGTTAAACCAAAAGAGTCATCTTTCCAGTCAAACTGTCCAGGAATGTGGGAAAATCAGTCTCTAGCCTTCTAGCCATGTTTGTTGAAGCTAGAAATACTTTGTAATCAATATCTTACAGGAATTTACGATATTTCTTACTTGACGACTTCTACTGGTATCTCTAATCTAGTTCTTGCGTTGGAACTCTTTTTGAGAAAAACCAACGTCGGGATTCTCACCCCGCTAATTTCATAGGCGCACAAGTCGCCCGTTTTATGTTGTCTAATAACTCGCGGCTTTTTTTGTGCGTGATTCTGCCTATTTGTAATGGTGGGTTATTTTCGGGCCAGCTTCGGCTGGACCGTTTCCTATGAGCGGTTGTGAGAAACTGAATTTAACCCACCACCTATTAAGATTCTCACCTTAATTTGTGGTTACACCTTACATCATAGGAGGCCTTGGATGGCTAATTTATCAAATTCTCTAGCAAAGTTACCCCGCATTTATGCATCTGATCATTTTCAATACGCCGTTAGCGCAAAAGAGCTGTATCAGTTTTTGCTTCCCCTTCCGCCCAGTCCAACCTTAAAGCAAGCGCCTATGCCCTATGGGCGTTGGATTGATCATAGAGTCATGTATTACGGCTTTGAGGCGGGTTACGATTTTGTTTTGCTGGAAGAGCAAGACACTCGTCGCTCTCCCGATTTTTCGTTGAGCCTCAACATGGCAAAAGAACTGGCGCGGCTGGAACGCACCGCCCAAGGGCGAGAAGCCCGTTATCACTTTATCAACTTTGAGCAGGAGTTAACCAAGCAGGACCTGCGCAAAACTTACGGTGACAAACTGGATAAAAAAGTGAAGCAGCTTAATCAACTGGCTGAGTCCATTAGAGTGGGTGAAAACGTCATGGTTATTCCAACCATCGACGTGATTAACCTGATCAAAGCCATTCGCCAATACCAAACTGTCGCTGACCTTTACCTCAAACCCGAGCACGATATTAACCCCTATTGGGTCAATGAGGTGATCGAGCAGCTAAAGCAAAAAAGCGGTAAATTGCTGCTGGATGAGCAAGAAAATCAGTAAGTAAACCCAGCAATCAAACCACTGGCGTTGCCGGCATTGCGACAACCCCAGTGGTTTTTTATTTACATTGTTAAAGAGCGTTCTCTAATTTATCCGTGTTCCACTCAGTAATCGATTTTTCGCTACATATTCCCGAAATTTGGAACACGTTTAGCGATGTTTTATTTCTTTTAAACGTGTGGACGGGACACGTTGCCGACATTGCGACAACCCAGTGGTTTTTAATTTGCGTTGTTAAAGAACTTTTTTGGTTTATCCGTGTTCCACACAGTAACCGACTTTTTACCACGAAATCCCGAAAAATCGATACACGTTTGGCGATGTTTTATTTCTTTTTAACGTGTGGACGGGACAATGAAGCATGAGAGTTACCTCTTTTTTGTTTTGATTTAAAGATTTGACACCTTTATCAAAACGGGTAACTCTCTCTTTTTCAAGAAGATGTGTCAGATCTTGTCTGAACTAATACAGTTAAAGAGCGTTCTCTAATTTATCCGCGTTCCACACAGTAATCGACTTTTCACTACGAAACCCCCAAAAAAACGACACACGTTTGGCGATGTTTTATTTTTTTTTAACGTGTGAACGGGGTGCTTCTTCTGACAGAGCTTTACGAACAAAACTAATACTTTCGTTGTCAATGGCGCCGAAAGATAAAAAATTCTTTCTAGCTTGGTCAAGACTAACCTTGTTAGCTCCTCCCTCATAAGAAGGATCACGAAACTGAACCTCATCATCTTCCCAATTACAAACTGGGCATATTTCAAAGGTACCGGGTGGTTCTTCATCAAAGGTAAGATAACCGCAACATGGACATGCAAAACTCATATTTATAACCCCTCTACTGCTTATTCCAGTAATCTATTCCATCTTTTGGACGAAACATTGTTCGCGGAGAACCATCCTTACTAAGCACTCCAAATGTGTTTGTGCTGGGATTGTACCTAAGTGTATCTCCCCTGCTATTTATTTTTGTCAAAGTACCTTTAGGCGGGGTATGTAAAAACTTCTTTGTTGCTTCAACATATTGTTTAGCATTTTGAAGCTCTGGAAACTCATTTTTATGTTTCTTGAAATGTCCAAAAGCATTTTCAACAGATGATTTATTTTTTGTAAAAGTCCATATACTTGGATCAACCAGCTTAGTAGAAACCTTCCCAGCCGTAACACCTTGCCCAATTAAAGGAAGCATAGCAATGCCATTTAAACCTGCTTCGCCATACTCGCCTCGTAGTAACGAAATCCCGACATTCGCACCATCGGCAACATTACCAATACCTGGTACCAATCCTGCGTAGCCTAGTGTTTCTTGTGTTTCATCAAGGTTTTCGACAACGTGTTCTTTGGTGGCTTCGTATTGCTGTTCCCCTTGACCGATTAGGTAGTCATTCGAGTACAGCTTACTAAAGTCGAACATGTCCGCACTGTAATCCACATTCGCATCACCCACTTGATTGGCTGCATCTGTGCCTTGTTGGACGATGCTGGAGTTGCTGATGTTGTTGCCTTCGGTGTCCAGTCCGCCAGTGATGAGGCTGTTGAGTCGATCGGCGAATTGTTCCCCTGCGGCGTTTCTCAAGTCTTCCAAGGCAGCGTCTGAGCTGTCGAAGAAGATGCCGCCATCTTTGCCTTGATTGGCCAAGGCTTGCAGAGTTTCATGGGCGGTGGCCGCGATGATGTCTTGTTCGCTGGCACTCTGCCCTGCATCGATAAAGACGTTGCCATGCTGGCTGTTGCTCTCATCATTGACAACGGCACCTTTAACATCCTTTTCATCGTTATTGGCGAGCGAGTCACTTGTGGTCTTATCGCCATCGAACAAGTTGATTGTGGTGCCTTTGTCCAAGCCAAGGCGTTGGGCCAGAATCATGCCTACCGCTTGTTTGCCTTGAGCTTGCACGTCTGGATCATCACTGTTTAGAGCAGCCCGAATGCCTGCCAGTTGGCCACTGCGTTCCAAGTCATTGCGTAACTCACTAAAAATCGCGTTGTTGCGGATGGCTTTGCCAAGTTCAGAGAGGCTGGCGTTCTCGCTTGAGAGCACGGTATCCACCGCTCTGGCGATGTCTTGCGCGTGCATGGCACCGGCTTTGACATCTCTGGCAATGTCTTCCCAACCCTCAGCACTCAAGATGCGATTGTCGATGGTCACACTGGCGTTCAGCCCACCGCGTTGCATGTCTTTGGTGAGTTGTTGGGAGTTGGTGATGTCACGATTTAGATCATCGAACTGGCTGTCGTTGTCGATGCTTTCCCCACCAACTGCTATGTTGCCTGAACCAAGGGTGGCTTTGGTGATCTGCTCACGCTCATGGCCAGTAAAGCTGGCGCTGTAGGTGTTGGTGGCGTCATCCACTTTTTTGTCAGTCGAGGAAACGTTTTTCTTCTCCTCGCTTTTGTTAATGCCCGAGGTAGAGTAGCCAATGCTCATGTCTTTGGCGTTGTCGATATCGGTGATATTTTCGACGACTAGGTTGTCTGTGCTGAGGTTTAGGTTGCCATTGTCGTTGCCGTTTTCATCGATTGCAGCAATCGTGGCGCCTGTGATCGTGGTGTCTTTGGCTTGGATGTTAACGTTTTCGCCTGTGAGCGTCGTTTGTTGATCGACCCAGTTACGTTCCGCTTCGCCCTTGCTCATGTTGACGCCATAACTGTCTGGCACGAAGCCCTCACTCCCAAACCCAATATGGCCGCCTGCGCTTTGGCTTTCACGGGAAGAAGTGTTTTGTAGGCTGGCGATCTCTAAGTTGTCGGTGTGGATTTGAATGTCATCCGCGTGAACATTCGCACCTTTTATGCTCAGGCTATCGCTGTTGCTGGCAATAGTACCCGCTGAGATTTGGCTGTTTGTATGGGTCTTGCTCTGGCTGGCGCTGTTGGCTTGATTGGCGTTCACGCCCACGCTCACCGAACCACTGTTAGTAACGCTCGCATTGGCGCCGTGGCTAGAGCTTTCCGTGGTGGTGTGAGTGGTGTTTTGCCCTGCCAGAATCTGGGTATCTTGGGCATCCAGTTCTAACGTACCACTGACATTCACGTCCGAGCCTTTTATGGTCAGATCGTCTTGGCTGGTCAGTGTGGCATTGCCGCCCACGCTAATTGAAGAGCCATTGGAGATCGATTCCGTGGTGCTGGTTTTGCTCTTATCCGTTTGCGTACTCACGCCCACACTGGCGTAAAAGCCCGTTCCCGCACTGGTGGCGGCGGTTTTGGCAGCGGCTTTTACCGTCGAGGCCAAGGCCACAGCGGCATTGACTCGATTCAGCTCCGCTGCCGCGATATTGGCCTTGTAGAAGTCCAGATCGCTTGCAGGGAGTTTGCCGTCTTTTACCAACTGCTTGGCGCTGTCATAATCCCGCTTCGCTTGGCGTACCGCCTTATCCGCTTGATTCAAGGCTCGCTCGGCGTGATGCACATCCGCGTAGGCGTTTTTCACTTCCAACGAGAAGGTCGTGGTTTTGGTGATCTCTTCTTCCGAGGTGACGATCACATCCTGACGATCGCCAATCGTCACATCGTCCGCCTTGATCGCAAGGTTGTCCTCCACCACCAGATCACTGGCCAGAATCGACACATCGTCATTGGCGTTAATAGTCAGGTTACCAGCAGACAAATTCGTACCTTGCCATGTGGTGGAGTCCGTAGTGTGGGTTTCGGTGTGATCGATGATGAAATTAGAAAAAATTTCGTTAGAGAGTTTGGCTTGAGCGGGCGTTGCAAAGCTGAAGAGTAAATTGATTAGAAACAGTCTGGCTAGAAACAGAACATGCCAAGAGGAAGAAGGAGAAATAGCAAAAAACCGCAACATGAATAAATCCTTTTTTAAGCATAAAGCGCCATGAAATAGATGGTTTTCATTGTATGGAAACAGTTAAAATATAACAGTAGGGATTTTTTATGAGGTATTAGATTTTATGCCTTTGTTTACCTAGGTCGTTTCCCTAGTTTGCCATCTTGCAAAAACACGGTTAATAGGAAGGGGTGGAGTTTGCGAGGCGTGTAGTTTCCATCAAATGTTTCCAAGTTTGCCAAGGTGTCTGTAATCTATTGCCTACAAAATTTTGCGCGATTTCTTACTTGATCGTGTTTATGAGCTGATCTAGTATTGGTCTTGAGGCTTCGAAACCTCTTTCCAAGCGGCTAACTCCAACCCCGAAAGCGTTGGATTTTTTGTGCCTGCTATTTTCATAATAGCCACAAATTCCTAAATAAGTCGGGAGGGTGGCAGTTATACAATACCTTCGGGAAAAGCTGTCCGCGATGCTTGGAATCGTTTCGAACCTCCTGACACCACCGTCGAAAGTGGTAACTAGAAAACGATAAATTCCAAGGAGGCCAATCATGGCTACATATCAAAACGAACTTATGCATGTTTATGCATCCAAGCACTTCACCTATGCGGTTAACGCCAAAGAGCTACACGATTTTCTTTTTCCTCTCGAACAAAACGACACCCATTTTCAAGACTGGTTGACGGATCGAATCCGCCACTACGGGTTTGAGTGGAATCTGGACTTTGTTCTCTTGGCAGCAGAGGGAATTGAACAGGAGCAAGAGGCCGAACTTGATAGCACCCAGTTAGCGCAGGATGTAAGCCTTAGCCTCAATATGGCCAAAGAGCTGGCCCGAATTGAACGCACCGAACGGGGCCGCGATGCCCGCTATTATTTGCTGGAATGCGAATTTCAACTGGGGGATCGCTTCAATGAAAAAGACAGCCCAGAATCCTTTGATAAAAAAATTAAGCAGCTAAATCAGTTGGCTCAGTCGATTAAAGTCGGTAAGGATGTGGCGATTATCCCCACAGTGGATTTAATCAACCTGATCAAAGCCATTCGGGAATACCAAAATCTTGCCTATCTCTATGCCACCCCAGAGGTTACCGAACAAGGCAAGCTCGATCCAGAATGGGTGGATGAAGTCATCCAAAACGTAAAGCAACACACTGGTAAGCAACTGCTGGATGAAAGGTTGTAAAACAGTTCGCCAAGCAGTAAAACCACTGGGGTGCCGACCTTGCGACAACCCCAGTGGTTTTTCATTTTGCATTGTTAAAGAGCTTTTTTAAATTTATCTGTTTTCCATACAGTACTAGACATTTCACTACGAAATCCCAAAAAATCGATACACGTTTGACGACGTTTTATTTCTTTTTAACGTGTGGACGGGACAATGAAAGGCTGTAACGCAGCAAAAAATTAAAAGTAAAAGCAGTTTGCCAAACAATAAAACCACTGGCGTTGCCGACGTTGCGACAACCCCAGTGGTTTTTAATTTTGCATTGTTAAAGAGCGACGTTTTATTTTCTTTTTAACGTGTGGACGGGACAATCACAGCGAAAAATTTGTTCTGCTATATTTATAGTTTTTCTAAATAGACTAGGCATTTTATTATTTTCTACTAAATACTTTTCTAATGTAACGATCTCACAGTCGACAATTGTCTTTTCTGAATATTCAATATCAATAATGAAATTACCATTTACCATTAATGTAAAATACTCATCATTTTGACCAAAATGATGATGCAAAACTAAAGTATCTATATCTGTATTAAGCTGACTAACTAAGAAATTTTTAATTTCTTTTGCCTGTATTGAATGAATCCAATATCTTGATTTTATTAGATTATCTTTGATTTCTTTTTCGTTCATTATAGTCCCGGAAAGGCAGTAATTATATTGCCAAATTTATCAGATTGAACAGTTAGTATAGTAGTTGGATTGTTATCTTTAAGATAATTGGTTCCTATTGTTCTTCCTACATTTACTTGTCTAACATACAAGTTTCCATGTGTTTTACTTTCAATGACTTTAACTACAGGAGAATGAACAACTTTTTTGCTTTGAAGCAAGTCTTTTAAATCAGTTTCAGAAAGGTGGAACTGGCTTTTATTTGGTTTTCCACTCAAATGCTCTTTTAAAATATGCTTCATACCAAACTTATTAGTTCCTGTTTGCAGATTAATTCTTGACTGTACACGACCTGGTATAACTATTTTAGGTTCTTCATAATCTTGATTATGTTTTTCATCATTTAAATTATCCTGTTCCGAACTATCCTCTTCCCCACCATTCTGACTATTCGACCCTCCACCTTTCTTACCACCTGCCAAGCCTGAGCCAATGCCCACTATGGCACTTCCTAGAACGATGCCGTCTTTGATGTCCGTTGGTGAGCTGCCAAGCGGTGCGCCGTTTTCTGTCTTGTAGGAGTCTGGGTATTCCTCTTCGTAGGCAATTTCTTGTTTGAATTGCTCTATCGTCATGCCTTGGATAAAACTGCCTGCCAGATTGTGCAGGTAGTCTGCCGCTTCGCCCACTTTGGCCAGTGCTTGTTGGGCGGTTTCTGACATGCTGGCCACTACTTCGGCGGCTTTTTCGATCGTGTATTCCACCGCTTTTTTAACTGGGCCGCCTGTGGCGAGGTTCAAACCAATCATGATGGCTTGGGCCGCTTGGGGGTTGGTTTCTTGTAGGGCCAAAATCGCTTGTTGGGCTTTACCCAATCCAGCAACGGCCTGCGCTAGAGGGTTAGATTTGTAAGGGTCGGCGCCACTGGTGATTTCAATAACCAATCTCGGTTTTGAGTCATCAATGTCTTGTTCCGATGCCTCCACATATTGTATTGGTCTGCTGTCTTGTTCGTTGCTGGCAAACGCCTCACCGCTTTCTTGTGCGACTTTTTGGTCGTTCGCAAGGGCGTTGATTCGACTCGCAAACTCGGCTTGCAGACGGGCTTTTTCTTCTGGTGATAAACTGTCAATTTCATGTTGCGCTTGCAGCATGGCCAGCAATTTTTCGTCTTGCAGGATGGCCTCGCGTTCTTCTGCTGGTAAATCACCTCGAATCAAGGCATCGATAAAGGCTTCACCATTGGCTCCCAACGTGGCTCGAAGCTCCTCTGGCAGGTTATTTCCCATGGTGGCGATTTCATCAGCGAAGTAGTCCACACTGTCGACCACATCATTGGCAATGTCTTCCCAACCCTCTGCGCTTAGGGTTCGTGAGTCAATAGTCACACTGGCGTTCAGGCCACCGCGTTGCATGTCCTTGGTGATTTGTTGGGTTTCCGTAATGTCTCTGTTGAGATCATCGAACTGGCTGTCGTTGTCGATGCTTTCCCCGCCAACTGTTATGTTGCCTGAACCAAGGGTGGCTTTGGTGATCTGCTCTTTTTCATGGCCTGTAAAGCTGGCGCTGTAGGTGTTGGTTGTAGTGGTTTTTTTGTTCTCATCCGTACTCGATGTCGTACTGGCGTGATTGCTTGCGGTGCCATTCGTTTGTGAAGAGCCTTGAGAAGAGCCACCGTCCTGCTCACTACTCCACGAGGTAGAGTAACCAATACTCATGTCTTTGGCGTTGTCGATATCGGTGATGTTTTCGACGACTAGGTTGTCTGTGGTGAGAGATAAATTACCGTTATCTGCGCCATTTTCATCGATTGCAGCAATGGTGGCGCCAGTGACTGTGGTGTCTTTGGCTTGGATGTTAACGTTTTCGCCTGTGAGCGTCGTTTGTTGATCGACCCAGTTACGTTCCGCTTCGCCCTTGCTCATGTTGACGCCATAACTGTCTGGCACGAAGCCCTCACTCCCAAACCCAATATGGCCGCCTGCGCTTTGGCTTTCACGGGAAGAAGTGTTTTGTAGGCTGGCGATCTCTAAGTTGTCGGTGTGGATTTGAATGTCATCCGCGTGAACATTCGCACCTTTTATGCTCAGGCTATCGCTGTTGCTGGCAATAGTACCCGCAGAGATTTGGCTGTTTGTATGGGTCTTGCTCTGGCTGGCGCTGTTGGCTTGATTGGCGTTCACGCCCACGCTCACCGAACCACTGTTAGTAACGCTGGCATTGGCGCCATGGCTGGAGCTTTCCGTGGTGGTGTGAGTGGTGTTTTGCCCTGCCAGAATCTGGGTATCTTGGGCATCCAAGTTCAATTCGCCATCTACTTGGATGGAGGAGCCTTTTATTATCAGATCGTCTTGGCTGGTCAGTGTGGCATTGCCGCCCACGCTAATTGAAGAGCCATTGGAGATCGATTCCGTGGTGCTGGTTTTGCTCTTATCCGTTTGCGTACTCACGCCCACACTGGCGTAAAAGCCCGTTCCCGCACTGGTGGCTGCGGTTTTGGCAGCGGCTTTTACCGTCGAGGCCAAGGCCACAGCGGCATTGACTCGATTCAGCTCCGCTGCCGCGATATTGGCCTTGTAGAAGTCCAGATCGCTTTTTGGTAGGCGACCGTCTTTTACCAACTGCTTGGCGCTGTCATAATCCCGCTTCGCTTGGCGTACCGCCTTATCCGCTTGATTTAAGGCTCGCTCGGCGTGGTGCACATCCGCGTAGGCGTTTTTCACTTCCAACGAGAAGGTCGTGGTTTTGGTGATCTCTTCTTCCGAGGTGACGATCACATCCTGACGATCGCCAATCGTCACATCGTCCGCCTTGATCGCAAGGTTGTCCTCCACCACCAGATCACTGGCCAGAATCGACACATCGTCATTGGCGTTAATAGTCAGGTTACCAGCAGACAAATTCGTACCTTGCCATGTGGTGGAGTCCGTAGTGTGGGTTTCGGTGTGGTCGATGATGGACGCCGCGACTTTGAGGGAGGTTTTGTCTTGCTCCTCAGGTGCCTGATATGTTTCGCCATTGGCTTCGGCTTTTGCACGAGCACGATCTTCCCTCTGTTTTGAACCATCCCCCGAGACCACGGTTGTGGTGGTATGGGATTCGCTCTCAATCACCTGATTCTTGGCAGCATCGATAATTACGTCATTGGCGTTGATGGTGGCGTTGTTGGCCACCTGCACGTCCGTGCCGACGAAGGTCACGTCATTTTGCGCATCGATCTCCAGATCGTTGGCAACAAGCGTGGCGGTTTTATGGATGCGTTCTTCCCGACGGGTTTCGTGGGCTTCACCGATCTTAATTTCCACATCGTCACTCACCACCGAGGCGACGGCAGCGATGCCTTTCATCAGGTCTTTGGCGATACCACGATAGCCTGAGCTGGATTGATTCCACTCTTGGTTATGCAGCTCTTGCGTGCTGACGGTGACATTGCCCACTTGCTCGCCAGATTCGGTAACAAAGTCACCATCTGAATTTTTGCTTACAACACTGGCAGAATTGCCTTTAGTCGAGAGAGCCAGCGTTTCTGATGAATCCAGAGTGGCGCCTTCCAGTAAAATGCTGTCATCGGCTTTAACGGTGATGTCTCCGCCTTTTCCATTTTGAGAGCCAGCGACAAGGGCACTTTCTACCGCGGTTTGCTTCACACTGCCTTGGTCTTTGTTTTTGACTCTAAACGAACCTTTTTTCTCGTACTGGTAACGGCTGGAGGTTTGATCCACCGCCGCCAGCAGATTCACATCGCCTTCGGCCTCCACATCAATATCGCCATCCGTTGTCGTCGCCGTAGAACCATACAGGGTCACATCACTGCCTGAAACGATCTTGATATCGCCATTGGAAGTCAGCTCAGTGCCTTGGTTGGTGGTGGATTTGCTCGATGTGGTCGTCGTCGTACGCTTGGTACCAAAAGTACGTTTCTTCTTGGTTTTGACTTGCTTGTAATCCGACTGGGTCGCTGTTTCTGTGGCCAACACCACCTCGCCACCTGCGGCCAATTCAATGCCATTATCGCCATTGAGATTGGAGCCTTTGGAGAAAATCTCCCCCGTGGCATTCAGCTTCAGCTTATCGCCAGCATTTAACGTGGTGCCCGTAATCGACTCACGATGGCGCTTGATCTCGGTAGAATTGCCGCCACCGCCTTGGAAGCTAGAATAATCCGCCACATCCTTCACCGCCAATAAATCGATATGCTCGGCCGTAATGGCAATATCGTCCGAGGCATTGATTTGTGCACCTTGGCTGGTAAAGGTATTGCCTGCTTGAATCTGAATGGAATCGGCGTCCAGTTCAACCACGTCGTTGGTCACAGTGGTTAAGCGACTGCGTTGATAACCTGATGTCGTAGTGGTTTTCTTGGTGACCTCTGAGGCAAGCGTGACATTATTGCCTGCTGTTAAATTGACTTGATCTTGTGCCTTGAGTTTAGTGGCGGTAAGAGTAAGGTCATTGGTTGCGGCTACAGCAATGTCTTCACCCTGCAAGGTGCCATTACCAGTAATGGTTAAATCTGTGCCACTGGTGAGATTCAGTTGCTTATCAGCCACCAAGCTGCCTGTATTATTCAGCTCTTCCACTTCCAGATTGATATGGCTGCCCGCAATCAAAGAACCGTCAGGGCGTAAAATCATATCCATCGAACTGGGGAAAAACACCTTCGGTACCAAGGCCACCACGGGGCCATTGGGCGTTTGGACCGTTTGCTCCACCATCCAAACAATGGGCTTTTTCAAGGCAGCGATTTGGGTAGCCGTTAGCGTTAGGCCAACGGACAGTTGTAAGTCTTTATGTTGGTCTAAGGCATTGACCATTAAATCCTGATACAGGGCTTCGGTGCTTTGGTAATTTGGTAAGTGTTGTTTGCCTGTTAACTCCAAAATTTGCTGACGTATCTGCTGCTGCTCGTAATAACCATCACCCAAGCGAATGCGATTATTTGCACCATTACCAACACCTTGTAATAAAACACTGGAAGATAGAGGACTGCCTGAGCCTGCAAAATCAGGGTCGGTTTCAATTAAATAACCACGGTCTGGCGTGGTAGGAATAGAAAAGCGGGCATCGTCTAGTAAATCGGCTAAATCATTACTGGATTGAGTGGCATTATCTACTTGGGAGGTAACGGCACTAGCATCGCCTAAATTGTCGATAATCGACGTATTTGTAACAGAACCAATCTTACCTTTAATGGCCCCACCAGCAGTAAAGGTAGTTGGAGCTAGGGCCAAGTGCGTGTCAAATAGTTTTTTTTCACCATTAACCATTAGCTCAATTTGTTTGCTATTAATTGGATTATAGGTAGTGTCATAAACTTTATAATGAGAACATAAACCAGGGCATGCATGCCTTTCATGTATTACTGTTTGCCTAACTTCACCTTCATACCCTTTATTAATAAAACTATCTGATGTTACGTCAATATTACCTATGGCACTAATAACAGAATATTGATTGTTGATATTACCGAGCAATGTAAAATTATTACCAGATAGGAGGTAAGCAGATTCACTGTTTTCAATAAGGTAAGGGGTTAATATTCTAATTTGTGAAAAGCGAGATTTAGGCTTAATATTTGTTAGTGTAGCCGTCTTAAATCGTGTTTTTTTATTCACAATATCCGTCGCAGTAATGGCTAAATCACCTTCTGTTTCTACGGTAGCCGAGCTATTAATAAAGTCGCCATTGGCGTGAAAGGTGCCATTTGCAAAGCTGTAAAACACGCCGCCATCTTTATTGAGAATATCGCCCGTGACCTTGACTGCTAGATCTTGCTTGGCAATCACCAGAGCCTTATTGCCTTCATTGGTAACGCTATTGGCATCAATGGCCAGAGTATTGGTGACCAGTTTGCCTTGGTTGGTAACCGTATTTGTGTTGTGGATGTTTATGCTGTCGGTGGCTTTGATTTGGGCAGTACTAGAGTCGTCCGCTGCTTTGTTGGTAAATTGCTCCGCTTGAATGTCGATATTTTTCGCGGTGATTTCTTGCTGATTGGTGAGCGTTTTTACCTTAGCTTGCAAGGTATCCTGCACATGGATTTGCCCTTGGTTTTCCAACTCGCCAGACTTTGTTACTCCTGTGTCATTGGAAAAGCCTGCAACCTGAATGTTCTCCGCTTTTAACGTGGCCTTATTCACCAAACGGCCATCGGCCAATAAAGTCATGTCTTCCGCGGCCACCACATTGCCACCAAAGTTCACGCCGAGGCCTTTTTCCGTACCGATCAAGGTAATGCGATTGGCGTACATGCCACCAATGGCGGCCACATCAAGGGCAAAGGAAGGCGTAGAGGAAGTGTCAGCAGAAGCATCGGAAGAAGCGCCTGTGGCCTGACTAGAAGAAAGTGCTGCGGCAAGCTCTTCAGGTGTCAACTTAGTAATGTCTAAATTTCCCTCAGTATCTCGAGCATAATCAATGGTATTTTGCCCCGTCACCAAGGTGGCGTTGTTGGCCCATAACTCGCCATTTAATTTAATACTGCGGGCTAAAATATCGACGTATTCGGTATCGGGGGAATTTAGCCCTGCGCCATCTAGCAGAACATCGCCATCGGCTACCACAAACTTATCTAACTTATTGCCCTCAAAAATCGCTTCCCCTGTGGTCAGCACCCCACGGGTGGTATTGATAAAGCCACAGCCATTACAAGTAATCCCTCGGCGGTTAGCAATCACCAATTGCGCCTTCTGCCCAGCAATCTCCATGTAGCCGTTTAACATGGAGCGATCGTTGCCCAACACCTCGTTTAGAATCACCTTGGCAGCACGGCCACCCAAACGGGCATTGCCATCAATGTAACCCGCCAAATCCGTCTTGGTGATCTTGGTGGCGTTATTAAAAATCACCCCCTTCGAATCAACATTAAAGCGCTCATAAGAATTGCGCGACACCCCACCGGCTGACGCCTTATTGATTTTAATGACAGTGACACCATTAGCAGATTGATCCAACACGGGCGCATGATTGCCACCGGTTTCGATGAGAGGTTGAGTAACGGATTCAGCTATTCCCTCGGCAAAAGTAACGCCTGGCAAAGTGATGTAAAACGCAAGCGTAATTTGGGCGATAGCACCTTGATGGCGACGAAAGAAGGCAAGTGGGGAGTTTGACATAACAAAATCCTTGTAATTTATTTCCATTGACTTGGGAAGATAAAACCATCCATTTGATTTATCTAAAAGTATGAGTGCGTTAAAAAGCGAGCGGATAATAGCAAGCTGTTTATGGATTGTACAGGGGGAAATGAGTACAAGGATGATTGTTTATTGGGTATAAAAAAAGCGTTTGGGATTTAACGCCCCAAACGCTTTTTCAACTAGTGTTTACTTAGATTAAGTAACGGCTTACTTAAAGGTTCTCTTACGGATTCTTTCTAAGCGTTTCAAGATTGAATCAAGACGCTCAGGTTTTACCATAAATTCTTGGAAACCTTTCATGCCTTCTTTTGCCATAGCTGGATCAGTATCACGATCGTAGAACTGAGCCGTACCATCCGCATTACCTAACATTTCAACACCAATGTCTAGGAAATAAGTTGAAGGTGCTTTGGCATCTTTATGTGGTGGAATTTGTAGTAAGGCTTTGTTAACCAAGGTTTGGTTTTCTGGCAATGCCATAAATTCCATGAATTTACGTGCGTCGGCTTTGTTTTTTGCCTTGCTAGGAATATGGATGGTATCCATTGGCGCATCTTCGTACATGCCCACTTCTGGGTTAATTTGTGGGAATTGGAAGAAGCCCATTTTACCGTCTAACTCTGGTGGGAAGTTAGGGGTAATGAAGTTACCAATCAGGTACATTGCCGCTTGGCCGTTGTACAAGAATGGCTGTGCTTCTTGCCAAGAGTAAGAGGCGTGGTTTTCTAGGAAGTAGCCTGGCTCAACCATTTTTTTCCAGTTTTCAAATGTTTTACGTACACGGTCATCTGTGTAGGGCACTTTACCGTCCATTAGGTCAATGTGGAAATCCAGACCGTTGGTACGCATGTTCAGGTAATCAAACCAACCTGCGGCTGTCCATAGGTATTTGGTACCAATGGCAACTGGTGCAATGTTGTTGGCTTTTAGTTTTGCTGATAACGCTAGCAGTTCATCGTAGGTTTTTGGTTCAGCAAGACCGTACTTTTCGAAAATATCTTTACGGTAGTAAACACCCCATTGGTAGTAAGTGTAAGGAAGGCCCCATTGCTTACCATCAATTGTCATTGCAGAACGTGCTGTTGCCATTGTGTCGTTTAGGCCTTTTTCAGCCCAAAGGTCACTGACATCTTCAAACATGCCACGCTCTACAAAGGCTTTCATGCGGTTACCTGCGTACCAGAAAACAAGGTCTGGTGGTGAGGTTGCTAACCAGTTACGGATGGCTGTCTTGTAGCCTTCTTTATCGTAAAGGTTATATTTCACTTCAACATCAGGGTTTTGCGCTTTGAATTTGCTAATAATTTCTTCAAAAGCTTTTTTCGGTGCTGGGTCAGCTTGGTCTGAGTTAATGACCAATGTGCCAGCCTGAGCAGACATAATTGAAGCTGTTAGTAAGGTACCAACAACCAATGAGTATAATTTTTTCATAGATGGATCCTCATTGTTCTTATTGAAAACGGAACATTATTTTCAGTATTAAGTAGAAGAAGGCTTGCGTCAACAAACGCGCTTCCACTTTCCCCTTTACACTGTTTTATGTTTTAACCAAATACTTACACCAGCTGGCGCAAGACGTTCTGAGCCTATTACTGACTCTATTTTGTATCCTACGTAGGTTGGCGTAAAACATTTCTCCATTTGAGAATAGTTGAAGGCAAAAATTACATTCCCTCGTTCTCTCAACCGCACCCCCCGCGGTAAGTATGTTGTTTCTAAACCAGCAAGTTCTGCTAGTTTCGCCATACTTGTCTTCAATAACGAGTTATCTAGGCATGAACCAAGATAAAAACGTTTCTGCTCTCCTACTAACACGGGCAAACCGGCTTCGTCTTCCAGTAAAACAGGTAACTGAGTGGCTATCTGTTCATGCCAGTGCTTTAGCTTACCTTGCCCCCAACGGCCATTAACGTCAAGTTGTGTATGATCTGGTAAGGCATCAACACGTTCTATTTGTAATGGCATGATTTGGGCAAGTTTTCCTGGCGCTAATTGCTCAGGAATTTGGTATGACTCAGTTTTGCTGCCTGTACGAGGGCCTGCTAAGAGTACGCCTTCGAACGCATTTAACTGTGCCAATAATTCGTCATCGACTGTCACTTGTGCGGGTAAAACCAACATTTCATAGGTCGATAGGTCGGATTTTGGTGCAATGATGTCGACGCTCAGCCCGAGTTCTCGCAGAGCTTCATAAACACGATAGCTCCAGAATAGGTAGCGATACGCTTGTGACTGGGGTTGGATATCTAACGCCCAGCAGGCATCGTAATCAAACATGAGGGCGACTTTACCTGAGCTTGGTAAGGCTTCAAGTTCGTTTCTGGCGATACCTAGTGCACTGGCGAGTTGATCGATTTCTTGATTGACTTGTGTTGCTTCGCCTGCGGCTTCGGCTTTGCTGGCATCGGGCCTTAACAAGCCTGCGTGCATTTGCTCTTGCGCAAAAGGAGCTTGGCGAAAACGGAAGTAGGAAACCAGTTCCGCACCATGAGAAAATGCTTCCCATGTCCATAGGCGAACAGCGCCTAATGCTGGTGATGGGTTGTGTGGCGCCCAGTTAACCGGACCAGGTTGTTGCTCCATAATCCATAAACGACCATTGCTGCAACCTCGATACAGATCATGGTGGAAGCCACCAAAATCCGGATGCCCTGTACGCAAATAGGTTTGTTTTTCTTCCGCTGTGTAAATCGCTTCTTGATCTAGAAAACCAAGTGGGTAGGTGTCCCAACTTGCTACATCAAGGTCTTTACCTACTTTGTGGTGATCAAATGCGGTGAAGAAGCCCATGTAGTTATGCACAAGGTCTCGTCCCGACGAGTATTTGCGCAGAATATCCACTTGCAGCTTGTTGTAGGCAACCACTTGATCGGAGCAGCAACGGTGGAAGTCAAGACGATGGGATGGGTTAGCTTCGGTTACGGTTAAGTTAGGCAGTTCAATTTCATCGAACGAGCGATAGGCCATACTCCAGAAGATGTTGCCCCACGCCTTGTTCAAAGCATCAATGGTACCGTATTTTTCTTTTAACCAGATTTTAAAGGCGGCAAGGTCGGCTGCCCCATAACTTAAAATCGTGTCGTGACAACCAAATTCGTTGTCAGTTTGCCAAGAAACCACGGCTGGGTGATTGCCATAGCGTTCAGCCATGATGGTGACAATTCGGCGGCATTCTTCTCGGTATTCAAGGCTGGCAAAAGTGTAATGACGGCGGGAACCAAACCCTCGTGGTTGGCCTTGTTCATTCACTGCTAACATGCTCGGATGTTTATCCACCAACCATTTAGGTGGTGTTGCCGTTGGTGTACCAAGAATGACTTTGAGACCCGCTTGATGCAGTACATCAAGGGATTGATCTAGCCATGCCCAATTAAATTGGTCAGGCTCTTTTTCGATGGTACTCCAGCTGAATTCACCAACACGAACGTACTCTATGCCCATGTCGCGCATGTCTTGTGCGTCTTGTAACCAGCGCGACTTTGGCCAATGCTCGGGATAATAACAAACACCTAATTTCATTTTTATGCTCCGGCAAATGGCTGACTAACGGTGCCGGTCAATGGCAGAGATAATGCTGTCCCTAAATTTGGCAAATCATCTAAGTGGATAGAAACGACATGGCCAGCAAGAGGTTGGTCTTTCAATTCTGTTTGTGAAAGTCCAATACTTGCCGATGTAATAAATAAGGTTTTCATGTCCGCTCCACCAAAAACACAGCTGGTTGGGCGGGCAAAAGGTAAGTCAACGACGTAAGCTTGTGCACCATTGTTGTTGTAGCAGACGACTCGACTGCCGTCCCATTGTGCGTTCCAGAGGTTACCCTGCGCATCAATGGTTGATCCGTCTGGCCCCATGCCTTCTGGTGTCTGTATGAAGGCGGTTTCTGTACGAACGTCTTTGAAATCAGGCCAAGGGTACGCGTGAATTTTGCCTTGCATGGAATCGCCAAAGTAGAAGCATTTTTTGCTGTCATCCCACGCTAGTGTATTCGAAATACCCATGTTTTCTAGTAAACAGCTTTTTTCGCCGTCACTCGTTACTCGCCAGAGTCGGCCTGAAGATTGCGCTTCTTCATCATCCATTGTGCCTACGTATAGAATGCCATCCGCATCGCATTTTGCATCATTACTGCGATTGGTTGGCTTGTCTTCGTCTAATTGACAGAGGTAATCTAGCGTTTCTGTTTCTGGGTCAAAATACGCCACCCCATCTGCTAAACAAACCAACAAACGATGGCTTTTTGTGGTAAAAACAGCGGATACTTTGACAGGCATTACCCAGTGTTGGTAACTGTTGTCTTGTTGAGACCAGCGCCATACGGCTTTCGCTGGAATATCTACCCAATACAAAGCGTGCTGCTTTTGGCACCAAAAGGGGCCTTCCGCCAGTTGGTGTTGGGTTTGACTGATTTGTTGAAATTCTGGCATTGCTTACCCTTACTTTTTGATTTCTTGCCAGCCTTTGGCGTAGGCTTTCGCATTTTCAGCCGTTGTTTCGACACTTTGGCCTGCTTTATAAAGTGCAGAACCTAAGCCAAAACCTTGAGCACCCGCATCAACATAGGGCTGCATGTTGGTTGGCGTAATGCCGCCTACTGGGCAGATTTTCATAGATTTTGGAATAACAGCACACAGAGCGGATATGACTTTAGGGGATGCCATGGCTTCGGCAGGGAATACTTTTAACGCATCTGCTCCAGCTTCCATAGCGGCAAAACCTTCTGTAGCAGTAAAAAAGCCAGGGAACACATAAAGACCAGCCACTTTCGCTGCTTTTATCAAGTCCACATTGGTGTTTGGGCTAACCATTAATTTCGCGCCTGTTGCAACTAATTCGGTCAGTTGCTCTTTTGTTACTACTGTTCCGGCGCCAATCAGGGCTTGATCGCCAAACGTTTCTTGCAGCAGACGAATACTGGTAAACGGGTCTGGCGAATTAAGGGGAACTTCGATTATTTTAAAGCCAGCATCGATCAATGCTTGTGCGTGAGCAACCACTTCATCTGGCTTCACTCCTCGTAAAATCGCAACTAGTGGCAGGTCTGCCATCCAATCAGAAAACTGTTTCATATTTTAACTCCTCTCATCATGTTGATGAGCATGTGGGCAATAATTCAGATTTATTCGCTTTTTGCTGCAAGGCGTTTTAGACCACGAATGGTGGCATCACTGGCATCAATAAATTCATGATCTACCCCCGCAACGTCTAAAGCACAGGCATATCGCTCGCATAGTTTTTTACTACCTACAAGGTACACTTTATCTTGGTGTTGCTGTTTTTGGTCAAGGGCGCTCAACATGCCATTCACATCGTGGCCAATAATGATGCCGGATAGGTAGTCACGTACTTGCTCAGCCTTAATTTCTTCATTTATGTAGTTACTTCTTGCACTAAATAAATGATGTAATAAGCCGCCTTGTTGTTGGCTAGTGTGCAAACCTTTTTCAAACGCGGCTTTATCAAAGGTTTGTGATTGGGGTAGCCCACGAGTCAAGCTAGAGTCTGTGTTTATTTGGGCAAAAAATTCACCCGAAAACGTGGTTGAAAATTGGTGGATTTGGCCGTTTTCAATGCGCACCCATTTACAGTGGGTACCAGGTAGGCAACATAATACATCGTCTTGTAAGCCTTGTTCTTGCAATAAATCCATAACGCCAACGAGTTGGGTTTCTTCCCCACGCATAATGTCGTTACAGCCACTTAGGCCGCGACCTTGTAAGCCTGGCACAATGGCAACAGGACCTGGTAAGTTTGTTTGCAACCAAACTAAGTGTTGTGACAAATCATCAAGGGTTACAGGGCAGTTTTGATAAGGTACTTCTTGCCAACCAGTACGGCTGCCAACCATGCCAGCCATTAGTACTGGTACGCCATCGGCAAACCAGTCGCCTACAAAATCTATTAGCACATTCTCATATTGATTAGGCGCTACATTTAAGATCCCTTTATCGCTTTCTCTTTGGTCATGGATTTTACCGTTTTGATCAAGCAGATATGCCCTTAGGTTGCTTGTGCCCCAATCGACAGCAATACAGAGTGGGTTTGTTAGTTCAGTAGGCTTTATTTCAGTTTGAGAATTTATAGACATAGCCGTCCTCCATCGACAACTAGGTTTTGCCCTGTGATCATGCGACTGTCATCGGCTGCGAGGAACAGAACAAAATCGGCCACGTCTTCTGGCTCCATTTTCTCTTTCAGTGCCTGCTGTTCCATCAACTGGGCTTCGGCTTCTGGCGTTAGCCACAAGTCTTTTTGTTTCTGCGTCATGACCCAACCTGGTAGTAGGGTGTTGACTCGAATTTTCTCGGCGCCGAGTTCACGTGCTAAGGCTTTTGTCAGACCTGCAATACCCGCTTTGGCTGTGACATAGCCCGGATAACCGGTTAGACCAAGCATGAAAGAGTTCGAACTTACATTGATAATGCTGCCGCCCCCAGCATTGGCCATTTCAGGCGCAATGGACTGAGCTGTGAAGAAGTGATGTTTTAGGTTCACGTGCATGCAGGCATCAAATTCGTCAGGCGTCATGGTGTTTAGCGAATGACGATGATCATTGGCAGCATTGTTTACTAGCGCTCTAATTGCACCCCATTCTTTAATACGCTCTGCAATTGTTGCTTGCAGAAGGCTTGTATTTGTCAGGTCAACTAAACTAAAGCAGGCGCTTTGCTGTTTTTCATTGAGCTCATTCGCCAATGCTTCACCAGACTTAGCATCAATATCAAAAAAACTCACCAAACAGCCTTGCGCAGCAAACGCTCTAACCAAGGCTTCACCTATGCCAGATGCGCCGCCAGTAACTAAAACATGACGCTGTTTAAGACTAGGATATTGAGTCATCTCACTTTTTAAATCTGCCATTAGTGAGACTCCCTGTTTACTTTCGAGCTGCTTTTTCCGACTAAGAAGTCTAAGTCGGCACCTTGGTCAGCTTGTAATACACTGTCGATATACAGTTTGGCATAACCACGGTGATATTCGCTTTCTTCTGGTTGCCATTGAGCTTTTCTGGTTGCCATTTCTTCGTCAGAAATGTGCAGGTGCAAGCTTCTCGCTTCAACATCCAACGTAATTTCATCACCATTTTTGACTAATGCAAGCGGTCCACCAATTGTTGACTCTGGAGCCACATGCAAAACAACCGTGCCGAATGCGGTACCACTCATACGGGCGTCACTAATACGCACCATGTCAGTAATCCCTTGTTCTAACAGTTTGCTTGGCAGCGCCATGTTGCCAACTTCTGGCATGCCTGGGTACCCCTTTGGCCCACAGCCTTTTAATACCATGATAGAGTCGGCATCGATGTCCAGATCAGGGGAGTCAATGCGCTCTTTGTAGTCTTCGATATTTTCAAAAACTACTGCTTTACCGGTATGTTGTAACAGTTTAGGTGTGGCGGCACTTGGTTTAATAATGGCGCCTTGCGGAGATAAATTACCCCGTAAAACAGCGATACCGGCTTTGTCTCTTAGAGGGTTATCTAGGGTACGGATAACATCGTCATTGAAGCATTCCGCACCTTCATTTGCTTCACCAAATGTGATGCCGCCAACGGTTTTTGTCGACCAATCAAATGTCGATTTTAGGCGCTGTGTTAAGGCAGGGAAACCACCCGCATAGTGGAAGTCTTCCATCAGGTATTTACCAGAAGGCATTAAATCGACTAGGCAAGGGACTTCTGCACCGATGCGATCCCAATCATCTAAAGTCAAATCAATGCCAACACGACCAGCAATAGCCAATAAATGCACTACAGCATTGGTTGATCCCCCAATTGCAGCATTGGCACGAATGGCGTTTTCAAAGGCGGCTTTGGTTAAGATATCAGATGGTTTTAATTGCTCTTTCACCATCTCGACAATACGCATGCCGGTTAGATGAGATAATGCCTGACGACGAGCATCAACCGCAGGCAAGGTACCATTTTCTGGCAGGGACATACCCAATGCTTCTGTTAAGCATGCCATTGTTGACGCTGTTCCCATGGTCATACAAGTACCGCGCGAGCGAGACATGCCAGATTCTGCGCGCATGAATTCGTCTAGGCTCATATGACCGCCACGTACGGCTTCACTGAATTTCCAAACATCGGTGCCTGAGCCAATGTCTTTACCGCGATATTTACCATTCAACATAGGGCCAGATGACACAACAATAGTAGGTAAATCAACGGAGCAGGCGCCCATGAGTTGCGCTGGTGTGGTTTTGTCACAGCCACCAAGCAAGACAACGCCATCTAAACCATAAGCACGAATGGATTCTTCTACATCCATACTCATTAGGTTGCGGAACAGCATAGCGGTTGGCTTCATTTGTGTTTCGCCAAGCGACATAACAGGGAATTCCAGTGGCACACCACCTGCTTCCCAAACACCACGTTTAACGTATTCAGCAAGTTCACGTAAATGTGAGTTACATGGTGTCAATTCACTCCATGAATTACAGATACCAATAATAGGACGTCCATCAAAGCTATGATCTGGCAAGCCTTGGTTTTTCATCCAACTTCTATGAATAAAGCCGTCTTTGTCGAGCTTTCCATACCATTGGGTGCTGCGTCGAGGTTGATTATCAACATCGACCAGTTTTAGTTCATCGTTATTGGTATCTTTCTTATCTGTCATGTCTGTTCCTCATGGCTATTTAAGCGCTGTCGTATTTATTTTGCTGAGGTTGCTTCAATAGCCAGCAATACTAAAGATTCAGGGTCTAAAATCGGTAGTTGCAGGCCTAATTTTGTTAGACTTGCACCATTTAAAACCAGTGGGGAATCCCACCATTCGGCCATTTTTTTCATCAAGTGATGCGGCATTGGCCCTTGTTCTAACACGGTGACTTTATAAAGCTGGTCAGGTATTAAGTCTGGCAAGCGGACAGGAAGAGGTTGTGCCTGTTTTGGCATAGTGAGCTGAGCATACGCTAACAAGCCTTTTTGGCGATCTTTACTTAACGCCCAATTTGCTTGCGCGCGGCCATCCGCACTTGGTAAACGCCAATTATTGCCCGTATGTAAAATCTCTCTTACTGATTTGTATTGCGCTATCCAGCTACTAATCACGGCTTTTTGTTCCACCGTGGCTTCTAATAAGTTCCACTCAATGCCCAAATGCCCTAATAAGGCAGTGCCTGCTCTGAAGCTAACATCATGGACACGACTGGTTGTGTGGCTCTTATCAGGGCCGATATGCGAGCCCATTAATTCCGGCGGAAAGAAGTAGCTAAAGCCTCGCTGAATACTGTGTCTTTCTAATGCATCATTACAATCAGAGGCCCAAAAACGCTTGGTAAATTGCAGAATACCAAAGTCTACTCTGGCACCGCCTGATGCGCAGGATTCAAATTCTACTTGTGGGAATGCTTTATTTAATTCCCCTAGCAATTTGTAGAGTGCTTCAACTTGCGCGTGCGCTTGCGGAGCCACATCCGTACCTGGCTGCACATATTCGCGATTCATATCCCACTTAACGTAGTCAATGTCATATTCACCTAATAGAGTAAATAAACGCTCACGGATATAGGCATACGCCTCAGGGTTGGCCAGATTAAGCACCAGTTGATAACGACCTAATACGGTATCGTAATTAGGCAGCTGTAATGCCCATTCCGGATGATTGCGGAATAAGTCTGAATCTGGGTTCACCATTTCGGGTTCGAACCACAAACCAAACTCCATACCCAATTGCTTAACGTGCTGAATTAACGGTGACAGGCCATTCGGGTACTTTGTCTCATCAACAAACCAGTCGCCAAGAGCGGCGCGTTCACCATTACGGCCTTTAAACCAACCATCATCAAGAATGTAACGTTCCACCCCAACAGAAGCGGCTGCATCAGCAAGGGCTTTTAACTGTTCCATATCATGGTCAAAGTAAAACGCTTCCCATGTATTTAAGTGGACTGGGCGCGGTTTATCTAATTTCGTGATGCTTCTTGCTTGTTCGTGGAACTGGTGGCTCATGCCATTCAACCCAGTCTCGCTGGCACTGACATAAAGCACAGGTGTTGTTAACGATTCACCACTGTGCAGCGTAATTTCGCCAGGCAGGTATAGCGCTTCTGCTTGTAAATAACGGTGCCCCTCTATGGTGTAATCGGCTTTTAATCTATGGTTGCCACTAAATGCCAAGTGCATACCATACACTTCGCCATGCAACTCAGAAAAGTGCTCGTCACCAACGATGACACATGGAAAATTCGCGTGTGAATTGCGGCCAGCTCGGTTTTCTTGCACCCAATTATCAAACCATGGCGCTAGATTTTGTTGAAACTCTTGGCACCAGCGGCCGTAAAAGCTCATTCGTTTAGTAAAATGAGATGGCACTGGCATTGTCATTGCTAAACGTTGCACCTTGATATCGCTTTTGCCTTGGTTAACCAAAGTCAGTTTTTGGCTCAACAAACCCTGATCTGTAATGCCAATTGCTAGGCAGATAGAAAGCTCGGCATTGGTATCACGCAAAAAGAGTTTATAACCATGCGTTTGTTCAAGTGTCTGTTCCAGCTCCCAACAAGGGGACCAAGCAGCTCGATCCTCAGCAACAACTTCCACTGCTGGAGAAGCAAGCCAACCACGGCCCGTCTCTGGCAATAATGAAAGAGGTGCAGGTTCATCTAACATCGCCTGAGGTGTACTAGGCTGCTGACTCAAGTGTAATGCAACTAAGTTAGTATCAGCTGGCAACTTAGCGCCAAAGTATAATAACTCTGGCGCCCCTTTTTTCGGGCAGAACAATACTAATGTCTGCCAATTATGGTCTTGCTTTAAAAAAGTACCTTTTTCACTTTTTTGTTGCGTGAAAAAGTGTTCAGTGAACTGCATTGACTACCCCTTAGTTGCACCTAATGTTAAACCTGCTATGAAGTGTTTTTGCATAGCGAAGAACAGAATAACGGGTGGTAAAGCGGCAACAATAGAGCCTGCTGATATTAGCTGCCAAGAGGCAAGCCACTGACCTTTTAGAGCACTTAACCCTGCTGTGATAGGTCTAACTTCATCGCTCTGAACCAGTACTAGCGCCCAGAAATAATCGTTCCAAATAAAAGTAAAAATCAATACAGATAATGCAGCAATAGCAGGACGAACAAGTGGCAAAACAACATTCCAGAATATTCTCAGCTCACTAACGCCTTCTACCCTTGCCGCTTCAATTAATTCATCTGGCAAACCGACAATAAAGTTACGCATGAACAACGTACAAAAGCCGGCCTGAAATGCTACATGGAATAGAATCAAACCGGTTGCGGTGTCATACAAGCCTGTTGAAATAGTTAGATCACGCACAGGAATCATAAGAATTTGGAAAGGAACAAAGTTGCCAGCAATAAAAGTGGCAAACAACAAAGTATTCCCCTTAAACTTAAACTTAGCCAAGGCATAACCAGCTAAAGTCGACAATGCAACTGCACCAATTACTGCAGGTAACGTAATAATAATAGAGTTCCACAAATACTGTGCCATCGGTGTCACAGCAAAGACTTCTACATAGTTTTCTAAGATGCGCCACTCGGACGGAATACCCCAGTAATTCCCTGCATTAATATCCGCCGCTGAACGGGCCGATGTCATCATCACGGCAATTAGAGGGAGCAACCACATAATTAAGGCAACCCAAATAGCAACTCGATAGCTGATATTGGCTGGTTTGGATAATTTTTCAATCGGTGTAGGAAACATTAGGCTTTCTCACTCTTCAACATACGCCACAAGAAATAAGCAATATAGATATCCATAATAATGAATAGAACCGTTGCGATTGCCGCACCGTAGCCAACTCGATAATTAAAGATAGATTGCTCGTACATAAAGTAGGCCAATACATTAGAAGAACCATATGGACCACCCGACGTCATCGTTGCAACAAGGTCGAAGCTACGTAAAGCCCCTATTACAGTAACAACAATAGCAATAAAAGTTGCAGGTCTTAGTTGAGGTAAAATGACATGACGCAACATTTTCCAACCGTAGGCGCCATCAAGACGAGCCGCTTCGATTTGATCAGGACTTAAATTGTTTAAGCCTGTGAGATAAAGAATCATGCAGTAAGCGATTTGAGGCCAAAGACCAGCAGCAATGATACCGAATGTTGCCCATTTTTCTTCCGTTAAAATGGCAATGGGTTCAAAACCTAAACTAGTAATAGCAATGTTTAGAAGACCATAGCTTGGGTCGTAAAACCATGAGAAAACCAAGGCGACAACAACTTGTGAAATAACAAAAGGGAAGAAGAACATAGCCTTCACTAAACGAATGCCTAGTACCTTTTGATTCAGAAACAAGGCAACCGCTAAGCCTAGCGGCGGCGCTAACATATACAAAACCATCCAGTATATGTTATTTCTAAGTGACACCCAGAATTGTTCGTCAGTAAACAATTCAGCATAGTTATCAAGGCCAATAAAGGTCTTTTCCCCTAGACCGTCCCATTCATAGAGACTTAAAAGTAAGCTCTGGCAAATAGGAAAAATGACGTAGATGACAAACATAATAAGCGCGGGAGCCAAAAAAATAATTGGCATCCACTGTCGCTGTCTGCTTTGCAGATTCTGCATGTCGGAGTTACCTCTTGTTATTATACTTTCACACTGTCTTAGCTTGACAGACACCTGTAGTTTGCAAATAATGGAATAGAGTTTCATTTTTTGCAAGACTTAAAGATTAAATTACGCCTTTTAAAGATAGACGGATTATGGCGACATTCGACTTATATAAAAGTTGTATGACGGCTTAATTTGCAGGACATTCAGGAACAAAAGTATTTATGCCAAGCACTGATACAAAATCCGGAGGATCGTCTCTCAGTAAAGCACTAACCGTCTTAAAAGAAGTATGTTGCGCAAATGACCCAATGCGTTTTGCCAGCATTGTTGAGCGTTCAGAGTTACCAAAAGCGACCGCTCATCGCATTTTAAATACACTAGCAGAGGAAGGCTTGGTACGTTTTGAAGAGCATTCCCAACTCTATTATCCAGGATATGGGCTGCTTGAACTAGCACACAGAGCATGGTCCAGCCTTGATATTCGTGACATTGCTGCAGACAAAATGCGAGAAATTTGGGAAGAAACAGGAGAAACCCTTCACCTTGCTGTACTCGATAGAGGCGAGGTGATTTATATCGACAAACTGGAAAGCCAGAAGAACTTGCGATTATTTTCGGCAGTTGGCAAGAAAGGCCCAGCCTATTGCACTGGTGTTGGTAAAGCATTACTTGCTTACCTACCTGCAGAGGAATTAGCCGAAGCGATTCGCTTACAAAATTTTGTTAAGCACACAGCAACAACGCTTAGCACCGAGGCAGAGCTTCGATCTGAGCTGGTTAAAATTCGAGAGCAGGGAGTATCCCTCGATTTAGAAGAACACGAGAACGGTATCAAATGTGCCGCTTCTGTGATATTTAATTATCGAAATGAGCCTATCGCAGCATTAAGCATCACAGCACCTGTATTTCGGGTTGATGATGTGCGTTTTGAGCTTTTCCAACAGCGTATAAAAGCCGCGTGTGAAGAGATATCGAAACGTATGGGAGCCATGGCTTCTGCTTAAATAGATGCAATATTTTTTAATATCATAACAGTAGGATTAGAAAAACAATGGCAACTATAAAACTAAAAAATGTCATCAAGCGCTTTGGCGACATTGAAACGATTCATGGCGTGGATTTGGACCTGAAAGACGGTGAGTTTGTCGTTTTTGTTGGACCATCCGGCTGTGGCAAATCAACATTATTACGCCTTATTGCTGGATTAGAAGAAATTAGCGATGGTGATCTTTATATTGATGAAGCGAATGTTAATAATGTCGCGCCAGCAGATCGTGGTGTCGCCATGGTTTTCCAATCATACGCTCTTTACCCTCATATGACAGTGGAAGAGAATATGAGCTTTGGTTTACGCATGACTGGTGCCGCACCAGAGCTAATAAAAGAACGTGTTTCTCATGCGGCCAACATTCTTCAATTAGAACCTCTACTAGATCGCAAACCAAAACAACTTTCTGGTGGTCAACGTCAGCGTGTTGCTATTGGTCGCGCCATTGTTCGTGAACCTAAAGTTTTCTTATTTGACGAACCACTTTCTAACCTTGATGCTGAATTACGTGTTGATATGCGTATTCAGATTGCCAAGTTGCACCAACAATTAAGCGCTACCATGATTTATGTTACCCATGATCAAGTGGAAGCGATGACACTAGCTGATAAAATTGTTGTTCTACGCGCTGGTAATGTTGAGCAAGTTGGTTCGCCAATGGAGCTTTATCACAACCCTGCCAATGAGTTCGTTGCAGGCTTTATTGGTTCACCAAAAATTAACTTCTTGGATGCTAGCATCAAATCAGTAGAAACCGATGCCGTGACGATTGATATTGCAGGCCAATCATTGTCATTACCAGCGAAAACAGAGTTATGTAAAGTGGGTGACTCTATCAAAGTAGGCATCCGTCCTGAGCATTTAGTCGAGCACAACAAAGAGTGTGAGTTTGAGATTGATGTGCTTGTTGATGTTGCCGAACACTTAGGTGGGGTAAGTTTCTTATACGGCAGTTACCAAGGCCATGACCTTACTCTTGAAGCTCCTGGTAAGAACCTTTCCAAATCTGGTGATACCGTTAAAGTGGGCGCTAAGTTAAGTGATTTCTATTTGTTTAACTCTGAAGGTCTTTCATTGCAAAATCGCGAAGTACCTACTCGCTAATTGCTCATAAAGTCTTACAAAAAAGCACGCTTACTTATTCTTAATTAGCGTGCTTTTTTTGCCGCCACTCATAGTAAAAAACTAACACATTGTTAATTTTAATCAATTTCACACATTTCTTCGTTTCCCCTATTCTTGTAATCAAACAAATAAACGAGGTTTATTTATGCAAACTTTTAAGGGGGTCCTATGTCTCGTTATACTATTTTTGGTCATGATGCTTGTGGGTTTTGCCGCCGTGCCAAGCAACTTTTAGAAAAAAAAGAACTGCCATTCCGTTATGTCAACATTCATAAGGAAGGCATCACGAAAGAAGCCTTGTCGCAACTTATCGGTAAAGAAGTACACACAGTGCCACAAATCTTCAAAGACAAAGAGTACGTTGGTGGTTTTGAGGCTTTGAACGCCAGTTTACAGCAGCAATAACGTTTTCTTAATTGCGCTACTTTTGACTAAGGTTTTGTTGTTTGTAACAAACGCTTTGCTATTTCAGCAAAACCATAGCCACCACTCGCTTGTGTTATAAAATTAGGGCGGTGGCACATTATTGTTAGATGCTTAGCAATGTTTGCCACTCCCACACTCAATGGGAAGTGGGCAAACATACTTTCATCATTCGGCGCATCCCCAACATACATAACCTGATGATCCATCTGTTGTTTTGATAATCCATACGTTTTGCTCAATACTCTTACTGCCATTGCGTATTTATCATACTCACCTTGCCAAATGTTAATGTGTATTGAGCTTGCTTTAGCTTGTAGACCTTGCTGTTGCAGTTCAAGCAAAAATGCTTCTTTTTCTTTAATAGCGGGAGGGTAGACATCTTGAGCGTAATCTACAGCAACATCCGTCAGACGATAGGCCTGATCTTGAGCGAGCTTAAGTGCTGGATATTTAGATAAAAGTGGAGTCACTTGATGCAACAAAGCCATTTTACTTTGCTGCATCATCACTGGATCCTGCCAATGATGATAGTGCAGCTTTCCTGCGCTATCTTTTTGCAGGAAAACGGCACCACCTTCTGTAATCACTCCTGCAACAGGCCACAGTCGAGCAATTAAATCAGACCAACCTCCGCAGCCGCCAGTAACTGGAATTACGATATAACCGGCTAAAGATAAGTCATGTAGAGCCTGATATGTCTCAGGCGGCAATTGAGCATTCCACGTCAATGTGTCATCAATGTCCGTCAAAATAAAACGAACTTGATTGAGAGTTGAA
Organism: Marinomonas agarivorans; assembly: GCA_002173415.2. GTDB lineage: Bacteria > Pseudomonadota > Gammaproteobacteria > Pseudomonadales > Marinomonadaceae > Marinomonas > Marinomonas agarivorans. The sequence continues at coordinate 56,656 of NHNK02000004.1, forward strand.
TCAGGGACATCACTAAACGAAGTTAATGGTACTGTCATGGCTTACAGAGATTATGTTGCAAACCCCAAATCAATAAACACACTTGGATCATCAGTAATAATTGTGTCCATTCCCCAGTGCCAATGACTCTCCACCAATTTAGGGTCATTTGCTGTGTAGCAAAATAGGTAATACCCTGCTTTTTTAATCGCTGTTGCTTGCTCTTCTGTTAAGTGATTATGGTTGCAGTTAAGGCTAAAGGCGCTGATATTTTTGAGTGTCTGCGACCAGTTTGCTGGAATGTCATCATAGAGTTGCCCTAAACGGACATCACCATCCAATTCACGCACCATTACAAGAGCTGCCTCATTAAAGCTGGAAATCATTAAGGATGATTTATCTTGCCAATAGGTATGTATTTGCGCCATGACAGCAGGAACAATTCGCTCAATTTGTTCGCCAGAATATTTAATCTCCAAATTGAGTGATAAGCCTAACTCTTGAATATAGAGCAAGGCTTCCACTAAGGTTGGTACAGTTTCATTAGCAAATTGCGTATCAAACCATGAACCGGCATCCAGCTTTTTGAGTTGAGTAACGGAGGTCTCAATGACTAGGCCACTGCCACTGGTACAGCGATCTAGAGTGTCGTCGTGAAAAATAACTAAATCGTCACCACCCGCAAGCGAAACATCTATTTCTACCCATTTAAGGCCGGCATCTGCTGCTGCTTTCAAAGAAGCCAATGTGTTTTCAGGCGCAATTTTTGCCGCACCTCGATGGCCCATTACTTTCGTTGCAAACATGATATTAATTACCTTATGGTTAATTTAGTCGCCATTATATAGACTTCCTTGTTGCAACTGGACCCCTATTTTTAACAGGGCTTCTTTTTGCGCCTCGGTTTCCACTCCCTCAACTAGAGTTGTCATGCCTAATGAAGTGACTAATTGATGAATGAAATCGATTGTTTTGGCACCATTACTTAGCACCCCTTCCAGAAATTGCTTATCAACTTTAACAATACTAGCTGGAATCTTATGCAGATACGCTAACGAAGATAGGCCAATCCCAAAGCTATCAATACTGATAATGATCCCCAACTCTTTTAGCTGCTGCACTGAACTAATCTGTTGATCAATATCATTTAGTAAAGTTGTTTCGGTTAGCTCAACAATAATATCTTCCGGCTTTAAGCCTGCTGCCCTTATTCTGCTATGTAAATCGTTAGCAAAGTTATCTGTCGCTAAATGCAATCCAGAAATATTGAGGGACAATCCTACATTGTTATGAGAGTTTGCTCGTAACGTAGGCAAATCTTCTAAGGCTTTATCAATCACCCAACCTTCTATCAATTGGATAAGGCCTGTGGTTTTGGCCACTTTTAAGGCTTCTTTCATTGGAACATTACCAAGAAACTCATTTTCCCAGTGCAACAATGCTTCATAGGCCTTGAGTTTATTGCTCGTAACATCGTAAATGGCTTGATATCGTACTGATAGCTCTTGCCGCTGAATAGCCTGTGACAAGTGCTGAGCGATCAGGCCTTTACGTTTGCTTTCTTGCTCCATTCCTTGTTGGTAAGCAGTTATTTGATTTTTACCTTTTAACTTAGACATGTACATTGCCGAGTCTGCATGACTAATGATATCCATTGCAGAGCGACCATCGTGTGGATAAGTGGCACTGCCAATACTGGCAAAAATATCAATCGTGATCCCTTGTTCTTCACGATAGGTTTGTGACAACGTGGCAAGCATATTATGACTAAATTGCTCTCTCGGCATGGCTAAAGCTGACAAAGGACAAAGCCAAATGAACTCATCTCCGCCAAAGCGACAACCCTGACCAGCGCTATCTAATTGCCTCAAGCGTTCTGCAAACCATATTAAAATTCGATCACCACCAGCATGGCCGAAAGAATCATTGATTAACTTAAAGCCATCAAGATCAATATAATAGAGTAGGAAGGGGGTTTGTGATTCTAGATAATGATCAATTTTTTGCAGCAGCCCTCGTCGATTAAATAAGCCTGTTAAGGCGTCACGATAGGACTCTTGCTGAGCTGCGATTTCTTTTATTTTACGGTCTTGGACACTATATAAGGAAAGTAATATTTTTCCTTTTCGATCATGACTTTGCAGCAAGTGCATATTGGCATAAAACCAACAGTGCTGATCACCCACCCGACAAAGAATTTCACCCGCGAAACTATTATTAATATTAAGGTCGTCATAGATAGCTTGTAGTTGATCCTTTTCAATAATCAACTGTGAAAGGTTGAGTAAATCTGTACCAATTACCTCTTTAAAAGCAGGGTTGCTACTAATAAATTGACCATTAAACTGAAAACTAGACACTAACATTTTCGCATTGAATAAACTGGCATGTCCTAATGCTTCCGGTTCAAACGCCTCACAACACATTGCCATGCGCCCTGTTGCCAAACGGTGACCGCTCATGATCAAAAAAACTTCTTTCGCTATACCCTTAGGTGTTAGTGTCCACACCTCTGAAACCACTTCGCCTTGAAGAAAGGCTTGCTGATAATTCTCAAGACTGGTGCGCACCGCATCGGATATATCTTTCAGGAAGTCACGGCTTTGTAATTCTTCCAGTGAGTCCGTTTCCCATAATTTCAATGCTGCAGAATTGGCCCAATTGATGCAAAAATTATCAATATCATAAATCCAAACAGCCGTATGCAGTTGCTCAATCGAGACACTCATTCCCCCCCCCGATTTGAGTTAAGTGGTCACGTTTACATCCATAATAATGGATCAAATAGAACTTGGCGAATCAAAAAGGCCTTGCTGTTAAGCAAGGCCTGTATGAATCAAGATAGATTCTAGGAAACTTATCTTTTTGTCTTAGACAGTAAAACGATTAATTGCTTGAGCTAGAGTGTAAGCTTGTCCGGATAAGTCCGTAGCAGACTGTACATTCTTATTTACTTCTGTAACATTTTGGTCTGTAGCATCTTTAATATTATTCACGTTTCTAGCAATTTCATCTGCTACACTACTTTGCTCCTCAATAGCGACGGCAATTTGGGTGCTGCTATCCAAAATTTCTTGCATATCGCTCATAATAGATTGAATTCTCAGTAAGGCCTCGCCAGATTTTTCAACACTCTTATCCCCTTTTGTTTTGCAAAGGCCGATGTTGGCTACGACCTTTTGCGTTTGAGCCTGTACGGAGGAAATAATGTCAGAGATACTTTCAGTCGATTGCTGTGTACGACCGGCAAGGGTTCTAACCTCATCAGCAACAACCGCAAAACCACGGCCTTGCTCTCCAGCTCTAGCTGCTTCAATTGCTGCATTTAACGCTAGTAAATTAGTTTGCTCTGCAATTTCTTGAATCACATTAACCACATCATTTATTTGCTCGGATAAAGCGGATAGGTTTGTTACTTCGGTACTAGCAACATCTAGCTCGCTGGACAGGGAAGCAATTGTTTCTTGAGTGATAGAGATTTCTTTCAGGCCTTCCTGTGCTAATTCATGGCTTTTTTGCGTGTTGGCAACTGAGGTTTCTGTTGTCATAGCAACTTCTCTCACACTCTGCCCCATTTCCACAATCGCCGAGGCAATACTGTCTGTTTCTACCTGCTGATGGGTAAGTGCATCACCTGTAGATTTACTACTCTGCTGTAACTCCGTAGATGCATTGCCTAATTGACCAATGGCTCCTTGAACATCACCTATTAGCGCCTTAATACTGTCTAACAGGATATTAAGATGCCCAGCCATGTCGGCAAGTTCATCTTTTCCGCTAGTATCTGCCACTAAAGAAAGGTTATAAGTAGTTGACACTTCAGAAATAACATTCACTAGTCGAGAGATGCGTTGCTGAATGTTACGTACAATATAAAATGAAGCTAAAGATAGACAAGCAACAATAATAATTACAACTGTGATAATAAGAGTTCGAATAAAATCTTTTGCTGCTCCAATTTCAGTATCCAGCTGTATCTCTGTGTTAGCAAAAATTGACTCTATATCAAGGAAGAGCATTTCCATTTCAGCTTTAATTTCTGCAACATGCAGTGGGTCTTTATCTATTTCTACAAATAAAATATCAAAGTCTTTTTTGTATTGTTGAATTTCACTCATTAGCTTATCAAAGTCAGCCACTTCAATACCGATTTCTTGCAGCTCTTCAAGGAAGGTGTCGGACAGCTGTAAAAAAGCCTGATACTCTGACGAAAACTTCTCTTTACTGTCCTTACTTTTTTCATCTAAAAATTTCAATTCAATGCGATTTAGGTGCAATAGTGACAACTCCAAACTCTTCGCATCAATGAAGGTTTGTTCTAGCTTTAAAAGTTTAGTGTTGGCAATTTCAATCAGTGCAATTGCAATAATTAGAGAGAGAATCGAGAAGGTCGTAAGGCCAATAAGTTTGTATTTAATTTTCATCGATTAAGCACCTATGGTCTATATGAATTATATTTTTCGTAATCCATTAGATATAAAAAATTGTTATTTTTAATATACAGAGAAGAAAGCCACAAATATGATCTTTGCACTTGAGAACAACAGTGCGTTAACTTTATTTGGATAAATTAAGCTTTGTTCTTTAAGCATTGCTATAAAGACAGCTTGAAATGCAGCAGATCGACAACGCTATCATAAAAAAGTAAAAAGTAAATCCTCACTTACAGTAAAGACGACTTAAATCAAAAACATTTTTTGGACAGCTTAGTAAAAATCGTTATAAAACAAGCCCCATAACGTTATGTTTTGTTTTGTTTTTTTTATCAACACCACTGTTAAAAAGCATTGTTTTACCGGAAATACATGAATAAAAGATTGTACCTAAAGGGCCAGTGCTTATAATTCGCTTTAACTTAAACAAGACTTATTGCACTTTACATAAATGCAATAAACTATTTGAGTAAGTAGAAGCCCTACAGAATTAAATTGAGAGCCCATTAAATTGGAGAAAAGGACAACCATGTCTTTATTAATAAAAATAACACGCGTCCTCAGTGCCATAAATAACGTTATTCTTTTCGTATTTAAATATTTGGCCCTTTCTGCCGTTGCCGCTATGACGGTTATTATCATCGTTCAGGTCTGTTTTCGTTACGTTCTCAATAATTCATTGCCATGGTCAGAAGAACTCGCTCGATATCTAATGGTTTGGATGACATTCTTAGCCTTACCTGTTGTTTCACGTCTCCAACAACATGCTGCTTTAGAAATCATTCTAGGAAATATTTCTGCTTATGCGTGTGGCCTCATCAAACTCTTCCTCTACCTTATTATTGGTATTGTTATTTACTATGCTTTTGACCGCAGCTATGACTTTGCAGCCAAAGGAACCCGTTCATTAGCTGCTGCGTTGCCAATAACAAAGGCGTGGTCTTACACCGCTATGCCGGTTGGTTTTTTTGCTATGGGCCTTGTGTATATTGAATTGTTCTTACAACAGGTTATCGATCTAATTTCAATGAAGAACAATACTAACCAATCAACTCCAACAACAGACGAAGCATAAGGAAATTACCATGAGTATTACGTTTTTCTGGATTTTATTATCAGCGATGTTTGTTGGGCTTCCCGTTGCCTTCGCCTTGCTTTTTGCACCTGGGCTTAGTTTGTTTTTGGAAGGGAAGGAGATGTTCTATCTCCTACTAACCCAACGCCTCTACAATGGTATTGATAGTTTTCCTTTAATGGCGATTCCTTTTTTCATGCTAGCTGGGGAAATCATGAACCGCAGCGGCATAACGCTTTCTTTAGTAAACGTCAGTCAGGCTTTTATTGGCCATTTACGCGGTGGGTTAGCGCAGATCAATATTTTATCTTCTATGTTATTCGCTGGGTTAAGTGGCTCTGCTGTGGCTGACTGCTCTGCTCTAGGGAAAATGCTTATTCCAGCAATGGAAAAAAATGGCTATTCAAAACGCTTTGCCGCGGCAGTTACTGCAGCCTCGTCTGTGATTGGCCCTATTATTCCACCTAGTGGCATTATGATTCTCTATGCGTTTGTAATGAATGTGTCAGTAGGTGGTCTGTTTGCGGCTGGCATCATTCCTGGCATTTTGGTGGGTTCAAGTTTGATGATTATGACTTGGTTCCTTGCTAAAAAACGCGGCTACAAAGTAGCGTCCCAAAAAGCAACTTCACGAGAAAAAGTGCAAGCAGTCAGACAGGCATTTTGGCCTCTTATGACGCCAGTTATATTATTAGGTGGGATTTTATCTGGCATCTTCACGCCTACAGAGGCTGCAGCAGTCGCTGCTGTTTACGCACTGATCATTAGTTTATCTAACCGAACAATTACTCTTAAATCTTTGCCTGATGTGTTTTACGACACAGCCAAATCATCGGCAGTCATTCTCTTTTTAGTAGGTAGTGCTGTCGCCTTTTCTGCTGTTATCAGTCTCTCCGGAGCACCACAGAAAGTTGCTGGTTTCATGCTCACCTTGACCGAAAATCCACTATTAATGCTGTTACTGATCAATATTCTGCTATTGATTGTTGGTATGTTTCTTGACGCTGGGCCGGCCATTTTAATTCTTGGACCAATCCTTGGACCAATCGTTACTCAATTTGGCATTGACCCATTGCACTTTGCGATTGTTATGTGCGTCAACTTAACAGTAGGCCTAGCAACACCACCTATGGGTCTGGTTCTATTTGTCGCTTCCAGTGTCAGTGGAGAAAAAGTTGAGAAAATTAGCCGTGAAATGCTGCCGTATTTGGCAATGCATATTTCTGTCATCTTATTGATTACTTATATTCCAGCGTTAACATTAACATTGCCAAAATTACTTGGCTTTGCATAAAAAAGTAAGTAGGCCAAGCAAGAATTACACGGAGTTTTTCGCTTACTTATTGCACTCAGTACCTTATATAAGATATAAGGTTATAACTACAGGTTGTGAAAACAAACAATCCGTAACTTTATCGAATTATATAAGTTAATGATGTACCCCATTAACACTACATTCAGATCATTACAGTACTGAAAAAGAATAATAATGGAGCTTTAATATTATGAATAAAACCCCTTTGGTAAAAACGGCTTTATCTGCTCTTATGCCAGCAATCTTAGCTACTGGACTTGCAACAACAGCTTTAACCAGTAACGCTGCTGATTTTGAGTTTAATATCGTTCACTTATCGAATACCAGTGACGAAGATTATGACGGTGCCGTGGTTTTAAAAGATTACGTTGAAGCACAATCCAATGGTCGTATTGGCATCACTATCTATTCTGGCGGCCAATTATGTGGCAATTCTACAGAGTGCCTAGAAGCACTCGGCGCAAACTTAATCCAAGTGTTCAATACAACAACAGGTGGTTTATCTGCTGTCTTCCCTGAAATTCAAGCATTAGATATTCCTTACATGTTCCCTAGTGATCGTGTCGCTGAATGCGCATTAAATAGCCACTCTTTGACAGGCGCCATTCGTGAAGAATTATTAACACGAACTGGCGATATGCGCCTAATGACCATTGGTAATACTGGTGGATGGCGTAACTTTGCGACAACGAAGAAACAAATCAAAACTCCTGGTGATGTAGAAGGGGTAAAAGTTAGAACCATTAATTCACCAATCCAAATGGAGCTTGTAAAATCGATGGGAGGCAGCCCAACGCCTGTGCCTTGGCCAGAAGTTTACACTTCATTAGCGACAGGTCTCGTTGAAGGTTCGAAAAACGGGATTACCGATATTATGGGCATGAAGTTTAATGAGCATATTAAATATATGACATTAGATGGGCATGCTTACATGGCATCTTTATGGTGGATGAACAACGACGCTTTCAATGCTATGCCAGAAGATTTACAGCACATTATGATCGATGGTTTTGATGCCTTACGTACGGTTACTACGGTTATGCCTAAGCGTCGTCAAATCGAAGCCTATAATGAATTCAAGAAAAGTGGCGGCACAATTTATGCACCAACTGCTGAAGAGAAAAAACAATTCCAAGCAGCAGCAGCGCCTATTCGTGATTGGTTCACAAAACAATATGGTGCTAAGTGGTTAGACATCACTCAGAGTGCTGTTAACGCTTGTGAAACACAAATTGAAAAAGGCTATGTAGCACAGAAATAATTCGTTACACCTCTTTCTTAAAGCGGCCTAAAGTGAGAAGCTTTAGGCCGCTTTTCTGTATGACAGAATCCACTATTCCACTACTTATTAATCAACAGGAAAAAATCTATGAGTCAGGAAAAAATTGACGGCCAACTGTTTAGCTATTCAGGACCCGCTTTTCATTATTTAAACGAAGAAGAACGTCATTTTTTTGCTAAAGAAGCCCCTCAATTCCGGGTCAATGTTATTGGTTGCGGCATGATTGGCATGGAGCATATGCGAGTTGCAACTCGTGTAGGTCGCACCGCTATTCATGGCGTATTTGATACAAATGAACGCAGTATTAAAGTCGCAAAAGAAGAATACGCTAAAGAAAGCAGCTCCGAACTAGTGGTTTATTCGTCACTAGAAGACGCCTGTAATGATCCTGCGGTAGATGGCATTTTAATCTGCACCCCAAATTACACTCACCTTGACGTGCTCAAAACCGTCATTAAGTCTGGCAAGCATATTTTCATGGAAAAACCGATGGCAACCAAGTTACAGGATGCCTACGAAATCACTCAAATGGCGAAAGATTACGGCGCTGTTTTACAGATTGGTTTACAGTATCGTTATAAGTCCATCTACGCTGAAGCCATTCATGAAGTGCTAGAGCGCAAGGCCATTGGCCAAGTAAAAATGATCAATCTCTTGGAACATCGTATTCCGTTCTTAGACAAGGTGGGTCAGTGGAATAAGTTTAATCAATATTCTGGCGGCACCCTAGTTGAAAAATGCTGCCACTATTTTGATTTAATGAATCTGTTTGCTCAGTCTCGCCCTGTACGCGTGCATGCAACTGGCTCACAATCTACCAACTTCCGTAACTTTGAGTTTAAAGGCGCTAAGTCTGACATTCTTGACAGTGCCTTTGTTACTGTTGAATACGAAAACGGCGTTAGAGCAGGATTCAATCTTTGCATGTTTGCGCCTATGTTTCATGAAGAGATCGTTATCTGTGGCGATGAAGGCCGAGTAAAAGCAGCAGAAATTGAAGACTTCAGTGAAAGCGCTCGCCTAAGAACAGAGATGGAAGTGTTCTGCGGTCAAAATCGCCCATCCAAACGTTCTGAGCCTATGTACCCCAAGTTAATCGAAGATTCTGGTCACAATGGCGCGACTTGGTTTGAACATATTGCGTTTGCTGATCGTATGGCAGGTAAAGAAACAGACAGTGCAACAATGGAAGACGGATTCTGGTCAGTTGTCGTTGGCACCGCTGCTCAAGAGGCCATTCGTACTGGTAAAGTAATTGATATTAATGCCATGCTTAAAGAGGCAAATATTCCTCTTTAGCCTCAATTCAATCGCGACCTGTTTGCGGCGCTAAAACAACTAGGCGCTAAAAATAAATGCCAAAACAAGCAGCGCTATATGTCTTCCCTTTGACAAGGTTAAAGGTTAGTGACATTTAGCGCTGTTTTTATCAAGTTAAATAACACCCAACTCTCGTAAGCGTTCCTGCAAATAACTGCCCGCTGTATAGCGTTCAGATAGCACAACATCAGAGCGAGGATGTAGAAAGAGAGGTAGAGATACTCGGGGCTTGGTTTTATCAGCGCCTTCAGGGTTAATCACTCGATGGGAGGTAGAAGGAAAGTAACCGGCTGACGCTTCTTGTAGCATATCCCCGATATTGACAATTAATGTGCCAAAATCGCAAGGCACATCAACCCACTTATCTTCTTTGGTTTTTACCTGTAAACCTGGTTCATTGGCTGAGGGTAAGATAGTTAAAAGATTTATGTCTTCATGTGCACCGGCTCGAATTGCGCCTAGCTCTTCATCCCCTTTGAGTGGCGGATAATGGAGCACTCTCAACAGCGTTTGTTCACTGTCATTAATCATACTGGATAACGGTTGAGAGTAGTTTGTTGCTATTTCAGATGGTGTGTAAGACTCCACCCAACCAAGTAGTTCAACTGCTAACTGATTGGCTTCTTGATAGTATTGAGCCAATTCGTTTTTTAATTCAGCTGGGCATTGGCCCCAAGGGTAGTAGTGAAAGTATTCTTTAATATCTCGCTTTGTATGCCCTTTTGCTGTTTCTGACACTTCCGCAGGGAAAAAGCCATCTTGGGTGTCAAGATTGTAGTGAAATCCTTGCTTTGCTTCGCTATTAAAAAAGGTAAGCCAGTTTCGATAAATGGATTCGACTAATTGTTGTTTAATCGGATGATTTTTTAAAACACCAAAACCAGTATTGTGCAGAGATTCAACAAAGTCTTTTTGTGCTGTAGGGCTAGTGTAGTCGATAGCTTTTAGTTCCATAAGATTGCTCCAAAGTGATCTTTAACGACAAGTAAATATTGCTATTTTAGGCAAGGGGAAGATTGTTCTTCCTCTTTTATGACATTGAAGACCTAATCTACGATGACCAGCCACTATGGAAGAACAGGCGTAAATCGATAGCTTCCGCCGAGTAATGGCGCTGCCAAAGACACAACAGGCAAGCGACAACAAAAAACCATAGTTTTTTATTTACATAGTGTTCTGTTGTTGCTGCTAATTGCATCTTCATTAAGGCCACAAATTCACTCTGCAATTGATTAATCTGTAAATAGAACCAACCTAACCTAATAAAACAGCACTAATTCATCTATACTGTATAACAATTATGTTCTATGCCAGTGCTCTATATCAGTACTTTATACTAGTGATTATACTAGTGCTCTATACCAGTGAAAGAAGGAGATAAACAAAGCAAGGTGAACTAATAATATGGTCAGCATTCTAATTTGTATAAGTTAGCATTTATTCTACTGGTACTTTTATTTTATTAGTAGTGATGCCCTGATTAAAAGGGTAATTTTTTCATCATTGGGCTTATAATGACATGTGTCATTGTTGACTCACAACTGTACAGCTAGCGGTGCTTTTGATCGTTCCCAAAACTATGAGGACAGCAATATGACAACCAATTTCGAGTCACTACAAAATCATTTCTTAATTGCAATGCCTCAGCTAAATGACCCTAATTTCCATCAAACCGTCACCTATATTTGTGAGCACTCATCTGAAGGAGCCATGGGTATTACCATAAATCGCCCTTCACAAGTTAGTTTTACTGCTCTAACCGATTATCTGAATATAAAAATTAATGACGCCAAACGATCTGAGTTAATTGACACTCAAATATGCAGTGGTGGGCCTGTTGAGCCAGAACGCGGCTTTATCCTTCATAGTACAGACAAAAACTGGCAAAATACTTTACCCGTTTCAGAAGACTTAGCACTCTCCGCCGCCTTTGAAGTGATTCAGGATATTGCTCACGGAGAAGGTCCAACTTCTTTTTTAATCAGTTTGGGCTGTGCAGGTTGGGAAGCAGGTCAATTAGAAGAAGAAATTGCTGATAATGCTTGGCTCGTTTGTGAAGCCAATTTGGATGTTTTATTTAACACACCGAGTGAGCTACGTTTTGCAGCGGCAACGGATGTACTGGGTATCGATATGAACTTTCTTTCACCAGATGTAGGACACTGCTAATTATGAGCGCTGCGCTTTCTGCACACAATTCAAGCCAGACGTTTTTAGGGTTTGATTTTGGCACCACCCGAATAGGAGTGGCTGTCGGCCAAGATATTACAATGACGGCAACACCAATCTCTCCTTTAAAAGCTCGAGACGGTATTCCTGATTGGAATACAATTGAGTCGCTTATTCATGAATGGTTGCCGGACGCTTTTATTGTCGGTTTGCCATTAAACATGGATGGCACAGAGAATGAAATGTGCTTACGAGCACGAAAGTTTGCAAAACGATTGCACGGGCGCTACAACAAACCCAGTTATATGATGGACGAAAGGTTATCCTCTTATGAAGCGAAAGGGGAAGTCATTCGTAACGGCGGCGATCGAAATTTTAAGAATAATTCAGTGGATGGCATCGCTGCGAAAATGATTTTAGAATCTTGGTTACAATCACAAGATAAGGCAGTTTAGAGAAGACAATGACGTTAGATATTGAAGCGGCTTTGGCAAAGATGTCGCAGGCATTAGTGCAGCATTGCCAACAAAACAACATCAGCAATCCTGTTGTTGTTGGTATCCACTCAGGCGGCGTCTGGTTGGCAGAAAAACTAATCAAACACATCAAAACAACCGAGCCACTAGCCACCTTAGATATTACTTTTTATCGAGATGATTTTACTCGAGCGGGTTTACATCCAAAAGTAAAACAAACGCTACTACCATCAACAGAAAATCGACATATTATCCTAGTTGATGATGTACTTATGTCTGGACGAACTATACGCGCCGCGATGAATGAAATTTTTGATTTTGGCAGGCCAAGCAGTATAACACTTGCCATTTTATACGATTTACAAAAGCGCGAACTGCCTATTAGAGCAGACGTTGTCGGTGAAGTAATCCAATTGGAGGAAAATCAACGGATCAAGCTGTCGGGCCCAAAACCGCTCAGCGTCGCTCTGATAAAAACAGAGTAAGGTATGGCCACCGAAAAGTTAGTACCATCTATTAGGAAACTGTAAGGATAATAAATATGATGCGTTCTGAGCCACGAGCATTACAACTTAATGATCAGGGGCAACTAAAGCACTTTTTAACACTTGATGGCTTAAACAAGGCAATTTTGACCGAAATTCTTGATCGAGCTGATTCATTTTTGAATATGGGAGAGCAGTCGGTCAAGAAAGTCCCTCTGCTACGAGGAAAAACCGTTGTTAATCTTTTTTTTGAAAACTCCACTCGTACCCGAACCACTTTCGAACTCGCCGCTAAACGCCTTTCTGCCGATGTCATTAATTTAAATATTGAAACCTCTGCGACCTCCAAAGGCGAATCATTACTCGATACATTACAAAATCTGGAAGCAATGCAAAGCGACATGTTTATTGTTCGTCATAGCGAAAGTGGCGCCCCGCATTTTATCGCTGAACACTGCACACCGAATGTTGCGATTATTAACGCAGGTGATGGTCGTCACTCACACCCAACACAAGCCATGCTTGATATGCTAACGATTCGTCGCCACAAAGGACAATTTGAAGGTCTAAAAGTCGCCATCGTTGGTGATCTCTTACATTCACGTGTGGCACGCTCGCAATTACATGCGTTGAAAACACTAGGGGCTGAAGAAATTAGATTAATCGGGCCAAAAACCCTAGTCCCTGAATTTTTCGCCCAAATGGGAGCACGTATTTTTTACGATCTAGAAAAAGGCCTGAATGATGTGGATGTCATTATCATGTTACGCCTACAAAAAGAACGTATGCAAGGCGCCTTACTTCCCAGCGAAAGTGAATTTTATCGCTTATATGGGTTAACTGAATCATCACTCTCTTGGGCCAAAGAGGACGCCATTGTTATGCACCCAGGTCCTATCAATCGAGGTGTCGAAATTGCCTCTGAGGTTGCAGATGGCAAACATTCTGTCATTTTAAATCAAGTCACCAATGGCATCGCGGTCAGAATGGCTATTTTGTCTATCACTATGAGTGGTCAATTACAGAACAAGATGACAGATTCTAGCGGAGGGCAACACTGACATGAGAACAACAATAAAAAATGGCCAAATTATCGACCCAAGTCAGAGCCTCAATACTCAAACAGACCTACACATAGAAGACGATAAAATCGTTGCCATAGGACAAGCGCCTGACAATTTCACAGCCGATCACGAGGTTGATGCCACTAATTTATGGGTTCTACCTGGTTTAGTTGATCTTTCTGTTGCTTTGCGAGAGCCTGGTTACACTCAAAAAGGTACCATTGCCTCAGAGTCTTTTGCCGCTGCTGCAGGAGGAGTAACAACATTAGTTTGCCCACCGGATACCTCTCCTATTATTGACACGCCTTCTGTTGCCGCTCTAATACAAGACAAAGCATTAGAAGCCGGCCGTACCAACGTATTGCCCATTGGAGCACTCACCAAAAGTTTAGCAGGTGAGCAGCTGAGTAACATGGTGGCATTAACTGAGGCAGGCTGCATTGCTCTCTCAAATCATCGTCAACCAATGGCAAACACCAAGGTGTTATTTCGCGCCCTCGAGTACGCAGCAACACATGATATTCTGGTGGTATTTCATCCTGATGAAACCAGTTTATCAGTTGGAGGCTGTGTTCACGAAGGCATGATGTCAACGATGCACGGCCTTGCTGGCATCCCAGAAACAGCAGAAACAATTGCCCTAGCACGAGATCTCATTCTAGTACAGAAAACGGGTGTAAAAGCACATTTTGCTCGATTAAGTTGTGCCAAGTCTGTGGAAATGATAGCCGATGCCAAAGCACAAGGTATGGATGTTACAGCAGATGTTGCCTTACACAACTTACTACTAACAGATGATGTATTAGGCAGTTTTGATGGCCATTACCATGTTATTCCTCCTCTGCGCAGTGAGGAAGACAGGTTAACCCTAATCGAAGGGCTCAAATCTGGCATCATTACTGCAATTTGCTCTGATCATCAACCTCATGAAAAAATGGCTAAGACTGCGCCTTTTGCCGCGACAGAACCAGGTATGGCAAATGTAGAAGCCTTACTACCTCTTTCTATGTTGTTGGTTGATGAAGGCGATATTCCTTTGCCAACACTGTTACACTCCTTAACCAAAGGCCCAGCCAGTTGCTTAGGTATTGATGCTGGAACATTAAAAGTGGGCAGCTATGCGGATATCATCTTGTTCGATAGTACAAAAAAATGGACATGGTCTGAGCAAAGTAAGCAAACGAAAGGTTCTAACTCTCCGTGGCTTTATAACCCGATGGCAGAAATGCCAGCTGGTGATCTTGCTGGTAAAGTTGTTGCCACTTATCTAGCTGGACGTCAGGTTTTTCCTTTACACTAGGATTTTTGACAACTGTGACGGTTTTTAAATCAAGTCACTTTTGAAATTAAGGCACTTTTAAAACTAAGGCACTTTTCAGAGTGTATTTTTATGACAGTTGCAAACAACCTGACTCAGGTACACCAGCAAATTCGTTTGCTAGAGACACAATATCAGCGCCCCCAAAACAGCGTCAAACTACTGGCTGTTAGTAAAACCAAACCCATTGAGGATATTTTGCTAGCTTATGAAGCCGGTCAAAGAGCCTTTGGGGAGAACTATGTTCAAGAAGCCGTCGATAAACATCAACAACTTGCTCATTTACCTGATATTGAATGGCATTTTATTGGCGCAATACAGTCAAATAAATCACGGCTTGTGGCAGAGTCAATGGATTGGGTTCATACATTGGATCGCGCAAAAATTGCCACCCGTTTAAGCGAACAACGACCAAGCTCATTGCCCACACTGAACGTTTGCATTCAAGTCAATATTAGTCAGGAAGCATCGAAGTCTGGCATAGTATTGGAAGAACTGGATGACCTTGTTGAACAGGTTCTGTCATTACCCAATTTATGTCTGCGAGGTCTTATGGCAATCCCTGCTCCAATGAATTCATTGGCAGAACAAATAGAGGTTTACCGACCTCTGCTTGAAGCCTATCAGGCCTTGCAATCCAAAATTAAGACTATAGATACTCTATCTATCGGGATGTCCAACGATATGGAAGCTGCGATTGCCAGCAACAGCAGTATGGTACGTATTGGTACCGCCATTTTCGGAGCAAGAATCTAAATTCACATAAGGATCAAGATGCAACCACATATTAGCTTTATCGGTGTAGGTAATATGGCAACCGCCATTATTGGTGGACTTATTAAAGCTGGATACCCAACCAATCGCATAACGGGCACCGCTCGCTCTCAAGATAAACGAGAAAATTTAGCATCCCGTTATGGCATCAAGATGTTGGCAGACAATAAGGAAGCCATCACTTTAGCTGACATTGTAGTTCTATGTGTAAAACCTATGCAGATGCAAAACGTTATTATGGATATTAAAAATGAGATATCCAACAAACAACTTTATGTTTCAGTTGCGGCCGGTATCGAGCTAAAGGATTTTGCTGTCTGGTTAGGGGAGGATATTCCTGTGGTCCGCAGTATGCCAAATACACCTTCTCAAGTTGGCGCAGGTATGACAGGTCTTATTGGCAACACACTTGTGTCCGATCAACATCAGCATTGGTGCCAGCAAATATTTGCTAGTATTGGTCAATCAATATGGCTTAAAAAAGAGCAGGACATGCATGCTGTCACCGCGTTGTCTGGCAGCTCTCCAGCCTATTTCTTCCGCTTTCTGGAAGTCATGATTCAGGCGGGGCAACAGTATGGACTCGATAAAAAAACCTGTCGAGAGCTGGCAACTCAGGCCATGTTAGGTGCTGCTAAAATGGCCATAGATAGTAATGAAGAAATCGAACAGCTAAGGAAAAACATCACATCACCGAACGGAACGACAGAACAAGCACTACTATCGCTTGAAACCAATAACATTGAAAGTACTATGACTGAAGCCATTGCCGCCTGTATTGGCCGCTCCAAAGAAATGGCACAATTATTTTCTACTACCGCAGAACAAAAAGGTTAATTTACCATGTCATCAAATCCGCTTGTTTTTCTTATTACTACACTGGCTAATTTATACTTGCTGATTGTATTACTGCGTTTGATCTTGCAACTGATACGCGCCGACTTTTACAATCCAATTAGTCAAGGCGTCGTGAAAGCTACCAATGTATTTGTCATGCCTCTAAGAAGAATATTACCCTCCATTGGTCGTGTTGATACCGCATCGGTTGTTCTCGCTTTAGCAGTGCAATTTTTAACCGTATTTGCTTTTGCTTTCCTAACTGGCCAATCTGCCTCTCTTATACTTTATATCCAATATACTGTCCTCGGTGTTATCTATCACCTGTTTGACTTGTATTTTTGGGCTATGATTATTTCCATTATTCTAAGCTGGGTTGCACCTACCGCTAACCATCCAGGTGCTTTAATTGTTTGGCAAATTACAGAACCTTTATACAGTTTCTTTCGCCGCTTCATTCCCTCTTTTGGTGGATTAGATATTTCACCTATATTTATTATGATGGGGATCTATTTAGTGCAAAATATGCTGAAACCTTATGCTATATAGAAAAACAATGTAGCAAAGGATACTGACGACTAGTAAAAAAGAACCCATTGTAATTGATTGTGAAGAAGCAAGTAATTCGATATGATTCGCCCCTTTGATGGCGGAATATTGATCTTCCTGCAACTCGTGTTAGTTTGATATTTCCATTATTTATTTTGCATGCGGATGAGTGTTATGCACACTATAGCGGTTTACCCGGGTACTTTTGACCCTATCACTAATGGTCACTCAGATCTGGTTGGCCGAGCAGCTAAGCTGTTCGCTAAAGTTATTGTTGCTGTTGCAGCCAGTCCAAAAAAGCGTCCTGTACTTGCTCATGAAGTACGAATTGAACTCGTAAAAAAAGTGCTTGCTCACTTACCTAATGTTGAAGTGGTTGGTTTTGATAACCTATTAACCGAATTTACCCGTTCTGTGAATGGTCATGTTGTGGTTCGTGGGTTAAGAGCCGTATCAGATTTTGAGTATGAATTTCAGCTTGCTAACATGAACCGAGTCATCGCTCCAGATGTAGAAAGCCTGTTTCTAACGCCTTCGGAAAAGCATTCTTATATCTCTTCCACTTTAGTGAGAGAAATTGCTTCACTAAACGGTAACTTCAGTATGTTTGTTCATCCAGAGGTAGAACAAACATTAAAAGCCAGATATGCGCAATTACAAGCGCAATCGTCCTAATAATTTTTGATCGATTTTAGGAAATTATTATGTCTCTAATCATTACTGATGAATGTGTTAACTGCGATGTTTGTGAGCCTGAATGCCCAAATGAGGCTATTTCACAAGGCGAAGAAATTTACGTTATTGATCCCTCAAAATGCACTGAGTGTGTTGGACACTATGATGAACCACAGTGTCAGCTAGTTTGTCCTGTAGACTGCATCCCACACGATGAAAACAATCGTGAAAGCGAAGAACAGTTAATGGAAAAATACTTAACTCTCACAGGTCAATTGTAATGACACACGTCACAATTTCTGATTTGTTAATTGTCTGACTTGCTAATAGTGATCTATAAAAGTACGGCTCTATTTAAATAGAGCCTGTATGTCTTTTTCTTGAGCCTTATCTTGCTCTTCTCCCACTAAAACAATAAGAGAAATGGCATTTATGCTCTGCTGCGGCATTGGGTGAGTAACAATGTTTCCTGCGTCATCTTCATAACCTAATGCAGTACCTACCCCAGCTTCTATTAGCGCCACAACCACTTCCGACCATCTGATCTCTTGCAAGCTCACGACAAAACGGGTGATATGGCCACCTTGATGATGGAATAAGTTTTCAAGGACTTGCTCCGTACCTGGGGCAATCAGTGCTCTGACCAGTATTTCAGGGTACGCACGTACGGGCCGAATCACAGCGTTTGCCCCAACATTACGAAAACGCAGTCGATTATCGTCATTGACTGCTTCAGCAACAATGTACGCATCCACTGCCATTTCTTTTAACCGATACAAACTGTCAAACACTAAACTATCACTCATAGGGTCCTGACTGTCTGGACTCAAGATCACAATGTACTTTGCTTTATCAGCCCCGCTGCGCTCCAAAGCACCTGCTTGTGTTGGTTCCGCTGTATGATGTACGACACCTGAGCGGCGTAAGTCAGTAGGCAAACCGTCAGGGAAGTGTGGTGTTAGAAATTGAATTGGCGTCTGTTCAAGATCCGGTGTTAACGAAATTTGCTGCACCAGCCTATTTAGATAGGATTCGGTGTAATACTTCGGGGTATTAATAATGAGTAAATGATCTTTCATATGCTCCCACTCTAACTGACCTTTGATGCCCATTTCTTTTTTTTGTATCCGTGTCTCAATATAATCACTGGCAATTTGAGCTAACAGAGCGATACCAATACCATAAATTAAGACAATTGTCGCTGTCTGCCCCCAAACCGTTGCCGCAGAAATATCCCCGTATCCTGTGGTACTTGCTGATGTCATAGTTAGCCAAAATGCTTGCCACCAGCCAAGGTCTTCAAATAACACCATCGCCGCACTATGGACTAGAATCACGAAAGCAAATAACAAAAAGCGTGCTTTCATGTCTTGTGCGCTGTGAACCATCACTTGTTTACGGAAGTGCGTTCTATTTTTACTCTTTTTAAATGCTAACCACAGCGAACTCATAATCACATGCATTTCCTATTTCAGCTCATCTCGTCGTAATACTTAGGTCTGTTCACGCCATTGCATAGTCTAACTGGCGCCAAGACTCGTAAACCATAACAGCAACCGTATTCGATAAGTTTAAACTGCGACTTCCTAGTTGCATAGGCAAACGTAAGCGTTGCTCGGTTGGTAGCGCTGCAATAAATTCGGCTGGTAAGCCACGAGTCTCAGGACCAAAAACCAATATATCACCCGCTTTAAATACAGCTTCTGTATGCGGGCGACTGCCTTTTGTTGTTAAGGCATACACCGTTCCCGCATCACCATGTTTCTCCAAAAAATCATCCCAGTTTTTATGACGTTTTACCTTAGCCACTTCATGGTAATCAAGACCTGCTCGGCGCAGTTTTTTGTCTTCTAATTCAAAGCCAAGAGGCTCAATAAGATGCAAGTGATAACCCGTGTTGGCACACAAGCGAATCACATTACCAGTGTTAGGTGGAATTTCGGGTTGATATAAAACAATATGTAACATAATCAGGCCTCTTAATACGCTGCTAAGTTTACCAGAAAACAGGCTACTGCTAACTCATTGTTAAAAAAATCAATTTATCGGCAAAAATAGTTGACGGCCTAAAAGAGTTATATATAATACGCCCCACTTGCCCAGATAGCTCAGTCGGTAGAGCAGAGGATTGAAAATCCTCGTGTCGGTGGTTCGATTCCGCCTCTGGGCACCATTATTAAAAAAGCCAACTTTGTAAAAAGTTGGCTTTTTTATTTCCTGCTCGTAAAACACTGTCTCTTCTAAATTTGTTCTCTAATTGCCCTACATTGTAAGAAGCCCATAGTGCCAACAGCTATTCCTACAATAATAGTGCCAACAGCTATCCCTACAATAATGGTAGAGACAATTCCAACTAAGCTCGTTATCCAAATTTGGGTTACTAATAGAACAACCGACATAACAACCCAAAGCACATCACCTAGAGAGAACTATAAGATATAGCCAACAATTAGGTTTGATTTGGTGGTTCACTCAAAGTAGGTGAAGGCCATTCATAATCAAGATAATGCCTAATATCATCATAAAAGGCGCTGGCACAGACGCCGAATGGGCTAATACAGCTAAGCCTATAAAAACGCTCGGCGAACTCGCTCTATTTGCTTATCGCCTGTGGGATCTGCCGCTGTTTTTAACTCACAGAAGTCATTCGACCAATTGGAAGTTCGCAGGCGGAAAGGTGGTGTTAAATCGTTTATGCTTCCAACAATCACTGCGGCAACTTCGTCCGCTGTTTGATAAAGATCATCAGAGCGGTTGTTACCAGCGCTACCAATGTATTTTTCTAAAATAGGTTTATATTCATCATCAATCATGCCACCAGCTTGTTGAAATTGAGCTAGCACATTATTGGCAAATTCTGTGCGAATACCACCTGGCTCAACAACGGTGAAACGGATGTTAAAATTTGGCTCAATGTAACTTGCTAGTGATTCCGTGTAGCCTTCTAGGGCAAATTTGGCGGCGCAATAAATTTCATTAAATGGCTGTCCTACTAAACCACCCACAGAAGATACATTTACAATTCGGCCTGAGCGTTGTTGTCTCATATGAGGCAGCACGGCCCGAGTACAACGCACAACGCCAGTGAAATTAATGTCTAGTATTTTGTGAATTTCATCGTCTGTTGTATGTTCTGTTGTTTTTACAAAGCCTGCACCGGCATTGTTGATAAGAACATCTATACGTCCCTCTTGTTGAATGATTTGATCAACACACGCTTCGACACTCTCCTGGTTTTGTACATCCAACACCATGATTTCTGCGCTGACGCCTTTTTCTGCGATTGCGGCAACGAGAGCTTGCTGTTTGGCAAGATTTCTCATTGTTGCATACACTTTGTGGCCTTGTTCTGCCAACTGTAGGACTAACGAAATCCCTAATCCTGTTGATGTGCCTGTAATTAATACCACACTCATTATTTTCTCCTCATTGCAGTTTGTTACTCAGTACTTGAAAAAAGTTGCCCAGCTTTTTGCCACCAGGACTCCAAGACATAGTCTTGTTGTAAATCAACGACTTCTCCGAACTTTGGAATAATTAAATCCACATCACCTTTTGAGGCGTTAATTAGTTCGGTAATTGGTTCATTCCATGAATGAGTGGACAGGTCAAACATGCCCCAATGAATAGGGAACAATTTCCGTGCTTGTAAATCACGGGAGGCTTGAACCGTTTGTTCAGGTAGTAAATGCACCTCTCGCCACAATGGATCGTATTGACCGTTTTCTAAAAATGCCACGTCAAATGGCCCATATTTGTCACCAATCGTAGCAAAGTGGGTGTCATAGCCAGAATCACCACTGAAGTACAAGTTATGCTGTGCTTTTTGGATGATCCATGATGACCACAAGGTTTGATTTTCATCGATACCGTTACGACCAGAGAAGTGTTGTGCGGGTGTGGATATAAAGGTAATACCTTCTTCACTATGACTTTCCCACCAATCTTTTTCTACGATTCTATGTTCTGCTATTCCCCATGCTTTCAGGTGGCTGCCGACCCCTAAAGGGGTAACAAACAGGCTATTTTTGTCTTTAAAAAATTGCACAGTTTTCATATCTAAATGGTCATAGTGATCATGGGAAATCAGAATAAAGTCTACCCTCGGCAAATCAGTCAGTGGAATAACGGGAGGTTGAAAACGCTTAATAAGAAAACTGAAAGGCGAAGCCGCTTGCGAAAAAACTGGGTCTACCAGAATGGTAGTCCCGTCCAGATTTAGTAGGAACGTTGAATGACCAAACCAAATTACTTTAGCGCCTTTCTTACTTGCAATAAAAGCCTCTATATCAGGTATTTTTTCTGGCAGCTTTTGATCTGGTGTCTGTTCTTCATTACCAGAAAAGAGGTTTTTAATTAATGCGGGAATGGAGGCTCGTTCCTTCATCGCATCAATGGCATCCACTTTCCTATTCACAAACTCCTCTCTTTCGTGACTATAGTTAGGAGATTTTTGAATTGTGAGTAAATGCTCTCCTGAAGGCAATTCACCAAATGTTGAGCACCCTGTAGACAATGTAACAACTAGAATTAGAGTGATAGAGAAAGTGAGAGTTATTTTTTTCATACTTACCTTTCGTGCTAAAAATACAGAGGTAAACTTGACTGTTTACTTTTAAAATCATAACACGCAAAAGGAGAAGTAACCAAACTCATCTACCGAAGCAGATTTTTGCATAAGTAGAGTTGTATGATTTATGAGGTTACTTTCGTATTTTTTGGCACAATAAGAAGGTAAGTACTTAACGAGAGTAAGCCCATTACGGCCATGATACCGACCATAGGGACAAAGGTATCGTTGTGTAAAAAGCTCAGAATACCACCACTCAATGCACCTCCCATAAAGCGAGATGTTCCGGTCAATGCAACAACACTGCCTTTACTTTCTTGTGCATGCGCTAACGCACCTACCATTAAGTTACTGCCTAGAGAGCTAATCGGAGCAATAAACAAAGTGGTTGCAAGCAATAACGCCCACAACGGCGGTTGGTTCATGAAAGCAATGCTGGCCAAAGTTAATGAAGCGAGAGCAATTAGACCTAAGCTTATATAGATCATTTTTTTACTGCCAACTTTTTCTACAAGTTGGCTATTGACTGTCGTCATTAACATCATTCCTACTACACCAGCACCGAACAGAAAACCAAAATACACTTCTTCGACCTGATAAAGTTCGATATAAACAAAGGCTGAACCGGTAACGAGACACATGAGGCCCCCAAAATGAAACGCTCCT
The DNA here is from genome assembly GCA_002173415.2 of Marinomonas agarivorans. Taxonomy (GTDB): domain Bacteria; phylum Pseudomonadota; class Gammaproteobacteria; order Pseudomonadales; family Marinomonadaceae; genus Marinomonas; species Marinomonas agarivorans. The sequence continues at coordinate 79,643 of NHNK02000004.1, forward strand.
GTGACAATGTGGCCTACAACACCTCTATTTCTTAACAATCGTCGATAGCCCTTTATTACTCGGACAAAAGAAAAAGGAACACGGTTTTCTGCTGGCAGAGTTTCAGGTATGTAACGACTAAAGAGACCAATAGAAATAATGGCCATCAGTGCCAAAAATAAAAAAATGTAATGCCAATCAAACACAACCAATATAGCGCCACCTATAATGGGAGCAATCAGTGGGGCAATTGCCATAACGAGAAAAACGTACGACATGGCTTTCGAAAATAGCTCTTTAGAGAAACTGTCACTCACTAACGCGGGCACGCAAACCGCAACCGCTGCACCACCACAAGCTTGAATAACTCGACCAAGAATCAGAACTTCAAACGAGTTAGCTAATGCGCAAACGATGCTGCCTAACATATAGAGTGTTAAGCCGATAAGCACAATTTTCCGACGACCAAAACTGTCCGATAAAGGGCCAAAAAATAATTGCAGCAAAGCAAATGTCAGTAAATACACACTTACTGTCAATTGCACTAAATCAATTGGTGCCACGATACTACGAGCAATAGTGGGTATGGATGGCAAATAGGTGTCGATCGCTAAAGGTGTCACTGCACTTAATAATCCTAAAATAAGCACAGTAGGTAATGTAAATTCCAAACGTTGCATAAAAAAACCAAACAGAAAAAATGATGGAAGAAGGCAACACTTAGATGCTTTATTATTTATTAAGCTACTTATAAAAAGTGACTTGTAAAAAGTGACTTGAATAAGAAGTGACTTGGCAAGGTTATCTACGACGTAAATAACCTTTTAGAGTAAGTGTGGATGTGCGCTTCGTTATACAGCAGTATATAAAGTTTAGTCATAAATAAAAAATACTTTTTACTACTTATTAGGAGGGAAATTTACAATCGCATAACGTACTGAAAAATGACAAGCCAATGTATTCAGATGATGAATTGAAATTGACCTCTTATCCTTATTAAACTGTTGTAAATAGCTGGTGCTGATACCTGTTTCAGAAGACAACCAATCATAGCTTCCTTTGCGAATACGGCCATTCACTTTCGAACGAGATTGTAAAAATTCAGTAATACGCTCCCTTAAAACATCTTCTAACTGTTCGATGCCAATAGCATCAAATTTCAGCTTAGTTGATGTAGATGACGTTAAATTTTGAGTTACCATTTTGTCCCCTTATGCAAAAATCAATAACAAGGAAGACAGTGAAATGTATGGCAACACATCACTATCTTCCTTGTTATTGATTTTTTAAAAGTCTCAAGATGTCTTAGACGATATTTCTTCTATGGTTTATACAAAGTTGCAAACCAGAGGTAATTCGTATCTTTCACTTATTTTGCTTCTCCTTTTTAATGTAGAAAATAATCTGACGATTCACCAATCCCCTAATAAAAAATACTGCTGGATTATAAACAACGCTATTTGGAAGCAATGGAACCAATTTCAAAAAAATACAAGGTACCAATTTAGCCAATGACACAATTTTAACCAATGGCACAATGACGGTATTGAACGTTTTTGTGCCATTGGCTAACTAGCTCTGAACTATTGTTTAAACATGAGCCTTTGTTTCATTTTGTCCAATAAGATCGCTGGGCAATAACGCAAGCTCCAACTGAAATGAATTGATAGAAAAGCAACAATAATACCGACCACTTTGGCATTATCGCGACTCATCAAAATGTATAAACTTCTCGTAAAGCGGCTATGTTCTGGGTCTACTCGAAAGTGTGTAAAAGTAATCTGACTTTCCCAGAAAAAATAAATGCTGATCGAATAGCAGAAAATAAGACCTAAAATTCCGGATAGAGTACGCACAGAAATTTTAAAGTGTGATGCTTCATTCATGAGTTGATCTCCTACTTAACGACCTTGCAATGGGAATAGAAAACCCAGGTGCTCATTCGGTAAATCCACATTGGCAATTCCAATATCAGGCAAGGTTTTATCTGCGACAAATTCACCGTCTTTAAAGGCAAAGTGAATCTGGTCAAACTCTTTACCATCCACATCAATATGGATCACGTAGTTACCATCTGGTGCAGGTAGTCTACCTTCATGACTCTCTTGATTACCAAACGGCAAATTCAAGCGTATCGGCCTTTCTGACCAAGAAGGGTTGTTACGTATTTCTCTATCATCACTCTCGCCATATCCTTCATAGGCTCCCCATTCAGGCCATGCTTTACCTTCTTTTGTTGTACGCAAGGCAATATCAAATTTTTTGGCCGAGGCATGGGAGCCCAATAATTTCTTTAACGGGTAATAGCAACTCAAACTATGAGTTTCACTATCAAAAGACAACTGAGCATAGTCATCACCTAACGCTTTGATAGCATAATAAGACGCTGGCTCAGATACGAGGTCTTCTGAGTCAATTTTGAGCACATCAAATGGGTAGGAGAAATAGTGCTCATCATAAATATAAACGTCTAATGTATAACTGCCTGGCGCCAGTTCTCCCATGTAACCTGAATCCATTAATTCAAACGCCGTTTTTGTTGATTCTATATAGGCACGTTTGCGGCTGGTACTCCAACATACTCGGCGTTTAATAATTTTATCGCCTTGACGAATCACGACCCTTAATGCATCCCAGTTGTACTGTATTTGTCGACCCGCCTTTGTTTGTGTTGGTAAATACCATGCATACAAAAAGTTCATTGAAACTTCACTCGTACGAGCATCGATTTCCAGCTCAGGCATACTGAAACGGGACTTTTGACCGGCACGAGTGGAGGTTTTATCCACAGCGAAGAGTGTTTGCTTCTCTTGCTCAAAGTCTGCTTCTTTGGCGTATTTTTCCGCTAGGCTTTTGTCCTTTGACAGGAAATAAACACGCATTTTATGTAAGTTATAATCTTCACGGCGCCAATCAGGCAAACCGGTCGATTGTTCAGGAAAGTAATGTTCTGCATAGTTGGCATTAGGGTAAGTAAAGATAATTTCTTTAAATACGTTGTCAGCAACCTGAAACAACAACCCATATGAATTACTCGAACGAAATTCATAATAATCAAGGTCTTTATCTTTATCGGCTAGATTACGAACTAGCTCGTATTTTACTTGGTTGTCTGGCAGCACCAACGCAAAAGCCGTTTTAGGATCTAGTGGATCAACAGCCTCTTTCACAGGAGCTGCTTGTTTCTTTTTCTCTCCTGTTAATTCGCCTATCAGTTGAGTCGCGAGTTTTTGCAGCAAGGTTTTTATGCCTTGCCAACCACCTTGTTTAAGCTCATCAATACCGCTTTGTAGTTGATCTTTCAGTGCTGAAAAATCATCTGAGGTTTCCGTTTGAGCTGTTGCAGGAAGCGCTCGACTAGCGGAAACAACACGTAGGCCCTCTTTCGCTTCTATCACTGTTTCAAAAGTAGGGTCTTCCTGATTCACAGGAATAGCAAAAAAATTACCCGAAGATAATGGCATAATATGTACTCACCTTAATCGTTTAACACGTGATTTTGAGCATAAAGAAACCAATTTTTTATGAAATAGTGCAATTTAGGGTTTGCTACGATTTGCGACAAACAACAAACGGTTAAGTAGGAGAGCAATATCCCTATGCAGATCAATATATTACTGATAGCAACATGATTTTTCGTTCGGCTCGATCGAGAAGAACCAAAAAGAAGAAAAAAAGAAACCGCAAGACTGCTTATGGCTACATGCCATTAAACAATAATTGAATAAGCTCAGATTGATTTTTGACACCAAGTTTATGAAAACAAGCAGCGAGAACATTTCGAACAGTATTGATAGATATATTGAGATGTTGAGACGCTTCGCTCAGTGCTCGCCCTTCCATCAATAGGGCGCATAATTGCGCCTGACGATTTGTGAGACCGTAGCTATTTGTCAACTGAGTGGTGTCAGGTATGGGTTTTCGACCTGTCATTAAGACAAGATTTTCATTATTTAATGGTTCGTGAGTGGCGAAGGGAGAGAGCCAAAAGTTTTCTAATTGGTCATGATGCCCTAGTACAACGCGGTGATGGCGCCAGTAGTTTTTTTGCCTTGTCTTTTTACTTATATCAAAGTCGAGAATATCAGCTGTCTGACTAACCAGTTGCATTAACATTTGTTGTTGCTGGGCATTGGTTGCTCGTAAATGGCCATACTTACTGCTTAACACATGGCCGTTACTCATCCACTCTTCAGCACAAGCATTATAGTAAATCATGCGTAGATCACGGTTAAGAATCCATATTGGACGTGCCATCGTGTCCAGAGTATTCAGCCAAAGAGAAGCATTGCCAGCTTGATCGGAAAACACGGTAGACAACTGCACAAAATGCGTTAAATGAGGGTGAAGAATGTTTAAAAAGTTCTCTATGTCTTCATCAAAGGCTGGTTGGCAGGCATGACGTTGAAACGACACTTTAAACAGTGAGCCATTCTCCATGTCAAACCCTGAACCAATCGCATACCGAACGTCATTTACACGTCCCCAATCTCGATAAAACTCTGAATGACAATACTCCTTATCTGCTAACAGTTTATGACTCGCAGAAAAGTGACTTAAAATGTTACGAAAACCAGCTGCGGTCCAGGGGTCAAGTTCTATGTAATAACGTGCATATTCATCAATGGCCTTTTGGTCATAGTTCATCAAAAAACCACTTTCCATTCGATGTGTGGTGATGTTTTCAACCTGAAAAGCCCCATAAGGCGCATCGATATCTCTCCGTAGATCGTCAACTAGGTCATAAATTAAATCTGGCTCAAGTGTCGCTTGATAAATACGTTGAATATAGTGATTAACCAACGCCGTATTCGCAGATAAGTTTCTCATTTTTTATTCTACTTGCTTTATAAAGGTTGTTGCTGCCAAACCAGTGCGGTGAGTTGAGACTGTTTGTGAATACTCATGGTTGCATAGAGCTTTTTAATGTAGGAATAAACGGTATTAACGGTATACCCTGTTTTTTCCGCTACGTGCTCTGCACTCAACCCAAGAGAAAACCAAGACACAATTAGCGCTTCAGCTTCACTGAGTGAATACAATTGCTGCAAGAAAGTAATGGATGGAGGAGTATCTGCCATATACACCATTAGCAAAAATTGCTGCTTTTGATGATGTGGGTACATGACTACTCTTTGTTTTATACGCGGCAAAGCATTGGATAATATGCAGTGAATCAGCTTGTTTTGCCATTTCAGGGTGGTGCAAATGCTGTCATGCTCCGATAATTCGAGTTGCTCGATTTGATTCTCAAACCATTTTGGTGAGTTATTTAATAACAGCTGATTTTGCTGGCACGAAAACATGCCGCCTTCATGCAAGAGAGGCTCGATAATATGGTTACGATCAAGAATGGTGCCTTTTTCATCTAACGTTAATAAACCTATTTGCGCTCGTTCAACACACATTTTAGCAATATGCTGTCGACATTGCTTTCTCTCTGATTCAACGGCTAGTTGTAAAACAGTCTCCACACAACTTTCTACAGTCGCGAGTCGTTCCTGTCCAAGCCTATATAAGCAAGGATTCGTAAACGAAAAAGCAAACCATAACGATTTATCATCAACAATATGTTGTACTTTCAATATATTGGCACTATTGCTCTCTAGGCTAGACGTCATCTCTAGGTTAGGCGGAGGAAATTCACTATGAAAAGAATAATTGCAATGCTCTGCACCAATATAGTTGGCTAAATAAGCAACAAATGCCTCCCAATTAGGCCGTCCCGTTTGTTGTAAATTAATGCTTCTCATCATGTTTAACATGATCGCGTCGTTACTTTTACACATAATGTATAATCAATAAAATTTTCTAGCTCATTTCAAAGAAATCGTTGCCACAGATGGCGCAATTTTTGTGGAATGATAGACATATTGAATGAAATGGAGTCCGTTTCGATCGAAACGGACTCGAAATTCAGTATTATTTTATGAAAGGTTATTTATGGAAGTTATTTACTGGGCACTTGCCACTGTTTGCTTCGCATTGGCTGGTATTCTTTTTTGGCAGAAAGTCGTAACAAGCCGATGCTTGGCCTATTACATGCTGTTCTTTGCCGCATATCTTGGTTTGATCATTTTGGATGCTCAAGCGTTTTATATTTCCCCTATTTTGTATTTTTTACTCTTGCCCATTATTTTTTTACCAGGCCCTTTATTACTCGGCTGTCTCGGTACTATTTCTACTCGAAAGTTAACGCATTTTAGAGACTTTATTCCTTGTTTATTGCCTATCATTATGGTGATTATTGCCCCAGAACAAATTAGTGATAGAGGTGTTTTTGAGCTCGCTACCCAAGCGGACTATCAAAAGCGCAATTATATTTCTCTATTTAATTTGCTTAGTGCAATTGCAGGCTTACAAATGTTGACCTATTTTATCGCTGCATTCTGGTTAATATTCCGCTTAAAAAAAGACTGGCAGTCCTATCAAAGTAACCCTCTACCAAATAGTTGGTTTCGCATGTTGCAAGTCATCAGTGCCATTATTGTGGTGACATTTTTACAAGTGACCAGTGCTTTTATGAATCCTTCTGGGAATGAAGTGTCAATTGGCGACCTAAGCTTCATTTTTATTACGGTATTTTTTATTTACCAATCTGTGCTGACTATCTATAACAACATCCATAAAAAAGAGTTGGTGTTAATTCAACATCCATTAAGTTACGGTGCAGTAAAGGACGAATACGAAAAAGATGAGCTATCTTCTTTAGGTGTTTTATTAAAGAATAGAATCGTAACAGAGCGGCTATTTTTAGAAGCCGATTTGTCTTTGGCATTGTTAGCCAAAAAACTCGATATTACTTCTCACAAACTATCGCAAGTTATCAACACAGAATTCAAACAGAATTTTTATCTTTTTATCAACGAGTTACGATCTCAGTATGCTGCTGAGGAGTTAAGTAATAAACCGGAGAAGTCTATTGTCGCTGTTCAGTTTGATGCTGGATTTACAACAAAGTCTACTTTCTATTCTCACTTTAAAAAGCGCCATGGATGTACACCCACTCAGTATCGCAAAAAGTTAATGGGCACAGTAAAGGATTGACTCGAAGGACAAAAACTTCCCAAGAGAAAATTAAGGTAAAAGGGTGTAAAGCGCTATATCAAATAAAATCGCTATTGATAATTTATGCAACCAATCTAATATGGAACTTTCGTCGTATTAGGATGACATTATAAATGTCACATAACATCGTTATAACCTGTTTATCCGTCAATAGCTAAGCCAGAGAATTCTATGACAGTAGATAGTAAAAAGTTGTTCTCAGAAGGTATGGATGCCCACACGGCTTTAGGTGAATATTGCCTTATTTCAGCCCCCGTTGTTGATTTGCCCAATGGCCAAGCCTGTGTGCCACAGCACTTTTACGGCTATGAGCATTCGCTAGAAAGCGTCGAATCTATTCTGCAAAAAATTGGCTTCCCAAAACACTATCCTATTTTTTGTGATCAAGACGAAAACGGCCTGTTTATTCAAGTTGGCATTATTGGTCGAGAAAATTATCAGCGCACCAACATCAACCGCCCAAAGAAGATTGTTTATGGCAGAAAGTGGCGTGTTGAACCGAATTTGCCAAGCTCCGAAGTTATTCAAACAGTTTTTCTGGCTCTCAAAAAAGCCAGAGAGCATGAAATACGTGAGCTACTCACTCTAAAATCAACCACCACTGGTAAAGTCAGCACGCCATTTAATAGCCATCATGATTTACCGCTTATGGCGCAATGCCGTGATTTATTTCACCATCAGCATGATGAAGCAGACTTTTCTATTGCAAAAATACAAGGTGTGTTTGATCTATTACGTTTTGATCAAACGCGGATACAATGCCTTGACGTACTTCACCGCCCTAACGGCAAACTATTTGTGGATATGATTTTTAACACAGGCGATAAAGTACAAGACCAACATATTGAATTTGCTGAGCTACATGGCATTGAATGTACATTGCAGTTAGATTCACCCTCACTAAACGAGTTACTGTATTGTTTAATGGACAAGCTCATCCAATTAAGTGATCGCTATGTAGAGGATAATTTTACCTTCAACGGTTTTAATCGCTTTAGTCGTATGCATGATGTGAGAGCAATAGGTGATTTTTCCATCCATACTCGCTGCATTAATGAAGACCAACTTAACGAAGAAAAGAAGAGACTCATTAGCGAACACAATTGCTCGGTTGATGAAACCCGTGCTCCTAGCATCAAACTTGCGCAACAAAAAACTCGTATCGCGGAATCTTTTACTACAACAGAAGAGTTAGAAGGTTTTTTACCGAAAGGTCTGTAGCCTTACCTACAAGGCTTACTAAAAAAAGAGAGTGAGTGACTCACTTAAAAAAGAGTGAGTCAAAGGACGTATAATGTGAGTGAGCTTGTTCTTGGTAAAATAAGTGTTTCATAAAATCAGTGCTTGGTGAAATCAGTGTTTGGCACGAACTGAATCACCGTTTCTTCACCAGCTAACGTTTGAGTATGAGGCTGATTCACTCGGGTTGGTAGCTCTTCTGGCTGCATTTGCACCTTGGTAGACTGCTGGTCGGTGTAGTGGCAATTCACACATTCTCGATATTGAATTTCTTGCTCGTCATCTCGCCAAGTTCGTAACTTATCCATTTCACTACATCGAGGGCACACGGCACCAGCAATAAAACGTTTCATAATTTTTTACTCATCATTGCTCAAATAAAAACCATTGCATCATAACATAAAAAAGGCATCTCATAAGTGATGCCTTTAGTCTTTACTGCACTGAGCTAACAGTACGCTTTGCTTCTTGCCGACGTTTCCATTCATACAAAATAGCAATCAATACCGTCACGGATATCATAATCAAGCCTAACGCGTTAACGGCTGGAGTAAGACCCGTTCTCACTTTTGACGCAATATACACAGTTAACGTTGTATCATACCCTTTTACAAATAAAGTCGTATTGTAGTTTTCAAACGACTGTAAAAAGGCTATGGCGCAGGCAGAAATAATGGCCGGCTTTAAATAAGGTAGCAGTACTCTGGTGAAAGTTTGCCATTGGCTAGCTCCCAAACTCAAGGCAGCGTTTTCCAGTGTCCGATCAAAACGCTGTAAGCGGGCCAGTACCATCAACATGACATACGCAGCAATAAAGGTTGTTTGCGCGATAACAGTGAGCATAATCCCACCGCTTACAGAAAGGCTTTTCCAGAAAATGAGTGTCGAAATACCAACGATAACACCTGGTGTTAATAAAGGTGACATCATCAACGAATACAAAAAGGTTTTGCCACGCCCTTGAACAGTAGAAAGAAACAGAGCGCAACAAATGCCAATTGGCACAGCGACAAGTAACACGCCCATTGCAACTACTAAACTCGTCCATAACGCTGTCCACATAGCGCCATCTTGCGCCAAAGCATCAAACCATTTTAATGTTGCACCTTTCCAAGGTGTAATGGTGGGAAAACGGCTATTATTAAATGTCGCCGCGCCCATGATAATGAGCGGAATAAACAAATAGATAAAGAAAATTCCAATATAAAAGCGAATTCCCCAACGCATAATGGTTTCAGATTTCATCGTGCAATATCCCCTAAACCAACTTTAAAAACACGCATGACCAAGGCAATGAAACCAATACAGATCAGCAAGAGTAAAAATGCGTAGGCCGCCCCCTGATTCCAGTCACCACCTTCGAAGAACCAGTTATAGATAATTTGTGTGAACCAACGGCTACCGGGAGAGCCTAGTAATGCTGGCACCGCGTAACTACCAGCGGCAAGCATAAATGTCATGATACAACCTGTGGCAATACCAGGTTTTGCATGGGGAATAATGACGCGATAGTGAGTCCGAATCCAACCAGCACCTAGGTTACGAGCCGCTTTTACCTGATTGCTGTCCAAACTTTCGATGGCGTTATAGATAGGGAAAATCATGAATAATATGTAGGCGTAAACCATACCAACCATGACACCACCATCACCAGAGAGAAAACGAACAGGTCGATCAATAAGACCCAACGCCAGTAATAAAGCATTGAGCGGACCTTTGTACGCTAAAATGATGTACCAAGAAAAGGTTCTTAGAATTTCATTAATCCAAAAAGGGATAATAAGCAGAAGAATACATAACGCTGCCTGCCCAGGTGTCGCTACTTTTGCTAGATAAAATGCCAATGGATAACTGACGACAAGCGTTAAAATAGTAACGAGTACACTAGACCAAATTGTTTTTGCAAAAATGCTTAAGTGAATTGAATTACCAAACAAGGTTTCATAGTTATTTAGTGAGTAGGTATCTTTATCTGTACCGATTTCACTGGGAAGCAAATTCGGGCGAAAGGAGTAATCCACCATGATGAGCTGCGGCAAAATCACCATGCCTATCAACCAAATACCGATTATGGCAATAATGCCAACAGATAAACTGCTGCCAAAACGCGCTTTTAGCTGCTTAAACATTGCCTTCTCCTGCAATCACAACCGCGTCTTGACTTGCGAAGCTCAACTGGATTTCAGCATCAGGAATTAAATCCGCTGTATATTGTTCTGCGCCAATTTGTACTGAAATAGCATGTTGTTGATTAAGTAACGCCGTCAGTGTGAGGTAAGAGCCTTCAAAATTAACTTCCGCGATACGGGCCGTGAATGACATATCACCTGTTTGTCCCAATTTTAACAACTCAGGACGAATAAAAAGTGTCGCCGATTGGCCTTTTGATATTGTTCCAATTCCTCGACCTGTAAATTTGCCTAACACACCACAATTCAGCGTTACTAAATTGCCGTCTATTGCATCTACTACACCAGTAATTGGATTATTTTCACCAACAAATGACGCAACAAAGGACGTTTGAGGCTCTCGATATAAGGTAATCGGATCAGCAACTTGTTGTAACTTTCCGGCCGACATAACCGCAACACGGTCCGACATGGTTAAGGCTTCGCCTTGATCATGGGTAATATAGATAAAAGTAATGCCTGTTTTTCTCTGAATTTCTTTCAGCTCGGTTCTCATATGCTGGCGCAATTTCAGATCCAATGCTGACAATGGTTCATCCAACAACAGTACTTGTGGTTCGACAGCCAAGGCTCGGGCAATGGCAATACGTTGTTTTTGTCCACCAGACAATTCATCTGGTTTCTTTGAACCACTGCCTTCTAAGGCAACCAACTCTAACAGGCGATCAGATGTTTTTTTACGTTCTGCCTTTGAGACGCCACGCACTTCAAGGCCAAACTCAATATTTTCAGCGACCGTCATTAAGGGGAACAAGGCTAAGTTCTGAAAAATCATAGAAGTAGGGCGCTTATTTGCAGGCACGCCAGCCATAGATTTACCGCCGATTTTTACCACGCCTTTGCTTGGCTCTAGGAAACCGCTAATCATATTTAAGATCGTTGTTTTTCCACAACCAGATGGGCCTAAAAAACTAAAAAACTCACCTGATTCTATTTTTAAATCGGTTTTTTGTACGGCGGTAAAGTCGCCAAAGTTCATGACAACATTATCTAAATGAACACTGCTATCCATTGTTACTCTCTATTGATTTTTGAAATGAATGATTGCTTGATTATTAGCACTGACTCGTAAAAGTAGGCAATTATAAAGCACAAAAAAGCCCACCCCTATTGATCGGGGCAGGCTTCTTTTGGTATTAGGCTGACAAATAACGATCTTGATACTCGTTACGCAATGCAACATACCAAGTTTCTTGAATTGGCCACCACCATAAGTTATTCAACTCTTCTGCTGTATATGAGTTCTGGAAGAATTGTTTGGTTGCTTCTGGCAATAACGCATCTGCGCCTTTAGCTGTTGAGTTATAACCGGTTGATTTCACAAACATCGCACCCGCTTCTGGAGTGTAATACCAGTTAATGAATTCATAAACCGAATCCACATTGTTGGCATTTTTTGGCATAACAAAGCCTTCCATCCAAGCTAATGCACCTTCTTTTGGTGCACCGTAGGCAATCGGCTCTTCTTCAGATTGTAATTTAAACGCTGTACTGTCCCAAGTTTGACCAACAATCGCACCATTAGCACGGAAAGCACCTTGCGCTTCGTTTTCGGTAGACCAGAATTGCGCAATGGCAGACTTATTCTCAACGGCCACTTTTAGAATAACGTCGAAGTTTGCTCGCATGGCTTTTTCATTTTTGTAGGAATCCAATAGTGGGAATGGCAGTTTGCCCATATTTTCTAACCAAAGGCCGATTCCAACTAAAGCAGAGTGTCCACGAACAGCCACACCACCAGCATGTTCTGGTTTCCAAAGGTCACCGTAACTTAAATTATTACGGTCAATTTTTGCGTAATCAGTATTGTAGGCAATCGCCTCTGTACCCCAGTCAGAAGGCGCAAAATAACGTTTTCCGCCAACAATACCACCCACCTCTGAGCCAGTAATGGCACTGTCTAAACAACCATCCCAGTTGATACGGCTGGTATCCAAAGGCTGAATAAGTTCTAAGTCAACGTAACCTGGAACACGGTCTACTGTTGGCATGATAATATCAAAACCTGTTCCATCTGTTGCGCGTAGAGAGTTCAACAATTCATCGTTTGTTCCGTATGGAGTAAATGTCGCGTTAATGCCAGTTTTTTCTTTAAAATCCTTTAACATTTCATCCGTTATGTACCCAGCCCAAGCGTAAATGCGTAATTCTTTTGACGCGGCAATGGCTTTGTTGATGTAGAAAGGTGAAGCTGCAACAGCGCTTGCGGCAGTTGCGCCTTTTAAGAATTGGCGACGAGAAAAGCTCATACAATTTACTCCAAATAAGTAATAGGGATGTGTCGTTGTCAGTAATATACCTAATTTTTAACAATACTACACATTTATGACGATTTTATAACAACAATCGGTTTTGTTTCATTTTTATGTAATCAATATGTATGTGTTGTTGTTTGTTGCAAAGTGTAATCACAACGTCATCTCTAGACGATACGCTCTTATGCCTTCATTAATCATATATATTGGATGTTATATTTTGACTATTGCAAAAGTAATTAAGCTGACGTCTTTTATCTATTTACTTATCACTGGTTTTTTAGCGACAACGCTCTATTGGAGTACAACTCAATTTGAGAGCACATCTCAAAAAACGCACGACTATAATCACATTTGGTCTCTAGCGGCACTTGATTTAAAAGAGATTATAGAAAGCTACCTCACTCTAGGCGAAGCAACACAACTGCAGGCTGCTACACAATTAATCAAGGATACAATTACCCCTGAGCTAGTTAAGCTACCAGAGGAAATCAACACAAAACTCGCTACCCACTTGACCGATATTAATGCCAGCCTAAACGGCGACATTCGCGCAGCAGGTAAATTATCTGGTAATCCATTTGCTTTGGTTGATAACAACCAGCTGCAACTCACCCAAACCTTAGACAGCTATCTGGATTATATTAATGACATCGAGCCAGATTTATCAGAGAAAGAAACTCTGCTCTTTTATAAACAACACATTTCGCTTAGCCAACAATTACTCCAACTTGATCAGGCAAGTCAGGAATATCTGCGCCACAATAACGCAACGAACCAATCCTTTCTAATACAGAAGCTGAACGAGTTCCAATCCAGTGTTCAATCCTTGAGCCAGTTGCCAAAGGTCGATGTTATCTCGTCAACCGAAGAGGAAACCGACGAGTTGTCGGCCTTAATGGGTTGGCAAACGGATGACGATATAGAGGAAGAATCTAAAATTGAGGCGATTCAAAATGAGCTGGTGTCTTGGAGCAGTCGATACATGAAGGATGTTGATAACAGTGTAGAGGGCATTATCGCCATACAAAAATCCAAGCAAGCGCTCAGAAACAAAGTAGCCGACTTACAGTTAGCACTGGCAAATGGTACCCAAACAATAGAAAAAGACGCCTTAAATCTGCAACAACAAATCACCTTTATCTTTACTGTTTTTATTGGTCTGATGGTGACCGTTGTCATTTGCGTGCACGTATTTCTTTCTCGCATTGTGCTTGATGGCGTTAAAAAGTTGTTGGCGGCTATTAAGTTTCTGGCAGAACAACAAAGCACCAAACCGATGAGAGTCAGTAAACGTAAGAATGAGTTATCCCAAACTGCGCGTTACTTTAACCGCTACTTGGAGTTTGTTGAGCAGCAAAAGCAAAAAAGAGAGGCTGAGCTTAACACTATTTCCGTTTCTCTCAATCAGGTGCTGAGTACCTTTACTGAGATAAAGTATTTAACAACTGAGTCAGCCAATGAATTAAACTCCACTTCTTCTGCTGCCGAACAAGTTGATATGTTAGCAAGCAAAGCAGAAAATCGAGCTCGCGAGGTAGAAGGCTACGCCACCGAAACCTATCAGGCAATGCAAGAAAGTGTGCAGCAGGCAGATCATCTCAAGCAGGCCAACCAGACAACAATGGCAACCTTGCAGAGTAGTCAATCGGCTCTCGTTGAATTAGAAAAGTCGGTTGAAGACGCTGCGAATATAGTTTCATCCATTAAAGAGATTTCAGAACAAACAAACTTACTTTCTTTGAATGCAGCAATTGAAGCCGCTAGAGCCGGTGAGAATGGCCGTGGTTTTGCCGTTGTCGCGACTGAAGTCCGCACTTTATCAAGCAGCACACAAGAGTCTCTTACGCACATTAATGATATTTTTGAACGCTTAACCCGTTCAACCCAAAGCCTAAATGCTCGTTTGCAGCAGATTGTGGCCGCGCAACACACTCAAGATGAGTTAACCAACTTACTCGGCCAATCCGCAGCGGAAGTCAAAGAGAAATCACAACAATCGACTCAACTCGCTCAAAAAGCCACCCGTTATGCAGGCGAGCAAAAAACGGCAATGGAACAACTAAATGCGGCGATTAGTCGCGTCAAACAAAAATCCAGTGAATCAGAGCACTTTCTGCATGAAAGTGTTAATACTATTAAACAACGGGTGGATGAAATTACATCGTCCCTCGGTATCCAACCCTCAACTGACAAATAGTTTACTGCCAATAAAAAAGCCGACTTGCCCTTATTAAAAAAATAAGTGTAAGTCGGCTTACTACATTAGTATATTCGTATCTTGGCGCTTTGCATGGCTAATATGTATTCGCGCACACTAGAAAAGAATACGGGCTTTGACCGTTCCTTCTACTTCCTTCATTTTCGCCAATGCCAATTCACTGTTTTCTGAATCAACATCCATTACCATGTAACCGAGCTTGTCGTTCGTACGCAAATACTGCCCTGTAATGTTGATGTTATTTTCTGAGAAAATCGCGTTTATTTGGCCAAGTACACCAGGTCTGTTTTCATGAACGTGCAACAATCTATGGCTGCCATCTTGTGCTGGCAACGCCACTTCAGGGAAATTAACCGCCGCCGTCGTTGTACCAATATCAGAGAAAGTAATTAACTTTTCTGCAACTTCTACCCCAATATTTTCCTGAGCTTCCATTGTGCTACCACCAATATGAGGCGTGAGGAACACATTTTTTAGCCCTCTCAAAGGAGATAGAAATTCGTCATCATTGCTTTTGGGTTCTACTGGAAAAACGTCAATTGCGGCACCACTTAAATCACCTACTTTCAGTGCTTCTGCCAGCGCATCAATATCCACAACCGTGCCTCTGGAAGCATTAATAACAATAGCGCCTTTCTTAATTTGCTTAATTTCACGTTCGCCAATCATCAACTTTGTTGACGGCGTTTCTGGCACATGCAAACTGATAACATCACAAGTGGATAACAACTCACCCAAACTCTTTACTTGTGTGGCGTTACCCAAAGGCAATTTGGTAATTAGGTCATAGAAATACACTTCCATTCCCAAAGACTCCGCCAAAATACTAAGTTGAGTACCTATACTGCCGTAACCAATAATTCCCAAACGCTTGCCGCGTGTTTCATAAGAGCCTGCTGCCGACTTTAGCCAGCCGCCGTTATGGCACATTTCATTCTTGAGTAATAAACCACGTAAAAGAATAATTAACTGACCTATCACTAATTCAGCAACACTACGGGTATTCGAATAAGGCGCGTTAAAAACAACAATACCTCTTTCACTGGCCGCACTCAGGTCTACCTGATTTGTACCAATGCAGAAGCAACCAACTGCAATGAGTTTTTGCGCATGACTAAGTACTTTTTCTGTTAGTTGGGTACGTGAACGAATGCCAATAAAGTGAGCATGTTTAATTTTTTCAATCAACTCGTCTTCTGGCAGAGCGGTTTTATGGAATTCTATATTGGTGTAACCCGCATTTTGTAATGCATCCAAGGCAGATTGGTGTACGCCTTCTAGCAATAAAATCTTTATTTTGTCTTTATTCAAAGAGGTATTGTTCATGACAGGTATGGCATCTCCGATCGAGTAAAGTGTCGATTGAAAATAGTAACATAAAAAGAACTGAACACACGGAATAGAGGTATGAAAACATAACTTACAAATAAAGACTTTTTCACTTGCTTAAATATGAAAATATGGTAATAGATCAAAAAGTGATGTATATTTATTAATCAGATTGTTTTTTGGGTGGTATTTTTATGAATACGGGTATTTTACCTATTTCTGATAGAAGTACGATTGCACCGCCACAGAGTGTAGAGAATCGTCTTGCCGATGCCCCACGCCCTGAAGAAAACAGTACTATTTCCGCCAGCCGTTACTCAAGCGCTGATGTCGAAGTAAACTTGTCTCAACGCGGCCGACAGCTTGCTATCGAAGCAGCACAAAGAGACGCAGTTCAAGCCACAAACGATACAAGAGAATCGCAGGTTGAAGAACGCCTTACCGAAAGGCACTTTGAGCGTAATGTCAGAAAAGAACAATTCCTAAGCGACGAATCTTCCGAGTCTTACAATATTGCTAGAATGAAAAACGACCAAACTCTTGATATTGGTACTCAAGAGTCTATCCGTTTGAACATTGCTTACGAGCCTAAACCTTTGCTCGAATTAGGTCGTTACCCTGAAGTTGAAACCCCTAGAGGATTTGAAGTACGGGATCAAACTGACGCAAGAATGGAAGAAACCGCCGAAATACAGCACGCAATTAATACGGCTACCGTTGTGCCCCCAAATTCCAGCCAAAGTGCCAGTGTTGCTAGCCAATACAATATCAGCCCAGAGTCCGCATTGGGCCATTCTATTAGTACTTTTGCTTAAGGTTAGTACTTTTCCTAAGTAGATAAGAAAGACACGCGTAAGCCCTTCTACCTGAGTTCTTTACCCCTTAACTCTGGGTTTATTTTTTATTGTTGCCAAATAGAGCTGCCACAAAGGTATTTCTATAGCGTAACAGCTCTACTATTACCTAACTTAGAATGACTGTGAAGAGAAGCGAGAATATTGCAAAGCGTCCGCAACTTCTTTTGCTTTCGACTCTGACGTCATAAGGTGGAGTAATTTAAGTGCAGCCTGATAACTGACTAGACTTCCATTTGATGTCACAACGTTACCATCCACCACTAAGTTTTGATTTTCTTGTACATTTACATTGGGATAACTTTTTTGGAAATCGGATTCCCCACCAGCCCAAGTAGTTGCTTTCTTTCCGTCTAAAAGACCTGCTTCAGCCAACAAATAGGCACCTGAGCAATTACTTGCCATCCAATCTGCATTTTCTGCTGTTGACTGAATAAAACCTATGAGGTTTTTATTATTAATAATTGGTGCCATGTCATAGCTTGAAGTGACTATCAGAACGTCTAGCTCAGGAGCATCTCCTATCCAAGCATCAACACCAATCTTCAATCCTTCTTCTGTCGTAATGGTTTTCTGGTTTGAAACAGACACTGTGATTGCTTCATAGTCATTGAACCAAGACAGTCGACTTGCAACACCAAATACTTCTAATGGCGCAGTTACATCTGAGGTAAGTACGCCGTCATACACCAAAATACCAACGCGTTTATCTGCTGCCTTGGCTGCCATTACTGTGAAAGTCATCAATAGTATTGCTATCAATCTATACCACTTTGTCTTCACACTGAGCTTTGAGTTCACACTGAATTTTCTCATCATTATTACCTTTTTAGTTTAGAAATACGTAATGAGATACATTTTAAAGAGACAAAATCATGATTGAAGTGCTATTTATTATTAACTATAGTGAATAAAATTCACTAATAGAGTTTGACAAAACTATGGATAAAATCCGCTCCTTACGTTTTTTTATTGCTACTTTAGAAGGAGGCAGTTTTGCCGCTGCGGCTAAAAGATATGGCACAGATCCATCGACGGTAAGTAAAGCTATTCAGCGCCTTGAAAGTGATTTAGACATTCAACTTGTACAACGATCCACGCGGCAGCTCAAACTGACAGAAGCTGGACGTATATATGCAAATACAGCGAGATTGGTGTTAGAAGAGTTAGCCGCATGTGAAGAAAACCTAAAACGCCAAAACGACTCCCCATCTGGCACACTCAAACTGAATGTACCTGTTTCTTATGGTCGTCTCTATATTCGACCTTTATTAAAAACATTTTGTCAGCGCTACCCTAACATTACCGTCGATATTCAATATGATGATGCTTATGTTGATATCATTGAGCAGGGGATTGATGTTTCAATTCGCTCTGGTTCGGTACAAGACAGTCAGCTCATAGTACGGCAACTCAGCCCCATCGACTTCATAATATGCGGATGCAAAGAGTATTTAGATCGTTATGGTATTCCATCTAGCGCAGAAGAATTTAACGATCACTCATGGGTTCGTTTTCGCTATAAACAAACGGGCAAGTTACTCCCAATTAGGATGCCGAAGTTTGATGGTATTGGTGAATATGACCCTGTTCAAAATCTGATCGTCAATGATGGTGAGTCTATGGCAGAGCTCTGTGCTCAAGGGCTAGGATTAACTCAAATTCCTCATTTTATCGCGAGGGACTGGTTGCAATCGAACCGTTTAGTGCCTTTGTTCCCGAGTATGCGGCAAGCTCATGAAGGCGTGTATATGCTTTATGCTAAAAGAGATGCTTTGCCAGCTAGAGTAAGAGTATTTGTCGACTTTGTAACCGAAGCGATACAGGCACAAGGTGAAACCCCCTTGCATACTTGGGCTGAAAAATTACAAATTTATCAACCCAAGCAAGCTAGCATAGAGTAAGTAGGCGACTCTAAAATAAACGAGCAGCCCCAAAAGAAAAAGTCAGAGAAACATATTTAAGGCTTTAAGTGATACGCTTTAATAACGCGCCTGTCTCTATATGGTGGGTATAAGGAAATTGATCAAAAACGGCAAACTGCTTCACAACATGTGTTTTCTGCAACTGCACTAAATTGTCTTTTAGTGTCTCAGGATTACAAGAAATATAAACAATGTGCTCAATTTTCTGTATTAGCTCGATCGTCGCATCATCCAAACCGGCTCTTGGGGGATCGACCAAAACGACATTTGGATTAAGTGTTTCAATGCCTGCTTGAATAAGTTGTTTAGGCAATTCGGTTTGCCCATTCAGGGCTGAAGCAACATCTTCACTTGCCATTTTAACAACTTGAAGATTATCAATGCCGTTTATGGCAGCATTCAATTGTGCGGAGTTAACAGACACTTTGGCAATTTCAGTGGCAATAACATGATCAAACTGTTTCGCTAGTGGAATAGAAAAATTACCATTCCCACAATACATTTCTAATAAGTCGCCAGATAAGTGTTGTGTGACTTTCTTGGCCCAGCCAATCATTGCCTCATTAATCGCAGCATTAGGCTGAGTAAAACTATTTTCGACTTGTTGATAATGGAAATATTCGCCATCTACAGTCAATCTCTCAAGCACAAAGTCTCGACTCAGGATTTTCTTTTTCTTACGACTGCGACCTATAAAATGGCAATTAGGAAACTGTTTTTCTAGCTCACGCGCCTGTTGCAGCCACTCATCATCAATCGGTTTGTGATAAAGCAGGCTAATTAACGCTTCGCCGGTTTGTGTCGTAAGAAAATCAACTTGAAATAATTTGTACCGCAAAATAGGCACATGCTTTATCGCTGCCAGTAACGTTGGCATTAGTTGATTTATTTTCTGAGAGGCAACCAGAAATTGATCAACCCTTATTGGCTCTCTAGGATTCTTGGGGTCGAACATGGCATAGAAAAGTTCATCACCCTCATGCCACACTCGAAATTCCGCTCTCATACGATAATGGCTTGGTGGGCTAGGGAAGATTTCAGCTTTGGGCAGCTGTAATTCTCCCATTAGCTCATGCAGTTGAGCAACTTTGTTCGCTAGTTGCTCATCATACTGATCAACTTGAATTTGGTCAGGTCTCATATAATGTCTCGATAGTAGAAAAGTGGTATTTCTATTCGTTAATCAGAAATAACGGCTTAACTAAGCTTTAACATTTCACGAACCATAAGAGAGGAGTTTTTAGCCGCTACGTCTAAGAATTCTTCAAAACTCTGCGATGACTCTTGTCCGGCAATATCAGATAAAGCTCGTACAACAACAAAAGGCACCTGGAATTTATGGCAAACTTGAGCAATGGCAGCGGCTTCCATATCAACAGCGAGTAACGCAGGGAATTGTGAGCGCACTTTTTCCACTCTTACAGGGTCCTGCATGAAACTGTCACCTGTACCTATTAACCCCGTTTTTGCTTTAACCGTGTTCAAGTTTGCAATGGCTTGTTGCACTTTCGCAATCAAATCTGTATCTGCTTTGTAGGCTGCTGGCATACCTGGCACTTGACCAATGTCGTAACCAAATGCCGTTACATCCACATCGTGATGACAAACATTGTCAGAAATAACCACGTCGCCAACCGATAAATCCTGAGCGTAGCCTCCCGCAGAGCCAATATTAATAACGTTTTCAGGCGTGTATTTAATCAACAAAATACTTGTTGAAACGGTAGCATTAACCTTACCAATCCCAGACTTGAGCAAGACAATGTCTTTGCCATCTAATTGCCCTTGAATAAATTCACAACCTGCAATTTCTTCTATTTCGACATTCGTCATCCAGTCTTTAATTACCGCCACTTCTTGGTCCATTGCTCCAATAATGGCCGTGACGTTATTTTTATCTAATTCCGCTGTCATACTTACTCTTCTGTTAGTTTTTTCTGCACAAATTCGGCTAAAAGCTTTATCTGCTCTTTTTGATAAGGTCTCTCAAGCGGGTAATTATAAATAATTTCATTTTGAAATGTTATGTCTAAAGACAGGATAATTAGGTCAGAATAACGTTTACCTAGTTGCACAATATAATTTTGCTCAATGTTGTCAAGCAACAGCACAACACGCACCATCTTATTCGACAACAGTGATTCATGTTCCTGAATATCTTCCACTGGGTAAGGTGTCAGCTCTTGTCGAAGTAATTCTTCGTATAAAATGGCTCGACTAACCTTAGATCCCCCTACCAGCAACCAACCATCACGGCCAATTAAACCGGCTTTTAGGTCAATTGGTGGATGTCGACAAATGTTTTCTAGGAATTTTGCCACCCCATAGTCATAAGGTTGATAGAAGTAACTAGGGTAGTTGTCCACCGGTTGATTAACACCATGGTTAACCCAACCAATTGGCAAGTCAGTACGATCTAGGCGGGTCTTTAAGATTGTTGGTAGCTCTGAAAAGTTTGCTTGGTAATCTTCATACCCAATCAATAAAGCATCAACCTTATCTAAACCGCTGAACTCGGTGAAAAAGCTTTCTGACGAAGAAAAGTGAGTGACATGACAATCAAGACGTTGCAACGCTTCTTCTAACAATTCAGGGGCACGATAGTCATTTTTTATCCAGGCTATTTTTTTAGTGGCTACTGGATTATCGGTAGTGAATGTTTTTTCAAGGAACGGGTATAAAACAACCAACTGATTGTTATTAATAAATCGGCATTCTATCCCAAGACGCGCTGATACAGCATACAAAAGAGACTTAAATACTGGACGACGAGAGGCAACGCCTGTGGCTTCAAACTTTATCTGGTCATCAAAAATCTCGATCGCCAAACGCTTTTGGCTTACCGTATCACTTGAATGGATCATCATAATCAGCGTGCTAATCAATAAACCAATATCCGATGACCAAGTCCCATGAACATTGGCAGACTGAATTGCACAACTAAGTTGAATAAAACCAACCTCTGCTAAGTCACAAGGCGTGACCTGTAACCTTGCATCTAACAAGTCACCTAAGGGAATAACTGCAGATAATGTACTCTTATTAAGCAATTCATTAACACATTGAATCAGTGCATTTAGCCAAATATCTCTGCTTTTATCAGACATATTTTCTAATACATAAGCCAATTCAGCCAGAATCAACTGAGGCTCTACAGAGTTTTCTGGCGCATATTGTTGTAGTTCACTCAGTTGCCATTGCAACTGTTGCATTGTTGTAACATCACTACCAATGAGAGCTACGCCTCTATGGTAATTTTCCGTCATATAGGGAAATAGACGCCAATTATAGATGCTATTCGAGTTAGCTAGCGTCATTTCAAAGCTGATACCAACTTCGCCCTTGAGTGCCTGTTGAATGGCTGGATGGCAGGCAACAGGCATAAAATCAAATACCGTACGACTACGAATACTTTCGGCAAATAAATCTTCTGCTTTTTTATTAATTTGTTTAATGCCGGCTGTATCGTCGCAAAAAATAATGGCCGACCTAGAGGCTTCCATTAATAAGTCGAAGCTGCTGAGCTGGGCATTCAGTTTTGCATTGTCTTCATTCATTCTTTTTTGCAGAGAATAGAGTTCTGAAAAGCTGGAGTTTCTTGCTGCGTCTAGATCTTGCTCAAACGTAAACAATGTCTTTTTTAAAGAATAACCAAACAATTTCGTAAGAACTAAGAAAACGGCTACAAGAATAATAAAGCAAACCGCAATCCAAACCGTATATTGACGCATGACTTGAGAACTTCTTTCTTCTTGTTTGGCCACTTGTAATAGATAAGCATCATCAATACCTTCGATTAAAGCACCAACACCATAAAAGTGAAGGGCATTTTTCTCACGCACGGATAAGTCTGGATGCGTAACAGAGAATAAAGTATCTCGGTTAGGAGACAGTAAACGTACAGCGTCTAGTTCTGCACTTAACAAGAGTTTATTTGCTAACGCCACATTATCAGACAGAAAAATAAAACCGTATAAATATCCCTGCCATTCCATTGTTTTTTGCACTAAACTTTTTTTATAAACCAATAAGTTGTCACCATCTTGTGTACGCTGTAAGGACCACCCACCTATAATAGATTTTGCTGTCAGATTCTCTATTGGTTCATTGATAAACAGCCGAGCTCTGGGGTCTACTGTTTCAGTCTTATCTGACCAAGAAATATGAAAAAAGTCTAAACCGCCTAATAGAAAGTCATCATGCTGATCAAACAAAACATCTAACACTGGTCTAGGTCGCAATTGCTGCTTGTTATAGAGCAAGGCTTGCACGGCACTGCTCATTTCATATTCTGAGTTTTTTAAATATGCATTAAACGCTTGAATTGTAATTTGATGGTAGAGCGGCAAGTTAACCTGATGGTTTTGACGTATTTGTTTTTGCATCATCCAAACGGATAAAAAAACCACGGCAATAAAGGCCATAGCAAGAACAATTGCTATCTGCTTTCTATACAATCTATTTAAGCTGACCTCAGCATTATCCACGATAGAACCACCTTTACTTTTGCTATTTGGACAGTCATTTATATATTTATGAAAAAAATAATTGTCTTGCCACGGAATATACAGGAGAAACGTTTTTCAAGTAATGCAGGCGGACTCCCCTGCAAGCAAAAAACCTTTTTTCTAATTCGTAAAAGTATGGTTCAAACAGCAACAAGCACAAGGGAAAAGCGATAACAAATTGATATTTTTAACTTTTCTTTTTTTATACAAGAAAGCGCTTGGAACTATTTATCAACCTAATTTTGGTAATGCTCTCACCATTCCTACAAAACTAGCCCTCTAGCTTAACCACAGTAACCCACTTTACTGAGAACATATCATACTCATGTAGGTAACATTATTTAGAAAAACTATATTGTAAATTGTTTACAATATAGTTAGATTTACTTTTCCATAATAAAAATAAGAAGGAATTACAAATGGATAATAAAAAGTACATTCGTGGTGTTTTATCATCAAAAAAATTGCTTACAGCAATCACAACCATGAGCGTTATAGGGTTAATGAGTAGCCATTCAATTGCGGCTAACTTTACCGCAAGTAACGCCTCTCAATTGCAAGCACGCCTCGCACAAGCTAGTGCTAATGGCCCTTCTGTTGATACCATCACCATTCAGGGAAGTATTTTTACTAACCTACAAATCGATATTAATACGCCGGTAATCATTCAAGGCCAATCTGGCTTTCGAGTTAGCCGCGTAATTCGAACATCAAGAGATGCTTTTCAACCTTTATTCAATGTCCAATCATCTAATGTCACGATTAGAAATTTGCTGTTAATCGATGACAATGGGCAGAATACCAATACTCAAGTTGCACAAACAGCGGGGAATGATCGATCCAATGCGCGTTTGATCAACATTCCAAATGAAGATGCGAATCGACGTATATCTAACCTAACGATTACAAATAATACGTTTGAAGATACGCCTGTCGGCATTAGTTCATCTGGGTTGCTACCTCACAACCTTACTGTGACTAACAATGATTTTATTAAGGTAAATCGCTCTGTTGAGTTACTTAGAGATGTTGGCCGAGTACGTAATGTTCTGAGTGCCAATGCAAATACGGTTGTACTAAATGGTGGGACATTAAACATTTCAGGCAACCGAATTCGCGGTAACCGTATTCGACTTGGCATCTCAGTGGATGCAGGGAATGATGGCGTATTTATTCCGGATAGTTTCGCTTTTTTCCCTGGCTCAAACCCTGCCGCTCGAGCGCGCTTTAGTGATCGCCCTGTTGTGTTTAATAATGGTTCTCGTATTAACTCAAATACCGTAACTGGTGCGAATGAATTTGGCATTGCTGTAGCAACCGTTGCCAACATTACCATTGCCGGTAACATTGTTAGTACTGCCGAAGACAACATTAATTCTTCACCTGCCATAGAGAATAACTTTACTGCTGGTATTAATGTGGAACACAACAGTCGCAATATTATTGTTGATGGTAATGAAATCACCGTAGGCACAACCGGCACATTTGCTACTGGAATTAATGTACTTGCCTTTCAGGATCATGAGGCGCCATTAAACCACGCTCAGGCCAGTTCAAATGTCACATTAATTAGAAACACCTTTAAGGGAATAGGTCAGAATACCATTTTAGGATTTGGTTATTCTAATCTGTTTATTCGTAATAATGATGCATCTCAATTTACCACCAGAGATCCGAACTTTGTTACCGCGTCCTTATTTAATGTGCCATGTGGTTTAAGCAGTAGTTCTACATCAAATAATAATAACATTCGTTTTAATGCTAATTTCAGTGGTACTGGGTCCGCTGCTGCGCAGTATTTCAATGCGAATGGTACTCCGATCAGCTTTAACGTATTTAATAACTTGCCTTGTAACTAGATCTTACAAGCCATAAAAGGAAGGCAATAAAAAAGCCGACTTTACAATAAAGTCGGCTTTTTAAAATATGGTGCGGAAGGAGAGACTCGAACTCTCACGCCGTGAAGCACTGGAACCTAAATCCAGCGTGTCTACCAATTCCACCACTCCCGCAAGGATTGGCGAGCATTATAGGTGAGTATATTTCCTCGTCAACTCTTTTTTTCTATTTCTCTCGAAAAATTTTAGAAACGCTTAGAAAACACCCAAATATACGCCAAGTCTGAGAAGCTACCATAACTAAAAAATAGCTAAAAAATAGCTAAAAAATGGCTAAAAATTGCGACCATGCATATATTCACCGCGCTCATAGCGAACAGCCATTTCTTCAAGATCAATGGTTTTAATACGTGATGCTTGACCTGCGCAAGAAAACGCTTCGTAACGATCAATACAGACAGCCTTCATTGCCTTAATACTTTCTGTCAGATACTTACGTGGGTCAAAGTTACCTTTGTGTTCCGCCAAGCTACGACGAATTGCCCCTGTTGCTGCCAAACGTAAGTCCGTATCAATATTGACTTTGCGAACACCATAACGAATCGCTTTCACAATTTCTTCCACTGGCACGCCATAGGTTTCAGGAATATCGCCACCGTATTCATTAATAATTTCTAGCCAATCCTGTGGTACAGAAGATGAGCCGTGCAACACAATGTGGGTATTTGGCAACCGTTCTGCAATTTGGTTAATACGCTCAATATCAAGAATGTCGCCGGTTGGTGGTCGAGTGAATTTATACGCCCCATGACTGGTGCCGATCGCAACCGCTAGAGCGTCGATGCCAGTCGCATTCACAAATTCCACGGCTTCCTCAGGGTCGGTCAGCATTTGCGCATGAGACAAGGTACCTTCTGCCCCAACCCCATCTTCTTCTCCTGCTTGACCTGTCTCTAACGAACCAAGGCAACCCAATTCGCCTTCAACAGACACACCACAAGCATGGGCAAATTCAACTGTACGACGAGTGACATCCACATTGTATTCGTAGCTTGATGGAGTTTTACCATCTGCCATTAATGAGCCATCCATCATAACAGACGAAAAGCCAAGCTGAATCGAACGTTGGCATATCGCAGGTGAGGTACCGTGATCTTGGTGCATCACGACAGGGATATGAGGGTAGTCTTCAATTGCCGCAGCAATTAAATGGCGTAAAAAGTGAGAACCAGCGTAAGATCGAGCGCCAGCAGAAGCTTGCATAATAACAGGTGAATTGACTTCATCTGCGGCTTCCATGATGGCTTTTACCTGCTCCATGTTATTCACATTAAATGCTGGTAATCCATAACTGTGTTCAGCGGCATGGTCTAACAGTTGACGCATACTAATAAGTGGCATAACAATTTCCTCTGAAAAATCTGGTGCTATTTTATTGTATTGTTGAAGGGTACATTGCCCTCCAACATTGGCTTTACGCCTCTTTATTTCATTACTAACGATTTCATTATTAACGCTTTATGATGAAATGCCGCATTCGCATTTCATCAAATTACCATGACAGCTTAAGAACGTGATTCTAAGATAGCAACAGCAGGCAGCACTTTTCCTTCGACAAACTCAAGAAACGCGCCACCACCTGTTGAGATATAAGAAATTTTGTCCGCCAAACCATATTTATCAATGGCAGCCAGCGTATCCCCGCCACCAGCGACTGAAAATGCATCGCTTTCTGCAATGGCTTGAGCGACGACTTCTGTGCCTTTTGAAAAATTATCGAACTCAAAAACACCACATGGACCATTCCATAATATGGTTTTCGCTTCTTTCAATAGATTAGCCAAGGCTTCAGCAGAGTCTGGACCTAGATCCATGATTTCCTCATGATCTGCTACCTGATCGACAGGCTTAACTGTCGCGACTGCGGTGTCAGAGAATTCGGTCCCAACACGAACATCGGTAACAGCAGGAATATCTAAATCTGCCATGAGTTTTTGTGCCTGAGGGATCAAGTCTTTCTCATGCAAGGATTGACCAACATTATGGCCTCTAGCAGCAACAAAGGTATTGGAGATCCCACCACCAACAATCAGTTGATCGCATACTTTTGACAGGGACTCTAAAACGGTAAGTTTGGTAGAAACCTTTGAACCGCCCACGACAGCAATCAGTGGTCGAGCTGGGTTATCAAGTACTTTTGTTAAAGCCGCTAATTCTGCTGCCAACAAAGGGCCAGCACAAGCTGTTGGGGCGTATTTTGCTACACCATGAGTTGAGGCTTGGGCGCGATGAGCTGTGCCAAAAGCATCCATAACAAATACATCACATAAGGCCGCCATTTTTTTCGATAACGCCTCGTCATCTTTTTTCTCGCCCACGTTAAAACGCACATTTTCGGCTAAAACAAGCTGACCTAAGCTGGCATCAACACCATCCAACCACTCTTTTTGTAGAGGCACATCACGTTTTAACAAGGTGGATAAATGGTCTGCAACAGGCTTTAACGAATATTCCTCTTCGTATTGTCCTTCTGTTGGTCGACCTAGGTGTGACATAACAATCACCTGTGCAGCACCAGCATCAAGGGCATGTTGAATGGTTGGCAAAGCCGCTCTAATACGAGCATCACTACTAATCACACCATCTTTTACTGGCACATTTAAATCTTCTCGGATTAGGACTCGTTTCCCACTTAAATCCAAATCCATCATCTTAGTGATTGTCATTTTATACTCCGTAAATTGTTATTAATAATTCAACTTTATGTTTTGAAAATAGTACTTTTTCGGGTCTCATTATCATCTAAATAATGCCAGCCCAGTGACGCGTAACATCCAGCATTCTGTTTGCATAAGCCCATTCGTTATCGAACCAGCATAATAGTTTCACTAAATGGCCATCCACAACTTTAGTTTGTGTGGCGTCGATAATGACAGATCTAGCATCATGGTTAAAATCAACTGAGGCATGCACCTCTTCTGAATAACCAATTAGATGGTGATATTTCGTCTCAGCCATATGCTGTAAATGTTGGTTAATTTGTGTCGCGGTAACGGCTTGGCGAGTTCGAACCACCATATCAATCACTGACACATTCAAAGTGGGCACTCTGACTGCATTACACGCAATCTTGCCATCAAGCTGTGGCAATAATCGGCTGATGCCTTTTGCCAAGCCAGTATCGACAGGGATAATTGAACTTAACGCTGCTCGTGTCAGGCGTAGGTTTTGTTGATGATACGCATCAATAACAGGCTGATCATTCATCGCTGAATGTATGGTTTGGGTTGCACCGCTCTCTACACCGACCAGATCTTCTAAACAATCAAGCACAGGGATTAAGCAGTTAGTTGTACAGGACGCCGCCGAGACAATTGTGTGGCTCGAGTTGATATTGGCATGGTTAAAACCATAGACAATCGTATTATCCATACCAGAATCAGCAGGCTGAGAAAGCAGAATTCTAGGTACACCCGCATCTATATAATGCTGCGCTTCTGCTTGGGTGGCAAAACTGCCTGAGCATTCAAGTAATAGATCAATCTCCAATGCTGACCAATCTATATTGTGGGGATTCTCTTCGGCAAACATTTGAATCTCGTCATCCGCAATAACGAGTTTGCCATCTGATAAAGACACGTTTTCTGCAAAACGACCATGCGTCGTATCATAACGGGTGAGATAGCTGATGGTCTCCAAATCAGACAGTTCGTTAATGGCAACGACTTGTATACTGTCACGATAATGATTTTCATATAGCGCTCTTAGTACAGCACGACCTATACGACCATAGCCATTTATTGCAATTCGCAGCATAGTTTTATCAGGGTTCGCCTGTTAGCGTTCTTTGTCTCAATCGTTCTTTATTGCAATCATTCTTGATTTCAATATGAGCATGAGAACACTGACGACGTTACTATAAAAAGTTATAAAAAAGTTGTAAAAAAGTAATAAACAAATAACCCACGCTTCATATATTTATAAAGCGTGAGCCATCGTCTGTCATACTACTATCATCTATTCATTAAGACTGATTAGCAACCAAGGCTTCTGCTGTAGTGACAACATTATCGACCGTAAAACCAAAATGTTCTAGCAACACATTACCTGGTGCCGACTCGCCAAAGGTTGTCATACCGACGGTTGCCCCATCAAAACCAACATACTTATACCAAAAGTCCGTATGAGCGGCTTCAATGGCAATTCGTTTAGTAACGGATTTTGGCAGAATACGCTCTTTGTATTCAGGTGTTTGAGCATCAAATGTGGTATTGGATGGCATGGAGACAACCCGAGTCTGTATCCCTTTTTCTGTTAACGCCTGAGCAGAGTCCATCGCCAATTGCACCTCAGAACCAGTGGCAATCAGAATCATATCAGGTGTGCCATTCGTGTCTTTAAGGATATAAGCCCCTTTGGCAATATCGCTCACTTGTGCTTGTGTACGTGCTTGAGGTTTTAGCCCCTGACGACTAAAGACAAGCGCTGTTGGGCCAGTACGATATTCAACAGCGGATTGCCAAGCAACGGCTGTTTCCGTTGCATCACATGGTCGCCATACTGACATACGTGGCGTCATACGTAGATTCGCTAATTGCTCAACAGGCTGGTGCGTTGGGCCAT
The DNA here is from genome assembly GCA_002173415.2 of Marinomonas agarivorans. Taxonomy (GTDB): domain Bacteria; phylum Pseudomonadota; class Gammaproteobacteria; order Pseudomonadales; family Marinomonadaceae; genus Marinomonas; species Marinomonas agarivorans. The sequence continues at coordinate 109,671 of NHNK02000004.1, forward strand.
CTTCCCCTTGGCCAATGGAGTCATGGGTATAGACAAAAATATTCTGAATACCCATCAAAGCAGACATACGAACCGCATTACGCGCGTACTCCATAAACATCATGAAGGTGGCGCCGTAGTTGATGAAACCGCCATGCAGAGAGACACCATTCATAATGCCACTCATGCCAAACTCACGTACACCGTAATAAATGTAGTTGCCAGCCGCATCGTCTTGAATGCCTTTTGAGCCAGACCAAAGTGTCAGGTTAGAGCCAGCCAAATCAGCGGAACCACCTAGCAACTCAGGCAACATAGCTCCGAAAGCACCGATTGTATTTTGTGATGCTTTACGACTGGCAATGCTTTCGCCTTTTTCTTGGCATTCTTGGATAAACGCCTGCGCTTTCTCTGCAAAGTCCGCTGGTAACTCACCATCAATAACACGACGTTTGTATTCTGCTGCCAATTCAGGATGAGCATTTTCATATGCTGCAAAACGTGTGTTCCAAGAATCTTCCTGAGCTCTACCTCTTGCTTTGGCATCCCAACCAGCATAAATCTCTGCTGGAATTTCAAATGGCGCATGCTCCCACTTCAAGAAATCACGTGCTGCGGCAATTTCATCATCACCCAGTGGTGAACCATGACAGTCATGAGAACCAGATTTGTTTGGCGAACCAAAACCAATAACCGTTTTGCAACAAATCATGGTCGGTTTATCTGTCACAGATTGAGCCGCTTCAATAGCAGCTTTGATCGCAGCTGGGTCATGACCATCAACACCAGCAATAACATGCCAACCATAAGACTCAAAGCGCTTAGGTGTATCATCTGTAAACCAGCCTTCCACATGTCCATCAATGGAAATGCCATTGTCGTCCCAGAAGGCAATTAGCTTGCCTAACCCTAAAGTACCAGCCAGTGAGCATGCTTCATGAGAAATACCTTCCATCAAACAGCCATCACCCAAGAAACAATAGGTGAAGTGGTCAACAATATTATGATCAGGTTGGTTAAATTGCGCGGCCAAAGTGCGCTCGGCTATTGCCATGCCTACTGCATTACTGATACCTGCACCAAGTGGTCCTGTGGTTGTTTCAACACCTGGCGTATAGCCGTATTCTGGATGACCAGGTGTTTTTGAATGTAGCTGACGGAACTGCTTTAGTTCGTCAATAGGCAATGCATAACCAGATAAATGCAGAAGAGAATAAATGAGCATGGAACCATGACCATTGGAAAGAACAAAGCGATCACGATCTGCCCATTGCGGGTTACTTGGGTTGTGTTTTAAAAAATCGTTCCAAAGAACCTCGGCAATATCGGCCATTCCCATCGGGGCGCCTGGGTGGCCAGAATTGGCTTTTTGCACGGCATCCATACTTAACACACGGATCGCATTGGCAAGTTCTTGACGTGATGACATCTAGGTTCAACTCCTGATTAGCGGTTTAGTTTGAGATAGGTCCCATTTTGGCTGCTATTGTGCCAGCTTGCAATCGTCTATCTGCTTATATAGGACTTGATTGCCAATTAATGTTAAAAATCTCGCTTTAACTTAAAAAAAGATGCCACCAAAAAGAAAAAACACTGTTTCAACCAATTTTTCACCTTGCATTTCTATACTATTTACACCAAGATTAACGCCTTGAAATAAGCGTCGATTTGTCTCGGCTTGCGGGCGCTATATAAACTCTGCTAAACAGATGAATCAGAACCTGTTTAGCACAGTATCGTTGCCAAACAGGTTTTTTTATCTCTCATTTGGCACTTTACTGAAGAAAGCGTTTACTTAAAATTCAGCTAAAAGAAGGAATGCCAACCATGTCCGAATATTCTTTATTTACTTCAGAATCTGTCTCAGAAGGCCATCCTGATAAAATTGCCGATCAGGTTTCTGATGCCATCCTTGATGCCATCCTTGCCAAAGACCCAGAAGCACGTGTCGCCTGTGAAACACTTGTTAAAACAGGCATGGTACTGGTTGCTGGCGAAGTCCGAACCAATGCATGGGTTGATATCGAAGAGATATCTCGCGGTGTTATTCGTGACATTGGTTATAACTCATCCGAAATGGGCTTCGACTGGGAATCTTGCGCTGTCATGAATGCCATTGGCAAACAGTCTGTCGATATTGCCGTTGGTGTTGATGAAGCAGAAAACCACGAACAAGGTGCTGGTGACCAAGGTTTGATGTTTGGTTTTGCCACCAATGAAACCGATGTACTTATGCCTGCACCTGTCACCTATGCCCATCGTCTTGTGAAGCGCCAAGCTGAAGTACGCAAAAATGGCACACTTCCATTTTTACGCCCTGATGCAAAAAGTCAGGTAACCTTCCGTTATGATGAAAATGGCAAACCTTGCGCCATTGATGCCGTTGTTTTATCAACTCAACATGCTGCTGGAGTAAAACAATCTGATTTACGTGAAGCGGTCATGGAAGAAATTATCAAGCCTGTTCTACCAGAAGCTTGGCTATCTGATAGTACAAAATATTTCATCAACCCTACCGGACAATTTATCATTGGCGGCCCTGTTGGCGATTGTGGCCTTACTGGACGTAAAATTATTGTTGATACGTATGGCGGCATGGCTCGTCACGGTGGTGGTGCCTTCTCTGGTAAAGATCCATCTAAGGTAGATAGATCGGCTGCTTATGCTGGCCGTTATGTTGCCAAAAATATTGTGGCCGCAGGCTTAGCAGATAAATGTGAAATCCAAGTGTCTTATGCGATTGGTGTGGCAGAACCCACTTCCATCAGTATCAACACCTTTGGTACAGGCAAAGTGAGTGACGACACAATCAGCCAGCTAGTGCGTGAGCATTTTGAATTGCGTCCAGCAGGCCTAATTGAGATGTTAGATCTAAAGCGTCCTATTTATTTGCCAACCGCAGCGTATGGTCATTTTGGTCGTAATGAAGATAACTTCACTTGGGAGCGCACCGATAAAGCAGAGGCATTACGCAAAGCAGCTGGTCTGTAAAAGCGGCTGACCTGTAAACGATAACCGTTTACCTTACTTGTAACAGATACGCTTACCTTCTCAGACAAAGTGCGTTATAAATACAAACCTCTTATCTAACCCATAAGAGGTTTTTTATTACTGGCTCAAACAGGGAATAATAGTCTTTTTATGCGTATCCCAAGAATCTATGTTGACCTACCGCTCGCAGAAAACCAAACATTCGACCTCCCTGATCCTGCTTTTCAGCATGTTTGCAAAGTATTACGCTGCAAAGAAAACCACCCTGTGATGGTTTTTAATGGTACAGGCGGAGAGTACACCGCCACACTCTGTCAGGTTGAAAAGCGTCAGGCCAAGATTCACACAACGGCCTACCATGCATTACAAAATGAATCTCCAATTAAGGTCACCCTAGGGCAGGTTATTTCTAGAGGCGAACGCATGGATTATGCCATTCAAAAAGCAGTCGAAGCAGGTGTTCACCAGATTCAACCTCTTTTTAGTGAACGTTGCGAAGTCAAACTTAACAAGGAGCGATTACACAAACGCCAACAGCATTGGCAGCAAATCGCGATTAGTGCCGCGGAACAAAGTGGCCGAGGTGTAATTAGCCAGGTTTTACCAGCCATGATGCTATCAGACTGGCTACCCAGCCGCCCTGAGTCATTAAAACTCACTCTGCACCCTCACGCAGCCCAGCCCATTAGCGACCTTTCCTATGTGAGTGGCGACATTGCAGTCTTAATAGGACCAGAAGGTGGCTTAACCGAAAAAGAAGTACAAGACTCTATGCAACACCAATTTCAAAACATTGTACTAGGCCCTAGAGTGGTTAGAACAGAGACAGCTCCTGTCATGGCTCTAACCGCTATAAATTTGTTATGGGGCGATATAAAATAAAATTTATATACTATAAACAAGTCAGTTGGTGCAGCAAAAAAGGTTTTTACTGTTTTGCCTTCTCTACTTTTTTGTATTCTTATAGCATCAATCCTCATTAGGTTTTACCAGAATTAGGACACAAACAATGACGATAAAATTAGGCATAGTAATGGACCCCATTGCTAGCGTTAACTACAAAAAAGATACCTCACTGGCAATGCTGTGGGCCGCAGCAGAAAAGGGCTGGCAACTTGTTTATATGGAACAAAAAGACCTCTATTTAAACGATGGAAAAGCGTGGGCAATAACAAAACCCTTACGCGTTTTTCAAGACCCAAATCAATTTTACGAGCTAGGTGAAAGCCAAACCACTGCCTTGGGTGAACTTGATGTCATCCTGATGAGAAAAGACCCGCCATTTGACAGCGAATTTGTTTACAGCACCATGATTTTAGAACAAGCAGAACGCGATGGCGCCATGGTAGTTAACAAGCCTTCTAGCCTACGCGATTGCAATGAAAAGCTGTTTGCTACCCAATTCCCTCAATGCTGCACCCCTGTGTTAGTGACTCGTCGTGCTGATCTCTTAAAAGAGTTTCACAAAGAGCATCAAGACGTCATCTTCAAACCCTTAGATGGTATGGGCGGCAGCTCCATTTTTCGCCTTAAAGCCGATGACCCAAATGTCAGTGTGATTATCGAAACACTCACCAAATTTGGTACAGAACAAATTATGGCGCAAAAATTTATCCCCGAAATCACAGAAGGCGATAAACGCATTTTAATTGTGGATGGCAAACCTGTGCCCTATGCCTTGGCTCGAATTCCAGCCACAGGGGAAACCCGAGGCAACCTTGCCGCAGGAGGACGAGGAGAAGGCCGAGAACTTTCCGCACGTGACCTCTGGATCTGCGAGCAAGTGATTCCTTCTCTGAAAGAAAAAGGGCTATTATTTGTTGGCCTAGATGTTATTGGCGACTACTTAACGGAAATTAACGTTACCAGCCCAACTTGTGTGCGAGAATTAAACCAGCAATACGATTTAGATATTGCGATGGATTTGATTAAGGCGATTGAAAAACGCCTGCAATAGCGCCTCGACAAGGTAATACTACGTTGTGAACATAACCGACAGATTTTCAATATCCTTATTGTTTGCCATTACAGTGCATGCGCTGTTAGTGCTGTTTGTCGGTTTTGATTTCACCTTATTTGAACCACCGAAAAAAACCCTCGAAATCACCCTAGTAAAACATAAAACGAGCCAACCGAAAGAAGCCGATTTTATTGCCCAAGCCAACCAAGAAGCCAGCGGCACTGAAATTCGAAAACAAAAGTTAACCACCACGGAAGAGTCGCCACTATTAGCAGACGACATTTATGAAATTACCACCCCTGTGCAACCACAAATAGCATCAAGCACACCAGAAGAAACCACAGCAACGATTGTAACAACCAACCCTGAATCCGTATTCAGAATCGCTACGGAAAACCCAACAGAAACCAAAACCTTAGAAGAACTATTTCGCGGGGAAACGCAATTACCCAGCCACTTAACAACCGATATTGCCACTTTAGAAGCCTTGCTAGACCAACAAAGGCAAGCCTATGCAAAACGCCCTCGAATTCGCCGTCTCACCAGTGTTTCTGCCAAAGCCGCGATTGATGCGAAATACCTAGATGACTGGCGGCGACGTATCGAACGCATTGGCAACATCCATTACCCAAGCGAAGCAAAGCGCAATAAACTCTATGGGCAACTGCGACTCGCCGTTATGTTAAGCCCTAATGGTTATGTTGACGATATTGAAATTCTCAAAAGCTCGGGCGTGCGTGTTTTGGATGATGCTGCTATGCGCATTGTCAGACTTTCTGAGCCTTTCGCGGAATTCCCCCCAGAGCTAAAAGCCGAAATAGACAAGCTAGAAATCATCCGCACATGGCAATTTATTCCTGGCAATCAGTTACAAAGCAGCCAATAAAAAAATTTTAAGCACAGATATCAGAAGCGGCATGCATTCTCCCTAACAACACTTTTCCTAACAACATGCTCTTTCCCTAACAACACTTCCCCTAATAAAAAAAGTCACTTAACATAAATCTTGCTACAACATTCTTGTTGTAAACTTTTTCACCAACCTTATTTTTCATTTATACAACTATGCATCAATTACCCACTACCTATTTGTCTGGAAGAGAGTTGTATACTCTTTTCAAAAAAAGTAACGATCAGGATGCTTTCCTCCATGATTTAGATGCTAAAGCAGCCAAAAGGCTCTCCCGCTTCAAGGTTTTTGCTGAGTCTGCCATGCTTAGGTGGCTTGTCTCTGCCTTCTTTGGTTATGCTTTTTTATGGACGGCCTACGACCTTTTTCGAGAAAGTGCGCGACAAACCCTGTTTCAGGGCGCGATCTTTCATGTCGTTTTTATGTTGATATTAGCGGGGGCGATGTTCTTAATACTTGCTAATAAGCCTGCTTGGAAAAAGGTCAGCCTTGTGCTGTTGGGCGTTATGTCTATCAGTTACATTGGCAGTTCTGTCATTCATCTCACCCCTCCAACACCCATTGTAAACGGTAGAGTTTGGTCTAGTAGCGGCCTCGTTACACACTTGCAGACTGAGATGAAAGCGTTTATGGATGAGCATGGTTTTTCCTTTTTCATATCCAACCATGCTGGTGCACGATTTTCATTACAAATAGAAGATGTCAGTTTAAATTTATTGCCTCTCATACTCCTGTTCCTGCTCACCACTTCCAGTTCTGCATGGTTACTGACAGCCAAACCGTTTGCAGGGATTAGAAAAAGGTTGAAAGGGCTACCAAAGTTCTATCCTTTGTCAGGGTTGAGCATTCTGCTGTTGGGCGTACTGTCTTTAAAATCCATCCCAGATGAAAGAGATAAGTTTTCTGACGTGTTATGGGATTCAGATACTCAGGCATTGCAAGAGCACTTGGACTATTCAGAAAAATTTTTACTGGAAGCAGTTTATAGAACCATCAAATTTGATGAACCACAAAAGCTAGCAACGGTGCTTGAGCTCAGTAAGAAAGCCAATCTGGATTTATACGCTTTGCATATCGCCATCTATTTTGACAATGCCGCCTTGATCAAATGGTTGATTCATGAAAAAAACGTCGACGTTAATAGTCAGTCATTACCCGATGCTTTCTGGAAGTTAGCGTCAAAACCAAGAAGTGAAATGCCTACCTCTATGACGTTTGCAGGAGGCACACTTCACCATAGTAATTCCGCCATTAAAGATGCAATAAGGAGTTACTCTCCCATTGCTACCGCCGCATTTATGGGGAACATTGACGTGTTTGAACTGTTGCAAAACATGGGAGCAGCAGCAAATTTTGATCACTACCTACGGCATAACCCCAATAATCCAATGGTTGCTGCGATCAAAGGCAAACAATTTCCAATGCTAGCTTACTTCTTCGAGCAACATGTGACCGTTTCACAGGAAACCGATTCTCAAAAAGAAGGTAAGACGCCAGTCGATCATCTTTTAAACCCATTAATGGTGGTTGAAACCAGCAATCGTGTACGAAATGTTGGACGCTATTTTTATCCCAGCAAACACCATCATTTGCATTTAGCCGTTTATGAATTGCTATTACAAAAAGGTGCCGTACCTGCTCAAGAACGAGAAGTCATGATATTTGCTAATTCAGAAAGCGTGCGAGATTTGTTCTTACAATATGGCACGACGCTGCAAGACTTTGAACGCTATGGCGTGACGGAGTTTAAACAGTTTTGATGCATTTAGAATTTGATAGAGGCGTCTATTTTATAGAGAGATCCACACAACGTTAGCATGGGTGTCCTGTTAGCGTTTATAGAGACACCCACACAAAGTTAACATGGGTGTCCTGTTAGCGCTCTGTTAACGTTTCGCCTGTTAATGTTTCAATTCGACAAAAATGTAAGTGCTTACACACGCTATAACCTTTTTATTTTCACTATCTAGTTATTAGAAAGCAGGTCTGGATTCACCACCAAATTTCTCACGCCGTGGGCGTAACCTTCGTTGAATGTGTTGCTTTTACACCAAGCATCCACTGTGGTTGCTTTGACGAATGCCACTTTTGGCCGCACACTCCACGTCACCTGAAAAGGCGAGCCTTTGGTATTGAAACTGGGCCCAGTGGTTGAGCCACGGTATTCGATTGGCGTACCTGTATTGGCGGGAATGTTTAATGCCTGATGAAAACCATTACGAACAGCATGAGCGGCTAATGTCTCAAAATTTAACGCCTTAGCATCACTGTCATTCACCAACACATACACCTGGGCTTCAACCCGCAGTTGTGGGTTGTGAGTTACCTTGGTCGCCAAGCAAGACCCTAAGGTTGGACCGGGTGATACCGACGCTGACGAGAATACATAATGGGCCTCAATGGTATCTCCAACCGCCAAACTGCCATGTTTGCCAGAACATATTGCCTTGTTTTTTAGAGGCATTCGCTGTTTTTTGTTCAATGAGCCTGAATACAAATAGCCGCTGTTGTAGCCTTTACCATCACCATTACCAGCGTAGCGGGTAAATTCGCCGCCTTTATGCTCAGCACCAGCATGAAAGTGGATATTGCATAGATTCATTTTGGAATAGGCTGGAGCAAATGAAAAAAGGTTCGGGTTTTTGCCAGTAATTACATCAATATCACGGGGTGACTGTGGGCCAAAGCCTTTGCCTGCGGTGTTGTTTTGCAATTCTGTCCGTTGCTTGGCAATAACGTCATCTTTCACTTGAGTGTCAGCGCCATGATGATCGGCTATGACGACATTTGTTAGGGTCAAACTGGATAAAAAAGCAAAGTAAGCACTTACTCTCATAATAAAATCCCTCTTTGGAATAGGCACATTTTGTTTAAGAAAGGAACGAATACACACTGTCACTAAAGTATAGTTGCCATTCTGTATATAGCGATATTTGGGGTCGGATCAAAAACTATTCTTTACTTTCTGAGTAGTGAGTTGTTATCGCCAGTTCTTTCGCCATATTAAGGCTGATGCTTAGGTCCTGCTCAAACTGTAGACAGTCATTAGTCGCATCGTCTTCAAGCTCGATACCTTTTGCTTCCAAAGGTACAAAATCGAGCTGCCACTCAAAACCGTAATGGCGAATTCGGTCAGTAATCCAGTCGGCAAAATGTTCATCGGTTTGTTCGAGCGGGAAAAGAAAGTGATGCAAGGCTTTAGCGTTAAGTGCGTAAGTGAAGTGCCTAGATGCATAAATATGCATCAGTTCGTTTTGGTACATTGCCATGATTGGCCTCCTTGAGAGTGAGTTAACTACCACACAATGAGTCCAAGCATTGGGTGGCAGGGAAAAAGGGTTGGACTACCGCACTCAAGGAAACGGCGAGCATAAAGCTCCCCAAATTCCCTGCCATAGCAGGAAATTCCGCACAAAAAAAGTCGTGCTACCAAAAGGTAAAAACGACGACTTGTTGTGCGCCAAGAGTATTCAGGAGTCCAAGCCTGACGTTGGTTTTTCTCAAATGAGTTCCAACGCACCAATTAGACTAAAGATCACGCCTTCCCTCGTCAAGTAGGAAATCTCGTAAAATTCTGTAAGCCATTGATGATAAAACAACAAGGACACCCACTCGAATTTTCAACCGCAAAGTTTTGAGTGGGTGTCTTTTTAGTTTGTCTCGGGTTTTACTTGACCACTATATATCGATTTCTGATCGTCCGAATAGTATCACCAAGGATGAGTTTGTCTTCAGGAAGATCTAAAACTACATTGATAATGTCTGCCATAGCTTGGTTACTGAATCTAAAACCGATAGGTAGCTGATTTAAATCATCAAATCGGGCGTCAAACGCAAGAACAAAATCTTTATGGTCTGACACTCTTCCATCTAATACCGCATCAGGGATTTCAGCATGTTGTGGCATTGGTTGAAGCTCTTCAAACTTACCAATGGCTTCTACGACATCAGCCCTTGAAGGCCAATATTTAAGATCATATTGGCAAGCCAGACTTTCAAGCTCACTTTTAACGTAAGCTCCGAAAAGATAGTTATGCTTTGCACCTTGCACCAACGAACCGACCGCTGTTTGATAATCATGTCGGCGAAAACCAGATAACTCATACAATTCTCTCTGACGTCTTAGCATACCGGCCAGACGACATGAAAGCTCTGAGATATCTTCTTGTAATTTGAGCAACTCACGCCTATTAGTTCTAGCTTGGATAAACTCTTCCTTAGCAAAATCACCGCTCATCCAGATATGTTCCAATGTCAACCAAACAGCTTCAGCGTTTGTCCTTTCTGATTCATAAAGAATTGCTAGTTTGTCAGCGTAGCCAAACTGAGTGATTAGCTCGTTGAATACCCTTTCAAGATTTGATGCCTGATCAATTAGCCGTTGCATAATTGGCCGACCGCTCGCCCAAATATTTTTCTCTCGGTTATCTTCAAGCTCCCTTTTTATAAAGGCAACGCAAAAATCAGTTGGTGAGTTTGTAGGTAATTTCGTCACGATAAGCACCTTTTGTTTCTGTATTTTCGTACTAAGATATCACTTAGCAAAACGAGTTACCGTGTCTCAATATTTTTATTTATTGTCCTTCAGACACGTCTCCTTTCAGTCATTCAGCAGAAATGAGTCATGGACTTCGATAAATTAGTAACACAACCGCAAAACAACAAAGACACCCACTCGAATTTTCAGCTGTAAAATTTTAAGTGGGTGTCCCTTTAATTGTTGTTTACAACTTCTCATCCAACAGTTGCTTACCCGTGTGTTGTTTTACATTTTGGATCACTTCATTCACCCACGCAGGGTCGAGCTTACTTTGTTCACTTGCCTCAGGCGTAGCGTTGGGCGTGGCATAGAGATAGGCGAGGTTTTGGTATTCACGAATGGCTTTTATCAGATTGATAATATCCACGGTGGGGATGATGGCCACATCGTTACCGACTTTAATGGACTGAGCCAACTGATTTAGCTGCTTCACTTTTTTATCGAAGGATTCGCCATTATCCTGTTTGCTAAAGCGATCTCCCAGTTGAAATTCACATTCCAGCAAATAATAGCGCGCGTCTCTCCCGCGTTCGGTACGCTCAATTCTCGCCAGTTCTTTCGCCATATTAAGGCTGATACTTAGGTCCTGCTCAAACTGTAGACAGTCATTAGTCGCATCGTCTTCAAGCTCGATACCTTTTGCTTCCAAAGGTACAAAATCGAGCTGCCACTCAAAACCGTAATGGCGAATGCGGTCAGTAATCCAATCGGCAAAATGCGCATCGGTTTGTTCGAGCGGGAAAAGAAAGTGATGCAAAGCTTTAGCATTAAGTGCGTAAGTGAAGTGCCTAGATGCATAAATATGCATTAATTCGTTTTGGTACATTGCCATGATTGGCCTCCTTGAGAGTGAGTTAACTACCACACAGTGAGTCCAAGCATTGGGTGGCAGGGAAAAAGGGTTGGACTACCGCACTCAAGGAAACGGCGAGCATAAAGCTCCCCAAATTCCCTGCCATAGCAGGAAATTCCGCACAAAAAAAGTCGTGCTACCAAAAGGTAAAAACGACGACTTGTTGTGCGCCAAGAGTATTCAGGAGTCCAAGCCTGACGTTGGTTTTTCTCAAATGAGTTCCAACGCACCAATTAGACTAAAGATCACGCCTTCCCTCGTCAAGTAGGAAATCTCACAAAATTCGGTAAGTTAGATATTTGGGGGCGGATCAAAAACTATTTTTTACTTTCTGGGTAGTGAGCTGTTATCGCTGGCACGATATCTGATCTCAGAGCTACAACTATCTCTAGTTTTTTGATCCGACCCCAAATATCCCATTTGTTGACTCAGAAAAACGCCAATGCTAATTTTGCGGGCGAAAAAATATAAAAGGATTTTTATATGTCAGTTAAATCACTAAATCTATCACATCAATGGCGTAATACTTTTTCTCCTCACGTTATTAATTTTGATAAAACAGGAGATGGTGTATACGCCTCTAAGAAAACAAGTTCAGTGAACATGACCTTAACGACCAACCCTTTTGGTTGCAGCTCTTCAATAGAGGATAGTTTAATACAACAAAGCCTTTCTGCTTATCCATTCAATCAAGCTGAACTCTTAAAAGCAAAAATAGCGCATAAACTCAATATTTCTGATGATCACATATTGTTAGGTAATGGTATCGATGGATTGATGTTTGAAATAGCTCGAGCATTATTATCACCTTCCTGCCAAATTGTTGTACCAAAAGTCACCTTCCCAAATATGTCTTTTGCAGCAAGAGTAAGTGGTGCCGAAATAGCATATGCCGAGATGAAAGATCATATATTTTCTGACTTAGAGAGCATTAGGCACTGTTATAAATCCAACACAAAATTAAGTTATTTATGCAATCCAAATAATCCAACAGGAGAATATCTAAGCCCTAAGGATATTATCTATAACCTGTATAGCGACGAAAGTATTCTAATTGTTGATGAAGCAAATATTGAATTCTCTTCTGGGGAATCATGTGTAGACTACATACACAGTTATCCAAACCTTGTTGTTCTTAGGACATTTTCTAAAGCCTATGGTATTGCAGGGTTACGCATAGGTTATATTGTCGCTGACTCAGAGTTTCTACGATTACTCGACAGGTCAAGGCCTCCTTTCCCTGTTTCTGGTGTTGCTTGTGATGCAGCAAATAAAGCAATAACAGATAATGTGTTTCTAGAAAGCAGTATCCATAAAATTTTTCAGGAGAAGGAAAAGCTAGTCCATGTCTTGGAGCAATTTGGATTTACTGTTTTTGACGGTAAAGCCAACACTATTTTATGTCATCATGCGGAATACGATGATTTAATAACACTTTTTCAACGTGTTGATATCTCCGTGACAGCAGGCTCATTTTTTGGTCTAAAAGATTCTTGGTGTCGAATAGCGCCACAGTCAGTCGAAACGAACAATGATTTTATAAAACGTTTAGAAACATTATAGAATGGATTTATTACTGATTTTTTTTATGAATTGCATCGTTCTCAGCTCACTTCCTGGCCCAAATAACATATTGTGTTTTAACTACACATTAAGGAAAGGCGCACTTTATAGCATGATTGTGTGCTTGGGGCGTTTCCCTTCCTACTTAATATTAATGTGTATTTCGGGCTTTCTATTGTTTTTCGCAATAGGTATTGATGGTAATATATTAAACAGTGCTCAAGTTATTGGCAGTTTTTATATTATTTATTTAGGCACAAAAATTCTTCTTACGGTAACCCCTGAAAACGAACTTAAGCACACATCGAATAAGAGCTACTTCTTACAAGAATTTTGGGTTGCTTTATCCAACCCTAAAGCCATATTAGTTTTTCTGGCTATCTTTCCTAATTTCATTGATCAGACAAACAACTTCTTTCTACAGTTTTTATTATTAGGTAGTCTGGCCATGTTAGCTGAGTTATTGATGGCTTACTCTTATATTTTATTGGCCAGCCTTTTACCCAAAAGAAGCGTATTTATTCAATCGATCAATAAAGTATCTGGCGCGGCATTAGTGGTGATTGCCTGCCTGATGTTATTCAAAACCTTTGTAAAATCTGATTTTATGAGCTTTTCCTAGAGCAGGTTTTAACACCAGCTCTAGTGCCTATGAAGACAATTTCTTTCAAAAGTAGGAATGTTAAAGGTTAAAAAGATCAAGTATTGAAAACCGTCCTCAAGCAGCAATTCCATTATGTCTTAGTAAAGCATCAATACTTGGCTCTCTTCCCCTAAAAGCAGCGAAGAGTTGGCCCGCTGGTTGCGAGCCGCCATTGGCTAAAATGGTATCTCTAAATAGGGCACCTGTTTCTTGATTGAAAATGCCTTCCTCTTCAAATTTCGAGAAGGCATCGGCAGACAACACTTCTGCCCATTTGTAGCTGTAATAACCAGCCGCGTAGCCACCAGCAAAGATGTGGGAAAATGAGGTTTGGAAGCGGTTAAAGTCTGGCGCTTTTATAACGGCCACATCGTCACGAACTTGGTTCAGCACGTCTTGTACTGTTTGGCCCCCTGTTTTGCTCTGGTTAAATTCTTTATGAAGGCGGAAGTCAAACAAGGAGAACTCAAGTTGTCTGACCATTTGCATAGCGGCTTGGAAGTTTTTAGCGGCCAGCATTTTATCAAGTAGGGCCTGAGGTAATGCTTCTCCCGTTTCATGGTGACCAGAGATAAAGGCTAATGCTTCTGGCTCCCAGCACCAGTTTTCTAAAAACTGACTTGGCAGTTCGACCGCATCCCAAGCCACGCCTGAGATACCCGAAACATCCATAACCTCAACTTGAGTAAGCATATGATGTAAGCCGTGACCAAATTCATGAAATAAGGTGGTTAATTCATCATGGGTCAGTAATGCCGGTTGATCGCCTACTGGGGCGGTAAAGTTACAAACCAGATAGGCGACAGGCAGTTGTAAATCACCGCTAGGCAAACGACGACGAATACGGCAATCGTCCATCCATGCACCACCACGTTTGCCTTCTCTGGCATACGGGTCTAAGTAAAAACGGGCGATATCTGTACCCTGTTTACTTACTGTGAAAAGTTGTGCATCTGGGTGGTAAGTATCAAAGGCTTTTTCCTCTCGTACATCCACACCAAAGAGTTTATTTGCCACGGTAAATAGGCCGGAAACAACTTTATTCATTGGAAAGTAGGGGCGCAGCTCTTCTTGCGAGATGGCGTATTTATGCTGGCGCAGTTTTTCTGAATAATAGCCAATATCCCATGCTTCTAGCTGCTCAATGCCAAACGCTTCTTGAGCATACGCCTTCAATTCGGCGAGATCTTGCTCGGCTGCGGGTTTTGACTTGAGGGCAAGATCATCTAAGAAATCCATGACTTGTGCCCCACTGTCTGCCATCTTGGTGGCCACCGACAGTTCCGCAAAGTTATCAAAACCAAGGATTCGGGCTTGTTCATCTCGCAGTTGTAAAATCTCGTCGATTAGCGGCGCATTATCGAACTCATTGGCGTTTGGCCCTTGGTTAGAGGCACGGGTAACGTAGGCGTGGTATATCTCAGCTCGCAGCGCTTGATTATCGGCATAACTCATTACAGGGATGAAAGACGGTGCATCCAATGTAAAGAGCCAACCTTCTTGCTCTTTCGCGGCGGCCATTTGTTTGGCTTGAGCCAAAGCAGAGTCAGGTAATCCTGTTAACAGTGTCTCATCGGTTATTAACTTTTCCCACGCGCGCGTCGCATCCAAGACATTCTCACCGAATTTGCTGCCTAGCTCAGACAGGCGCGTACTGATTTCGCCATAGCGCTGTTTGGCATCGCCTTCTAGCGCCACACCTGATAATTCAAAAGAACGGATATTTTGGCGTAGTGCCTCTTGTTGCGCTTGAGAAAACGATGCATCACTTTGTGCTAGGGTTTTGTAGGCTTGGTATAGTGCTTTATTCTGGCCCAGTTCGGTGCTGTAGGCAGATAATTTTGGTAGACAGGCATTGTAGACATCCCGTAATTCTGGCGTATTTTTTACCATATTGAGATGGCTGATAGGCGACCAAAATTGAGCCAGTTCGTCACTCAGTTGTTCCATTGGCAAGGCAAAGTTATCCCATGTCACTGTGTCTGTACTGCGAGTAAGGGTCTGAATTTTGTCTCGATTTGCTGCCAAAATGGCATCTAGCTGTGCTTCAATGTTGCTGATGTCTAACTGGGAAAACATAGGTAACGACGTAGCATGCCAAACACCAGATGAAAGAGAGCTAGATGATAGAGACTGAGACATAGGTTGGATTTCCTTGTGATTAATCGGTTTTCTTCTTCGTTTGGTTAGTTTTATTATTAAGTGGGTGGTGATTCTTTGTTTTCAAGCAAGTGAATCTTCTAAAATACGCAAAGCAATATAAACAATGCAAAGGTGACTGTCATGACAATTAAAACCTTTCGAGGAATAACACCGACACTAGGGCAAGATGTTTGGGTCGATGATTCTGCCGTGTTAATTGGCGATGTTGTTATCGGGGATGACAGTTCTGTCTGGCCGCTCGTGTCCATTCGTGGCGATATGCATAGCATACGCATTGGTAAGCGCACCAGTATTCAAGACAACTCCTGTTTACACATTACGCACGCCAGTGAGTTCAAGCCAGAGGGCCACCCATTAAGTATTGGCGATGATGTGACTGTGGGCCATATGGCCATGCTGCACGGTTGCCAGATAGGGAGTCGAGTGCTGGTCGGCATGGGGACCACGATTTTAGATGGCGCCATTGTGGAAGACGAAGTCATTATTGGTGCAGGCTCTCTTGTTCCCCCAGGGAAAGTGCTTGAATCCGGCTTTCTTTACATGGGTTCCCCTGTCAAACAAGTCAGAGCGTTAAAGCAATCTGAGATTGATTATTTCCAATACGCTGGATTGAATTACGTTAAACTCAAAGACGAGTATTTGGCAGACGCACAGGCAAATGATTGCTAATACCTCCTGACGCAAACTATTCAATACCAGATAGTTCAATAAAAAACATTCCAATAGAAAAATAGCTCTATGACTCAGTACATACATTCCCCTAGACCGATAAACAAATGGCGTTTTTTTCTCTTTGTCACCATCGCTTTGCTGCTTGCTGCAACTGTTATGCATCAGGCGTATCAAAAAAATTTTAACAATCAGATATTAAGTGAAAGTGAACAAAGCCAACTACGGGTGCAATTGTTGAGTTTTCCAAGAAATATGGCAGGGCTTGCGTCTCCTGCGCCATCTGCTCCACTACCTACTCAATTGCTTACTCCATTGTCTGCTCAATTAGATACGCAAACTCAGTGGCGTTTTTTCTATGTGCAACCGCCACAATGTGACCCAAGCTGCCAAGCACAAGGAGCGACATTAAAGTCATTCAAAACTGAGGTGTTATTTATTGAGCCAGGACAGCCGCATTATGATGAGGTGTGGGCATTAGTGCGGTCACCCAATTACACCGTCCACTTTGATAAAGTGCTCTTAATGAATCCAGCAGGGCAATTTGCTGGCAGTGTGCTAGCGCCTTATTCTGACGCACAGTTGCAGCAGATAGTACAAGCGTTGGCTGAATCGCAGGTGAAACCACGTTAGCTTGCTTCGATTTCATCCGCCAGTTGAGTAAGAAAGCTTCTCATAAACATTTCTCGTTTTTCTGCTTCTTGTTGTGCTGCGACAGTATGCAAACTGGTTTTTAGCCTAAAGAGCTTGTTGTAGAAATGATCGATGGTAAATTGATTATCATCCGGTTCGTGTGCAAGGCAAAATGGATCTTCTGGGTCATAGAGCGCGCGATTCAATGCGCCACTGACTTGCATACAACGCGCAACCCCGATGGCGCCTAGTGCATCCAACCGATCCGCATCTTGAATCACTTTTGCTTCTAACGATTCAGGCGTTACGCCTGCACTGTAACTGTGGGCGAGAATAGCGTGATGGATAGCCTCAAAAAATCTCTCTGGGTAATCAATCGACGTTAAAAAACCTATCGCTTTATCAGCAGCAAAACGGGAAGCCATTGCTCGCTCTGGGTGATTTTTAGGGAAAGAAACACAATCATGCAGCCAAGCAGCAGGAACAACAATGGCAAACTCGGCTGACTCTTTTATCGCTAGCTGTTTAGCGGTTTTCACAACCCGCCGTATATGGCTTATATCATGGGCTGCATCTGTTTGTTGTAAGCCTTGTACAAATTTGGATAAGGCTTGTTCATAGTGTGTTAGTTCGGTTGTCTGCATAATAGGTTTACGTTCAACAGCTGTTACGATTAAAACAATAAATATTTTGGAAAACCCTAATGAAGCTCACCTTTCTATGATCCAGACAAGTATGTAATTGAGGTCGGGCAAGTTGACTAACCCTATTAAGTTTGCTTTTTCGCCCAGTCGGTTAACTGTAAGCAAGGCCCTTCAAAAATAACCTGATCACCACGTTTAATCTGTAGAGACTGGCTGTTTTTGATGGCTTGCCACTCTCTACCAGTAAGATGACGACCAATAATGTCTGTCATCGAGCCTAACTCTGTAATAGCGCCGCTCTCTCTGGCAACACTGGCCAGTTGCCATGTAGAGGTATCCACTTTATCCAGACCCGATTTCCATTGAATTTGTAATGTCGATTGCCCTGCCTTATCGCCTTTGTAAGCAGCCAGAACAAAATGGATATTTTCATCTGTTCTTGTATTTGCTGTTGCTTGAGTTTCTGTTGCCGACATCACGGCTAAATAACCAATTGATTTTGCACTTTTGGTGTCTGGCGCCGACATAAAAGGCAATAAAAGCGCTAACATCAAGACAGCAGTCAATGCCGAGGAGAGACTCATGCCTAACCACAAATAAGGTATTTGGTACCAAGGCGTTTTGGCTGTAGGGAAATCCTCCGCTGTCAGCGACTTGCTGTCAGCGAACAATGAGGTTTCTATGCTTTTCCATAAATGGGAAGGTGGTTCAATAGCAGGAGTCAACTCATCAAGGTGAGAAAAGTGAGCCTGCCACGCCAAAATCGCTTTATCTAATTCAGGGTGAGTAAGGCGCAATTGCTGAGTATAACGACGTACTCGTTCTGTTTGTTGGCCTAAAACATAATGGCTGGCTAGGTGGCTTACAATTTGAGGGTGGGAATATCTTATTCTTGCAGACATTTTTCTACCTCCTTCAAACCGCGTTTTACCCAAGATTTTAATGTACCGAGTGGTTGCTGCATCTTTTGCGCTAACTCACTGTGACTGAAGCCATGAAAATAGGCTAAAACTATCGCCTGTCGTGGCTCCTTCCGCAATTTATCTAAGCAAGAGTGTAAGGCATAGCCTGCATCACTGAAGATGGTTTGCCCGTCTATTTGTCCACTTACTTGTGCTCCTAACAAGGTGTCCAGTTCAGATTCATCAAATGTATCTATGCTTTCCAACTGCTGTGATGTTCGCTTATTTTTGCGCAACGCATCTAATGCACAATGACGGGTTAATTGGCAAATCCAAGGCCAAGGGTCACCAGAAGTGGATTGATATTGGGAGCTATTAAGCCAAATTTTCAGGTAACTTTCCTGCAACACATCGGTTGCCAGATCTGGGTTGTTGAGCATTTTTATCAACAACCCATAAAGCTTGCTACTTGTTTTAGAGTATAACGCTTCAAAAGCCGCTCGATTACCGAGTTTTATTAAGGCGATATCTTGCTCAAGTGTTGCTTTCCAGTCCAAATGTTACCCTTAATAGTCGTATTTTCCCTTTGCTTTGCTGGCGGTGCTGTTCTCTTTAGTTACAATGTGCCAAACCCCTTTCACACCGTCACCATTAACGTCACCGCTTTTTGTATCATTGACCCAAGTATATAATGGTTTGCCATCATAAGCCCACTGGTATGAACCATCTTTACGTTTAACTTTTGTATACTTTTTAACATTTTTATCGGATTCTTGCGCTACTGCTGGTGGCCATAAAGTCGCACAAGAACCGTAACAATTAGAAACACCTTTAGTGTCTTTATCAAACGTATACAGCGTCATTCCTTCTTTGTTTGCCAATACAGCGCCTTTATTGGTATCCACCCAAGTAAATGCGGTTTTATGTCCGTGAGCATATGTTGTGCTACAACCTGCCAACACGGCACCAAAAAGAGAAGCTGCGACGATTTTTTGCACTGTATTTTTCATGTTTTCATTCCTATTATTAATTAACCTTAATTAACTGATTTCTTATATTGAATCAGCTTGCCTAATAGAAACGTTCTGTAAAGCCTGTTTGGATGCAGTCATTGTAAAAAAATATCACTTTTAAAAAGTTATTTTAAATATCAAACAGTTAAACTCTTATAATAGGCAAAAAAAATTAAAACTAACGAGAAAAGCAAAAGACAACTAAAATAGGAGCAGCAAAAAAAGGACCAGCAAAAAAGAGTCATTAAAAATGAATCGGGAAGCACAAGCGTTTTTAAATAAATATCTCAGTACATTGACACCCGATGAGTTACAAAAATATGCCTCTTTTAGTGCTGATTACTTTTGTGCCGATGAATATAACGCTAATTTATGCGCTGAGTTAGTAAAGCGTGGCGAAAAGCGAGCCACTTGCAGCCTTGATTATTGGTACAGCCATAAAAGTGAAACTCGACCCACAGTAGGTCACCTACAAGTTGTAACAAATTGGTTTGGCAAGCCTATTTGTATTGTTGAGATTACTAAGGTATTAATGCAACAATACTGTAACATTGATGAAGATTTCGCCATAGAAGAAGGCGAAGGCGATAAAACACTAACTTGGTGGCGTGACGCCCACTGGCAATTCTTTAGCGCGGAATGCAAAGAGCTAGGCATTACTCCAACAGAAAATATGTTATTGGTATTAGAGCATTTCCAAGTGGTGTACAAATGAACACTAAAGAAGACCGAAGGCAAAACGATTTCAGCCAAGGTCTAAATATCACATAGGAGTAAAATCGTGTTTCAAACGCTATTTCAATCAGCTTTTTTTAAAAAAGTTCGTTTACCTGCCTTTATTAACAATGCCAGCTTGATGAATAAAATCAGAGTTCCTATTCTGTGCTTTTTGTTATTGAGCTTGGGACAGATCAGTATTAACTACTTTTCGTTCACAGATTTCAGTAACGACGTGCGTTATCAAAATGACGTGTTGGTAAAAGCATTAAGGCTCACTCTAGATGCCGATAAAGATTTGTATCAGGCAATGGTAAATGAAAGGGCCATTATTACCTTACTAGGACAAGGTGGTGAAGAAAAAGACATCAAAAAACGTACAAAGAAACGCTTAAAAGACCAGAAGCAAGCCAAGACCCGTTTTGAAGGCGCCATCGAGCTGATGGACGATACGCAAAATACCTCCGATTACAATAGTTTTATTGAGCATTACAACAAATGGAAGCAAGCAGGCGATCAGGCTCTAGTACTCGCAAAAGACGGCCAATTTCGACAAGCGATGCAACTTAGTTTGGCGGCAGATAAGGACTTTTCTATTGCAAGAGAAAGCCTAGACCTAGTAGGAAATCGTTTAATAGAACAAGCAAAAGAAAGCCGCGAGCGCACTAACACAAAAATTGATGTTACCTTGTTCTTACAACTGGTATTAGCCGGTGTGTTGATCACTTTTATGTTGCTCACTGTATTTATTTT
This sequence comes from Marinomonas agarivorans, assembly GCA_002173415.2. GTDB lineage: Bacteria > Pseudomonadota > Gammaproteobacteria > Pseudomonadales > Marinomonadaceae > Marinomonas > Marinomonas agarivorans. The sequence goes on from NHNK02000004.1 coordinate 130,604, forward strand.
ACCGCCATTTATTGCCAAGCCAGCACGTTTATTGAGAGACAGTCTCCTTGAATTAACTCAAGGAGAGAGTGACTTAACTCATCGTCTACAGGTCACAAGTAAAGATGAGCTTGGACAGATTGCTAATGCTTATAATTTAGTGATGGAGAAGTTATATAGCTCAATTAAAAGTGTGGCAGAAACCAGTGAATCACTAAAGAAAAGCACTGAAGTATTGGAAGAATTTAGTGGCCGAAATAGAGCACTATCTAAAGAGCAACATGAATCCATTACCACTATTGCCGCAGCAGTAGAAGAAATCAGCACCACAGTAAAAGATGTTGCCGATAATGCAGATGAAGTTGCTACGTCGACAAAAAATATTTCTAACAGCGCACAAGAAGGCAATAAGGTTATTGAGAATGCAACACGCAAAGCCTCTACCCTTGCCGATAACATGACCAGCTCTGTTGCAGTGGTAAGTAAGTTAGAAGAGGATGCAACGAACATTGCTTCTGTAATGGCCGTTATCAGTGGCATTGCCGAACAAACCAACCTATTGGCATTAAATGCCGCAATCGAAGCAGCGCGAGCTGGAGAACAAGGCCGAGGTTTTGCCGTGGTTGCCGATGAAGTTCGCTCTCTTGCTAGCCGCACACAAAGCTCAACCGAAGACATTCAAGCCATGATTAATCGCTTGCAGTCTGGCGTCGCCGATGCGGTTGCCAGTATAGAAGCAGGCAACGCCGAAGCAGAAGCCACGGTGGAAGATGTGAAAACCGCACAAGAAGCATTCCACAGTATCTTGCAATCTCTTGAACTAGTGAATGGCATGAGCCAACAAATTGCGACAGCGACAGAGCAGCAAAGTGAAGGCGTACACGAAATCAGCAAAAACTTAGCGGAAATAGACGAAAAGTCAGGCCAGACTTCGCAAAATGCCACACAGGTCAATACCGAAGCGAAAATGTCTCGTGAGTGTATGGAAAACCTAACCCTTGTTGTGAAGGGCTTCAAACTGTAATACCTACAGGATAAATTATTAGACAATTAGCGTCTTATTTTATCCACAGGCAAAAAAAACCTCTAAATTCACTTTACGATTTTAGAGGTTTTTTTATAACCACTTTATTTGATTTTATTAGTAAGCCAAACAGCTTATTGACATTGCACTGATATACCCTGAGCTTCTAATGCATAACCCAACTTGCCTTTCTTATCTCCTTTGCAAAGTAACGCATTAAACTCTTTCTCACTTTTCTTATTCCATTCTTTCTTCTGCGCTAGCCCTTTAGCAGTGTAGCCACTAGAGCCAATCATATGATCGGCATCAAGCTCAATAATTGCTTCTGAAATGGCTTTTATTTTGGCTAAATAGGCTTCTGGATTTTTTCTATCTGCTTCGCTAAATGGAATGCTGTTTCTAAATTCGTTCGCCCAATGGAATTCAAGATAGTTGATTTTAGGGGCTTTTTTCTTATCCCAGCCAATTTTTCGGGCAAAATACATCAAGCCACGATAGGGGTCATTCTCTAATGCCACACGGCCAAGGGAGGTTGGCATGGCTTGATAGCTGACTTTGCTACCATTTGGTAAGTAAGGCCAGCTGTTATTATTCTGCTCTAGTTTTTGCCAAAAGGCGGTCATAGACTCTTCTGTAGACCAATTCTCTTGTACGCGAATATAAACAGGCAGATTGGCACCACCTTCTTTCATATCAAAAAAGGTACTAAATGAATGGTGACCATCTGTTAGATACAGTTTGCCATCTGGTCCAACAATAACGGTATTAATGTCTTTTTTTATCGAACCAATATCGTTTGCACAGGTAAAGCTTTCTGGATCAGCAGGAGTAGAATTACCGCTCCAAGATAAAACCTCTTCCCCTGCACCATATGATTCACACAGGCCTTCATACATTTTCTCAGACTTTTTACTGAAAGCCCCAATTTTATAGTTCACCTGATCGTGGGCAATAACAGGCTGGGTTGGTCTTAATTCCCCAAGTGTTACCCAATGCAAAGAATCTTTCTGGAATTTTGATCTATCACCTGAATCAATTGTTATCGCACTAGAATTGGCACTTACTAGCACGACAAGACTGATTGCAATCAGTGACAATGGTTTTGCTATCATTTTTTTGGCCATTACTACTTTCCTTCTTTTTTACTCGCCAATTTGAAAGTTAATTATTCCATAAATCATTAATTTAAAAAGCTTTTTTTATTGAAATACTGTAAACAGCCAAAAACAACAATGCCGCACAAACAACCACGCTTGGCCCTGCTGGTGTATCTAGTTCATAAGAAACAAATAAACCACCAGCAACCGAAAAGCAGCCAATAATACTGGCGATACTTGCCATCTGTACGGGTGAGCGAGACAGCTTTCGTGCCGTTGCTGCAGGAATAATCATAAGTGAGGTAATTAACAAGACACCCACTATTTTCATCGCCACGGCAATCACTAATGCAACTAACAACATTAATAAAAGTCGGGTTGCTTCAATAGGGTAACCTTCTACTTTTGCTAACTCTTCATTGACTGTCATAGCAAGTAAAGGGCGCCAAAAAGTGGCGAGCAAAATTAACACCAAGGCACCACCACCATAAATCCAATATAGATCAATCTGGCTAATTGCCAATAAATCACCGAACAAGTACGCCATTAAATCTATACGGACATGATCAAGGAAACTCACCATCACCAACCCAAGTGATAATGCCGAGTGCGCTAAAATCCCTAATAAGGTATCAGTAGCAATAATATGCTTCTTTTGTAGCGCAACTAATATCAAAGCGAGCCCAACACATAATACGATAATGGCTAGATTCAGGTTGATCGCAAACAACAATCCCAATGCCACACCGAGCAACGCCGAATGCGCAAGCGTATCGCCGAAGTAAGCCATACGTCGCCAAACGACAAATGCACCTAAAGGACCTGCAACAGCAGCGACACCAATTCCGCCAATTAGCGCTCTTAATAAAAATTCTAACATTGCTTCTCTCTATGAATTCTAAAAGACAAACCTACTGATTACTTGGCTCTTTTACTCTGTTTTTGAACACTCTTGCTTAGAGTGAACCTGACCATTGTCATTATGTGTATGATCATGATGATGTGCGTAAATTGCTAATGATGCCTCAGCACCAGGCACACCAAATAGCGCTTGGTACTCCGGATGCTGAGTCACATGTTGTGGTGGGCCAGAGCAACAGATATGCTGGTTGATACAGACTACGGTGTCGGTTTTTGCCATGACTAAATGCAGGTCGTGAGAAATCATAAGAATGCCACATTCTAGTTCATCTCGAATGTTAGCAATCAAGTTATAAAGTTCAACTTGGCCATTAACGTCCACCGCTTGAACAGGCTCATCTAACACAAGCAAATTGGGCTTGTTTAATAAGGCTCTGGCTAACAACACGCGCTGAGTTTCACCCCCTGAGAGTACATGAACTTGCTTCTTTGCCAGTGCTTCAATATCGAGCCGAGTTAATACGGCTTGTATTTCCTCTTTTTTAACACCACGAACGAGCGACAAAAAATGTTCAACGCTCAACGGTAATGTTGGGTCAATATGAAGTTTTTGTGGCATATAACCAATACGCAAATGGCGATCTTTATATATCTTTCCTTGCGAAGCCGATTGCAAACCTAATAACACACGAATTAAAGAGCTTTTTCCGCTGCCATTAGGGCCAATAAGCGTAACGATTTCCCCTTTATGAATTTGCATATCAATGTTTTGCAATAACACTCGGCCATCAAACTCAATGCCAATATTGTCAAAACGGACTAATAAAGAAGCTTCGTCAGCAAGCGGGGTCGTAAAATTATTATTCATAGTTAGTTATCTTTAGTTTGCATTACCGCTGTTTTGACAAGCCTGACATAGGCCAATCAGTTCAATTGTATTTGAACGTAATAAAAAGCCATTTTTCGCCACATTGGCGCTCAGCTTTTCATGGATGTCCTGATAATCACATTCCATAACGTTATGGCACTTCTCACAAATCAAGAAGTAGCCTTTATGCTTTTTGTCTGCATGGGCACAACCCAAATAGGCATTCATGGACTCAACTTTATGAATAAGGCCCGCATTGAGCAAAAAGTCGAGCGCCCGATATACGGTAGGTGGAGCAGAGTTAAATCCTTCTTCTGATAGCTTTGCTAATAATTGATATGCGCCTAAAGGGCGATGACTTTCCCAGATGAGTTCTAATGCTCGACGTCGCACTTTGGTGAGTTTTTGTTTGTGTTGTAAACACAGCTCTTCCGCTACTTTCAAAGCGTTTTCAATGCAATCGGCGTGATTGTGTGACATTAGAATGCCCGTCCTGCGTTTTCAATGGAGGCTAATACCATTGAAAAGCTTAGTGCAATTAAAATCAAGGCCGCAACGAGACCAAATAAGCGGGATAAATTTTGTTGCCAGACGGACGTTCGCCCCAACAAAAAACTGGAATCTCTTACCAAGACACTGATTAATGATAACAAACCAACCGTCAAAAACGTTCCAAAAGACATCATGGCCGTTGCCGCAACGCCCCACATAAAAATACCAGCGCTAGTTGAAAATAGTAGAACGAGCACTGCACCTGTACAAGGGCGAATACCAACAGACAAGATTAGAGCAAGAAAGCCCAAACGTTCCGTTTTGTCTAGGGTAAGGTTTTTATGGTCGTGGTCGTGGTCGTGGTCGTGGTCGTGGTCGTGGTCGTGGTCGTGGTCGTGGTCGTGGTCGTGGCTATCACAGCAGGTTGGTTTACCTCGAACAACACGGGTCAACATCCAAACACCCAATAAACCAATTGCTGTGAAGCTGGCAATCTCAAAGAAGCGCGTAATTTCTGTGGCTTTCCCAGCCAAAGATAACACCTGACTTAAAATTAAAATTAAGAGAACCGCTACCAAACCTTGCAGCATAGAACTAACAAAAGACAGCCATATACCGACTTTAACAGGCGCTTTACTAGCCAACATATAAGAAGAAATGACAGCTTTACCATGACCTGGTCCGATAGCATGGAAGATACCATAGAGAAAGCTGATGGAAAGTAGTCCCCAAATTAAAGGTGCACTTTCTTCCCGACCTAACGATCGCACCTGTCCAACTAACTCTCGATTAAACTGAATCTGTTTTTGTAACGTCCAGCGAGTGAAATCATCATAGAGAGTAAAGAGCCATGAAAACACACTGGTTGAAGTGCTATCTGCTGCCACAGCAGGTGCTGCTAAACCAAAAGCACAAGCCCCGATAAGAAAAAATATACCGCATTTAACAAGATTTTCTTTTGTAATACTGATGTGAAGCGACGTCATTATTGTATTAGGCTCAAATTAAAATGTTATATTATAACGCTTAGGTAATGAAAAAAAGAGTAGCGTAATGAAAAAAAGAATAGGTATACAACTTGTTCGCTTGCTTACTGATAGCAATGGCATCATCAAAGATCCTTTTGTTCATTGGCTTCTCAGCAACCTTATTTTAAATTTCCTGCCAAATAAGACGTGAACCAAAGCCAAGCAACAACACGCCACTTACCACATCAATTGTGCGAGCTACAGGAGGTTTAGCAAGCCAGACTTTGGCTTTATAAACCATCAAGGCTAAGAACCCTTGCCAAACCATTGCAATACTAAAGTGCATGAAAGCCATAAAAAGGGATTGCTGTAAGGCCGAATAAGTGGGATCAATAAATTGTGGCAAAAAGGCCATATAAAAAATAATCGGTTTAGGGTTCAGTATGTTAGAGAGCAGCCCCTGCCGTAATGCGCCATAAGACGATAAAACATTTGGCTGCGCAGCATTATCATCAAATTGGATGCCACGATTTTGATACGCATTATGTAAGTACTGCCAAGCAAGATAGATGAGATACGCCGCGCCGGCTAATTTCAACATGGTAAACAAGGTGCTAGAACCAAGCAAAATCACCGATAGTCCTAATGCGGATATTGTTGCATGGCCAAATAGACCCAAACAAATCCCCAAGCTAGTTAACAAGCCTTTTTTATAACCAGCAATGGCTGAGTTACGCATCACCAAGATAGTGTCAACGCCGGGACTCATTGTAAGTACGCTGATTGCTAATAAGAAAGACACCCATTGAAAATGAATTAGCCACTGCCATGTATCAAACACGATCGACTTCCTTTATGTGATTGGTGATAAACTCTGCGGACAACAAAACCATGATTTTCACTTAAATTTAAATCACAAATTAACAACTCAAGTCGATCCATGAGTCAATAGTAATGACTTCTGATTCACGTTGTTCAGGGGTACAGTTTTCTGCGTCTTGACCTGTTAGCTGCACAAGCCCAATTTGCTGATCCGGTAACAAAGCAGTGTACATAGTGTCATCACCAAAAGCTAAAGAGAGGCTGGCAGCACGCAAGTTAACAACTTCTGGTAAAAGAATAGACAGACTAAGCCAGAGTTGTTGGTTGCGAACTTGCAAATCCGTAATAGTGACATTTGCTGGCAAGATTGGTTGGCCATTCTTTTCAATTTTTAAGAAGTAAGCCTGTTCATTAAACGCATCAAAGGCCTTAATTAAGTCTTCTTTTTCTTGCCCTAAAATCTGGCCATCTAAGTCAAGGTCATAGCCCATCATGACACTGCTGCTGGTAAAGTCGTCTACCAGCCAAAACGCTTCGAGCTGTTCAAGCTTGCCTTGGCTCACTGACGCTTTATAGTAACTGTCGATAAAAATATGAGGGTGAGCATTCACTGACCAGGAAAAGATGATCAGAAAAAGGCTGACAAAACGACTTATCCATTGGTTCATTATTTCTCATCTCCCGCCATACAGTGTTTATTTTCCCTGATAGCTCAGGTTTCTGGCGTTATCCAATCAAGTAAAGCAAGTTCACTATAAGTATAGGCTTTTCTTGCCAATAAAATACGTTTAAATACATCAGGATCATGTTGTAACGCTAAACGCTCAGGATCATCTATTGCACCATACCAAGCTTCTAAGCGTGAGAGCCAAAAACGCATGGCCGCAATCTGTAACATCATCGGCCAAGATAACTGCTCTGCTTCCGTTAATGGCCTTTGTTCACAATAAGCCGCCATAAAAGCATGATATTTTTCTATATTTAGTGCCCCTGTGTCGGGATCACTGCACCAGTCATTGATGGCGATCGCTAAGTCATAACTCAACCAACTGTGACAAGCATTATAAAAGTCAATAATGGCGCATAACTGGTCATTTTCAAATAGGGTATTGTTATAGAAGAGATCCCCATGCACGGTTCCCATAGGTAATACTGTGCCAGTTGCAAGGAATGCATCAAAAGCGGTAATGGTCTCTTGTAATAAGGCCGCATCAGCATTGGGAAGTTGTGGCGCTAATTGTTGGCTAGTACTGCGCCACCAATCAAGCCCGCGGTGACTCGTACGCGGTTCGGCAAAGTCTTGGCCAGCAAGGTGAAGTAACGCTAGTTGTTTCCCCATGAGTTGGCAACTGTTGGTCGTTGTGCTGTCAAGCTGATCACCAGCAAAACAATCCACAAGAATGGCGGGCTTGCCTTTTACCGTTTGTAAGCGCTCACCATCTCTATCTAGCAAAGCGGCTGGCACATGAAACCCTGCTTGTTTAAAGTGTGCAACCACATTGAGGAAATAAGGGACTTCCTCGTATTCAAACTCTTCAAATAAGGTTAAGACGTATTTCCCCTGATTCGTATTAACAAAGTAGTTGGTGTTTTCTACCCCGCCACTAATGCCTTGGAATGACACTAGGTCACCTAAATCGTATTTGGCTAATAAAGCCAACATGTCATCTTCTGTTAAAGAGGTATAAAAAGCCAAACGAGTACCTGCCACATTTACATCAAAAGAAATTGACTGAAATTTTGTCAATATTATGAACGAGTCCGGAAAAACAGCACCATAAAACAGCCCTATGCTCCACAATCTCCCTGTAAAGGTCAATCATACCAACAAAAAGAGCGATTAAGTTTGTAACTTTTGTTGTTTATATCGTAAAGCGAAGGCGTCGAGCTTACAGAAACTATTACGCCCTACACTCACTACTGGAATATTTTTGCTCTGTACTTTTTGCTCTGTGCATGAGCCGACTAGTTAAGACTCGTGATTCAGCTTATGGTAGTCTTATTTCAGTTAATAAATACTCTGATCAAGTCATATAAAGGAAACCCTCATGTCTTCGGCCGACGCTGCTACCAATAATTCCGCTCCTATTGATACTACTCCTATGATCTTGGTGGATGGCTCTTCCTATTTATACCGAGCTTTTCACGCCATTCCGCCTTTAACAACCAGCGAAGGTTTGCCGACTAATGCCGTTCGAGGTGTTATTAGCATGTTGCGCAGCTTGATCAAGAGTTACCCGACCTCTCCAATTGTTGTTATTTTCGATGCGAAGGGTAAGACATTTCGTGATGATATCTACCCTGAATACAAAGCACACAGACCGCCCATGCCGGATGATATGCGTCCACAAATTGAGCCAATACACGGCATTATAAAATCGATGGGATTACCACTCATTAGCATCACAGGCGTTGAAGCAGACGATGTTATCGGCACCATCGCCAAACAGGTCAGCGCTACAGGTCGTCAGGTTATCGTCTCGACTGGCGATAAAGATATGGCCCAGCTAGTAACAGATAAAGTAACACTGGTTAATACCATGACAGATACCGTAATGGATATTGCCGGCGTCGAGAAAAAGTTTGGCATCGGGCCTGAGCTTATCATCGACTTTTTGGCCTTGATGGGTGACAAGGTTGATAACATTCCAGGTGTACCAGGTGTAGGAGAAAAAACCGCATTAGGCTTACTGCAAGGATTAGGCGGGCTAACAAGTATTTACGAAAGGCTAGATGAGATCGCTACTTTAAGTTTTCGAGGCGCGAAAACACTGGCCTCTAAAATGGCCAACAATAAAGACATGGCCTTTTTATCTTATGAACTTGCCACCATCAAATGTGATGTGGAACTAGACTTTGATGCATTGACGCTAAGCAATGCTGGACAAAATAAAGCCGAGTTAACAGAATGGTTCACCAAGTTAGAATTCAAAACTTGGTTAAAAGAGCTGGATAAAGAGCCATCCAGTGAAAGCGACAATTCCTCTAGCATAGCACCGCCAATGGCTATCGAGGTTAACTATGAAACCGTGCTTGATAAAGCCCATTTCGAGCAATGGCGCAAGAAAATACAAGACGCTGAACTCGTTGCGCTTGATACAGAAACCACCAGTTTAAATTACATGCAGGCAGAGTTAGTCGGCATCTCTGTTGCAGTCGAAGCGGGTAAAGCGGCTTATATTCCTGTTGCCCATGATTATGAAGGTGCACCAGAACAACTCGATCGCCAATGGGTATTAGATCAGTTACAGCCTATTCTTGAAGATGACACGCAAGCCAAAGTAGGCCAGCATTTAAAATACGATGCCAACGTACTAGCCAACTATGGCATTGAGTTAAAAGGCATCAAGTATGACACCATGCTGGAGTCTTATATTTTTAATGCTACCGCTTCACGCCATGATATGAATACCTTGGCAGAAAAATTCCTCGATCATAAAACCGTCCATTTTGAAGACATCGCCGGCAAAGGCGCTAAGCAAAAAACCTTCAACCAAATTGACTTAGAACAAGCGGCTTTTTATGCAGCGGAAGATGCCGATATAACCTTGCGTTTACACCAAGCCATTTGGCCTCAACTTGAAAGGACACCCACCTTAGTTTCCGTTTTTAATGATATTGAACGCCCTCTTATTCCTGTGTTGGCAAAAATGGAACAGACAGGCACCTTGATCGACCCTGAGTTGCTGCATTCCCAAAGTACAGAGCTTGCTGCTCGCCTTGAAGAGCTAGAGATCAAAGCCCATGAAGTAGCGGGGGAGAGTTTCAACTTAAGCTCACCCAAACAATTGCAAGAAATACTCTTTGGCAAATTAGAATTGCCTATTCTGAAAAAAACCCCAAAAGGGCAACCTTCTACCGCCGAACCTATTTTGCAAGAACTGGCCTTGGAATACGAACTGCCTCGTTTGATCATGGAGCACCGCAGCTTAGCCAAACTGAAATCGACCTATACAGATAAGTTACCTGAGATGATTCAGAGTACAGGGCGCATTCATACCTCTTACCATCAAGCCGTGACAGCGACAGGTCGTCTGTCCTCAACTGACCCAAATTTGCAAAACATCCCTATTCGCACCGCGGAAGGACGCCGAATACGCGAAGCCTTCATCGCACCAAATGGCTATAAACTCATTGCAGCCGACTATTCACAAATAGAGTTGCGTATCATGTCGCACTTATCACAGGACAAAGGGTTATTAGACGCCTTTGCCAAAGACGCCGACATTCATAAAGCCACCGCAGCCGAAGTGTTTGGCGTACCTTTAACCGATGTAACAGGTGAGCAACGCCGACGCGCCAAGGCCATCAACTTTGGCTTGATTTACGGCATGTCGGCATTCGGCCTTGCCAAGCAGCTCGGCATTAGCCGTGGCGAAGCCCAGCAATACATTCAAATCTACTTTGAACGCTACCCAGGTGTTAGAGCCTACATGGAAGCCACCCGCGAGCAAGCTCGTGAGCAAGGTTTTGTCGAGACACTCTTTGGCCGCCGTTTGTACTTGCCTGACATCAAAGCCAGCAATGCCATGATGCGTCAGGCCGCCGAACGCACCGCCATTAATGCGCCCATGCAAGGCACAGCCGCCGATGTGATCAAACGCGCTATGATCAAAATGCATCAGTGGCTGATAGAAACCGAACTGGATGTAAAAATGATTATGCAGGTGCATGATGAATTGATTTTCGAAGTCAAAGAAAGTGACTTATCAGCAGCGCAAGAAAAAATCATTCAGATTATGGAAACCACCAGCAACTTGGATGTGCCATTGCTAGTTGAGGCAGGTATTGGTGACACATGGGATGAGGCACATTAACTCAATCAGACGCGAACAAGTCCACCTTCTTTAGTCTGTGGACTTGCTCGCTACTTCATTAAAACCGCGCTCGGCATTCAAACGAAAACGAGCAAAATTGGAACGAAAACTACTTATAAATAGCCGTCGCTGAGGACGCTACCTTGACCAGAAATTTGATAAGTTTTCAGCTTGCTTTAACACAAGCTCTATTGCTTCAGCGGCTTTGTCTGGTGGGTATTTCCAACGCTGTAAAGTGCGGCGCACGAGTATTTTTAATTTAGCACGAACACTATCTCGTACTTGCCAGTCAACCGTGGTTGATGTTCTGAGCTTTTCGGTAATTTCAACTGCAATCTTTTTAAGCGTTTCATCTCCAAGTTCACGTACCGCACTTTCGTTATTCGCCAGCGCATCATAAAACGCAATTTCATCTGGGTTTAACCCCATTTCAGCCTCGCGCTTCATTTCTTCCTGAAACTCTTTGGCCATTTTAATAAGTTCTTCAATAACCTGAGCTGTTTCAATGGCGCGGTTATTGTACTTTCTAAGCGTTTCTAACAAACGATCAGCGTATTTCTTTTCTTGTACCACGTTATTACGTGTTTTTGCCTTTATGTCGTCTTTCAATAATTTCTCAAGTAATTCAACAGCAAGGTTACGTTCTGGCATCTGGCGAACATCTTCTAAAAAATCATCCGATAACAAGCCAATGTTGGGCTTGTCTAAACCACATAATGCGAACACGTCATCCACCCCTTCTGCGATGACCGCATTATCTAGAATTTGCTTCAGAGCAGAGTTTTTCTCTTCTTGGGTGCGCTTTTTATCAACGCTGGTAAACTTGCTAATAGCGGCTTTAATAGCAGAGTAAAAGGCTATTTCTGTTTTAAGCGCTTGAGTCTCATCCAAGGTGCCACAAAGTGAATAAGCCTTAGTGGCTGCTAACACTAAATCTAGGAAACGTTGCTTGCCATCGTCTAAGCCGAGTAAATAGTTAGCCGCTGGCACCAATAATTTGTGTGCTTGAGTTTCATAACCAGAAATATCAAATCCGTTCGCAGTAGCTGTTTTACCAAACATGCCACGAATGCCATCGAGTTTTTCGAGGAAAATCGCAAAGGCTTCTTCAGCATTAAGGGTTGGCTCACCCTTACCTTTTGAGTCGGTATAGGTTTTAAGTGCTTGTTTTAATTCATTAGTTATACCAATGTAATCCACAACCAAGCCACCCGGTTTATTTTTAAACACGCGGTTAACCCGAGCAATTGCCTGCATCAGGTTATGGCCTTTCATCGGTTTATCAATATACATAGTATGACAACAAGGCGCATCAAACCCTGTTAACCACATATCCCTGACAATTACTAACTTCAGTGGATCGTTAATATCCTTAAAGCGCTTTTCTAAGCGTTTTTTGGTTTTTTTGTTATAGATATGTGGTTGCAGAAGTGGCTTATCCGAAGCAGATCCTGTCATAACAATCTTAATGGCACCTTTTTCAGGATCATCCGAATGCCATTCGGGGCGTAATGCCACAATTTCCTTGTATAGATACGCGCAAATATCACGGCTCATGGCCACAATCATGGCTTTACCGTCCATAGTGGTATTACGAGTTTCAAAGTGTTTAATTAAATCTGCCGCAACTTGCTTTAAACGTGGTGTGGCTCCAACCAGCTTTTCAAGGCGGCTCCACTCGCCTTTGGTTTTCTCACGCTTGCTGATATCTTCTTCGTCCTCGACCACTTCTTCTACTTGGTCGGATAGGTCTGCAATTTCAGTGTGGTTTAAATCCAACTTAGCAAGGCGAGACTCGTAATAAATAGGCACGGTCGCACCGTCATCGACAGCATCTTGAATATCGTAAATAGAAACATAGCCCCCAAATACCGCCTGAGTGTTTTTATCTCCTTGCTCAATGGGTGTCCCTGTAAACCCAATGAAGGAAGCAAACGGCAGCGCATCGCGCATATGTTTGGCATAACCAAATTTATATTGACCGTCTTTGTTTAATTGAGCTTTCAAACCGTATTGGCTGCGGTGTGCTTCATCCGAAATAACCACAATATTATGGCGTTGATTTAAGATTGGATGATGGCTCTCTTCGTTACCTTGCTTATCTTTTAATAAGGAGAACTTCTGAACGGTAGTGAAAATAATCCCGCCAGACTCACGCTCTGCCAGTAGTTTCCTTAAGTCGTCACGATCATCAGCCTGAACCGGTGTTTGCTTCAAAAGCTCCGTGGCATTACAGAAAGTGGTATAGAGCTGGCCATCCAAATCATTGCGATCGGTGACCACAAGTAGCGTTGGGTTATTCATGGCTTTCTGTTGCAGTAACTTACCCGCATAACAACACATAGAAATACTTTTACCGCTGCCTTGGGTATGCCAAACCACACCGGCTTTTTTACTACCAGGTATTACCTCGTCTCCATAGGCTGCGCGTTTTTCACTTACACCATCCACTTGCTGGGCGGCAATAACCGTTGCTTTTACGGCTTCTCGCACCGCATGGAATTGATGATAACCAGCGATTTTTTTGATTATTTGCTCACCGTCTGTTTCAAATAAGACAAAAAATCGGATGTAGTCCAACAACAATTCACGATCAAAAAAACCACGCACCATGGTTTCCAGTTGCCATTCCAGCAGCGGCTTGTCATCTTCGTTTTTAATTGTACGCCAAGGCATAAAGCGCTCTTGGTTAGCGGTTAATGAGCCTACTTTGGCAGTGTAACCGTCACTCACCACTAAGGCTTCATTAAAAATAAACAGGTCAGATATTTCATCTTTGTAGGTTTGTAACTGATTAAAGGCATCCCATACATCTGTACTTTCATCGCTTGGGCTTTTGAGCTCAAGAACAGCAATCGGTAAGCCGTTGATAAAGCAGATAATATCTGGCCGGCGCAATTGCTTGATTCCACTGATGGTAATTTGGTTCACAACGGTAAATTGATTGTTTTCAAGATTGTTAAAATCAATCAAAAATGCATGATCTTTTATGTCTTCACCGTCACTACTTTTATAATCAACAGCAATACCTGATAGCAGCATACGATGAGTCGCTCGATTATTAATCATCAAATCAAGGCTTTCTGGCGACAGTATGGTTGCTTTAGTCTGCTCTAAACAGTGTGATAGGTGATCGTTGGGAATATGCTTATTAATACGCTCAAAAGCAGTCGCTAAATGCCCTTCCAAAACAACTTGTGAATAATCGGAGCGAAGCGGTGTTACACTATCAGGGGCGATATCAGGGCCATGTAATACTTCCCAACCCCCTTCGAGAAACCAATCAAGGCAGAGCTGCTCTAATTCTACTTCGGTCATTATTCTTCAATCCTCTTGATTAAATACCTTTGTTGGGGATGGTTGGGTATTGGTAATGCAGTCGTTTATCACGAATCATAGGTTCCAAATCCCCAGAGCTATTTTTTTGAAAGAGTGAACCTCCCTCATCGACACGCTCTTTGTGCATATCTTCCACGCGAGCTTGGGCAAACTTGCATTCAACATCCACACTCTCACTCAATGCAGTAATGTCTTCGAGAGTTTCTATGCTTAGCATACTGTTCACTCCACTAGGGGTTGCTTATTCGTCATCCGTTGTTCCCTTAGTCTTCCATGTCCCATAAGGGGATGTTTTCCCAGTATGAAGTTAAGGCTGTCATGCAATAACCTCACGGGTTAAATCGATTTCGCCGGAAAGTAGTTTAGGGAGTAGGGTGTCGCGGAAGTGTTCCAGCTTTTTTGATTGCCGCTTTAATGCCTCAATCATCAGATATTTACTCGTCACTAGCTCAGAATACTTCTCTGCTAATTCTAGCGAGGGAAGTACGACAGCTTTAATAATGAATTCAGACCAATGACGTCGGTACTCTTGGAATTCTTGCTTGCCTTGTATTGCATAGTAAGTCCACATTGTTGGCCTTACACCGCCTTTCAAAGGAATAACATTCGAAGATATATCAAAATTTGAACAAGATAGGTATGTAATACAGGTATGATCACCAAAAATGAAAATTGGGTCTTTCGGAGTAGCATTAAAACCTGCATCATCATTATGAAAACCAAGCAAAAGACTTGAGCCTTGCTCATAAACAGGAGTCCTGCCATAAGGTTCAATCTGCTTCTTGGTATAACGTTTATTTGGTTTTAGTCGTTTTACGATGTCACTTATTCGAACTACATCCCACCCCTCCGGTATCTCCCCAAGCTCAGAGTCTTGCATGGCCGCAGGAAACAGCGCGGCAGTCTCAGCTAGTTTGTTAAATGCCTTAGGATCACTGACTTTTAAACTGTTCAGTTCATCAAGGGTTTTAGCCGAAATTACACGCATGGCAGCCAGTTCGGCATCTTCAGCGTTGCCACCCGCTGCCAAGATTTCCATCTTGGCTTTGACCGGTTCAAAATCCACAAACCAGCTTTTAAAGAGCGCTTGGGCGATTTGTTCTAGGGTTTGGTTGGTTTGGGTGTTGAGGTTAATTTTGTCTTCAATTTCACCAATTATTGAAACTATCTTTTCTTGAACTTCTAGGTTAGTTGTAACGTAAGCCTCTAACTTATTTAACAGACCTTGAGTTAAAAGTGGATGACTAGAACCCTGTGCATATTGATTTAAGTTTTTGCTTTTTAGTACGTAATACGAATATTTGGCTATAAAACCTTCTTTCGACTTTGCAGACAATGCATTGTCAGAAACCCAAATCGGATTATTTTCGAAATAAGTCGCACCACAGTAAGCACCAACTCGACCAATTATGATAGTCTCGTCTTGATAATTTGAATCGCCAGAGTAACCTAGAATTCCATTTCCTCCGTAGATTGGAGTATTACCTTCTGTCTTTGGACGAGCTTTGCCATTTCCAAAATCAACAATTTCATTTAGCGTTAATGTTTTCCAATCAGAACTCATACCCAATCCCCGCTAGATTCTCCTTAATCGCTTTTTCTATTCTAAACACTCGGGTTAACCTAATTGTTTTCATCATGCTCTCCTTGTAGGTTGCCGAACAGCTTGAGTTCGCGTTTTATTTCTTGTTGCAGTTGCTCTTCTGTGGGGGTGTGGGGAATTT
The DNA here is from genome assembly GCA_002173415.2 of Marinomonas agarivorans. Lineage (GTDB taxonomy): Bacteria > Pseudomonadota > Gammaproteobacteria > Pseudomonadales > Marinomonadaceae > Marinomonas > Marinomonas agarivorans. The sequence goes on from NHNK02000004.1 coordinate 146,595, forward strand.
GCATGAGCGGGCTGGATTCTCCACCCGCGGGGTGAGGAATGGCTATGCGGTCTTCATAGGTTAAATAAAACTGGCGAAAGTACCAGAGATTGGTCACCGAAAACCCTTTGCCATAATGGCGATTTAAACGGGTTGAAAGTGCTTCGATCACCTGTTTGCCATACTCTGCTCGCTCTTGCCCTTGTTGTAATTGCAGAACAATTTCACGTCCTATCAGCCAATTGGCTAATACGCTATTGTGATTAACAGAGCGAACAACGTTGCTACGTGCCTGTTCAAGAATGTTAACCACTCGCTCGAATAGTGGCGAGGGCGGCTGTTCAAGCGAGGTTATCTCAGAGCTCATAACCAAGCCCCGCTAAATTTTCTTTTATTGCCTGTTCTAATCGGTCGGACTCTTCAAACTGCGTTTTTAACTGTGCGGTTAATCGCTGCATTTTCTCTGGGAAAGGCTCGCTATCTTCTTCTGCATCCGCTGCGCCAACATAGCGCCCAGGCGTCAATACATAATCATGCTTTTGCATATCTTCAATCTTGGCGCTGAAGCAAAACCCTTTTTCATCTTGGTAGTCAGTACCCGTTTGCCAAGCGTGGAATGTGTCGGCGATTTTTTTAATGTCTTTTGGCTCAAAGTCACGGAGTACGCGGTCTTTCATAAAGCCTAAGTTACGGGCATCAATAAACAGGGTTTCACCACGGCGATCACGCTTGCCTTTCTGTGTTGGCGACGTACCGCCTTTCTTGGCCGCGCCTGTGCTTCCTACACCCACGACACTTGCACTTCTCTGTGCTTTGTTTTTGGTTAAAAACCAAATACAGGCAGGGATTTGGGTGTTGGTAAAGAGTTGGCCAGGTAAGGCCACCATACATTCCACTAAGTCAGCTTCAATCAGCGCTTTGCGGATTTCCCCTTCGTTGTTGGTGTTGGAGCTCATGGAACCATTGGCGAGTAATAAACCCATTGAGCCGTTATTGTTAAGGTGGTGCAACATGTGTTGTATCCAGCCGTAGTTGGCATTGCCCTGTGGCGGTGTGCCGTGCTTCCAGCGAATGTCACCCTCTAGTCTGGCATTCCACCAGTCTTTGATATTGAACGGTGGGTTGGCCATAACGTAATCGGCACGTAAGTCTGGGTGTTGGTCATCTAAAAAAGTGTCGGCGTTCTTGTTACCAAAGTTAAAGTCGATACCACGAATCGCCATGTTCATGGCGGCCAGTTTCCAAGTGGTTGGGTTGCTCTCTTGACCATAAACGGAGATGTGCTTTTTTTGCTCGCTGGCGTTGTAGTGCTTTTCCGCTGCGTGGGCTTCAATAAACTTATCGTTACTGACAAAAAAGCCACCGGCTCCCATAGCAGGGTCATACACACGGCCTTGATAAGGTTGGAGCATTTCAACGATCAAGGTAACAATGCTTTTGGGCGTGTAATATTGGCCACCTTGTTTGCCTTCGGCTAAAGCAAACTGTCCTAAAAAGTATTCGTACACATGGCCTAAAATGTCTTTGCTGTGCAGGTCGAGCTTTTCGCCATTGTATTCTGGGTTACTAAAGCTGGTATCAGAAAACTTATTGATCAGTTCAGTCAGGTTGTGATTTTCCACTTCATAACGGGTAACGCGAGGCAAAACGTCTTTTAACTTAGGGTTGGCCGGCTTGTCGTTAATTTTATAGGTTTCGATGGCTTCTAAAGCATTGTCAATGAGCTTTGAAATGGAGGTAAGTTTAAAACTTTGGTCATTTCCTAGTTCAACTTCTGTACCTATTGGCAGAGCCGCGGTATTTTTAAGAAACGCCCAGCGCGATTGCTTTGGCACCCAGAATACGTTTTTTTCTTGGTAGTATTCGTACAGTTCTAATTCATCTGCGACGGCTTGCTTGTATTCTTGGTCCGAGTCGTAGTTTTCACGGGGCATAAAATAAACGCTGTCGTCATTTTTTTCTGTATTTTTTTCTGTAAAGAGTGTTTTTAGCTCGCGCTGGCGTTCTTCGAAGGCGTCAGACACATATTTTAAAAAGATAATACCAAGCACCACGTGTTTGTAGTTGGCTGCATCTAGGTTATTACGCAGCTTATCCGCCGCGCTCCAGAGTTTGGCATCGAGTTCTTTTAAAAATTCTTGTTCTGAACTATTCATTAGTAATCTCGTTTTTACATTTCAAAAAAGTCTTCGTCTATTTTCTTCAGGTGCAATACCTGTTCATCTCGACTGCCAATGTTGTATCTCAACATCAGTTTCGCTAGCTCTTTTCCGTTTATTAACACAATGCGGCTGCTTAGCTGGTGAGCCGTCTCTTTGGCAGATGCGGTGAAATCAGAGGTGGTGATAAAGAGGCCCTTCTGTGCGTTCTTTAGGTTAAGAGCGCCAAAAAAATCTCGAATCTCACCAGCACCAACTTTGTTCGTTTCTGCGTAGCGTTTTGCTTGGATATAAATTTGGTCGACACCAAGTGGGTCTTGGTTGATCACGCCGTCTATGCCATTGTCTCCTGATTTGCCTAACGCATGGGCGGTACTTTCTTTTGTGCTGCCATAGCCCATGGCGAGCAAGAGGTTAATTAGCAGTTGTTCAAAAAATTCTGGTGTGACTTTGCGAGTTCGTTCCAGTATGTCTTCTGCTAGCGCATTATTTATTTTTCTGTAAGAGACAAGCAGGGCTTCATCGGGGGTGATGTTGTCATCATCTGTGTCCTCTTCTTGCAAAGGTGCCTGCGAATCCTGCTTTTTAGAATCGGTGTTGCTTTGCTGTATGAAAGCCATGAACTCGTCAAATTGCTTAAGGTAACTCGTATTTATCGTTTGGCTTTGTTGTAATGCTTCGATCCCGCGAGGGGTAATTGAAAAGTAAGCTCTTCGCGGGCTTTGTATCAGGCCTGCTTTTAACAAGTAAGTACGTGCCCAACCTACTCTGTTATCGATAATTCGCTGCTTTCCAGTTGAGAACATTCTATTTCGTTCTTCATTAGTGAGATGCCATTGGTTAGAAATGTTGATAATGATGTCCTGAAGTTTTGCTTCATTATTAGGGGCTTCTGCAAGTGCCAGAAGAAAGGGTTTCATACACTCTTGGTAGTTTGGAATCACAGATACATCCTTTCATCACTGTATGTGAGAGATTTCTAATGAGTATTATCACTATACGATGCTGCTAGAGCTTTTCTAAGACTATCTGTTTTAAAAAAGTCAGGAGGCTCAGCGAGTTACTACTGCAACTTAGTACTGAATTTATCATGTTTTGTTAAGTCGCCAAAGTTTAAGTTTCCAATAATAGTTTCACGTAAAACATCTTCATCTCCAATCATTTACCCTGCTGGCAATCTCTGGATTGAGATATACACTTAAGGAAAGCGCTTTTCATAACCATAATTCATAGCAATAAACAGCAGTAAATCAACAAGGAGGACACACATGGCAATAATTCTTTGTTACGGCGATTCATTAACGTGGGGAGCAATTCCTGGGGGCGGTCGTTACCAGAAAAACCACCGTTGGCCAGAATTGCTAAACAAAAGGTTAGGGGAAGAACACGATGTCATTAATTCTGGTTTACCCAGTCGCACAACAATTTGGGATGACCCGTTTAATGACGGTCGTAACGGCCTCAAGTACATTCAATCCATGATCGAGACCTTTGCACCTGTTAACCTAGTCATCTTAATGCTTGGCACTAATGACATTAAGTCCTACATCAATGCCTCCGCCTACGATGCCGCCAGAGGGATTGAAAAACTCATTACCAAAATCAGAGAGCCAAGTCGTCATGGTTTCCCAAACCCTGAAATCATTGTTGTTGCGCCACCTAATATCATAGCGCCAAAGGGCGAAGCAGCCGAAATGTTCCCCAATGCGGTTGAAAAAATGCAAAAGTTTCATCAAGAATATCAAAAAGTTGCGACCCGACAGCGCTGTGAGTTTTTGAATGCCGCAGGCGTCATCACCCCAAGCGATATTGATGGTGTTCATCTGGAACAAGCAGCAAATGAGACATTGGCAAGAGTGTTAGAACCGTTAGTCAATAAAATTCTATATTCATAACCTTATGTTTCTAAAATAAAGTTCTAAAATAAAAATATACGCTATGCATTATACGTATAAGGCCATATTAGAATTTCGATTGTCTCTGGCGCTAACTCAAGTAATCTCAAGTCTACATACTGCTTTCAAAAGTAGCCATGTCTGATAATAGGTTTAATAACAACGACGTACCTTATCTGAATGTTTTCGTAATTCCACAACGTCACAACCAATCGATCTTGTATTAATTACTGGAGAAATGAAAATGAAAAAACGGTTATCTGCTTTACCGCTAGCCATTATGGGAGCGTCTCTTGCTCTTGGTATTGCTAGCAACGCTCATGCAGCTCCTTCTACTTTTGTTTATTGCTCTGAAGGCAGTCCAGAAGGTTTTAACCCTTCTCTTTATACTTCCGGCACCACATTTGATGCGTCATCCAAGAACATGTTCAACCGTTTGTTGGAATTCAAACTAGGCACAACACAAACTGAGCCAGGCCTGGCCACTAGCTATACTGTGTCAGACGACGGTCTTGAGTACATATTCAAGCTTCGTAAAGGCGTAAAATTCCACACATCAAAAACCTTCACGCCAACACGTGACTTTAATGCCGACGATGTAATTTTCTCTTTCGCACGTCAGTGGGATAAAAATCACCCATATCACAAGGTATCAAACGGCTCTTACGAGTACTTTACTGGCATGGGCATGGATACCTTGATTAAAGAGATCGTGCGTGTTGATGATTACACAGTGAAATTTGTTCTAAATTATCCCGAAGCACCATTCTTAGCCAACCTAGCTATGGACTTTGCTTCTATCTTCTCTGCTGAGCAGGCAGATATGCTGATGAAGAAAGGCACACCTGAGCAACTAGATATTGACCCTGTTGCTACTGGCCCTTTCCAAAAAGTGCAATATCGTAAAGATTCTGTGATTCGCTACACAGCGTTTGAAGATTACTGGAAAGGTAAGCCAGCGATTGATCGCTTGGTATTCTCAATCACGCCTGATGCGTCTGTACGTTATGCCAAGCTGAAAGCCGGTGAATGTCACATGATGCCTTACCCAAATCCAGCCGATTTAGAAAAAATGGCACAGGATAAAGACATCAACCTAATGAGCCAAGAAGGGTTAAATGTTGGTTACCTAGCATTTAACACTAAGAAAAAGCCATTTACTGATGCCAAAGTACGTCAAGCGCTAAATTTAGCGACCAATAAACAAGCCATCATTGATGCGGTATTCCAAGGCGCAGGTAAAATTGCCAAAAACCCAATTCCACCAACCATGTGGTCTTACAATGATAAAGTTGTTGACTATAACTATGATCCAGTAAAAGCCAAGCAGTTACTGAAAGAAGCAGGTTATGAAAACGGCTTTACCACTAATATTTGGGCAATGCCTGTACAACGTCCATACAACCCAAATGCGCGTCGTATGGCGGAAGTTATTCAGGAAGATTGGGCGAAAGTTGGTGTAAAAGCTGAGATCGTTTCTTACGAGTGGGGTGAGTACCTAAACCGTTCGAAGAAAGGTGAACACGAAACCGTATTGCTAGGCTGGACAGGTGATAACGGTGACCCAGATAACTTCTTGTACGTACTTCTAGGTTGTGATGCTGTTGGCGGTTCTAACCGTGCCCAATGGTGTAATAAAGAGTTTAATGATCTGCTAGTTAAAGCGAAGCAGACTTCTGATCAAGCAACCAGAACTAAGTACTATGAAGAGGCCCAGTTAGTGTTCAAGCGCGAAGCACCTTGGATTACAACTGCGCACTCAATTGTGTACGAACCTGTTCGTAAAGAGGTAGAAGGATTTGTTATTGACCCACTTGGCGGTCACTATTTCTCAAACGTTAGCTTGAAGAAATAACCTCAACTAAACAAACGGCTGGTGCAGATTAATTATCTGTATCAGTCGTTTTTTCGTCTCTGCTTGTTAGCAACCGACTTTATATCGCGATTTCGAGAAGTACTATGTTTCAGTTTATTATTAAGCGACTTAGTCTGGTCATTCCTACCTTTATTGGAATTACCCTACTGACTTTTACCCTTATCCATTTAATTCCGGGTGATCCTATTGAGGTTATGGCCGGAGAACGGGGAGTCAGTGCAGAAAGACACGCTGAACTAAGCGCTCAACTGGGTTTGGATCAGCCTTTATACATTCAATATTTTCGCTACTTAAACGATGTTCTTCATGGCGACCTTGGCACCTCCTTAATTACTAAAACGCCCGTTGTCAGCGAATTCCTTACCCTATTTCCAGCAACCATCGAATTGGCATTTTGCGCCACCTTGTTTGCTATTTTTATCGGTTTACCTGCTGGCATTATTGCCGCAATACGTCGTGGCACCTTATTTGATCACTCAGTCATGACGGTTTCTTTGACTGGTTATTCCATGCCTATCTTTTGGTGGGCACTATTGCTGATGCTCGTCTTCTCTGTGAATTTAGGCTGGACACCCGTATCAGGTCGCATTGATGTAGTTTATTGGATTGATGATGTGACGGGCTTCATGCTCATCGACACCTTATTGTCTGGTGAAAAAGGGGCATTTAGTTCCGCCATTGCCCATTTGATTTTGCCCAGTATTGTCTTGGGCACAATTCCTATGGCAGTTATCGCCCGTATGACACGCTCTTCTATGCTAGAAATTCTCAACGAAGACTATATTCGTACCGCTCGTTCGAAAGGCATTGCCCCTTGGCGAGTTATTATGGTTCATGCCTTACGTAATGCATTGATTCCAATAATTACTGTTATTGGCTTACAAATCGGCATTCTACTGAGTGGCGCCATTCTGACAGAGACGGTATTTGCTTGGCCAGGTATTGGAAAATGGTTGATAGAGTCCATTGGTCGACGAGATTACCCAGTTGTACAAGGCGGTATTCTCATCGTCGCTACCATCATTATTGTTGTGAACCTGTTAGTGGATATTGCCTATGGCATCGTGAATCCGCGTATCAGGCACAGTCGCTAACGCATTTGTCGTTACGCATCGTATTCTAGGAAATAACATGACTACTCATTCCGAAAACAAGCATTCCGAAAACAAGCATTCCAAAGACACCGTTGCTAGTAATGAGGGCGCTAGCAATGAAGGTACCCATGCTAATCAGCAAGGGTCCCAGATCAATACACAAGGAAATAGTGAGGTGATTGCACAAACGCCTGAACTATTGCGCACGCCATTACAAGAGTTCTGGCATTATTTCAGTGCCAATAAAGGCGCTGTTGTAGGGCTAATTACCATTAGCATCATCTGTTTTGTGGCTATTTTTGCAGATTGGATTGCACCTCACTCCTTCTCAGCACAAAACCGAGAGGCATTATTAGTTCCTCCCGCTTGGTTAGAAGGCGGTAACTGGGCCTATATTTTAGGCACTGACGATGTGGGTCGAGACATTCTTTCTCGTTTGATCTATGGCGCAAGACTGTCGTTATCGGTTGGACTGGTTGCGGTTTCAGCCTCCTTAGCTATTGGGATTTTTCTTGGCTTATTAGCTGGCTATAACAAGGGCACAGTTGATATCGTTATCATGCGTATGGTTGACATCATGCTTGCCATGCCGAGTTTGTTATTAGCAATCGCCATTGTTGCCATTTTAGGCCCCAGCATTATTAATGCGGCACTGGCCATTTCCATCGTCTCTCTGCCACATTACGTACGTTTAACACGTGCTGCCACCTTAGCAGAGATGTCAAAAGACTATGTGACTTCATCCAAGGTTATTGGTGCAGGGCCATTACGCCTTATGTTCATTTGTGTTCTGCCTAACTGTTTAGCGCCACTCATTGTGCAAGCAACTCTTGGTTTTTCCACCGCTATTCTTGATATGGCTGCCTTAGGCTTTTTAGGGCTAGGTGCTCAGCCACCCACACCAGAGTGGGGCAGTATGTTAGCCAGTGCATTACAGTTTATCCAACGCGCTTGGTGGGTTGTTACCTTCCCTGGCCTAATGATTCTAATTACTGTATTGGCCTTTAACATTATGGGTGACGGTTTACGTGATGCCCTTGATCCTAAGCTAAAACAATAAGAGTGAGTGCATCATGTCATTATTAGAATTAAACAATTTAAGTGTTACTTTCGGCAATTTTAAAGCCGTTGATAATATTAGTTACAAAGTAGAAGAAGGCGAAGTACTGGGTATTGTTGGCGAATCTGGCTCAGGGAAAAGCGTTAGCTCACTGGCTATCATGGGTTTGATCGACTTTCCCGGTAAGGTCAATGCTGATGCGCTTTCGTTTGATCAGCAAGACTTGTTGGCCATTGATGATAAAAAACGACGCCAACTGACTGGTGCCGATATCGCCATGATCTTTCAGGATCCCATGACCAGTCTAAACCCATGCTTTACCGTGGGTTATCAGATCATGGAAGCTCTAAAAACCCATCAGGGCGGCAGTAAAAAACAACTGCAACAGCAAGCAATTGAGCTACTAACCCAAGTTGGCATTCCTGCGCCTGAGACTCGCTTATCTGCTTATCCGCACCAGCTTTCTGGCGGTATGAGCCAACGCATCATGATTGCTATGGCCATTGCCTGTAATCCAAAGCTGTTAATTGCCGATGAGCCAACCACAGCGCTGGATGTTACTATCCAAGCTCAGATTGTTGATCTTCTCATTGATTTACAACGCAAAAAGAACATGGGCTTAGTACTTATTACTCATGATTTAGCCTTGGTGTCAGAAGTCGCCGACAAGGTGATCGTCATGTACGCAGGTCAAATTGTTGAATCTGGCACTGCGGCCGACGTTTTTAGCCATCCCAAGCACCCTTATACTCAGGCTCTCTTACAGTCTTTGCCTGAATCGGCAGCAAGCAAATCTCGTTTGAACGCCTTATCTGGTGTCGTACCGGGTCAGTATGATCGCCCTCAAGGCTGTTTATTAAGCCCCCGTTGCCCTTATGCAACAGAACAATGCTATACCACAGAGCCAGCAACCCAAGGCTCAATTGAGCGTCAAGTAAAGTGCCATACGCCACTTGAAATGACACCTGTAACCGAGACAGCCACAGGGAGCCACCCCCAATGATCTTGACAACAGAATCGCCTACAAACACTGGATCGACTATGGCAGATACCATTTTAACCGCCCAAGAACTGAAACAGCATTACCGTGTTAAACAAGGTTTTTTTAAGCCAGAAGCCACTGTTAAAGCGGTCGATGGCGTCAGCTTTACCCTAAAAAAAGGTCAGACACTGGCCATCGTCGGTGAGTCAGGCTGCGGCAAATCAACCTTGGGTCGTATGCTTACTATGATAGAAACACCCACAGCAGGTGCGGTAGATTTTGAAGGCCACGACTTGCTGAATCTGGATAAACAAAAGCAAGCAGAACTACGCCAGAAAATTCAAATTATCTTCCAAAACCCTTATGGATCACTCAATCCGCGTAAAAAGATTGGCACCATTCTCGAAGAACCTTTGGTAATTAATACCAACATGTCCCAAGCGGAGCGCAAGCAAAAAGCCCTAAGCATCATGGCAAAAGTTGGATTAAAGGAAGAGCACTATAATCGCTACCCACATATGTTCTCTGGTGGCCAACGTCAGCGTATTGCAATTGCACGCGGCTTGATGCTTGATCCAGATATCATTGTTGCTGATGAGCCTGTGTCGGCGTTGGATGTCTCCGTGCAAGCTCAGGTCCTCAACCTGATGATGGACTTACAAGACGAACTCGGTCTGAGTTACGTATTCATTTCCCATGATTTATCGGTTGTTGAACACATTGCCGATGACGTTATGGTGATGTATTTGGGCAAGGTCGTCGAAAAAGGTAAAAAAGCAGATATTTTCTCTAATCCACAACACCCATATACGCAAGCGCTGCTCTCCAGTACGCCACAGCTTAACGCTGACAAGCGACGGACACGCATTAAATTAGAAGGCGAGCTGCCATCACCACTAAACCCACCAAATGGGTGTGCTTTTCATGGCCGCTGCATTCACGCAAATGACCGTTGCCATACAGAGACACCCACACTACAGAGTCAGAAAAATCAATTGATTGCCTGCCATGCCGTAGAAGAAGGACGTCTGTAATCTCACCTCCGCTTTCCTACCACCAGAATTGCCCTTGAATATGAGGTAATTCTGGTGATTTTTTTACCTTCCCCGTATTTTTGGAATGTAAATAAATCGTTTTAAAATGTAAAAAGCGTTAGCATACGTAAACGTATTTCTGGTTTGTGTTGCCAACTCAGTAACCTTTATTAGCAATATGTTAAAACAGCATTTTTCACCTCCTCAATGCCTACCCTGAAGCCAGGTTCTTCATTATATTTCGCTGGCTTTCTATCAGTATGTAGTCGTTAAAAAGCATGGAAGTTTTTGCGTTATTAGCAAAAACAGGTAAGCGTATTTTGAATGAGGATTTAGTTATGCGATTCATAACATTATTTGCTGGCGTATTAGCAACGAGCGCAGCGATGAGTGCGACAGCAAGTCAACCACCTTCGGAGCCTGGTGCTCTACTCAGTATTGGCCCCAAAACTTTTACTTTCACATGGCAACAAGATCCGCGCGCATCCTATTATCAATTACTAGAAAATAGAGATGGTTTTTCGGGTTATTACCCTGTTGGACGCCCTGTTGACCGTGACGAAGAGTCGATTCGTCTTGTAGATATACCGCTGTATGACCGCATCAATGCCAGCTATATTTTGCAAGCTTGTAACAGTGCTGGTTGTACTGACAGCGGCGAAATTCAAGTCGATAAAGCTCTACTAGTTAATGGTATTGTTGCTATTCAACCAGAGGATACAGGGGAACAAACCATAGGCCATGCCGTCGCAATCAGTAGTAATGGTAAAACATTAGCGCTTAGCACATTCGATAAGGCCTATAATAATGAAAAAATTTATATTTTTAATCAACAAGAAACAGGACAATGGCAACGTACGGCCACGATACCTAAATTTGCTGTTCCAGGTGAGAAAGGCTATGCCGCTAAACTCGCTCTAGACTCGACCGGCACAAACCTTTTAGTTGCTAGAGAAGACGGCGTTCAAGTCTTTAAAGAAAAGCGTCTAGGTTTATGGGGCCCCGTACGTACCATCAAAGCGGGAGGGATAAAGTTCAGCGATATTCAAGCACTATCTATCGCAGCAACACCAGATGTTTCTACCGTTATTTTCGGCATTGCGAGCAAGGTTCCTGAACAGAAAAGTTTTGTTTACGTTAGTGAAAGAGGGGCTGCCCAAAATTTTGATGGATTCAGCTCTCCTGAATATCAGTTCCGTAGCGGCTTTGGCAGCACAGTTAGCATCAGTGCTGATGGCAACACTATCGCAGTAGGTGCACCTAATTTTGATTTAGAAGCACCAAGCAGACCTGGACTAACGATCAGAGACTCAGGCGTTGTGTATATTTTTAAACGCCCAGACACAGGTTGGTCACCATCAGTAAAAGACGAATTTACTCGCTTAACACCATCGTATATTGACACCGGATTTGGTACTGGTGGGTACAATTTTGGCAACTCTGTGAGTTTAAGTGCAGATGGCCGTACTGTAGCGGTTGGCGCATTCAGAGAAAGCGCTAATGCTACAGGTATAAATCCATTTACGCTTGACTACTTTGCTCTAGACTCCGGTGCAGCTTACGTTTTTGATCAGAATTATCTTGGCCAATGGCAAGAAACAGCTTATATCAAGGCTAGCAATTCTAAACGATTCGATCGATTTGGTTCCAAAGTCAGCCTTACTGAAGATGGTAATATGCTGGCCGTTAGCGCACCTTTTGAAGATAGCCCAAGTTTAGGCCTCAATAGCTCGCAAGAACAAGGAACAAACACAGAACTGGATACAGGGGCAGTTTATATCTTCAAACGTCCTCGCCGTTCACAAGGATGGCAGCAAACAAGCTATGTTAAACCTAAAACCAGTGATGTTCGCCTATTTGGTAGGGACCTTGAACTAAGTCAAGATGGCGATTCATTAATAGTAGGGGGCAAGAATTCAGTAAGTTTGTACTAACACAAACTTTGCTAACCTAACCCTGTTCGGGTATATCCGCTCTGTTCCATTCGGCTCTGGTAACCTATCAGAGCCGCTTTTTCACTCAAACTTATGAATTCACTTTTAAAATCGAGCAATACTGTTTATTTATACTGTTCTATTTTGCTATATCAAATGTAGAGTAGATGCCCTAATTAAAGCGTGATTAAAACCTAGATAGCGTATCAGATTCGCTTACTTAACGTCTGTGAAGGTAATTCATTAAACAACTGCTTGTAGTCTTTCGCGAACTGACTTAAATGCCAGAAACCCCACTCGGTTGCGACTTTACTCACCGATTCCACGGTTTGATTGACGTTTTTCTGTGTCTGAAGCAGAGTACGCCGTGCACCATTTAAACGGCTTAGTCGTAAATATTGTATCGGGCTAATCCCCAAAATGCTGGTAAAGCTGTACTGTAGCGTGCGATGACTGACATTGGTTATTGCGCATAGTTGACTAATGGTAACAGGCTCAAAAGCTCTGGATTTTACATAACAGCAGGCATCATCTACGACCTTCTTTCGGTGATAGTAACCCTGTCTATTGGCGGGTTGAGGCGACTCTCGTTGCAATACTTCCAACAACAGCATCATCACAAGATCTTGCTGTAGTTTTATTGGTGCTCGTTTTTTATCAAGTGCTGAATAACCCGATAGTAGGCGAGCAAGTAAAAAGCGCACCTTTGCTAGCGTCGCTTCAGGCATTCTCAAGCGCCCGTATTCATTCAACTCTCGCCAGTTCAGTTCAACACCGTGAATTTGCGCCATATGAAGCAACTTTGTTTGCTCCACAACAATCCCATACAATTGATAGTTTGTTGGGGTTGATAAGTTAAAATTGCAGGCGCTCGGTCGGCACATGATATTATCTGGCTGAATGCTTAACCCATCAATGCGACATAACGCTTGTTCTGCCAAAGGAATACCTAACCAAATAGCATCAGGCCAGACCTGACACCGCTGTTGTAACTTTTGGTTTGTGTATTCATGAAATACTTGTAATCCACCAGTAAAAGGCAACTCAATAATACGACCATAAAAACTGCCACAACTAATTTGATCATATTGTTGCTGCCAATCGGTCAGATTACTTGCATGTAAATCTGCATCATGCGCTTCTGTAATGAAACTATCACTATATTTATCATGGCTCTTATTTGGTGCATTCAGCCTTATCGACCGCATAAATACCTCCCCAAAAAGACGCTTTATTTGCATATCCTTTATGACTTTATGGATACAACCATCATAAGAATTTGATTTTTAAAAACTTTTCACTTTTGCCAATATTCGATAACCCTTTATTTACGGCGTTTATAAACTAGACAGAGCAAAACCTGTGCCTCGTTAAACAAAGTGGATAAAAGTTATGAGTTCAGAAGCTAGTAAGTACTTATTTCGATATGTTGTCGGTCAGCGCACATTTGGATTTTCTAGTCTGGCTGAGTTAATGGCAAAGGCATCGCCTGCTCGTTCTGGGGATCGCCTTGCGGGTATCGCAGCAGACAACGCAGAAGAACGAGTAGTGGCACAGATGACATTAGCCGATGTGCCCCTAAGCCTTTTTTTAGAGCATATGTTAGTGCCCTATGAAGAAGATGATGTTACTCGCTTAATCGTGGACACCCATGACAAAACCGCTTTTGCCTCTATCGCGCATTTTACTGTAGGCGATTTACGAGATTGGTTATTGAGTGATCTGGCCACCAGCGAAAAGCTCAAGGCTGTTCGAACAGGCATTACCCCAGAAATGGCCGCAGCCGTCAGTAAAATTATGCGCAATCAGGATTTAGTTTTGGTAGCAAAAAAGTGCCATATCACAACGGCGTTTCGTAACACCATTGGTTTGCCTGGCAACCTATCCACACGTTTACAACCAAATCATCCCACCGATGATATGGCTGGCATTGCGGCTAGCATTTTGGATGGTTTACTGTACGCCAATGGTGATGCGGTTATTGGCATCAACCCAGCTACGGATAACGTGCAGCAAGCAACCCGTTTAATTACCATGATGGATGAGGTAATACAGCATTATGCCATTCCCACACAATCCTGCGTTTTAACTCATGTCACCAACACCATTGAATGTATTGAGCAAGGAGCGCCCGTTGATTTGGTGTTTCAGTCTATTGGTGGTACTCAAGCGACTAATGATAGTTTTGGCTTTCGTCTTGAACACCTTGCACAAGCTCAAGAGGCCGCCTTGTCACTACAACGTGGCACGGTAGGCAATAATGTGATGTATTTCGAAACTGGGCAGGGTAGCGCTCTATCTGCTAATGCGCATCATGGTATCGATCAGCAGACCTGTGAAGCAAGGGCGTATGCTGTTGCTCGACATTTTAATCCTCTACTTGTAAATACGGTCGTCGGCTTTATTGGCCCTGAATATTTATACAATGGCAAAGAGATTACACGTGCCGGTTTAGAAGATCATTTTTGTGGCAAACTACTCGGGCTACCTATGGGCTGCGATATTTGCTACACCAATCATGCGGATGCTGACCAAAATGATATGGACAATTTACTGACTCTGTTAGGCGTCGCTGGTTGCTCTTTTATGATGGGTGTCCCTGGTTCTGATGACATCATGCTCAACTACCAAAGCACCTCTTTCCATGATGCTTTGTATTTACGACGTGTTTTGGGTTTACAACCCGCGCCTGAGTTTAATGTCTGGTTGGAAAATATAGGCATTCGTCAATCACAACCTCATTTTTCTTTACATGAAAAAATACCAGAGCAATTCAAAGCCCCATTGCAGCAATTAAAGCAGCAGTTGAATGAGGAAAAGCAATGAAATCACGGCCTTCCCCAGATACATTGCTCCCAACATCGAAGCAAGATGCTGTTACTGAAAACCATTGGCAAGCATTAGCACATTTTACTGATGCACGAATTGGCCTAGGTCGTGCTGGAGTCAGCATACCAACAGGCCACTCCCTTGCTTTTCAACTGGCTCACGCTCAGGCCATTGACGCCGTACATGCTAAACTGGACACCCACTCTTTACTTGATGACGTTAAAGCATCGATAAATCAAACATCCCACTTATCCCAAACAACTGGATTTAATCATTTATTTGGAAAATCGCCTTTACTACTCCACAGTCAAGCTGTTGATAGAACACAATACTTGCAACGGCCTGACTTAGGCCGGCGTTTAAATGACACCTCAGTCGCTCTGCTTGAGCAATATAGGCACAGTTCAACCCAACATTACCACTTAGCAGTTGCCATTGTTGATGGCTTGTCTTCGTTAGCGATTGCCCAAAATGCACTTCCCTTCTTGCAAGCACTTTCTGAGCTACTTGTGATTTCAACCGATAGCAAGAAGAACTGGCAAACTGCTCCTGTTTGTGTCGTTGAACAAGGACGAGTAGCCATTGGCGATGAAATATGTGAGCAATTACAGGCAGATTGTGTTCTCGTTCTTATTGGTGAACGTCCTGGGCTCAGTTCACCAGACAGCTTAGGGCTCTACTTAACATGGGGAGCTAGAGTCGGTTATACCGACGCATATCGTAACTGCATCTCGAACATCCGCCCAGCCGGACTGCATTATCAAGACGCCGCTAACAAAGCCTGCTATCTGCTAAATGAAGCTCGAACCCGCGGGCTGTCAGGTGTCGAGCTCAAAGACAGATCGACTGACCAGACCATAAACATGGATCAAAAAACTGACAACCTTCTTATTGCCCCTTTCCAGAAGACGCAGGAGAAATAGAAGTAAAAAAAGCGAAAATGTAGTAACAGATTAATCGTATTCCATCTAATAAAAGGAGAGTAAAACTATGACGACAGAACTACCTTACCTCGAGTCTCTACAAGCTACTCTTAATGCTCAACAGGCAGCTTTTGAAATGCATCAGGCGATGAATATCGAAGTTTTTTATTGGTGGTGCACTGCCATCATGGTCATGATACATGCAGGCTTTCTTGCCTATGAAATGGGCGCATCACGCAGTAAGAACGCTTTAGCCGCAGGTGTAAAAAACATTTTGGCGCTTGCCGTCATTATTCCAACTTTTTATTTATTTGGTTGGTGGATTTACAACGCTTTTCCAACAGGAATCATTCCAGTCGATGCTTCTGCTGCTCTACCCTGGGCCCAAAGTATGGGGCCAGATGTAAAAGATATGGGGACAGGTATTTTTTGGGCCGCTTTTGCTTTATTTGGCGCGACAACAGGCTCTATCTTATCTGGCGCTGTCATTGAGCGCATTCGTGTTAGTGCTTTTTTGATGCTAACCATCGTCTTAGGTAGTGGTATTTGGATATTAGCTGGGGCTTGGGGCTGGCATCCAGACGGTTGGATGCTAACAGAGTTTGGCTATCATGATGTTGGGGCATCTGGTGTCGTGCATGCTATTGCAGGCTTTTTCACCCTTGGTGTACTAATTAATTTAGGGCCACGTGTGGGCAAGTTCATCAATGGCGTACCACAGAAAATCCAAGCTCATAATCTCCCTATGACACTAATCGGCCTTATGATGATTATCTTTGGTTTTTTTGGTTTTCTGGGTGGCTGCATTATTTTTAATGGTGGTGAGACGGGGTGGACAACCATTTATAACACCCCAACGAATCTATCTGCGTTTGCATTCAATACCCTAATGGGGTTTGCTGGCGGTGTGATAGGCTGCTACATGGCCACAAGGGATCCGTTTTGGACAATGTCTGGTGGACTGGTTGGTATTATTTCTGTCGCTGCTGGTCTCGATTTATACGACCCAGGATTAGCATTTATGATCGCGACTGGTGTCAGCTTCATTGCCGTTGGCGCAGCAAAACAACTAGAGAAATTAGGTATTGATGATGCGGTTGGTGCTGTTAGTGTGCATGGAGTTACGGGTGTCATCGCCGTTATTCTAGTGGGTGTCTTCGCAAGCGGTACACCTAACATGGACGGCAACCCTGCCATCAGCTTGTATGGTCAAGCACTATGCGCATTTGTCATGGCGCTACTTGGCTTTGCTTCTGGCTACCTTGTTTCTTACGTGCTGAAAAAGTTCGACCTACTGCGTGTGCCCGCAAACGTAGAAGACTTTGGTTTAGATGAAGTAGAAGTCTTAGCTCACCCTTATCCAGAAAATGTACCAGCTAAAAATACTCATTCAACAAATGCAATCACAAAAGGAGCATAACTATGGGGACATCCATCACAAGTTGGGAAAATGTTACTGCGTATTTTACCTTTGCAGATAATCCTGTAGCGCTTGTGCTATTCAGTCTAGGCGTTGCAGGTATTGTTGCCGGTTTAATACACTTTATAGTGAAGCATGAGAAAAAAGCGTTCGAACATCATAAATAGATAGCTAATAATGACACTGCTACAAACGATAATATGGACACCCACCCTAGCACTTTCAAAAAACGCTTGAGTGGGTGTCCTTATAGTCAATCATTTCTTCTGCCGTGCATGGTAGATAGCAAAGCCTTGCTCTCTCAATAAGCGTGTGTGTGTTCCCAATGCGGCATTCAATAAATTCGGGTAGGGTAAAAAGTCATTAGCAACAACAAATAATTCACCGTTAAGCGTAAGGTGTGCCTTAATGCCCATAAACAACTGTTCAGCAATGCTATAGTCTGTATTGATGCCTGTATGAAATGGCGGGTTGCTAATTACATAATTGAAACGACCTTTAATATCACGTAGACCATTGGATGCCACAAGGGTCAATTGAGCACTTAGGTTATTTGCTGCAAAGGTAAGTTCTGTGGCTTTTAGTGCAAGAGCGCTATCATCAAGAGCAGTAATACTGGCGCCCGTATGTTGAGCCAACCAAGCGGCAATAATGCCATCACCGCAACCAAAGTCGAGAATACGAGCATCCTGCACTTGGCTCATAAAGCGGTGTTTGCTTAAATGTTCTAGTAGTAATTTTGTACCCACATCCAATTTGCCATGCCCAAAGACACCAGGCAGACTCACCAAGGTGAGAGTTTGACCGGCAATATCTTGCTGCCAGGATTGCAACCAATCCTCTAATCGAAATAAGGAACTTGGCTGCGATTTCTCTCCACAATAGAGCATACAATGCCTAGCGCTATCGACTTTGCCCACATTATCAAGCAATGGCTGTAATTTTTTATGTGAAGATTTGACCCCACTTTTATTGTCTCCAACTAACCAAACCTTACCCGTTAACGCTAAATGGGGCAGAGTGGCAGCAAGCAAGTAGTCCAATAACTCTTTTGCCTTCGGTTGGTACAAAATAATATGGTCAAAGTCTGTTGCTGTGCCATCAGGTAACGTCGCAGCAAAAATTAATTGCTCTTCAGGCATGCCAATATGCAATAACTGGTCATATATGGTTTTTGATTGACACCATGCGGTTACTTGTAGCTTTCGATCTGTTAGATCAGAGTGTGCGTGAACCAACTCAAAGGGAAAAATGTCCTCAGGGTTAGCAACAAGTACTTTGCCAGTAAAATCGTCAATGGAGCGTTCAAGTAGTAAACTGGCGGCATTAAGCTTCATAAGTATCCAAAAACATCTTAGTGGGTTGATCGGTTGCTAAAGTAAGCCACTCGGTTAGCTCAGTGGTATCCAATTCTGGCTGCACTCTTGGATACCGAGGTTCTTGCCGATCATTTACCAGTTCATGTTGCCAACCTTGGGTCATATGCACAAAGTCATGAGCGAAGTCATGACCGATATCCAAGCAGCCAGCCAAAATTACATCCAGATAGCTCAATACAATAGGGCAATGTTGACTTGGATGAGTAATGGTTTGGCTGTAATAGATCCAAACGTCACCTTCAGGTAAAGATCGACCTTGGTAGGTTTTTAATTGTGAGGGAGAGATGAGCGCTCTTTGATAGCCTTGCTCTCTTTCGTCAAAGGCAGGTAATTCGTTTTCATCAATCTCAATAAGCACACCGTTGCAATTGGCATTTTCATCTCGTACTACCGCAACAGAGCTCATGCCAAACTCACTTGTCATTATGGACCAATAGCGCTGATAACCACTCAATAAAACTGGCCAAGTTTGGCCTGTTTCGCCTGTTTTAGCCCGACTGGTTGCGCTAATTAAACTACCGTAACCAAAAAGAAAATGTCGCTTTTTACTACTCATTGACTGCACTTTTATTTATTTGAAACAACACCAAACATTATAAATGCCGGTAAATAAAATTAAAAATAACCGTGCCATCGAAATACCTTCTTGCTAAGAAGATATTTCTTCCGTGGCTATTTTTTGTCGCTTTTAATGGTGATCGTGCCCTGAATGTTGGTGATGACCATGTCCTTTTTTATGCTTACTGTGCGGGTTCACTATGTCGTCTGGCGCAAGGATATTCGCCATTAACTCGACTTTCTCTCCATTATGAAAAGTCAGTGTTAGAGTCGCTGTGTCCCCAGCAACCAGAGGCTGAGATAAATCAAACAGCATGACGTGCAAACCACCCGGCTGAAACAGTACTTTCTTATTGGCCGGCAAATGTGCTGATTTAATTTGTCGCATACTCATCGCGCCATCAGCCATAAAGTGATTATGTAATTCCGTGGTTTTTGCCACACTGCTGCTTGCTCCTGTCAGCAGTAAATCCTCATTTGTATGGTTGATAAGAGTAAAATACGCAGCGCTATTTTTCGCACCTGGTGGTGTGGCACGTATGTAAGCCTCTTGAACAAGGATTTGCTCATGTTTATGCTGATTATGCTTATGTTCATGGCTACTTTTTGCATGATGATGCTTATGTTGCTCTTCGTTTCCACCAGAATGGTCCGCCTGCACAGGTAAAACCATGATTAACCCACTGAGTATGGAAAAGTGTATCAGTGATAATTTTAGTTGTTTCATAAAAGTCTCTTTTAAAACAGTTAGTTACAATAACTATGTATTGTTGATCGTAAGTCCTTGTTGTTGATCGTAACTAGATAGATTTTTCAGTTAAACAAGGTTTTTAACCTATCTAGGTTAGAAGCGTTAACTCACCGTACCAGCAGGCGGCGCTCTAGGAAGGCGTAAAGTAAGATACGTTATGGGGGTGACAGTTTGGTGAGAGTATCGAGTTGATTGATCTATAAAAGGCGTGAGCAGAGGCTTTTTTTGTTCTGTTGGTAAGTAAAAATCCGTTAAAACATTACATTTACAGTGTTCTGTGAAGGCTGTTGCAGATGTTTCATATGAAACACTTCCCTTTTCGAAAGGCTCAACTTTTAAGTAAATAACACCACTTTTTAGACTGCAAACGCGAATATACTCAACGCCATTAGACGAACCCTGAGTAGGTAATAACCAAGCAGAAAAAAGGATACCACACCAAGTCAGTAGTATTATCCTTGCTTGATTTCTCTGATTCAGATTATTACTAGAAAAAGTCTTATTTGCGAATATCAAAATCATCAGGCCTTTTTACGATAGTAAACATTCACTTTCTATATAAGCCTTACAAGAAGTGGTTTCGTACTTGTTGAGATAGAATTTCCAGTGCCATTTTTAACTTTTCTTTTGGTGTTTGAGTAAAGCCTAACACAAAGCCCTGCTGGGGTAATTGCGCTTTATCGTCATTCACTAAAGATGAGGATTGCACATAGTGCTTACTCAAAGAGCTAATGTAAATGTGGCGTTTAACAAGGCATTCTTCTATATGTTGATCTAACTCCTTAGGTTCCGTGCCGTTTTTAACTCCAGCAGTTTGTTCATGTCGTTTGATCCAGTGGGGCTTGAAGCACAATAAGGTATGCATACCGCCAGCAGGTTTTTGCCAAGTGAAATAAAGTGCTAACTGTTTGTTTAATATAGTGTTTACATAGTTTCGTTTATCAAGATAAAGACGTCGCATACGTCTCAAATGCGCAGAAAAACCACCTGTTTCAATAAAATCGGCTAAAACCGCCTGCATGGGTAATGAAGCAGAACTACCAATTTGTTGTTGGCTGACTTTAATTGCCTCTATTTTACTTTTTGGTGCGACGATGAAACCCAAACGTAAACTGCGAAATAGCACTTTAGAGAAACTACCAATAAAGAAGGTACTTTGACTCGCATCTAGGCTCATTAGAGGAATACCAACTCTACCGTGATAAAGGAACTCGTTGTCATAGTCGTCTTCGATTAGCCAGAGTCTGTTATCATTACCTGTTTTTTCGGCTTCTGTTTTGCAATTCATCAATAAAGACAACCAATCTTGACGCCGGCTCGAACTCATTATCGTGCCTAAAGGGTACTGGCGATTAGGTGTAATTAGGGCAATATTAGGCTGTTTGCGTTTTGTCGATTGCAACTCTGGGAGAGTAGCGCCTTCATGATCAACAGGCAGATTATGAACATTGCCACCCAGCCAAGAGAAGACATTTGCTATGGGAGGAAAGCAAGGGGTTTCAAGCCAAACCGTTTGTTGTTTAGAATTGGCCGATTCAATCAAGGCATTGGTTAAAATGCTTAGTGCATCTCGGTTGCCTGCTGTAATAATAATTTGCTCTTCATCGCACTGTAAGCCACGCAGATTTTTAAGGTAATCTACCAATTGCCTTTTTAATTCTGGTAACCCAGAGTTATAAAAACCTTGCATGATTTTTTCGTCTGGATTTAACCAACTACGACGCATTGATGCGGCCCATGCTCGATTAGGAAAAGCGTTTACGTCCGCACCAGAATGCAAAAAAATCTCTTCTTTCTTTTCTACCCAATCGCTATTAAGTAATTTCTTTCTCGCAACCTCTGCCGCTGACTCATGATCATTGACATGCAGTGTTGGTAATAACTCAGCAACAAAAACTCCCTGCTTTGGTTTTGTAACTAAAAACCCTTCTGCAATGAGAATATCGTAACTTTTGATTGTTGTCGTTCGAGAGACACCCAAACTTTTTGCTAACTCTCGAGTGGAGGGAATTTTTTCACCAGACAGTAAATCGCCTGCGGCAATTTTGCTTTTTAATTGTTCCACTATCTGCTGATAACTGGTTTGAGAAGAAGCTGGGTCAAGACTTACCGTCAGGAAGAGATCTACATTGCTCATTACTGGTATGCCCTTTTATTTTTTATCTGGATATTTTTATCATACCCAGAAAAGTCTAGTCTGTACAAAGTAAGATTACAAATAAAAGCATTTTCACTAAGAGAGAAAAGCAATGTTCATCACGAAAAACTTCCGACAAGACAACATAGAGCAGTTACGATCTCTTATATGCAGCTATCCTTTTGCAACATTCATTACTCATACGAAAGATCAGTTAGAAGTAAATCATTTGCCTTTTTACTTACACCAAAGCAATGGCAAAGATCGTTTGCAAGGCCATATCGCTAGAGCTAACCCTCTATGGAAAAACCTCAAAGAACAGTCAGAAGTGCTTGTAATTTTCCAAGGGCCTCATTGTTATATCTCACCTAGTTATTACCCTTCTAAAAAAGAGACAGGAAAAGTTGTACCAACATGGAATTATGTTGTGGTGCAGGTAAAAGGATCAATAACATTTATTGAAGATAAAGCATGGAAAATCGATATGCTTAATCGCTTAACAGACCAACACGAGACAAAACAAGTTGACCCTTGGTCTGTCGCAGATGCACCTGATGAATACACACAACGACTACTGCATGCAATTGTTGGGATAGAAGTGGAAGTTTCTTCAATGATTGGAAAATGGAAAGTGAGCCAAAACCAATCGGAAGAAAATAAGCAAGGTGTCATCAATCACTTATCAGAGAGTGATGAAGTCCACGCTCAAGCAATGGCATCATTTGTTGAAAGCTTCAATTAAAGATGCCTTATTTCATAGACGTAATTTACTCCTAGAACACAGTGTATTAATTCATAATAAAGGTCATCATATGCAAGACAAAACTTCCCTTCAAAGCAGTGACAATTTGCAATCAAACAAAAGCAAAGTCCGTCGCGGTGCCAAAAGAGCCAATTACGACAAGGCACAAATCATTGATATTTTAGATGCCTCTTTAATGTGTCACGTAGCGCAAACAATCAATGACCAACCCTTTGTCACTCCGACCTGTCATTGGCGCGATGGTGATTATTTCTATTGGCATGGTTTGTCGTCGGCACGCAATGTTAAGCAAGCCGAAGCAACGCCTGTTTGTATTAATATTGCTTTACTAGATGGGTTGGTAATGGCACGATCGGCTATGCATCACTCAGTTAACTATCGTTCCGTGACACTATTTGGTACGCCAGAAGCCGTTACAGATCGAACAGAAAAAACACGCCAGTTAGAAATTTTTGTTGAGAAAGTATCGCCTAGACGTTGGTCACAACTAAGGCCCATGACAGAGCAAGAACTAAAGGCAACTGGGATCGTTCGTATTCCAATTAATGAGGCTTCTGCCAAAGTACGAGCAGAGCCTCCTATTGATGATGAACAAGATTACGATTGGCCTGTTTGGGCAGGCGTTATACCATTATTACGTCAATGGGGTGACGTAGAAATGGATCCTAGGCAAACTGAATTTTTGCGCAAAACACAGCAAGATTCTTTTGTTGCACCAATTGCCCCTAACGCTTTTTAGACGCAGTTGCTTGGTATTTTTTATCACTCAACTTTTTGGGCTGTCTTTTTATAGAAGAAATTTTCTATTTTTGGATAGCCAGAAGTCACCTTCTTCTCGTTCTATTTTGTGCCAAAAATAAAAAAGCGCTACTATATAGACACTGATCATACGTTAAAAAAACAATAAAAATATCTCCCTGTTATTTCAGTAATGTACGTTGCAATGCTCAATTCAAGCGCAACACAAAGTGGGTTAAATAATAAGGTTATAACCTAACCAAAGTTGGCTTATTTGCCTCTTATTTAAACGAAAAATTCAGGAGTTATTATGGAAGCGTTGCTGTGGTGGCAG
Organism: Marinomonas agarivorans; assembly: GCA_002173415.2. Taxonomy (GTDB): domain Bacteria; phylum Pseudomonadota; class Gammaproteobacteria; order Pseudomonadales; family Marinomonadaceae; genus Marinomonas; species Marinomonas agarivorans. Next base: position 170,440 of record NHNK02000004.1, read on the forward strand.
TATGGTTTAATTGCTCTCATTTTTATTTGGAGCGGTTTTGTTCGCAGTGGTCTCGGTTTTGGCGGCGCAGCCTTGGCATTACCTTTCTTACTTTTAGTTATGAATGAGCCCTTGGTTTTTTTACCTATTGTGGCAATTCATTTACTTATCTTTTCCAGTTGGATTGCGATTAAAGGTTATCGCTCCACAAAGCAAATTCAACAAGAAAGCTCTATTGATTGGGCTTATCTTAAAAAATCACTCGCAATCATGATTGTGCCAAAACTGATCGGTGTATTTGGTTTATTAACACTCCCTGCCAATTTAATGACCGCCATTATCTTCTCGATTATTGCGATTTATGCTGTTTCGTACCTGTTGAATAAGCCTTTTACCAGTAACAACTCTTACCTTGATGCCGTCTTTTTGATGCTGGGCGGCTATTTCAGTGGAACATCATTAATCGGTGCACCGCTTATTGTTGCCGTCTTTGCGACTAAAGTTGCCAAGCATCAGCTGCGAGACACGTTATTTATATTATGGTTTCTATTAGTTCTAATAAAAATGGTCTCTTTCCTGATTGCCGATGTGGATTTGCAGCTTATTCATCAGCTCTGGTTATTGCCTTGTGCATTCATTGGCCACTTACTGGGGCAAGCATTTCATAATAAATTGCAAAAGGTGGATACACCCACTTTTTTCAGGGTGTTGGGCGTTGTATTACTCATAATTTGTGGTGTTGGTTTTTACAACAACTTCCTATTGTAATGAATACTCATACGTTTTGTTGTTGATGACATTATTGCGTGTTGGTAAACCAAAGATTAGTACTCATATTGCGACGATAAAGCCAGTAAAGGCTTATCGCTCGCGCAACGAATAGTAGCGCCTGACTTAACCATAGTCCGTGATTTCCTAACCCCAATTGCTGAGACAAATACCAGCATGGAAAAAACACACCTAGCACGGCAAATAACGTAGAATATTGCATCTGTTTGGTGGCCGTTGCGCCAATAAAAATACCATCCAACATAAAAGACCAAATACCTAGCAAGGGCAGGAGAATCAACCAAGGTAGGTAAATCATGGCTTCTTGTTGAACAGACTCAATGCTGGTCAACAAATGGATGATGGTTTCACCCGACAGCCAAAAGGTAATGACTAACAAACAGGCAGCAATTAAGGCCCAGAAGGTAGAAAACCACACGGTTTGTTGGAAAGCACTGCGGTCTTGTTTACCAATACATTCGCCACAAAGCGCTTCAACCGCGAATGCAAAGCCGTCTAATGCATTGGAGATAATCATCAGAAAAATCAGCAATACCGCATTTGCAGCCAGTATGGCATCACTTTGCTGTGCCCCTTGAGCAGTGAAAAATAAACTGACAGATAATAGCAGAATGGTTCTGACAAACAGGTGACGGTTAACCTGCACCAGTGCCATGTAGCGGGTTAATGAGGTGAGTTTTTTCACATCAAAACGCCCCATTTTTATGGATTTTTTGGCAGTTAGGCCATGCATTTTCCGATAAGCCAAATACAGCGCTAATGTGAAACCTAGGTAATCTGCCAGTACTGTTGCCAATGCCACGCCATCACTGGTCATATGCAGGCCATACACGGCGATCACATCCAGCAACATGTTAGCAATGTTAATCATTAACATGATCCACAATGGGTTTCTGGCTTGCTGCACGCCATAAAACCAGCCAATTAGCGCATAAGTCGACAAAACGGCTGGCGCACTGAAAATACGGATTTCACAATATAGGCGAGCAAACGGTGCGACCTCATCACTTGGGTCGATAAAATATAAGGCAAGATCGATAATAGGTTGGCGCAATACAATGAGAAGCAAACCAAGCACAAGAGCCATCAACACAGACTGATACAGTAGCTCTCTCACTCGTTCCAGATCATTACGGCCCCAGGCCTGCGCAGTCAATCCTGTTGAGCCCATCCGCAAAAAACCAAAAGCCCAGAAAACAAAACTAAAAACAGTCGCACCAATGGCAACAGCGCCTAAATGACTCGCATCCGCTAAATGTCCAACGACCGCAGTATCGACTAGTCCTAATAAGGGTGTCGTAATGTTAGAGACCATAGGAGGCCAGGACATGCGCCAGATTCGTTGATTGAGTGACTTATATCTTCTCAATAAGAGGTAGCAGGCCGTTAGCATAAAAGTACTTCCCTTGTTCGTTAGGCGCTAATAATAAAATGTCTTGATTAATGCGAGTCGTTTTTTGTGCATAAATATAAGAGATACGCACATATTTGCTCTTATTGGCAAACATTCCCATCAAAAACAACAATATAAACAGGACCATTGTCGAAAAATGTGTGTATCTCTTATATTTATCCACAAAGTTAGATAAAGCACCCAATAAAAAAACAATACGTCATTCAACAAATTCGGTACACTTCGTTTCCTATATTAGGTGAACAGCCGTTAAGTTCGAGGAGATAATATGACCATCCAACTTAAACCCTTGTTTGAAGGTGTCGCCGTCGGCGTAGTCTTTGGTTCGATTACACTGGCGTTTGATATTCCTTGGTACATGAGTGCCATCATTGCAGCTTTGGCTGCTGTTGGCGGCTACCGGAATTCCATTAAGATGTCAGCCGAACAAACAAGCAAACACGGCAGAAACTCCCACAACGACAGCACGGACATAGAATAATCAGCATGTCTACTATCAAAGCCGATTCCTCCAGTACTACTTCACCAAACACAAAACCTTTAGGTCATGAGGATGGTACCTTACTTGCTGTTGGTGGCGAAATAGGCCTACACCAGCTTGTTGTCGACTTTTTTCACTGCATGGCCACTGAACCGCAATTCAAGCGTTTACACGCTATGCATCCAGCAGATACGGAATTATCAATTGATAAACTATACCGCTTTTTAACTGGTTGGATGGGGGGCGAGAAGCTTTATCGCCAAAAGTACGGCTCAATTCATTTGCCTATTTCCCACCGCCATTTAGACCTTGTGGAAGCAGATCAACAAAGCTGGCTCGATTGCATGGCAATGGCGATGGAAAAGCAGCACTTCTCTCCAGAGTTGCAACAGTACCTTCTCACTCAACTTTCTGTTCCTGCTCAACGAGTAACGCAAGCGAGTTTACAGCGTCAACAACAAAGTGGTTGACGCTTAATTCGCTTTTGATCTTGTGCATTAAGATGTGGTTTTCATTGCTGCTTTAAGCGAGAAACCTGTGGTTTTAATGGTTCCGGCAATAACTAATAAAGTGCCAATCAACGTATGCCAACCCACTTGCTCCCCAAGAAACAACACGCCCCATAGCACACCAAATACAGGGATTAAGAAGGTAACCGTTAATGTTGAAGGCATTCCCACATCGTCCAATAATTTAAAGAAAATAAGAAAAGCCAACCCAGTACAGATAACACCAAGCGCCAAGACGGAAAGAATAACAACCAAGTCAATATCTTCTGGCGCCGTAGGCGGAATAAAGAATAAAAACGGCAGAAGCGCTAACGAAGCCAGCAACATAGAACCATAAGAATTCACAATCGGGTCGATTTTTTCGGCAGTTTGAACGTACGTACTGACAATGCCATAACACAAGGGCGCGCACATCACGATCAAGACAGCAAACCAGCTGTCCGTATGCAACAGCTCTGGATCTAATCCAACAATAACCGCGACACCAATTACCCCCAAACACAGACCAACTATTTTGCTGCTGGGTAAACCATGACGAAAATACAAGGCAGAAATGGCGGTACCAAAGATGGGTGTCAGTGCATTAATCACCGACATCAGTGACGCGGTCAAATACTGCGCTGCATAGCCATAACAAACAAAGGGTAATGCCGCACTCATCACGCCCACAAAAGCATAGTGGCGCCAATGAGCACGTAAATTCACTGTCTTTTTCAACCACACAGTAACGATAAAAAGAAACAGTGCCGCAAAGCCAACCCGAAATTCAATTAGCCAAACACCTCCTAATGAAGGGGCACCAATTCGCATAAACAGAAAAGACGCGCCCCATATGGCCGCCAATAAAATCAGGTAGAAGGCACTCGATAACCCCATACAAACTCCTTAAAAACAACAAATCAGGAACAACAAATCAGGAACAATAAATTAAGAGCAGTGAAAATTACGTGGTTTTAAAAGGCAGCATAGTGCTAGTTTGCTGCTGATATTCCTGCACCCCTCGCCTTTCTTGCTGACAAAATTCGCCAATGGCAGCTCGAAACGCGGGGTGACTAATGTAATGCACACTATGAGAATACACTGGCTCAAAGCCTCTGGCGATCTTGTGTTCCCCTTGAGTGCCAGGGTCAAATTTTTGCAATCCTTGCTCAATACAGAACTCAATTCCCTGATAATAGCAGGCCTCAAAATGAAGGCTGTCATACTCTCTTATGCAGCCCCAATAACGGCCGTAGAGTGCGTTCTGATCAAAGAAACACCAAGAGGCTCCAACATACTCTTGAGTATTCACATCGATAGCAAAGACAACCAGAATCTTGTCTCCCATCGTCTGTGCTAGTAGCTGAAAAAAATCTTTTGTCAGGTAACCATATTGGCCACGTTTGGCATAGGTGGACTGATAGCAAAGGTAGAAGAAATCTAGCTCTTGCTCGGTTAGGTCCGCTCCCAGTTTACGTGTTAAGGTAAGCCCTTGGGCGTGAATCTTCTGTCTCTCTTTGCGTACTGTTTTGCGCTTTCGGCTGACAAAGTGGGACAAATAATGCTCAAAATCGGTATAACTGCGGTTAAACCAATGAAACTGGCAAGAAGTTCGTGCCAGTAACGCCCCTTCGTTCTGCGTCGCTTCCATCAAGGGTGTGGTGCGTATGGCCTGATTAAACAGTAAATGCCAGCTAGACAATTGTTGTTCTTCTGTTCGTTCTGTTAAAAGTTTCGCCGTTATGGCATACAGTTCATTCATGGCTGGCGCTTGTCCTGTTGGATCAAGCATGGAGAAAAGCCGAGGGCCAGTAACAGGAGAGAAGGGAATCGCCCAAACGCGTTTAGGGTAATAATGCACCCCATGGCGATGATAGGCATCGGCCCACGCCCAATCAAAAACAAACTCCGCTTGCGAGTGGGTCTTCAAGAAAACAGGCGCAATGGCAATCGGCTTGTGCTCTATATCATAAAGAACTAAATACTCTGGATACCAACCTGTCTCGCCACCGATACTATGGCTGTCTTCAAGTGCTTTATAAAACCCATATTGAGCAAATGGATAATCGGTCGCCCCAATCGCCTCTTGCCATTGGCTCTCACCGATTTGTTCAATGCTGTTAAACCACTTAGCTTGTTGGAATTGTCGAGTTGTCATGATTTAACCATCACGATGCCATTATTAAGTTGAAGACATACTTTATTGCATTATAACTGCATTTATTGCGTTATAACTTACTGCGCAGCACTTTAATTAAACCGTCTGTTTTTGGGCGCACAGAGCGCCATTGAGTAAAGGATTCTGCGGCTTGTTCAACCAGCATTCCCAAACCATCCGCGCCTTTGGCACCTAACGAGTCAGCCCATTGCAGAAAGACGGTTTTGTCTTTGGCGTACATCATGTCATAACACCATGTATTAGTATGAACGACGGTTGTAGGAATAGGGGGAAGCTCACCCGATAAACTCGCCGAGGTTCCATTGATGATAATATCAAAACTGCCTTGCAGATCAGTAAAGCTTGATGCTGAACAAACGTCACTCGACACTAAATTAGCAAGCGTTTCGGCCTTACTAACAGTACGATTTGCAATAACAATCGCCTGAGGTTGCTCCGCCACGATGGGCTCCAATACCCCACGAACGGCACCACCAGCGCCAAGAATCAGTACACTTTTGTTTTTGATACTTTGCTGATGATTGACGGTAATATCGCGAACCATGCCAACGCCATCGGTATTGTCACCATAAATATCACCATTTTGATTCTGTAATAGCGTATTTACTGCGCCTGCAATTTGCGCCCGTTTACTGAGTGTTGAGCAAAGCTGATAGGCACGTTCTTTAAAAGGCACGGTAACGTTACACCCTTTACCACCACCAGCAAAAAAGGCCTGTATTTGAGACTCAAATGTTTCCAAATCACCTAGCAAAAGGTCATATTGCATATCTTGTCGAGTTTGCTCGGCAAAATGAGCATGAATAGCAGGGGATTTACTGTGGGCAATTGGGTTACCAACAACAACATATTGGTCCATAAGAAAGAGCACCTTTTATCCAGAGTTTTTACTTTTATTTAGGGCTTTTGCTTTTATCTAGGGTTTTTAGATGAGCCAGTATAAAGCAATTCACATAAGCAACTAGCAACCTTTTCTGTCAGAAGAAGTTGTTAGCTAAAAAACAAGGTAAAAAAGCACTATAGCGCTCTATTTAGCCAGTTACGATTGGTTAGATAGTAGTCTGTTAGTTTCGCTTCTTCGCTATTCGCTGGCGCTTGGTAGCCATAACCCCATTTTACTTCAGGTGGTAGTGACATCAAAATAGACTCCGTGCGACCAGCACCACTTTGCAAGCCAAAGTGTGTTCCACGGTCAAATACTAAATTGAATTCAACATAACGCCCACGACGATGTAATTGGAAGTCTCTTTCACGTTCTGTAAATGGTATATCTTTCCGTTTAGCGACGATTGGTTTATATGCTTCGATATAGGCGCTGCCAATTGATTTCATCAAGGCAAAACTGTCTTCAAAGCCCATGGCATCAAAGTCATCGAAAAATAGACCGCCTATGCCGCGTGGCTCTCCACGGTGTTTCAGGAAGAAGTATTCATCACACCAAGCTTTGAATTTATCGTAGTATTCTTCACCAAATGGCTGACAAGCATCGAACGCAGTTTGGTGCCACTGGATACAGTCCTCTTCAAAACCATAATAAGGGGTTAGATCAAAACCACCACCGAACCACCAAACCGGTTCCATGCCTTTTTTGTGTACAATAAAAAGACGAACATTGGCATGAGATGTCGGCACATAGGGATTATTCGGGTGAATAACAAGAGAAACACCCATTGCCTCAAAACGGCCACCAGCTAATTCAGGGCGATCTGCTGTTGCAGAAGGGGGTAGCGTGTCTCCCATAACGTGAGAGAAGTTTACACCACCTTTTTCAAATACATTTCCACCAGCAATAACGCGTGTTCGGCCTCCGCCACCGTTTTCTCTTTCCCACGCATCTTCTTGAAAACGAATCTCAGGCTCAAATGCTTCTAAAGTACAACAAATATGATCTTGTAACTCTAGCAAGTAGTCTTTGACCGCTTGGATATCATCACGGTTAATGGAAGAGGTCGTTATATCTGACACGGTGTAAATACTCCACAAAATGTAGGTTATGGCCTTATATCAAGAGGCTGAAAAGGGGTAAACTGGCAGTATAGTAAAACAAAAAGGAATAAATGTGATGGCCTTTCTTTATTGGGGTTCGACCCTACTTGTTGCAATCATGCTTGCATTGAGTGCATTCAGCTATTTTTTTCATAAAGCGACAATGGATGGTATACGTGATTTAGGGTTTCCAAACTTTTTCCGTATCCAGTTAGGGCTTCTAAAACTGCTCGCCTTGCTTATTTTGTTACTTCCTCAGGCACCTCTCATGGTGAAAGAATGGGCGTACGCTGGAATTGCTTTATTTTATCTTACTGCCATTATTGCCCACATTGCCCATAAAGATTCTTATCTGATTACGTTAATCAATTTACTCTTTTTGGGCTTGCTTATCGTATCCCGACTATTTTTGCCTTATTGAGGAAAAATTGCGTTCTTAACATCGTCTGGGATACCCCATAAAACACTATTTTCTCTCGTACAGAGACATAAGGATTAACATGATTACCGTACATCATCTTAAACAATCTCGTTCAACAAGAGTTCTATGGTTGCTAGAAGAATTGAATTTACCCTATCAAGTCATTGAGCATGAGCGTGATGCTCAAACCCGACTTGCTCCCGAGTCGCTTAAAAAAATACACCCTCTAGGCAAAGCTCCGGTTATTGTTGATGGCGATGTTACCTTGTGTGAATCAGCTGCCATATTGGAATACATTGTTAGTCAACAACCAAGTTCTCCCCTCAAACCTGCCATCGACGCAGCACACTTTCCACAATATCTTGAGTGGCTGCATTTTGCAGAAGGGTCGTTGGCAATGCCCGTTGTCATCAATGCCATTATGAAAATGGAAGATCGATCAGGCAACGCACCATTAGATGGTTACATTGCTAAAGAGCTAGCGGTAGATTTTGCTTATATTGATAACACATTAAGCCAGCAAAGCTACTTTGCCGGTGAAGACTTTACTATAGCCGATATTATGATGGCCCTCTTATTAGCAAGAGCTGGAGATTATGGTTTACTGGAAGGACGTGAAAACATTCAACGTTATTTAGCAACAATCAAACAACGTCCTGCTTATCAAAAAGCGTCCGCTTACCATTAACAAATAGCCTAGGAAAGAGAGAGGTAGGAGGAAAACTATGTCTAAATGTGTATTAATTACCGGAGCCACATCCGGATTTGGTTTAGCAGCAGCGGAGAAGTTTGCTCAAGAAGGCTGGTCCATCATTATTACAGGGCGTCGTGAAGAGCGATTAAAACAACTTGCACAAACGCTTTCTTCTATGACAAGTGTGCATTATTACGCCCTTGATGTCAGAAACAAAGAAGCTATTGATACCATGATTGAAGGGTTACCCGAGTCATTTAAGAATATTAATGTACTTATCAATAATGCCGGTCTGGCTCTTGGGCGCAGTTCTGCTTTGGAGTCCGATTTAGCTGATTGGCAAACCATGATAGACACAAATATTACTGGGTTAACCAATATGACCCATGCACTGTTGCCTACATTAACCCAGCAAAAAAGTACCACGGTCATCAATTTAGCCTCGGTAGCGGCTCACTATCCTTACCCTGGCAGTCATGTTTATGGGGCATCAAAAGCGTTCGTGGCACAGTTTTCTAAGAGCCTACGATGCGATTTATCTAAACACGGTGTAAGAGTTACTAGCTTGGAGCCTGGTTTGGCAGAAAGTGAGTTTAGCCTAGTACGCTTTAAAGGTGACCAATCCACTGCGGACACCATCTATGAAGATACTACACCATTACAACCAAAGGACTTGGCCGATATTATGTATTGGATTGCGACTCAGCCTGCACACATCAACATTAACAGTATTGAAGTGATGCCACTTGTGCAGACATGGAATCCACTGCATATTGAAAAGCACTGAACCACTAACTAGATCTTACGCAAAGGTCTTATGCCAACCACTTTCGTGTGCATAAGACCTGTTTATTTCTTTTTATATCTATAAAAAATTAATTTTAAATTTTGTATCTATTTTTGATATTTTTTCAGAATAATAGCAGCATTCACACCACCGAAACCAAAGCCATTACACAATACATGGTCTACTTTCGCTGACCGTGCGGTTAACGGTACCAAATCTAAATCGGCCATATCCTCATCAATATCGGTCAGATTTAATGTTGGCGGCACAGTATTCGTTAGCAAAGCCTGAGCACTAAAAATGGCTTCTAGGCCACCGGCTGCCCCCAGTAAATGCCCTGTGGCTGATTTCGTTGCTGAAATCGGAATATTTGGTAAATCCGAGTCAAAAATGCGTCGTAAAGCATTAATTTCTCCCTTATCACCAACAGGCGTTGAGGTAGCATGAGCATTAATATGATCAATCTGATTAGCGGACAAGCTTGCCATACGCAATGCCGCCTGCATGGCTCTTGCTGCCCCTTCTCCGCTTTCTGGGCCAGCAGTTAAATGGTAAGCATCCGCACTGGTTCCATATCCTGCTATTTCCACTAATGGCGTCGCACCGCGTGCTAGCGCATGTTCAAGGGTTTCTAACACTATCAGACCTGCTCCTTCCCCCATGACAAAGCCGTCCCTTTTGCTATCAAATGGACGAGAAGCTTCTGTTGGTGTTGGATTGGTTGATAACGCCTTTAACGCGCCAAAGCCTGCTAAAGACAGGGGATCGATACACGCTTCTGTTCCACCAGCTAAGGCAATATTGGCTTCGCCAGAGCGAATAAGCCTCATCGCATCACCAATGGCTTGAATCCCTGCTGCACAGGCTGTCACAGGTGTTCCTACTGGTCCTTTAAAACCGTATTTTATAGTCACATTACCCACAGCGAGATTGGCAAGAAACGCAGGCACTGTGAAAGGGGATAATCGTCGTGCACCTTGTTTTTCTAATACGCCTTGGGCATGCGTAATGGTTTGCAATCCTCCGATGCCAGTGGCGATGATGGTCGCTGTCATTTCCTGTTCTGCTGGTGTTTTAGCTTGCCAACCTGACTGTTGTAGAGCTTCTTCTGCGGCGGCAAGAGCAAATAATGTAAATCGATCAATCCGTTTTTTCTCTTTCGGTGTTACATAGTCTGCTTCATTCAAACCATTTTCTTGTTCTGTATGTGCAGGAACCTGCCCCGCAACAGAGGCGCTGCCACCTCGCTCTATAAGTTGCTCTGGTAAATGACGAATACCTGACTCACCAGCAGTCAAGCGTTCCCACACTGCATCGACCCCCAAACCGAGAGGTGACACCACCCCCATTCCTGTAATTACGATACGTTGCTCGCTAGACATAAATCACCCCATCTATTTTTCAAGACACTTTTTAAGCGAATGTAAATAGCTTATGCTAGAGTCAATCTATATATGATCAAGATAATATTTAGATGTAAGCAATCACCCAAAAAGTAGGTAGCAACAAGCCATGCCATACTCTTCTGAACATAAAAGTCAAAGCCGGAATCGGATTTTGGCGTCTGCGGTAGATTTATTCTGCCGATATGGGTTTGATCAAGTGAGTATTGGTGAAGTTATGAAACACGCCAAAATGACACATGGTGCGTTCTATACGCATTTCAAATCCAAAAGTCTTTTATATGCTCAAGCCATACAACATGCAGCAAAACATTCGCTTTGGAATAAAGAAAAGCCAAGTGTTCTCACCCTGACAGCACTCAAACAATTAATCAGTGCCTATTTGAGTTTGCCCCATGTAACCCAAAAACAAGCCTCTTGCCCATTAGCGTTTTTAGCCACCGATGTCGCCCATAGGGATGAAGTAGTACGAAACAGCTACGCAAAAGTTTTTCAAAATCTTGCGCAAAGCATTGCTGTTGAACTCAAAAATTGGGGCGTAAAAAATGCGGAATCCTTATCACAACAAATTCTTACCAGCATGATTGGTACCGTATCCATTGCTCGGTCATTAGGGGATGAAACTTCACAACAGCTTTTATTGGATAACGCGAAGAATAATTTATTTAGCTTATTATCAGGGCTGTCAAACAAACCAGTAGACGGTTAATTTCGTTTATTTTGCTGGTCGAGGCAGCTTTTTACCGTTCAGGATGAGTAAACGTGAGCTTGCAAGCATCTAAATGCTTAAACGTATATTCCTTAGTGCCGATATTAAAGTTTTTCCATTGTTGAACTTCATTATCAGACAGATTAAATAGCCTTTTTTTAACCACTTGACTAGCTTTCCTTGCGCCAGAAATAACAAAGGCTCCATCAAGGGAGCCTTCGCCAAGAAAAAACTTGGATTCAGAACATCATTACCGGACACTGCCTCGACCTCCAAGAGGTTATGTGATGTCATGTGAGAACATGTCTGCTACATCAATAATCAAAGTATACTAAAATAAAAATATTCGTCAATTAAGCGATACTACTAAGCTGTTCTCTTCATGTAATGACTACTTCTAATTTTTATGAGCCAAAATTATGTAGGACTTACAGAATCATCAATTCAATATCTATTAATTTTAACAATTAAAATAATTAAAACAATTAATTTTAAATATTAAGGTTCTCTCGTTACTCTACTCCCATAGCAACTTATTTATTTTATCAACTATGGAGAACAACGATGACAACATCATTGATTAATACACAAATTAAACCATTCAACGCTTCTGCCTTTAAACAAGGTGACTTTATTGAGGTATCGGACGCTGATCTAAAAGGTAAGTGGTCTGTATTCTTCTTCTACCCTGCTGACTTTACTTTCGTTTGCCCAACCGAGTTAGGTGATATTGCAGATCATTACGAAGAGTTCCAGAAACGTGGCGTTGAAATTTATTCTGTTTCTACGGATACACACTTTACTCACAAAGCATGGCACGATTCTTCGGACACAATTGGCAAAATCCAGTACACCATGATTGGTGATCCAACAGGCGCCATTACTCGTAACTTTAATGTTATGCGTGAAGATCAAGGCTTAGCTGATCGTGGTACTTTCTTAGTGGACCCTGACGGCGTGATTCAGGCAATGGAAATCACGGCTGAAGGCATTGGCCGTGATGCAGAAGATCTATTAAGAAAGGTAAAGGCAGCGCAATATGTTGCCGCTCATCCTGGTGAAGTCTGCCCTGCAAAATGGAAGGAAGGGGAAGAAACATTAGCACCTTCTCTTGATCTTGTCGGCAAGATTTAATTCTACTTTCCAACGCTTTTTAAAAGTGTACCCTACCTTGACCAGAGTCTTTTCAGGCTCTGGTTTTTTTTGGCTAGTATTTTTGCTTGCTACTCTATTTTTACCTGCAATTTTTTTACCTGCAATTGAAAGAACCACATCATTAAGAAAGAAAAAACAAATTAGCATAGAGTCATAGGTTATCTTCATTAAATGCATTAAATCTATTAATTTTAAATTATCAATTTAAATTATTAATATAAATCTCATAGAAACAATACAGTTTACCAATGATTTTATGAGGGTTTTCACCATGCTAGATACTGCAATAAAGACACAACTCAACAGTTACTTAACTAAGCTAACTAACGCCATTGTAATTACAGTAAACACCAATGACAGTGCTAAATCGCAAGAGTTATTAAATCTGGCGATTGAAATTGCTGAGTTGTCAAAAAAGATTGAATTAATTCAAATACAAGATACGACACAACGTTCGCCACTCATGAGCATTGCATCAAAAGACAGCTCCCAAGCTCGAGTTGAGTTTGCTGGTATTCCAATGGGACATGAGTTCACCTCTTTGGTTTTGGCGTTGCTGCAAGCAGGCGGCCACCCAGCAAAAGAAGAGCAAGCGATTCTAGACCAAATTAAAGATATTGAAGGTGAGTTACACTTCGAAACCTATATTTCCCTTTCATGCCAGAACTGTCCTGAGGTGGTACAAGCGCTAAATTTAATGGCGGTGCTGAATCCGAATATTCGCCACACCATGATTGATGGTGCGCTTTTTCAGGAAGAGGTCGAACAGAGAAATATTCTTGCTGTGCCAGCAGTCTATTTAAATGGCGAATTATTTGGACAAGGCCGTATGACGTTATCTGACATTCTAAACAAAGCAGATGATGGAGCCAGCGAGAAACAAGCAGCCCAATTGGCAAATAAGCAAAACTACGACGTTCTAGTTGTTGGGGGCGGCCCTGCTGGTGCTGCTGCAGCGATTTACGCAGCACGCAAAGGCATTCGTACTGGTGTTGTCGCAGATCGCTTTGGCGGGCAGGTCAGCGACACTATGGCAATCGAAAACTTTATCTCCGTAAAAGCAACGGAAGGACCTAAGTTAGTCAGTAACTTAGAACAGCATGTATTGGATTATGATGTTGATTTAATCAAAGGCCAACGTGCCAGCAAGCTTATCAGTGCCGATCTCTCTAGCAGTGGCTTAATCGAAGTAGAGTTAGAAAGTGGTGCCACACTAAAAAGCCGTTCCATCATTTTGGCGACGGGAGCTCGCTGGAGAGAAATGAATGTGCCTGGTGAAGCTGAGTACAAAGGCAAAGGGGTTGCTTATTGCCCTCATTGTGATGGCCCTTTGTTCAAAGGTAAGCGGGTCGCTGTTATTGGTGGAGGTAACTCTGGCATAGAGGCAGCAATAGATTTAGCAGGCCTCGTTGAACATGTGACAGTACTGGAATTTGCCGACACGCTTAGAGCCGATGAAGTGTTACAGCGTAAGGCGAAGTCTCTTGCCAATGTCACGATTATTAAAAATGCACTGACAACAGAAGTCTTGGGTGATGGGACTCGAGTTAATGCTCTACGTTATCAAGATAGATTAACAGATGAGGTGCATACACTGGAATTGGCTGGTGTTTTTGTTCAAATTGGTTTGCTCCCAAATACAGATTTTTTGAAAGGAGACATTGAGCTGAGCTCTCACGGTGAAATAAAAATTAATGATAAAGGCCAAACCTCAATGGCAGGTGTGTTTGCTGCTGGTGATGCGACAACCGCCCCGTATAAGCAAATCATTATTGCTATGGGAGCAGGCGCTACCGCTTCACTTGCTGCATTTGACCACTTAATTCGTACTCCAACGCCAAAAGTAGGAGACGATAATACCCATAATGTTGAGGCACCTACTGTTGAAGAATCTACTAAAGTTGCCTGAAGAAGGCTTGAATTAAATACTTGAATTGAATAAAGGCTAGAAAAAAGAAAACGCCAGTTTTGTTTAACAGAACTGGCGATTTTTATCTTGATTACTGTTTATGTATGACGTTTAAAACCAATGGCAACAATGGTTGTCATCACCACAAAGGCAAAACTTGCCATACCAAAACCTACGAAGCCAAAACCTACAAAGCCAAGCGAGCTTGGTAAGGCCCGTTGATCTGTTACCGCGGTAGGGCGGAGAGTATTATCATTGTCTATGGTATTTTCAAACCTTCTATCCAAGAAGAAGCTTTCCATTGCAGTATCAGCCGAGGCAGGCTCAACAACATTAAGGGCAATCATATCCGTTAAGGCAACATTTCCCGTGTTTGTAGAATCAGTGTTTGCAAAATTAGTCGTTGAGTTACCTGTTATTAAAATGCCTGCCGTTGAAGTACTAGGTATTGAGGCATTCGATATTGAGGTACTAGGCTTAGTATTAACCGTATTCACGCTTTGCAACGTGGCTTGTGTCGTATCAAACGCTTGTTCCGTTTCTAACGCTAATTCCACGAGTACCTGTTCTTGTAATGCTGTAAAGCCATTGCTGGTTATCACGGCATCCTGCTGATTTGCGCTTACTGATAGATTTGCCGTATTTGCGGCGACAAATTTACCATTCTCTGCTGTGTCTATGAGTTTCTGGCTTACGGATGTTGTAGCAGACACAATTTGAGTATCCAGCACTTCTTCTGCTGCAAGTGTTTGTGGTGGAGTTTGTTGTGCTTTGTTGAGTCGCCGAACTTCTTCAGCCAGCTCTCTTTGTAGCGCGGCGGACATTTTTTTGACTTCCTCGTTGTCAAAATTTGTCGATGACGCTGGTGCGACTATCTCAATGACGCCATTTGTTACAGCATAGTTGTAGTTGTTATCACTCCCACCTTGTAATGACGCCATGTAGCGACCAACAGGGCTATCAGGCATAACAATGGAGTTGATAACAGGTAACACATCCAAATCCGCTTGGGTGTCGGCTAACTTAAAAGGACCAAAGGTTAAATCCATGGTTGGAATGGCAGAACCTTGCGCAATTTTAATATGTGTTGGATTAAGACTTACTGCTAAATCGGCTTTATCAACCGTGAGGTCACCTGCTACAAATTGATATTGATAACCAAGCTCATTCGTTAATGTCCCTAAACTGGCTTGAAGGTGATCACTATAAAAACCCGCATTATCTCCTATGCCATAACTGCTCGTAATGTTAGCAAGACCGGTTTGTGTAATTGAAGAAAAAGTATCGCCAGCAAGCAGCCCTGATTGGTACGTTAAACCCATACTGCCCAAGGCATTACCATACTCAACCGTTACATCATTCACTGAATAACGAATCACTGGCGCAATAGAATACAAAGTACCGTTGCCCGTAGGTAAGGTAACGGAGGAAGAAGACGTTGTGTTGTAACGCTTAAAGTCTGCTCTCAGTCCACCCAATCTGTCTATGGTCGGACTATTAGAATAAATTAACCAACGACTACTTGGGTCAATAACGTTTAGCGCATCTGGGTTATCAATGCCACCGCTGCCTTCGTTATGAAACACGGTTGAGGTATCTATCACAATGGCTGTCGTGTTAGTGCCTGTCGCTTCAATGCTCGCATCTTGTAACCTAATGTCGCCCTGTGCTGTGATATTCACTGTTTCCGCATGAATTTGGCCGGCAAAATTAACCCCATTCGTGCTCGTTAGCCTCACATCACCATTACCAGTCGCCGTTAACTTGGTTGAATCAAGATCAATACTACTGGCTGTAAAGTTGATGTCGCCATTATCGGTTTGAATGGTGCCAGCAGAAGCATCCTGTAACAGGTTGGTTTCCAGTGTCAGTGAACGGCCTGAATCCAATGCTAGGGTGTCGTTTTTTAAGTCAAGTGTAATAGAGCTGCTTGATTTTAAGACGATATCGGATGATTCAGATAAGTGCTCTAAATAACGAGTCGTAAACACACCATAGCCATCCGCTGCCATGGCTTTTTCCGCTTCGGTTGAGCCTGTGCCAGGGCCGGACAACTCAATACCCCATTTTTCTGCTTGATATTGTTCGACTAACTGGCGCGAGTTATCGTCCAAGGCCGCATCATAAATCGTCATGTCAAACATAGGGCCATAAAGGTATTCTCTCCCATTTGTAATACCTATTGTGTTGTTACCATGACCACCGCTACGTCCTGTTGCATTGTTTGCCCCCATAAGTGACGCGTTAAAAAAACCAGAACGACCAACGGTATTATCATAGGTAAAAGAGACTAAATGTGGGTCAGCAATGCTAGTTACAAAAAAATCTACATCATTAGCCCACCAATACTGACGAAAACCACTTCCCCGATAGCGAAATGCGTTTACTTCTCCTGGTGTGCCATAATTACCGGACCCTAAAAAGCCGCCTTGGGTACCCTGTAGTGTCGCCAGAACCGTATAGTTATTATTGTCAGCCGGGACAGTATCGTCCGGTAATTCGTAGAATTGATTACCATCAAATCGAAGAACAGAGTGGTTGTTTTGTTGGCTTTCTAAATACAGCGCCATTTGACCATTATTGTATTGTTCTGCATTGTTATTTTTCCCTGACTTATCACGCCACACAGCCACTCGCCCCAGCCGAATGTCTCTACCTGTGTAGTCTTTGGTTAACGTTTGCTTTAGTGTAATGGTGGTTCCAGAGATGGCGGTGATAGTATAAGTGTCATCTCCTAATGTGTCCGCTGTAGTAGCCGGACCCTCGTCGCCCAAACGTATTCTCGCTCCTACTGCCAAATCCCCTGCAATGTCCGCCGAGGTAGTAATCGTATTAGCGCCTGCCGTACCTGAGGCTGTCGCGCCTCCTGTAACGCCTTCATACGACAGTGTTATTGTTGAGGCATCCGAGGCATCAACCCACAGGTTCAAGTTTGCCCCAAGATCAATACTGCCATCGGTACTACTAAAGGTTGGATCAACATTGCCATAAATTGTGATGTCGGCTGGGTCAAGTAAGTAAGTTCCCTTGTTGTAGCCCTCAACTCGATTCGATAAGTCTGCTGCCCCTTTAGCCAGTAAGTTCAACTTGCCTGACGTTTCTAAAAAGCCACCATGACCACCGTTAACACCACCACGAGCAAGAGTTAAGCCACGATATTCCGTCGTATCGTCCGACCAAATAATGGTTCGTCCTGCATCGCCTTTATCTATGGCATCATTGAGAAAAAGGGCGCCATGAGCCACTTTTACTGTTTTCGCCGTTTGTGTATCGCCTTGACCTAGGTAATCACCACCAATTTTAATGGAACCGCCAGCGCGACGTTTTTGAGCTAAAAAGTCGACTTCTGTTCTTACTCCATTATCAACACGCTTATCCGCCGTCATAGTTGCAGTACCGCCACCATTGGGGATCGCATCCGCATCAATGGCGCTGTGGCCACTGGTATCAATAATGGCATTTTGCCCAACGGCTATATGGTCACCGAGCACGCTAATCTGTCCGCCTTGTTCGCCGGCATCACGTCCTGACGCATCAAGTATGCCAGTAACAGCAACGAAGGCTGATCCAGTATTACCTTCATTACCTTCTTGAATTGTTTCATGTGAAACATGTCGCCTTGCTCCACCAATAATGATCTTGCCGTTCTCTTCAGCGATGGTTTGTGCACTAACAACCCCATCCGCCACAATCAACGCGTCCACTGTCTTTTGTGCTGCCGCTGCGGTCATGGCAACAACACCGCCATCAGCCGATAGCAACCCTGAGTTCACTACCAACTGGTTTTTTATGGCGTCATCTTCAACGGCAAGGTGCAGTAAATCGTCCCCATAAAAATCCACCGTTACGGTATCGCCAGAGGACAATTGCACTCGACCTAGACGAGCCTGAATAACACCACGGTTCTCAACATAAGGTGCCACAAGGCCAACCAAACCCGCTTCTTTGGCCGTGATGGTGCCTTCGTTAACAATTGCGCCCGTAGGGTTGCCAGTGATATCAAAGAGGGTGGAGCCATGCATAAAGTCTTGCACAGCAATGTTGGCGGTTGTGGCGATGAGACCGTTTACATCTACACGACTTGAACGATCGAAAAAGACACCATTTGGGTTCACAAGAATAATGTTGCCGTTGGCGCTGAGCTGGCCTGCAATATGAGAAGGGTTGGTGTCGTTAACTCGGTTGAGCATCACCGATGTGGAAGTGGGTTGATGGAACTGGGTGTGTTCATCAACGGCAATATTAAAGCTACGCCAATCAATAACCGCTCGATCGGTATGTTGGTGTACATCCAATTTTTTGTCTGACTCAGTAATAGTCGCAGAACCGCCCACAACAACACCGTCCTGAGGGTTGCCATAAACCGGACTCGGCGCAATAACTGTGCTTGACACCAATACAGCCAAACACGAAAGCGTTGTTGATAAAAACTGAGCTTTTTTCAAAAAACGGACCACTCATCCTTAAATAAAAAACAGAACAGCAGAATTACTTGCATTCGGTCTAACATGACATCGAGAGCCGAAAAGCTGTAACGCAAAATTACACAACCTTTACGCAAAACAACCACTGAGTTTCATGCTGTTACACGTGTGCGTTTTATATCATGCATTTTTTTATATTTCTAAGGAAATTTTCACTTTTTTCTATATATTTCAATAAGTTATAACTGTACCCAATGAATGAGTATTTAGTACTGTTGTCAGTCGCCAAAAAATATATTTACCCTATATGTGTAACTGATTTGTTTAATAAAAATAATCTGTTTTATTGATAAACAAGAAGAAAACAACGGAGAAAAAAGTTGGTAGGAGAAACCTAAAGGAAACATTGAAGAATGTTTGGCAAGAAAATTTAGCGCTCTAGTTGGTTTTTGTACCAAGCTATTACCACAGGAGATAGTTCTGGCCCTGCAATAAAGAAATGACCATTAAGCAGACTCTCTCGTTGATTGTAGGTAAAAGGCGTCCCGTGGCAATCCGTCAATGTACCGCCTGCGGCTTCAACAATCGCTTGCGACGCAGCCGTATCCCACTCACTTGTTGGGCCTCTGCGCAAATGTAAATCCGCTTCACCTTCGGCAATACGACACGCTTTAATGGAGCTACCTTTAGCAATTTCTTCAATGCGATTGTAGCCAGTTAATAGTAGATTTTTTAACTCTTGGGGTAAGTTAGGGCCATGACTACGGCTCGTCATTACCGTTAAGTTGGGGGAGGGCTGGCGCACACGAAGCGAAGCAATGTGGCCTTGGCCATCCCACTTTATTGCTCCCGTTGATAAGCCTTGCCACGCATCCGTTACACCAAAAAAACCCTCCTGAGCGACAGGCAAATAGACCACACCTAGGATTGCCTTGTGGTTTTCAACTAAGGCAATATTAATACTGAATTCACCATTACGCTTAATAAACTCTTTCGTGCCATCCAGTGGATCAACTACCCATAAACGTGACCACTGACGACGCTCAGAAAATGAAACTGGCGCTTCTTCGGATAGAATAGGAATATCAGGTGTAAGCTGCTTTAAGCCACGAACAATAATTTGATGGGCGGCCATATCAGCCGCCGTAACAGGGCTATTATCGGATTTTTCCTCTATACCAAAGTCAGGAGACTGATATACTTCCATTATCGCTGCAGAGGCTTCATGAACTATTTCTTGGAGTGCTTTGAAAAGCGTATGTTGACTAATTTCTTGCATATAAAACCTCAACTATCACCCTTTCTAAGTGCTGTATAAGGGTTACTTTAGCAAGAAGGTTCACCAGATGCACAGGATAAGATAATAAAATCATGGCCAAACAAAATACCAAAACCAACCAACAATCTCATCATACTGAGCCGGTGCGACTTGATAAATGGTTATGGGCTGCTCGATTCTTTAAAACTCGTTCCTTGTGCAAGGATGCCATTGATGGCGGAAAGGTCACTTACAATGGTGCCAAAGGCAAAGCCAGTCGCAATGTTGAGGTCGGTGCAACATTAACATTGCGACTAGGTTGGGACGAAAGAACCGTTGTTGTTAAAGCCCTGAGTGAGCAACGTCGTGGCGCCCCAGAAGCACAAAAACTGTATGAAGAAACACAAGAATCCATCGAAAAAAGAGAAAAACGTGCGTTAGAGCGAAAATCTCTTGGAGGACGAATCATGGCAGAGCACAAGCCCAATAAAAAAGAACGACGCAATATCGCACAATTGAAAAGAGATTTATTCGACCAAAGTTAAAGGTATCCGCTCTGCTAACATCACTTCTACTGTAAGCAGCGGTAATAACCCACTTCCGTTGCTTTGATCAATCCTGACAATTCTAACTCGATAAGTGCTTGAGAAAGCATCGAACTACTAACAGCAAGTAAGGGCATAAGTTCATTGAAATCAAAAGGTCGATACCATGAACTTGCCGTTAAAAGATCATCAATGCAGGCAATAACCGTTCGACTTGGTTCCGCTAGCGAGTCATCCCACGCTATCACTACCGGCAACGGCAAACTCTGGGCTTCTTCAACTTCTTTGTATTGGGGATTTTTACGCGTATATTGCCTCGCTTTCTTTACTGTCTTTGGTGTTATTTCACGTGAAACATTTTCTTGAGATAATGTTTCATCACTATTTTTTATAAGAAAACGAGGCTTTTCTTCAATATCTTTAATTAGACCTCCATCTGGCAATAACGAAACTGCTTTTTCAAGATCGCGGTTCAAGGGGGGTAGCTCTTCTAAAATATCATCTACACAAGTAACTAATTTCGCACCTTGTTGAATCAGGCTAAGTGTGCCACTTGATACTGGGTCAGTGATACGCCCAGGTAAGGCAAATACGTCTCGATTTTGTTGTAAGGCATAACTGGCTGTTATCAAAGAGCCACTTTTCGTAGATGCTTCAACAATAAAAGCGCCCAGACTTAAGCCACTGATAATACGGTTACGAGGTGGGAAAAGTTGTGCTTTGACGGGTGTGCTCAGCGGGTATTCGCTGATAATGGCACCTCCTCTCTCTAGTAAATCTGAGTAAAGTGACAAATTGGTTCTGGGATACAGATTTTTTAGACCAGTTCCCATAACAGCAATTGTTGGCGCGGCAACAGATAACGCCCCCATATGAGCAGCACTGTCAATGCCAAGAGCCCCTCCGCTTGCAATAACTAGCCCCTGTTTCGATAAACACTGACTAAAATGAAAAGCAGTTTCTCTACCGTAAGCGCTACAACGCCTAGCACCAACAATACCGAAAGTTGGCTGATTGAGAATATCAACATTCCCCATGACGTAAAGCAGTAGAGGCGCTACAGGAATTTCTCGCAATCTTGCTGGATAGCGTTCATCATCTTGCGAAATAAGATAATGGTCTCCCTCTTGAAGCCATTCTTGTGTTTCTATTAACTTTGCTTTAACACTATCTGTCACTTGCCCTTTAAATAAATAATCAATGGCTTCTTTGGCGGTTGTTTCTGGCCATTTTAATTGCATTAATAGATCTTTATTAATGATGTCTGGCAATGGTGCAGCTGGTGCGGTAGAGGATACTTGCTCCTTGTACTCTAATAAATACTGGCGTAAACGAGATAAACGCGCAGGACCAACCCCTTTAATGAAGCTTAACGTCAACCAATCCGCTAACCCCAATATAGCGCGAGAATGATATGCTGCCGTGGTTTCACAGATAGTTGAATTATGAGTTGAATTATGGACAGCGGCTTCATAAATCGTCGCCTCATAAATAATACAGGGAGGAGTTGGAGGGCAGGTTTGTAGTCGGGAAATTAAATCCAATATCGCTAGTCTGGTCTCACTCATAAATGCGCTCCTTGCGTTTGAGTTCGTAAATTAAAATGTGTTTTGACTGTTTACGTCGGTACTAAGCTGCCTCGGTACTAAGTTGCGTCTGTACTAAGAATAAATCCTTTTACTATTATCTTTTACCTAGAGACTATTATCTTTTACCTAGAGAAAGTATCCAGAGAAATGAGCACCTAGAGAAATCAGTTTAACCTAAGAATCATTTTATCAAAAGAAAAGCACTGGTGAATGCGTCTACTTGCGTTGCTCTGTGGGCCTTAGTCTAGTTACGTCACTCTAGTTACGTTAGAATGAAAGTGTACCATTATTTAACAACTGGAAGAGAAAATGGCAGTACTACCTGTACTTGAATACCCTGATCCAAGATTACGAACTGTTGCAAAACCCGTCACAGAGTTCGATGACAAACTACAAACCGTTATCGATGATATGCTAGATACCATGTACGCAGAAAATGGCTTAGGTCTGGCAGCAACACAAGTCAACTATCACCAACGCATTGTGGTAATGGATTTTTCTGAAGACAAATCTGAGCCAATGGTTTTTATTAACCCTGAGTTTGAAGTGATTGATGACAGCCCAAATGCACAACAGGAAGGTTGTCTTTCTGTGCCAGGCTACTACGAACATATTTACCGTGCTGCTAAGGTAAAAGTAAAAGCGCTGGATCGCCACAATCAGCCGTTTGAAATGGAAACAGACGAATTACTTGCTGTTTGCGTACAGCATGAAATTGATCACCTTGATGGTAAGCTAATGGTTGATTATTTATCTCCTTTAAAGCGTAACCGCATAAAAGATAAATTACAGAAACAGCAAAAAAAGGTGACTAGAGGCAAATAGTTGCACTCAGCGCTCAACAAGCCATGCCATGAGTTCAATCAGGCAATCAAATACGAACGATAAGCAAACACAGATAACAAACACCTATGACTGCACAATCGCCCCATCCAACAACGCCCCTGAGAATTATTTTCGCAGGTACGCCTGACTTTGCTGCAGCTAGTTTGCAAGCATTGATCGATAACGCTACTGATAAACACTATGACATTATCGGCATTTATACTCAGCCAGACCGACCCTCAGGGCGTGGTCAAAAGCTTGTTGCTAGCCCAGTAAAACAACTTGGTGTATCTCATAGTATTCCCGTGTTTCAGCCACAGAATTTCAAACAGAAAGAAGCATTGCAGCAATTGGCTGACTTAAAAGCCGATATTATGGTGGTTGCGGCCTATGGCATTATTCTACCCCAAACCGTACTCGACACCCCTAAGTTAGGTTGTATTAACGTACATGCTTCTTTGCTACCTAGATGGCGTGGCGCTGCACCAATACATAGAGCATTGATAGCCGGCGATAAAGAAACAGGCATTACAATAATGCAAATGGATGCCGGTTTAGATACGGGCGATATGTTGTTAAAAACAAGCTGCCCAATCACTCCAGAAGATACGTCGGGTAGCTTGCACGATAAACTTAGTCTGCAAGGCGGGGAGTGTCTGGTTACAGCATTAGAGGCAATCAAAGCAGGGACAATAGCAGCAGAAAAACAAGACGATGATCAAGCAATCTATGCGAGCAAACTAACAAAACAAGAAGGGGAACTCGATTGGTCTGCTAGTGCAATAGAACTCGATTTAAAAATACGAGGATTGTCACCGTGGCCAGGCACCTATACCGAAACCGAACAAGGCGTATTGAAAATACATCGTGCTAAGTGTCTTGGTTCTGCTGACTTAGCCAGTAAAGATGTGCCACAAAAAGAGGCGGGTAAAGTCATTGCCATAGAGAAAGAGCACATTGCTGTAGCAACTGGTGATGGTGTTTTGGCCATTCAAGAAATACAGTTGCCGGGCAGCAAGCGCTTATCTATTAGGGATGCTATGAATGGTAAATTTAAGACGCTTTTTCAAGTAGGGAATTTTTTGGGAAAGATCACTTAACGTATAAATGTTACAAGAATTACAAGCAGTTAGATCGGCAATAAACAGCACAAATACTTAACTAGATACAGATAGTTAATCTCTATAAATAGTGAAACAAAAAGATAATTTCTCATAAATAAACATTTTGCAGTGTGCGATTTTCTTTTTGCGTTCAAGGAATCAAAACCATGACTGAAAAAGTCAGTGATGCCCGCTTAGTGGCAGTCTATATTCTGCAAAGCCTGCTACTAAACCAAGGTTCATTGACCAGTCAGTTAAGTAAGCAGCAAACAAAGGTCAAGCCTGAGCAACAGGCCTTATTGAAAGAATTATGCTTCGGTGTGGCACGTTACTACCCACAATTGAACAGTTTTGCTTTGCATATGCTAGAGAAGCCCTTCAATGAAAAAGACATGGACCTTTATGCCATTCTCTTATCTGGCCTCTATCAAATTGAATATATGTCGACACCCGCCCATGCCGTCGTCAATGAAGCTGTAAAAAATACCAGCACCATTAAAAAAGCATGGGCAGGGAAGTTAATTAATGCTGTACTTCGCCGCTATTTAAGAGACGCAGAAACCATCAAACAGCAATTGAAAGATATGCCATCGGTGCAAGAGTGCCATCCAAAATGGCTACTTAAACGCTTCAAAAAACATTGGCCCACTGAGTACGAGCAGATTATTACGGCAAATAATGCTCGCGCACCCATGTGTTTGCGCACCAATTTATCTCGTGTTTCACGTGAAACTGAAATTGAAACATTAGAAAAACATCAACTTTTTGCTCAAAAAGGTCAATTCAGTCATTCAGCCATTTATTTGAACACCCCCACAAGCGTGGAGAACATACCAAACTTTTATGCAGGCGATGTCAGTGTGCAGGATGAAGCCGCACAATTAAGTGCTGAATTACTCATGCCCAATGCAGGCGATAAGATATTAGATGCTTGTGCTGCACCTGGAGGAAAGACAGGTCATTTGCTTGAGTCTGCCCCGTCGATAGAACTAACTGCTATTGAGATTGAGCAATGGCGGTTAGCAAAGATAAAAGAAAATTTAGATCGTCTCTCTTTATCGGCTAACTTAATTTGTGCGGACGCTAGTAAACTAGATACTTGGTGGGACGGCCAGTTATTCGACAAAGTTCTTTTGGATGCCCCTTGCTCTGCAACTGGTGTTATCCGACGCAATCCAGATATTAAAATAAACCGAAAGCCTGCAGATATTGATAATCTAGTGGCTATTCAGGCAAATTTGTTACGAAACGTTTGGCAAGTGCTAAAACCAAACGGGCTATTCTTGTATGCCACGTGCTCATTAATGCCAGAAGAAAATAATCTCCAAATAGAACAGTTTGTGCATGAACAAGATGATGTTGAGGTAGTTGATCTCAATGTGGCATGGGGCAAACCATTAAATTATGGTCGACAGTTATTCCCCCAACTTGGCACCCATGATGGGTTTTACTATTGTTTATTGAGAAAGAGTCATTGAAAAAGGTTTGTTGTTTATAAAAAGCACCATAAGATCAATCAATAAGGTGTAAAGCCACAAATAAAGTAGGTATTATTTAAAACAAATTTTGCTCTATAATTTTATGTAGCATTTCTTACCTATACGAGCTTTTGAATTCTTCGTTCTATAAATTCGACAATAAGTAGCAATACAATAAGTAGCAATGAGAATAGTAAAATAGAGCAATAACAGTGCGTTGGGTTGATAATCACAGGTTGAACTAATACTCACAGGATAGTATATGAAAATCATCATATTAGGGGCAGGCCAAGTAGGAGCAACATTGGCAGCAAACCTAGCGAGTGAAGACAATGATATTACTGTTGTCGATTTAGATGATGCGTTGTTAAGAGAACTGCAAGACAAACTAGACATACAAACAATTCAAGGCAATGGTGCCCACCCTGATATTTTAGAAAGGGCAGGGGGGAACGATGCAGACATGCTAATTGCCGTGACCAACCAAGATGAAACCAATATGGTGGCCTGCCAAATAGCTTCCACCTTGTTCAAAACACCTACTAAAATTGGCCGAGTACGTTCCAACTCTTACATTAGACGTCCTGAAATTTTCCACGATCACGCCCTTCCTATTGATGTTCGTATTAGCCCTGAGAAAGAAGTTACCAAACATATTAAACGCTTAATACAATACCCAGGCGCATTACAGGTAATGGAGTTCGCTGATGGCAAACTGCAACTGGTCGTTGTTAGAGCAGAGACTGGTGGACCTTTAATCGGACAACCCATTAGTTTCTTAAAAGAGCACATGCCTACCATCAAAACGCGTATTGTTGCTATTTATCGACATGGTCAATCCATTCAACCTGATGGCGATACTCGCATTCAAGTTGACGATGAGGTGTTTTTCCTCACGGCGAAAAAAGATGTCATGGGTATGATGAGCGAACTAAGGCGTTTGGATAATCCTTATCGTCGTATCATTATCGCCGGTGGCGGTAATATTGGCGAGCGCTTGGCGCAAACATTGGAGCACGACTACCAAGTCAAAATTATAGAAAGGGACCTAGGCCGCTGCCGCTATTTATCAGAAAACCTTGATAATACTATTGTGTTGCGCGGTGATGCTGCCAAGCAAGAGTTGCTTGCTGAAGAGAACATTGAATCTACTGATGTATTTTGTGCCCTCACTAATAACGACGAAGCCAATATCATGTCATCCATGCTGGCCAAGCGTATGGGGGTACGAACAGTTATGACTATCATTAACAACCCAGCTTACATCGATATCGTCCAAGATGGCATGATCGACATTGTTATTTCTCCCCAACACATGACAATTAGTACCTTACTCTCTTTTATTCGACGCGGTGATGTTGTCAACGTGCATTCTTTACGCAAAGGCGCGGCAGAAGCACTGGAAGCGATCGCCCATGGGGACTATCGATCATCGAAAGTGGTAGGGCGAAAAGTTAGTAATATCTCTCTTCCAGACAGTGCCACCATTGCCGCCATAGTCAGGGAAGAAGAGGTCATCATTGCCACAGGTGAGCAAATGATACAGGCAGAAGATCACGTGATTATTTTTGTCTCTAACAAGAAACAAATACCTGTTGTCGAACAATTATTCCAAGTAGGACTGACGTTTTTCTAAGCACTAATTTCAAAGTACTAACCGTTTTACATTACCGGTTTATAAAATCGCATAAAGCCGACGTTATAACGGCAATTTAGGAAGCACCATGCATATTAAGGTTATTTTTCGTGTCATTGGTTTATTGGTCATGGTATTTAGCTTGGCCTTCATTCCACCACTATTGGTTGCCATCATTTACCAAGATGAAACCATTAATGCCTTTTTATACGCTCTGTTAATTAATATCGTGGGTGGCTTTTTAATGTGGTTTCCGTTTCGGGGCAAAAAGCAAGAATTGCGTATTCGAGACGGCTTTATCATCACGGTACTTTTCTGGTTTGTATTAGGCTTATTTGGTTCATTCCCTTTCATGCTCACCGACTTTAGATCCTTGTCTTTTACCGATGCACTCTTTGAGTCCATTTCGGGTTTGACCACAACAGGGGCAACCATCCTCAGCAGTATTGATACCATGCCAAAGTCGATCTTGTTTTATCGACAACAATTACAGTGGCTTGGCGGGATGGGGATCATAGTGTTGGCCGTTGCCATCATGCCCATGCTGGGTGTGGGAGGCATGCAGCTTTATCGGGCAGAAACGCCAGGGCCAGTTAAAGATTCAAAACTGACACCTCGTATTGCCGAAACAGCAAAAGCACTTTGGTATATTTATGCGTCATTAACCGTGTTATGTGCATTAGGTTTCTGGCTCGCTGGGATGACCCTGTTTGATGCCATTTGCCATAGTTTTTCAACGGTGGCGATTGGAGGGTTCTCTACGCATGATGCCAGCATTGGATTTTACGATAGTTATGCCATTGAGCTAATCTGCATTGCCTTTATGTTAATTTCTGCCATTAACTTTGGTTTGCACTTTTTTGCATGGCGTAACCGCAGTGTGCTGCATTACTTCAAAGATCCAGAAGTGAAGTTTTTTCTCTTTATCCTGTTCTGTACCATTTCGATTGCCATTATCGTCTTGATGCTCAGCACATCATACGACTGGTCTTTGGCAGTGCGCTTTGCCTTGTTCGAAGCTGTGTCTATTGCGACGACAACGGGCTTTTCAACAGAAGACTTCTCTAGTTGGCCAGGGGCGTTGCCCTTCCTGTTAGTGGTGACGTCTTTTGCCGGTGGTTGCGCCAGCTCAACAGGTGGCGGTATGAAAGTTATTCGCATTCTGCTGATTTTGAAACAAGGCTTTCGTGAATTACAAAGGTTGGTTCATCCTAATGCCATTATTCCAGTTAAATTAGGCGGAAAAGCCATTAGCGAGCGCGTCATTTCTGGTGTTTGGGGCTTTTTCTCTGCCTATTTATTGGTTTATGTTTTACTCATGATCGGCTTAATGAGCGTTGGGTTAGATCAGCTTTCTGCTTGGTCAGCAGTTGCCGCAACCTTAAATAATTTGGGACCAGGGCTTGGTCAAGTATCGTCTAATTTTAGTGCTATTAGTGATCCAGCCAAATGGATACTGTGTTTTTCTATGCTGCTAGGGCGTTTGGAAGTATTCACGCTTTTAGTGCTATTTACCCCAATGTTCTGGAAGCGATAAAGGGTTACACTACGAGAAAGGGTTACACTACGAGAAAGGGTTACACCGAAATGACACCAGCATGCATTTACCTAGATAAGAAAAAAATTGCTTACACCATTCATGAATACCACCATGACCCTGCGGCGGAACAATTTGGTCTTGAAGCGGCAGAAAAGTTAAATCTAGCGCCTGAAACCGTATTTAAAACCTTATTGGTCACCGACGATAAACAACTTTTTGTCACCATCATTCCAGTGACACACACACTAAATCTAAAAAAAGCCGCCAAAGCGTGTGGCGTTAAAAAAGTGAAAATGGCCGACCCAAAGGTTGCCGAGAAAAGCAGTGGTTATTTGGTTGGAGGTATTAGCCCGATTGCCCAAAAGAAATCCTTACCTACTTTTGTTGATCAAAGTGCTGAAAAGTTAGTAAGTATTTACATCAGCGGCGGGAAGCGCGGTCTTGATATTGGCTTAAAACCCAATGATCTCTTAAAAGCCTGCCACCCCGCGAAATTAGCAGACCTTAAAGACGATTGAGCATAACTCTGTGGTCTAGAGAAGTAGACAACAGGAGAGCAGCATATAAGGCAGGCGAAAGCATTCAACCTTTGGGGTAAAAACGCTCACCATTCGCCTGTTTTTTAAAACGTTTGTACTCCCATTGATATTGCTCTGGGTAGCGATTTATTACACTTTCAATACTGCGATTTAATGCGGTTGCAGAAATATGCGCATCGTCACTGTAAAAGTCAGAATCAACCGGTTCAACCAATACTTGATAACCCCCTTTCATTTGATATGCCGCCGCAATAAAAACTTGTGCTTGAGTCTTTTGCGACAACTTATGTGCCAATGTCATGGTATAGGCTTCTTGACCATAAAAAGGCGCATAAACCCCACCCCCTTCTTGCGGTACTTGGTCTGGCAAAATGCCAACCGTATTGGATGTGTTCAATGCTTTAATAAGCTGAGCAACCCCCTTATTGTTGGCCGGCGCTAAGTTTGCTCCTACCCGTTTACGAGAGTCATAAATAAAACGATCTAACGTGTCTGAACGCTGTGGGCGGTACATAAAAGTCGGGTTGCAGAATTGACCGAGATAACTATTCATCACTTCCCAGTTGCCAATATGAGGCGCCAAAAAAATGATACCTCTGTCACCTTTAATTGCTTCTTCAAATTCACTGTTATCAAAACCAGGCTGTAAATAAGAAAGTAGGGTAGATGTATCCTTCGTCCACAAATGGCTCATTTCAAATAGTATTTGCCCCATGTAAGCCAGTCTGGCATTACGTATTGCGCGTCTTTGTTGGTGAGATTGATCGGGAAAACAAATAGCGAGATTATGATCTATGGCTTTTACAGTACGTTGATCAAATCGTAGAATAGCTCGCCCAAGTAAACGCCCTATGCCTTGTACCGTCGAAAATGGTAGTTTACTCAAGCAACGCATGAAAAAAATAAGTAATGACATCAATTATGATTCGCAAATAATAAAAACAGTGTGGCGCAAGTATAAAAGATTCCCATACAATTATCATGAAAAGTCATGTTTGCGGTTGAAGAAGGTACAAATAATATCAACCAATTAGCAACATCAAATAACATAATCAAACAAAGGCAGACACATGGCAAACAGCAAACCCATCATCCTATTAGATCGGGATGGCGTGATTAACTACGATTCCGATCAGTACGTAAAAACACTTGAGGAGTGGGTTCCTATCCCTGGTAGTATTGAAGCCATTGCCGCGTTGTCGAAAGCAGGTTTTCAAATTTATGTGGTAACCAATCAATCTGGTATTGCCCGTGGTTACTATGATGAAGACACCTTGCATGCCATGCACAGCAAAATGACACAGCTTGTTGAAGCGAAAGGTGGTTTGATTTCTGGTATAAAATATTGCCCGCATGGGCCTAATGATAATTGTCAATGTCGTAAGCCTAAGTCAGGCATGATCGAAGCAATCGAACAAGAGCTAGGAACGTCATTTCAAACCAACACTCAAACAGTTAAGGCCATCATGGTGGGGGATTCAAAACGCGACCTAGAAGCAGGTTACGCCCGAGGTTGTGAGCCCGCTTTAGTGTTAACTGGCAAAGGGCGAGACACCCAATACAAAGCATTTTCATTTCCTTTCAAGGTTTATACGGATCTTGCCGCATTTTCATTAGCATTATTACATCAATACTGCTGATAAATAGTAAATACTCACTTACTTCAAAATTCTTTCTTCAACAACCTAAGCACTATTTGATACAAATTCTATGTAAAAGCATGCCTTGTCATAACATCATGATATTTACCAAATCTTAAAATTTATTAACCAATAAATATATTTGCCAGACCAAATATTTAGTGCTACAACATAATGGTTGATGAATTTTTCTACGCTGTTCAGAAAAACTCATCAATACATTGTTGCTTACTCGTGATCCAATGAGCAATCCACAAAAATTTTCTGATTCTTCAGAAGCAGTAATTTAATTTGGTTTTATGCGTGTTGTATATAAAACAGGAAAGCGTATTTGGTACCGTTAAATGAGACTGTATTCCATTTAGCTTTACGTTTAGTAAAGCGGCAAATCCTATACAAAAATAAAGATAAAAAACGTATAAAGGAAAAAATCATGTTAAAACATATTGCATCTGGCATTGCGCTAGTCGTGCTCAGCTCCTCTGTACACGCAGCGGATTGGGACGGCATTCCCGTTCCTGCATCAGCAGGTCCCGGTAAAGCATGGCAAATTCAACCTATTTCGGATGAATTTCGTTATTCTGCTGCACCGAACAATAAGCCTCATGCCTTTAAAAAACGGTGGAAGGATTTCTTCATTAATCCGTGGACAGGCCCAGGCGATTCCGAGTTTAGTTCAGGTCACTCATACACCATAAACGGTGCTTTGGCTCTGCAATCTGCAGCCAAGCCTGGCACTAATAAGATCTACACTGGTGTTATCTCATCGAAAAAAACCTTCACTTACCCACTGTATATGGAAGTTATGGCAAAGCCATCCAGCAATACATTGGCCAATGGTGTTTGGTTATTGAGTCCTGACTCCACTCAAGAAATTGACGCAATGGAAGCGTATGGCAGTGATCGACCAGAACAAGAATGGTTCGACCGTCGCATGCACATCAGCCATCACGTTTTTATACGTAACCCTTTCCAAGATTATCAACCAACGGATGCAGGCTCTTGGGTATTTAACCCACAAGAATCATGGCGCGCTAAATTCCACCGCTATGGCGTTCACTGGATAGACCCTTGGACATTGGACTATTACATTGATGGTGTCTTCGTACGCCGCGTATCAGGCTCCCAAATGATCGATCCACTGGGATACACTGCTGGCACAGGTTTAAACAAGCCTATGCACATTATTCTTGATGTTGAACATCAGGATTGGCGCGACGTAAGACCTACTGCCGCAGAACTAGCGGATGATGATAAGAGCATCTTCTTTGTCGATTGGATTCGTGTTTATAAACCAATAAATTTATAAGCTCATCCACCAAACCACCTATATTTGCCAAAGAAAGATCCGCATCTATAGGTGGTTTTTTCAATTAACCTAAACACCTATTCATAAATATTTAAATACCTATAAAATACTGCCCAGCAAGTCAATTTTCTACTGGTCTTAATACTTAGAAGCCGTGCATAAGGTTTCTTCGCAACCGTGAGAAGTTACTTTGCTACAACCATTAACGCGTTTTATCAAGGATGCATAAATCGCACTTAATCAGTAAAGACCTCTAAGGAGAAGCCCTTTGTCACTCATAAAAAACCTCTCAATACGCACAAAATTCCAATTAGCATTAAGCATTCCTCTCATCGCATTAAGTGTCATGATTCTCGATATTTTGGCCGAGAAGCACGTACTACGCAGTCACGCCGTCGACGCTAAAAACTTGATTGAGTTATCCGTTGCAGGCAGTCGTCTTGTACATGAATTACAAAAAGAACGTGGCGCTACTGCCGTTTACCTAGGCAGTAAAGGTACGAAATTTCGCAGTGAGCTATCAGCACAACGTCAACAAACTAATCAACGTCTTGCCGCTTACCAACAAGCAGAATCTCTGGCACAACAACAAGGTTTGATCATTCCAACTTTGGATCGTATCCGTACTCAACTGGCTCAACTGGATACAACACGACAAAACATCGATCGGTTAGCAATGCAGCTTTCGCAGGCCATTGGTTATTACACCCAATTAAATGGCCAAGTGTTATCGTTAACCGCCAATATGGCCAAACGCAGTGACAGTGTTGATATTGCCAACCAAGCGTCTGCCTACTATTACTTTATGCAAGCAAAAGAACGTGCTGGTATAGAACGAGCTGTTGTAAGTACCATTTTTGATAAAGATGTCAAAAGCACCGCAATGAATGAGCGCTTTCTTGCTCTTGTGGAACAACAATCCGTCTACTTAAGAGTATTCCAAGAATTAGCCTCTACCGAAATACTGGCCATGAGCCAACAATTACTAACCAGCCCTGTTGTTAATGAAGTGCAACGTTTACGAGGGATTGCCAAACAACAGACCCAAGGCTTTAACATCGAGGTAAAGCACTGGTTTGACCAAGCCACTCAACGCATTAACTTGTTAAAAAAACTTGAGGATCAAATCGCGCATGACCTCTGGCAAAACACCCACAATCAGGCTTCTTCAGCCAATCAAACCTTTTGGTTAATTCTGGCACTTGCCGCACTTATTATCTCAGCCACTGTGCTAATTAGTTTGATGACAGTACGCCTTATCAACCAACAACTCGGCCTATTAACAAACGGCATGCAACAGCTAGGAGAACACTCCAATTTAGGAGTACAGATTGAAGTAAAAAGTCGAGATGATCTTGGTCGCCTTTCTCAACGTTTCAATAATACAGTGAAAGATGTACGAGGCTTGGTTAACCAAATCCAACAAGCGGGTTCTGGCATGCGTAGCACAGTAAGCACACTAGAAAACGTCTCTAACTCTGTACGAGATCAAATCAATAACGGGCAAGATCAAACCAATATGGTGGCATCGGCCATTTATGAAATGGCACATAGTATTGATGAAGTAGCTGCAAATTGCTCCCGTGCAGCCGTTCAATCAAATGAAACAAATACTATTGCCGAGCAAGGCAAAAGCATGTTGCTATCCACTCAGAAAGATATGCAACTTCTGCAACAAGAGCTACTACAAACACGCAATGCAGTGAATGCACTGGCACAACACAGTGACGAAATTGGCAGTGTGCTTGAAGTCATTCAAAACGTTGCCGAACAAACCAACTTACTCGCGTTAAATGCCGCCATAGAAGCGGCTCGGGCAGGAGAGCAAGGCCGTGGTTTTGCCGTTGTGGCCGATGAAGTGCGCACCTTGGCACAACGTACTCACGAGTCTACGAATCAAATTCAAACCATGATTGATCAACTACAAACAGGTAGTCATAATGCCGTGACCGCCATGTCCGTAAGCGCTGATCAAGCAAATAAAAGCAATCAGAACATTGCCAATATGGTTGAGCAGTTAACAGGCATGATCGACCAGATTGGTATCATCAATGATATGAACACACAAAAAGCGGCTGCAACCGAGGAACAGTCTCGTACAGTGGCTGAGATCAGCGAAAGCGTCCAGCAGATCAAACAACGCTACGAAGAAAGTATTTTTAGTATCGAATCCTTATCAGAAGAAACCAAAGCCGTTTCTTCTCTCAGTGATCGCCTTGGGCAACAAGTCGATCGTTTTGTACTCTAAAGACAGTGTTAGCTCTCCCTTCTCAATCCCAGTAGCTTTCTAGTCTGGGAACGAGAAGAGAGACGCAATAATGCAATTTACACCTTCTTGATAATTTTTGTGACCAATCGATCGGTAAGTGGCACAACAAGCAAACTCATTGGCAAGGCAATTAGCATAGATACAAACCAAGAGGCAGGCCATTTTTGTATAACAATGGCGATGTTCATCGTTTCTAAATACAAAAATGCTAGCGACATAACACCTGACATCAACAAAGACATAATGAAAGAAAAAACATAAAAACGATATTTTTCAGGCAACATAAATAGCTCCTACAACGAAACGCCTTTAGCTAGCATCAAAGGCTTCTAGCACCTCAATGAGTTTTGCACGCCACTCTTCGTCATTGATCGTCATGCTTGTTTGATCAAAGGTTTCATAAAAACTTGGAATAGCCAGTGAAGCAAGTACCTGTCCCTTAAAAAAGTGCGCCGTGTTTTTAGCCATTGCCAGTACCGTATTTGCGCCATTTTTGCCCGGTGACGTAGAGAGCATCACAATTGGTTTTTCGGCATAAACAGCCATATCGGCTCTGCTGGCCCAATCGAACAAATTTTTATAAGCCGCCGTATAGTTGCCATTGTGCTCTGCATAAGCAATAAGCAGCGCGTCTGCTTGCTTAATTCGACTTAAAAAATCAAATGCCGCTTCTGGCACTCCCTGCGCTTCTTCTAAATCCGCACTGTAGATTGGCAAACTAAAATCATTAATATCCAGCATCTCAACCTCATGGTTTTTTAGCAGAGAAGCAGCGTATTGCAGTAACGCCTTATTAATGGACTTTGTACTGTTGCTCGCGGCAAATGTTAAAATTTTCATAAATAATTACCTTTTAAAAAATGAAGGAAAGTACGAATACCTCCCTTAATCTAAGCGGCTAGCCTTAATCTAAGCGACCAAATAGACCCGCTGCATAATTTCTTTCTGCCTGTTTTATCTCTTGCTCATTACTCATAATAAAAGGCCCCTTCTGTACAAAGGCTTCTTTTATTGGTTTGGCACTAAACAAAGCAAAATGCGCCTTTGATGAAGTGATGCTGGAAGGCACGGTAAAAGCAGCACAAGAAAGTGCGATAGAGAGCACACCGTCATGATTTAGGTTCGATAATGCCACTGCATCACCTGCCTTGAGTGTGATAGTCCCTTGGGGTGTTTCGACCGTGATATCGCTCTCAATAGCATAGAGCCAAGCATTTTCACCGGCGTTAATATCATGCTTAAAAATCCCATTTCCTGAGAGATAACCATCCAAGATGGTCATAGGTAGAGCAGGGGAAGTCGCGCCAACAATCTGATTACTTTCCCCTAAAACAACTCGAACTCGCACACCCTCTTTTTCAATCACAGGCATAGTGTGAGCTGAAACATGTTTAGAAACAGGAGCGTCTTGCTTATACTGAGCAGGCAAATTAACAAAGACTTGCAAACCATGAATGCGAGCCCCCGCTCGAGGCGCCTCATCATGCACCGCACCTGACCCAGCCTTTAGCCAATACAAATCCCCCGGCAAAATATCAAAATCATTCCCTAGTGAATCTCGGTTATGAAATTTGCCTTCACTGTCCTCAAACAATACAGAAACGGCAGATAATCCTGCATGCGGGTGAGGGCCAAAAGTCGGTTCTGTCATCACATAATGATCAACCAAAGCAAGTGGATCCATATGTTGATCAAACGCTGCTTCACGAAAAGTATGTGCCGTAAAACCTGAACCGATGCCAATAGGACTACCTTTGACAACAGAAGAAATACGAATAGCTGAGTGAAAGGCATTTACTTTATTCATTACTGTGTTGGTGGACTGAAAGTTCGTCATTTTAAAACCTCTTTTCCATTAACTCGTTTAACATCGCTACTCAAACTACTATAGAATGGAACGATAAAAAGAAAAACGAGCAAAAAAAGAAACTTATGTTCCATATTTAGAACAATCGAACAAAGCAAAGCAAAGCAAAGCAAAGCAAAGCAAAGCAAAGCAAAGCAAAGCAAAGCAAAGCAAAGTAGAGTAGAGCAAAAAAATGATCGATCTAAATGACTATTTTTATTTTGTCCATGTAGTAGAAAAAGGCGGTTTTTCGACTGCTGCACGCGTATTGGACATCCCCAAATCCAGATTAAGTCGGCACATTACTCAATTAGAAACGCGATTGGACGTGAAATTAATCCAACGCTCCTCAAGGCAATTTAAGATAACCGAATACGGACAACTCTTTTACCAACATGCCAAAACCATGGTAAATGAAATGACACTGGCCGAAGCCGCCATATCCAACAAAAAAGACACCATAAGTGGCCGCATCATCATGAGTTGTTCTGTTGGTGTGGCGCAATTTGCCATTCAAGAATTAGTCATTAAATTTTTAGCAGAACACCCACACATTGAGCTCGTGCAACAAGCCACCAACCAGTTTGTTGACCTGCTAGCCTCAGGAGTGGATTTTGCCATTCGAGGTCATACAGCCCCCTTACCAGACTCCTCCGTGATTCAGCGCTACTTAACCACAGTGACATGGCAACTATTTGCCAGCCCAGACTATGTGAAAACGATTGGTCCTATCGAAGAACCAGAAGACATCAACAACACCCCCAGTCTAAATGTTGGTTGGCGCCCAGGTAGCGCACACTGGTTGTTAAAAAATAAAGAGGGCATCAAAAAACAAATAATACACAACAACCTGTTCGCCAGTGACGACATGAGCAGCTTAAAACGCGCTGCCATACAGGGTTTAGGTATCGTCAACTTGCCGTCCTATACCTGTCGGAAAGAATGTGAAGAGGGCACATTGCAACCCATTTTACCTGACTGGAACACAGGCACAGCACAACTTAGCCTGCTCTCTCCCTCCCGCCATGGGCAATCACCAGCAGTACAAAAATTTAAGGACTACTTGCTACAACATATAGACGAATATGTTGCTTTTTAAACCAGAAAAATTGTGAAATTTAGATAGGAAATTTTGGGTGGTGCACCTAATAAAATACTTTCAGTTTGCCAACCTTTTTGTAATCAATGGCTTACACGATTTTACGAGAATTCCTACTTGATCCAGTTTATGTACTAATCTAGTATGGATTCTGAGGTGTCGAAACCTTCCCAAAAGCGGTTACCCCAACCCCGACAGAGTTGGCTTTTTTATGCCTGTAATTTATTAGTAGGTATAAACTCTCGTATTACGTCGGGAGGGTGACAGTTATACAACACCTTCGGGAAAAGCTGTCCACGGTGACTTTTGGGCCGTTTCGAACCTCCTGACACTCAATTTCGTTTGTCAATTAATCGAAAAAACCGAAAGGAGGCCTTGGATGGCTAATTTATCAAATTCTCTAGCAAAACTACCCCGCATTTATGCGTCCGATCATTTTCAGTACGCCGTTAGCGCAAAAGAACTGTATCAGTTTTTGCTTCCCCTTCCACCCAGTCCAACGTTAAAACAAGCGCCCATGCCCTATGGGCGTTGGATTGATCACCGTGTGATGTATTACGGCTTTGAGGCGGGTTATGATTTTGTCTTGTTGGAGGAGAAAGCTTCTCTAAAGGAAAGTCGTCATTCCCCTGACTTTTCCCTCAGCTTAAATATGGCTAAAGAACTGGCGCGGCTGGAACGCACCGCCCAAGGCCGAGAGGCGCGATATCACTTTATTAACTTTGAGCAGGAGTTAACCAAGCAGGACTTGCGCAAAACCTATGGCGAAAAGTTGGATAAAAAAGTAAAACAACTCAACCAGTTAGTCCTCCCTGAAAAACACCCAATACATTGAATTTAATAGGGTTTTGTAACATAGTGAGTACCAGAATCTTACGAAAAATCCCCCTTTAGGCCCAGAAAGTTGCAGAATCGGTAAGTTTTATGAAACCTCGTCAGACCAAAATTGTTCCGCAGAAAGATTTATTCCAACCTCAGCTCGTTGACATCATCAATCCCAGCCACGCGCTAGTAAGATTGGCTCAGGTGATTGATTGGGACCTCTTGGATGACAAACTGGGGGCGCATTTCGCAACCGTCGGCGCCGCTGCCTTACCCAGACAATACAAGCAGGGCTGAAACTCAAAATCATCAAAGCGTCGAGCCTAAAACGTGTGGTCGTGGACACCACGGTGCAAGAAAAAAACATCACGTTTCCCACCGATGCCAAACTCTACAACAAAGCTCGACAACAACTCACTCAGCTAGCCAAAGAACACAACCTCACCTTGAGACAAACCTACGCCAAAGCCTGCCATGAGTTAATGCCCAAAATTGGACGTTACGGTCATGCCAAACAATACAAGCGAATGCGAAAAGCCATTAAACAAGTCAAAGGTTTTTTAGGGCGAGTGCTTCGAGACCTCGAACGGCAAGTAGAACGACAAGGGTTGGCGCTCACACAAAAGCAAGCAGACAGACTCAACCAAGCCCA
>NHNK02000040.1 GCA_002173415.2 Marinomonas agarivorans
TCCTCATTCAATCTTGATAACGTCCTACTCTCACATGGGAACTCCCACACTACCATCGGCGATGACACTTTTCACTTCTGAGTTCGGCATGGATTCAGGTGGTTCAATGTCTCTATGATTATCAAGAAATTCTTTTTGCCATTGCCTGTAACTTCTTCATCTCATCACACACAACAACCAATTCTTTCTCTTGTTACTTTGTCTTTTCTTACTTTCTTCTCTTTACAACAAACTTCCCAAAATAGATTCAACAATAACCAAACTCAAACCCTTTATCGCTTTTCTACCACCAAAACCCCTTTGGCGTTATATAGTCAAGCCTCACGAGCAATTAGTACTGGTTAGCTCAACGCCTCACAACGCTTACACACCCAGCCTATCAACGTCTTAGTCTTAAACGGCTCTTTAGGGAACTTACAGCTCCTGTGAGATCTCATCTTGAGGGAGGCTTCCCGCTTAGATGCTTTCAGCGGTTATCCCGTCCGAACATAGCTACCCGGCAATGCCACTGGCGTGACAACCGGAACACCAGAGGTTCGTCCACTCCGGTCCTCTCGTACTAGGAGCAGCTCCTCTCAAATCTCAAACGTCCACGGCAGATAGGGACCGAACTGTCTCACGACGTTCTAAACCCAGCTCGCGTACCACTTTAAATGGCGAACAGCCATACCCTTGGGACCGGCTTCAGCCCCAGGATGTGATGAGCCGACATCGAGGTGCCAAACACCGCCGTCGATGTGAACTCTTGGGCGGTATCAGCCTGTTATCCCCGGAGTACCTTTTATCCGTTGAGCGATGGCCCTTCCATTCAGAACCACCGGATCACTAAGACCTACTTTCGTACCTGCTCGACACGTCCGTCTCGCAGTTAAGCGCGCTTTTGCCTTTACACTCTTCGCATGATTTCCGACCATGCTGAGCGCACCTTCGTGCTCCTCCGTTACTCTTTGGGAGGAGACCGCCCCAGTCAAACTACCCACCACACAGTGTCCTCGATCCAGATAATGGACCTGAGTTAGAACCTCAAACATACCAGGGTGGTATTTCAAGATCGGCTCCACCAAAACTAGCGTCTTGGCTTCAAAGCCTCCCACCTATCCTACACAAGTAGGCTCAAAGTTCACTGTGAAGCTATAGTAAAGGTTCACGGGGTCTTTCCGTCTAGCCGCGGATACACAGCATCTTCACTGCGATTTCAATTTCACTGAGTCTCGGGTGGAGACAGTGTGGCCATCGTTACGCCATTCGTGCAGGTCGGAACTTACCCGACAAGGAATTTCGCTACCTTAGGACCGTTATAGTTACGGCCGCCGTTTACTTGGGCTTCGATCAAGAGCTTCGCATTCGCTAACCCCATCAATTAACCTTCAAGCACCGGGCAGGCGTCACACCGTATACGTCCACTTTCGTGTTTGCACAGTGCTGTGTTTTTAATAAACAGTCGCAGCCACCTGGTATCTTCGACCAGCCAATGCTTACGGAGCAAGTCCTTCACACTAGCCGGCGTACCTTCTCCCGAAGTTACGGTACCATTTTGCCTAGTTCCTTCACCCGAGTTCTCTCAAGCGCCTTGGTATTCTCTACCTGACCACCTGTGTCGGTTTGGGGTACGGTTCACATATATCTAAGCTTAGAAGGTTTTCCTGGAAGCATGGCATCAACCACTTCACCCAAAAGAGGGCTCGTCATCAGTTCTCGGCATTAATAGCAACCCGGATTTTCCTAAGTCACCTGCCTACCGCCTTAAACACAGACAACCATCGCTGTGCTGGCCTAGCCTTCTCCGTCACTCCATCGCAATATATGTAAGTACAGGAATATTAACCTGTTTCCCATCGACTACGCTTTTCAGCCTCGCCTTAGGGGCCGACTCACCCTGCCCTGATTAACATGGGACAGGAAACCTTGGTCTTCCGGCGGGGAGGTTTTTCACCCCCCTTATCGTTACTCATGTCAACATTCGCACTTCTGATACCTCCAGGGCGCTTCTCAGCTTCCCCTTCAACGGCTTACAGAACGCTCCTCTACCATACATAAACAGTAAAACCATCTACATATCCGTAGCTTCGGTGAACAGTTTAGCCCCGTTATATCTTCCGCGCAGGCCGACTCGACTAGTGAGCTATTACGCTTTCTTTAAAGGATGGCTGCTTCTAAGCCAACCTCCTAGCTGTCTAAGCCTTCCCACATCGTTTCCCACTTAACTGTTACTTTGGGACCTTAGCTGACGGTCTGGGTTGTTTCCCTTTCCACGACGGACGTTAGCACCCGCCGTGTGTCTCCCGTGCTCATACTCATCGGTATTCGGAGTTTGCATGGGGTTGGTAAGTCGGGATGACCCCCTAGCCCAAACAGTGCTCTACCCCCAATGGCAATACACGAGGCGCTACCTAAATAGCTTTCGAGGAGAACCAGCTATCTCCGAGCTTGATTAGCCTTTCACTCCTATCCACAAGTCATCCCCGAGCTTTTCAACGATCGTGGGTTCGGTCCTCCAGTTAGTGTTACCCAACCTTCAACCTGCTCATGGATAGATCGCCCGGTTTCGGGTCTATTCCCAGCAACTATACGCCCTATTAAGACTCGGTTTCCCTACGGCTCCCCTAAACGGTTAACCTTGCTACTGAAAATAAGTCGTTGACCCATTATACAAAAGGTACGCAGTCACCGAACAAGTCGGCTCCCACTGCTTGTACGTACACGGTTTCAGGTTCTATTTCACTCCCCTCACTGGGGTTCTTTTCGCCTTTCCCTCACGGTACTGGTTCACTATCGGTCAGTCAGGAGTATTTAGCCTTGGAGGATGGTCCCCCCATATTCAAACAGGATATCACGTGTCCCGTCTTACTCGTTTTCATCAATAAAGCATTTTCGTATACGAGGCTTTCACTCTCTACGGCCGCCCTTTCCAGAGCCTTCTACTAACACCTTATCAACTTAAGGGCTAATCCCCTTTCGCTCGCCGCTACTCAGGGAATCTCGGTTGATTTCTTTTCCTCCGGGTACTTAGATGTTTCAGTTCCCCGGGTTCGCCTCACATGCCTATGTATTCAGCATGTGATACCCGCAAGCGGGTGGGTTTCCCCATTCGGACATCTCGGGATTAACGCTTGTTTATCAACTCCCCCGAGCTTTTCGCAGATTACCACGTCCTTCATCGCCTCTGACTGCCAAGGCATCCACCGTGCACGCTTAGTCACTTGACTATATAACCCAAAAGGGTCTCACCAACACAGCCTTTTTTCCGCATTGGATTTACGATATAAACACTCTCACGGT
The DNA here is from genome assembly GCA_002173415.2 of Marinomonas agarivorans. Lineage (GTDB taxonomy): Bacteria > Pseudomonadota > Gammaproteobacteria > Pseudomonadales > Marinomonadaceae > Marinomonas > Marinomonas agarivorans. The sequence goes on from NHNK02000040.1 coordinate 3,280, forward strand.
TACTGAGAGCGTCACCGGTTTGACGCTTGATTATCGTCTTTTGAAACAACAACACACAACACATATATGCATCGCATACATATCCTATACATCATCGTCTCGATCTATTTCAAAAAGTCATATTGTTAAAGAGCTATTGAGCCAGATAATGTGTGTGAACGCTCACCAAACAACCATTTCGTTTAAGGAGGTGATCCAGCCCCAGGTTCCCCTAGGGCTACCTTGTTACGACTTCACCCCAGTCATTGACCACTCCGTGGTAACCGCCCCCCCTAAGGTTAAGCTAGCTACTTCTGGAGCAATCAACTCCCATGGTGTGACGGGCGGTGTGTACAAGGCCCGGGAACGTATTCACCGTGACATTCTGATTCACGATTACTAGCGATTCCGACTTCATGGAGTCGAGTTGCAGACTCCAATCCGGACTACGACGCACTTTATGGGATTCGCTTACTCTCGCAAGTTCGCAACCCTCTGTATACGCCATTGTAGCACGTGTGTAGCCCTACTCGTAAGGGCCATGATGACTTGACGTCGTCCCCACCTTCCTCCGGTTTGTCACCGGCAGTCTCCTTAAAGTTCCCACCCAAAGTGCTGGCAAATAAGGACAAGGGTTGCGCTCGTTACGGGACTTAACCCAACATTTCACAACACGAGCTGACGACAGCCATGCAGCACCTGTCTCACAGTTCCCGAAGGCACTTTCTGATCTCTCAAAAATTCTGTGGATGTCAAGAGTAGGTAAGGTTCTTCGCGTTGCTTCGAATTAAACCACATGCTCCACCGCTTGTGCGGGCCCCCGTCAATTCATTTGAGTTTTAACCTTGCGGCCGTACTCCCCAGGCGGTCTACTTATCGCGTTAGCTGCGCCACTAAGTCATTACAACCCAACGGCTAGTAGACATCGTTTACGGCGTGGACTACCAGGGTATCTAATCCTGTTTGCTACCCACGCTTTCGCACCTCAGTGTCAGTATCAATCCAGAGTGTCGCCTTCGCCACTGATGTTCCTTCCTATATCTACGCATTTCACCGCTACACAGGAAATTCCACACTCCTCTATCGTACTCTAGCCTGCCAGTATCCGGTGCCATTCCAAGGTTGAGCCCTGGGATTTCACATCAGACTTAACAAACCACCTACGCGCGCTTTACGCCCAGTAATTCCGATTAACGCTCGCACCCTCTGTATTACCGCGGCTGCTGGCACAGAGTTAGCCGGTGCTTCTTCTGAGGCTAACGTCACAGATAAGTGGTATTAACACTCACCCTTTCCTCACCTCTGAAAGTGCTTTACAACCCTAAGGCCTTCTTCACACACGCGGTATGGCTGGATCAGGGTTCCCCCCATTGTCCAATATTCCCCACTGCTGCCTCCCGTAGGAGTCTGGGCCGTGTCTCAGTCCCAGTGTGGCTGATCATCCTCTCAGACCAGCTAGAGATCGTCGCCTTGGTAAGCCTTTACCCTACCAACTAGCTAATCTCACGCAGGCTCATCTAATAGCGGAAGGCCCAAAAGAGTCCCCTCCTTTCCCCCTCAGGGATTATGCGGTATTAGCCTGCGTTTCCACAGGTTGTCCCCCTCTACTAGGCAGATTCCTACGCCTTACTCACCCGTCCGCCGCTCGTCAGCAGGAGCAAGCTCCTCTGTTACCGCTCGACTTGCATGTGTTAAGCCTACCGCCAGCGTTCAATCTGAGCCATGATCAAACTCTTCAGTTTAAATTTCATTGCTCACTCAAATTTCACTTCTGACTGCTTTTATATATAACCGTCACCAATACAAAACTATCAACAACAATTACATACGCATTCTGTCTAAATGTGTGCCATTTGCATGAG
>NHNK02000041.1 GCA_002173415.2 Marinomonas agarivorans
AAACCCGTCACAGACTGGCACAAACAGGCAAAACAGGCGAACTCACCCGAGATCAACAAACCAACATTGCCACATCACACGGTAACCAAGCGGAAACCCTATGGAGCATTTACAGCAGCCTTGCAGGCATAGACACCAAGAGCACAACCAGTCAAACGGATTGGAATAACCAAAATCGTAACAGCGCCACAGTAAAAACAGGTACTCAGCAGATTGCCAAGGTCGATAATAAGGACCTGAAAGCCAGACAGCTTAAACGTGGCGAAGCCAGCTTGTTGGACAAGGCACGTGCCAAAATCAAGAACAACAAAAACTTAACCAAAGCAGAGCAAAAAGCGCAAACCGAGCGGCTTGATGCCATTGCCTGTGCCGAGGTACGTTGTGCCGCTGGCATTTCGGAAAATGATCCGTTATTCAAGCAGCTAAAAGACATCCAAGACACTGGTGATCAGCTACTAGCCCAAGGCGCAGACATCCATGACACCTTGCACGAGTTAGGCATCGATACCCCAACTCGAAGCCGAGGTCGTATGGGTGGCCGTGCTGAAAGCACATTTGGTTACACAGGCATGGATGCCGCCAATGATGCGGTTGGTGCGAATGAACAAGCCGTTGCCCGAGCAGGCCAAGCGGTCGGCGCGGCCTCAGGTGCCGCCGAAGTGGCAGCTGGTGCAGCGACATGTACAACAGGAGCAGGTTGTATCGTAGGTGGCGCTCTGAGTGTGATTGGCGCAAACAACATTGCCACCAATGCAGATGCCTTAAAGTCGGACTATGTTTACCAAAATGGACAACGTGTTGCCGACTCATTCACAACCGACACCCACCAAGGAAAACACAACCCATTACAAGATGCCGTGGTTGACCTTGGCGTCAATGCCGCAGGAGGCGCTGTTGCCAAGCAGGTGATCAAGTATGGGGATGACGTTATTGGGGGTGTTACTGGGGCTAAGTCTGGCCTAAACGTTAACCAAGGGCTTTTACACACTGATTTGGCTAAGCAAGCAAAAGCTTATTTAGATGATGTGCAGAAGCAAACAGGAATCCAAGTGTCTCAAAATCAGAGAAGTATACTTGCTGATAATGTTCGAAAAAACCAGTATTCAAAATTGTCTAAAGAAGATGCAGCTCTACATCGAAAAGACTTCAATAAAAATAAAAATAGTCTTATAAGTGAATGGGAGTCAAAAACTGGAGAGAAATGGCCACGATATAAAGAAGATGTCATTTCAAAAAGTGGTGTGGTTACTCGTAAAATTGGGCAGCCTTATGATGCTCACCATTTGATAGAAAGTAGTCATGGCGGACCTAATCAATGGTGGAATATACATCCTGCTAGATTCCCTGATCAGCACCAAGGTGGAATTCATAGATCAGAAAGCCCTGCAAGAAAATTATTTTCAGGAGGTGAATAGATATGACTATCCCTAAAAATTTTATTATTGAAAAAAGTGGCTTATTTGAAAAATTAAATATTTCAGAAAATGAAAGTAGATTATTCGGTGCTGTTGAAAGGTCTAAGTTACCCGTAGATTATTTAGAGTTTGTTGAAAATATTGGAACAGGAGAAGTCGGAGACGGCTGGTTCATTCTTTACTCTGGTGTGGTGTTAGGAGAAGAAATATTTGGCGAAGAAAATTTTGAATTAGATGGGTTGCTTTTTTTTGGTGACAACATGCAAGGCATTAGCGTAGCAATCGATACAATAAATAATAATTCAATTGTTGAAGTAGATTCTTCTGATATGAGCATTTTAAAGGTGGCAGATGATTTCATAAGTTATATGAAAACATTGATATCAGACTAAAAAATTTCATCTATAAATACCAAAGTTGTACCGCCCACACATTAAAGACAAATAAAACATCGCCAAACATGTTCCAAATTTTCGGGAATATGTAACGAAAAATCGATTACTGTGTTGTCCCGTCCACACGTTTAAAAGAAATAAAACATCGCCAAACGTGTTTCAAATTTTCGGGAATATGTAGCGAAAAATCGGTTACTGTGTGGAACACGGATAAACCAAAAAAGTTCTTTAACAACGCAAATTAAAAACCACTGGGTTGTCGCAATGTTGGCAACGCCAGTGGTTTGATTGCTGGGTTTCGTTATTTGGCTTCTTCCTCATCCAACAGCAATTTACCACTTTTTTGTTTGAGCTGCTCGATCACCTCATTGACCCAGTAGGGGTTAATATTGTGCTCGGGCTTGAGGTAAAGATCGGCGATAGTTTGGTATTCCCGAATGGCCTTTATCAGGTTAATTACGTCAATGGTTGGGATAACCATCACGTTTTCGCCCACTCTAATGGACTCAGCCAGTTGATTAAGCTGCTTCACTTTTTTATCCAGTTTGTCACCGTAAGTTTTGCGCAGGTCTTGCTTGGTTAACTCCTGCTCAAAGTTGATAAAGTGATAACGCGCTTCTCGGCCTTGGGCGGTGCGTTCCAGTCGCGCTAACTCTTTTGCCATATTTAAGCTGAGGGAAAAGTCAGGTGATCTTCTAGTGTCTTGTTCTTCCAACAAAGCAAAATCGTACCCAGCCTCAAAGCCGTAATACATGACTCTATGATCAATCCAACGCCCGTACGGCATGGGTGCTTGTTTTAACGTTGGACTGGGCGGAAGGGGCAACAAAAACTGATACAACTCTTTTGCGCTAACGGCGTATTGAAAATGATCGGATGCATAAATGCGGGGTAGTTCGTTTAAATTAGCCATCCAAGGCCTCCTATATCTAATTGTTTAACCACTTAATTTGAGGTTCGAAACTCAGTTAAGGTGGCGGGTTAAATTCGGGTTCGAACTACCGAGATATAGGAAACGGCCCAGCCGAAGCTGGCCCGAAAATAACCCACCAAAACAAATAGGAGGAATCACGCAGAAAAAAAGCCGTGAATTATCAAGCAAGATAAAACCGACGACTTTATGCGCCCATATCAAAAACGGGGTTCGAATCCCGATTCCAGATTTTGCTGGAACACGAAATAGACTAAAGATCATGCCTTCACTCGTCAAGTAAGAATTTTCGCAAAATTTTGTAGGCAATGGATTACAAAAAACTTGGCAAGTTTGGGAAAAGTGCTAGGAGGCTAGAGACTTTGCAAACTCCACTCCTTCCTATTAACCGTGTCTTTTAAAGAGAGCAAACTAGGGAAACTGCCTAGGCAAACAAAGGCCTTAACTACGCTACTTTTAATTATTCTCATTGTTATACTTTGGCTATTTTCGTACAATCGAATTCTCCTGACTCATCAAGCCAGAAAAGCCATGCTAAAAAAGGATTTCTTCATGTTGCGGTTTTTTACCATTTCTCCTTCTTCCTCTTGGCATATTCTGTTTCTAGCCAGACTGTTTCTAATCAATTTACTCTTCACCTTTGTAACACCCGCTCAAGCCAAACTCACCACGACAACCACTCAAGGCAATTGGAATGGCTCCAGCATCAATGTGGGTGGCAATGCCAGTATCGACAGCGACGACAATCTGACGGTAAAAGGCTCGGATGTGAATGTGGCTGGCACC
>NHNK02000042.1 GCA_002173415.2 Marinomonas agarivorans
CTTTAATAATCTTTTCTCTTAATTCCAATAATTCAGCGCCGTTTCCAGGTGCTGAATATTTGCTTAAAAACATATGATACAAATCATTCATACGACGAAAGTGATTTAGCACAATAGTCTGATCTGGTTTGATAAAAGAAAGCCCACTCTTCTCTTGAATAAGATCTACTGAATCGCTGTAGGTAATGCAATCATCAATAATGCTTGTAATTTCCTTTAGAAAAGCATTTTTAGTTTGTACGTCACGATTACTTTCTAAAATAGGCTGCCATTTATTGGAAACCTTGTATCCGAGCCCTCGAATCGTAACAATAAAATCTTCTATCAAGATACTTTTCAAAACAGCTCGCAACTTGAAAACATACTTATTTGCTATGATGCTATCAGGGCTATCTTCCATATGAAATGTAGACTTCTGATCTCTAACAATATTACCTATGTCACTGTAGCGAACCAAAGAGGTATGTTGTGTAAAAAGCTTGTGTATGAGTACATACACAGCAGCATCTTGCAAAAATATTTCTCGTCCAGTAGTTTTTAGTATTTTAAGACTGACATCAAACGTAACAGATTTACTCGTTTCGATATTCTTGAATGTTATTTGCCCCATTATCATCCCTTACTATCTGAATTTGCGCGCCTTAACGTCGATTTTTTGTATTGAGCATTCCCTATTTTGATTCGCGTTTTGCTAAATTACATTCTTTCTAATGTTTCGATACCAAGCAAAGATAAGCCGAGTTTTAACGTCGAAGCGGTATTTAACGCCAGTTGTAGACGGCTGACTTTGTTCGCTTCTTCTGCATTCAGAATTGGGCAAGCTTCGTAGAATGTCATGAAGGTACCGGCCAGTTCATAGAGGTAGCCACATAGATTGTGTGGTGTGCCTTCATTCGCCACTTGTTGTACAGCTTCTTCAAATTGCAATAGCTTCACAGCAAGGGCTCTTTCTTGCTCCATGGAGAGAAGAATGTCTCCAGCAATCGATGAGGTATCCATTTCTGAGCGCTTCACTATGCTGGCAACGCGTGAGTAGGCGTAAAGCAAGTAAGGTGCGGTGTTGCCTTCAAAGCTCAACATGCTGTCCCAGTTAAAGACATAGTCACTGGTGCGGTTTTTCGATAAATCCGCGTATTTCACTGAGGCGATGCCGACAACACGACCGATGTTACGCAATTCGTCTTCTGAGCCATCTGGATTTTTTTCTGCGACTAACTGATAGGCTCTTTCTTGCGCTTCTTCTAGCAAGGCGGATAATTTTGCGACGCCACCAGCACGGGTTTTGAATGGTTTACCATCTGGTCCCATTACTGTACCAAATGGCATATGTTCCAAACGCGTTTCAGGTTTTACAAATCCTGCTTTGCGACCTAATGCATAAATTTGCTGGAAATGCAGTGACTGACGCGCATCGACAAGGTACAAGCCTCGGTCAAAATTGAGCACATCTTGACGATATCTTAATGCAGCTAGATCAGTGGTGGCATACAAGAAGCCACCCCCTGTTTTTTGCACAATGATTGGGGTAATTTCCCCCTCTTTATTGGCAAACTCTTCCATAAATACGCATTGTGCGCCATTGGATTCTTGCAATAGGCCTTGTGAACTAAGCTCAGCAATAACATTCGGCAGATCATCATTGTAAGCACTTTCTGGCATGACATCCGAACGTTGCAAAGAGACACCCAGCATTTTGTATGTTTCTTCACAGTGCTCAAGGGAAATATTGATAAATTCTTGCCATAGCGCCAAGCATTGTTCATCACCAGATTGAAGTGCGACCACCAATTCACGCGCACGAGCGGCAAAGACCTCATCCTCATCAAAGCAGGCTTTAGCTGAACGATAAAAACTCTCTAAGTCAGAAAGCGCCATGCTGATTTCACT
>NHNK02000043.1 GCA_002173415.2 Marinomonas agarivorans
TTTCTTTTGCCCACTATTTTAGACAATTTGTAAGACCATTATGGCTGAAAATAGTTTTGCCACTGGAAAGATCTAAAAATCGTGTGGCGCTTCTTGCTTGAAACGCCATTATTCAGGGAGGACTAGATACTCCCTTCCTCTCATTGCTTGCAAGGAGAAGGTTGAGAACTTGCACTATAAACCTTTTCGACCCAATACAACCAAAATAGTACGAATCAAAGTTTCGAATTCAAGCCAGATACTCCAATGCTTTATATAATACAAATCATACATAAGCTTTTGACGAGCATCTTCAGTATTAGCGCCGTATGGATAAAGAACCTGCGCCCAGCCAGTGATACCAGGCCTGACAAGGTGACGCTCATGATAATAAGGAATTTCTTTCTCATAATTCTCGACTAGAATATTCCATTCAGTACGAGGCCCTATAAGATGCATATCCCCCTTTAGAACGTTCCATAACTGAGGCAATTCGTCTATACGAGTTTTTCGCATGATGTTTCCAAACGGAAAGATTCTAGGGTCTTCTTCCTGCGTATAAGGATTAAAAGTTGAGTTTTCATGCATACTACGAAACTTAAACGCTTGGAAGTCTTCAGCATTCAACCCAACCCGTGACTGCTTGAAAAAAATGCTACCGGGTGACTCCTTTTTTATTTTGTACACAGCTAACAACATAAGAGGCCAAGTGAACAGCAATAAAGTAGCCGATACAAAAATATCAAAGCTACGCTTCAATAGATAATTGACTTTGCTATAGGCTTTAATCCTTTCAAGATAGCTCAGTTCAGAGGATTCATAAGGAATAAAGCACTTACGCAAAAAGTTTTCCATAAAGTGATTGAGGGTCAGCAACTGAACGCCTTTCAAATCAAGGTGCGTCAACTGCTTTATTAAATTAGGCTCAGCAGATTTATCTAGATTGATCACTAAAAAATCAGGAGATAAGGAGTTAACCTTATCTAACAACAAGGCCATATCATAGTCAATAATCGAATGTAATTGAATGTTGTGACGTTTAAAATTGGCTAATTCAAATTCATTAAAGCGGTAACCATTACCTAATACTAAGACCTCTGTTCGTCCTTTTTGCGTTGAGCGGCTTTTGTAGTTAATAGGCACTTTTATAAATAAAATAGCAAAAGGAGTGGATATGACCCAAATAACTATAACGGAACGAGCTAGGTCTAACATAGCAAGATTAAGATAGGCGATAAACATCAGCAACAGCACGTTGAAAGCCCATGTTTTAAAGACAATCTCAATCTTCTTAGCAATCGAACGGTCTGCAAAACGGCTGTACCCACCTAATAATTGGGTGGATATGAGAAAAAAAAAGCCCGCCATGATACCCAACCAAGTATAAGGCTCTTTCCACGATTGAGCGCTAAAGAAAAAATGCACTAGCAATAGCATTATGAATGGAATACATATGTCCACAAGTCGGTACGACCACAACACGCGAACTGACTGGTAGCGAGGAATTTTTCTGTTTGTCACAACGATCCTACTTTAAATCCATTAAATTAACCGACAATACTGTAGATGCGATCTTAGCATCAAAGTAGATGTCTTTCTTCAATAATCTCTGCCTATATTGAATTTTGCCGTCGAAAGCTCATTAGCCCTCCCTGAATAATGGCGTTTCAAGCAAGAAGCGCCACACGATTTTTAGATCTTTCCAGTGGCAAAACTATTTTCAGCCATAATGGTCTTACAAATTGTCTAAAATAGTGGGCAAAAGAAA
>NHNK02000044.1 GCA_002173415.2 Marinomonas agarivorans
CGGTCAGAACCTGCGTAAGCTACTGAAGTGGCTTTCTTTTGCCCACTATTTTAGACAATTTGTAAGACCATTATGGTTGAAAATAGTTTTTTTACTGGAAAGATCTAAAAATCGTGTGGCGTTTCTTGCTTGAAACGCCATTATTCAGGGAGGACTAGTTAATGGCAGTGAGATTGAGCTATCAAAATGAAGTTATTAACTCGGCGACACTTTATATCTTTTAAGCAGCATAACGAATTAACCTATGTTTGAAGTATCGCGATTTTTAACCCGATCTGGATGCTTTTGTAGCATTCTCATATGTGAAACCACCCTGTTAAGACACATCCAGTACAAAATTGGAATCTCACGCTGTCACAGCTTGCAATCCATTTTGAAAAGCGACTTGATGATCACATTGAGTTGTCATTTTTAGTTGACACAGAATTTTGAACACTCTCGGTTTTATTCAATCCGTATTAAGTGAAAAAACCTTTAAAAAGGACTCTTAAGATGAATAAAGTCGAAGTATCAATAAACTTTTAAAGTTAGTTTGGGCGAATATTCACCATGTCACTGAGATTAAAAATAGATTATTTCAAATTAATATTGGTTTTATGGTTTTCTATCTTTTAAAGGTCTTGCATACTTTATTAACACACAGACGCTCCACTATCAAACTGACTATTTTTTGAAATTGGTGGCATAGCTTTTTTCTGTGTTACTGGGCAATTTAGAGAAATGTTTATAGATCGTTAACACAAAGGAAAAACAGAGAATGCGTGATTATACTCTTGTGTATGCTCGTTCAGGGAATAGCTTGCGAGCGGCTATAGCTTTAGAGCTATGTCAGTTGAACTTTAAGCGCTGTGAAATATCGGTGTCTGATGGTGATCAAAAATCATCATCGTTTCTCAAGTTAAACCCCGCTGGTTATGTGCCAGTGCTTATTATCAAAGACAACAACACAGAAATAGCACTTTCACAATCTGGCGCCATTATGGATTTTTTGTTGTCTGAGTATCGTTCTGATTTAATTCCGACGAATACTATTGAGAGAGCGAAATGTTACTCACATTTTTATGCTTCTATCAGTGATATTGCTATACAAAATGCACTTGCTAGATATTTACATCATCACGAAGAGTCAAGTAATTTCATTTTTCAACGTATGTTAAATGTATTGTTAGCTGAATTCAGTTCATTACAATCAGGGGAATATCTCTGTGGTGACAAAGTATCAATCGCAGACTACGCGCATTTTCCCATTGTATATATGAGAGAAGACCAGTTAAGAGAAATGTCGGATGCGCAACACATATTAGATTGGTTGAATCGAATGAAGGAAGACCCTGCAATTATTAGATCAATTGAATATGCAGGGATACAATTATAAAAGCATAGCATTAATAGACTGGATGGAGTTAAATGGGCGGTATGATGTAATTTGTACTAGTTCAGACTTGATCTGACAGTTGCCCGTTTTTCAATCGGTGACTGTCAGTTTAGATTTGAGCTAAATTCTTTTCAGCCCAGATCGACTTTCCATCAAGCAATGTCTCTA
>NHNK02000045.1 GCA_002173415.2 Marinomonas agarivorans
AAAACTTACCGATTCTGCAACTTTTTGGGCCTAAAGGGGGATTTTTCGTAAGATTCTGGTACTCACTATGTTACAAAACCCTATTAAATTCAATGGATTGAGCGTTTTTCAGGGAGGACTAATTAGAGTTTTCTGTAATGATTGATTAATACAGGAGACGACTATGAAAAAATCACGTTATACAGAGTCACAGATCATTGCCGTGTTAAAAGAAGTGGATTCCGGAATGAAGGTAGAGGAAGTGTGTCGTCAGCACGGAATCAGTAGTGCAACCTATTACAACTGGAAGTCCAAATATGGCGGTATGGAAGCCTCTGATGTCAAACGATTAAAAGAGCTCGAAGAAGAAAACGCTAAGCTAAAAAAAATGTACGCGGATGTCAGTTTAGAAAACCATGCGATCAAGGAATTATTCGCAAAAAAGGGTTGGTGACAGCAGATAAACGAGATTGCGTTAGTGTATTGGTTGAAGCTGGCCTGAGTATTTTTAAGGCTTGCCAGTTTGTAAAGATTGGCCGTTCAACATTTTATCGCCCAGAGCGAGACTGGCGCAAAGTTGATGCTGTTGTCATTGATGCCATTAATGCTGAATTAAAGAAATCTCCCAGAGCAGGGTTCTGGAAGTGTTTTGGTCGTATGCGATTTAAGGGCTATCCGTTTAATCATAAACGTGTTTACCGTGTGTACTGTCAGATGGGACTGAATTTAACACGCAGAACGAAGCGTGTGCTACCAAAACGCGTTGCACAACCGTTGGAAGTGGTAGACCAAGTGAACCATCAATGGGCACTGGATTTTATGCACGATACTTTATACTGCGGCAAACGATTTAGAACACTGAATCTTGTCGATGAAGGCACACGGGAATGTTTGGCGATTGAAGTTGATACATCACTTCCGGCTGAACGAGTGGTACGAACGTTAGAACAACTAAAAACAGAGCGCGGCTTACCTAATCAAATTCGAGTGGATAATGGCCCTGAACTTATCTCAGCCAAGCTGACCGACTGGTGTGAGGCACATAATATTAACTTGGTTTATATCCAGCCTGGTAAGCCACAACAAAATGGTTTTGTGGAGCGCTTCAATGGTTCATTCCGTAGAGAGTTTCTTGATGCCTATCTGTTTGAGAGCCTTAGCCAAGTAAAAGAAATGGCTTGGTTTTGGCGACTGGATTACAACGAAGAACGAACACATGAAAGTCTGGGTAATCTGCCTCCGGCAGCTTACCGAGCAAAGCTGGAAAATTCTAGTTTAGGACTGTGCCATTAATGGGGAAGTGGACAGTAACTCTCATGCTTCATACTAACAACCCAATCATCAAACACAAAGCAGGTTTACTTAATCTTGCCGAAGAACTGGGTAACGTATCTAAAGCTTGTAAAGTCATGGGCGTATCAAGGGATACGTTTTATCGTTATCAAGAGCTGGCCGAAAAAGGCGGTATTGATGCGTTAATTGATAAATCCCGTCGAGCACCAAATCTAAAAAACAGAGTCGACGAAGAAACAGAGC
>NHNK02000046.1 GCA_002173415.2 Marinomonas agarivorans
GTTTTAAGGTATCCATAGTCTCTCTTTTGTTAATGGGTTTATTTTTTGGTTGAATCAAACACATTTAATGAGAGAGAGGCGCTTTTTTCAACGTCACTCTTGTAGACACACTTTTTGGGACAGTACCGAAATTAGGGTTGTAACGTGCATTGACGTAGGCTTGGCGCAATAGCTCAAACTTGGTTTTGTCTTCTTCTGATCCTTGTGGGAAAACCGTTAAAAACTGCGGTTCGATACTGGCGATGCGCTGCCCTAATTTGCCTAAATCGTGACTTTTCGGCCGATAACGGGTAAAAACCAACAACACAGCGCCATAAAGTCGCTCAACAATTTGATGCAACAAAAACGCCGCCTCATTGTAATCTCGTTCCCCCAAATACCACGTAAAGCCCTTTTTAAAGGTCATGGCCTTGCCAAACCAATGGGTAAAATCCGCCTCCGCCAGCTTTTTACGCTCGGCCAACTGTAAGGGCGATGAATGCAAGCAAGATGGTGCAGCGAGTTGATGCTCACCAGAATCGTGCAAGACAATACCATCGTGCAGCATATCCGTATAAAAATACTGCCCCTTGCCAATACGACGATTGACGAACTGAATGTCCTCCGCAATCAGATTTATGGGCGTTTCTACCTCAAGCATTAACTGCTTATGTAAGGCTCGCTTACACTCCAACTTCTTGGCAGCAAGCGCGTTTTTCGTCACCACCAGCAAATCAAAACTGCTTTGGTAACTGGGTGTTTGTAACCAATCGCCACGGGCATAACTGCCGAATAAAAGGACTATCGAAGGCTGGCAATTGCTCAGAATCAACGCAACGGCTTTTTGCAACTGCTGGCGTTTAGGCTCTGGTAAATGGGAAAGTGGCTCTTTGTTTATGGGAAAGTGGGAAAGTGGCTCTTGGTTTATGGGGAATTCGCTCGAAGGAACGTGAGATAAAACGGGGTTTAGTGCGGTTCGTAGTTCATTAGTTATTACATTCATGGTTTATACCTTTAAAAAGGATTTCATAAACCACCACCTATACTTCCAAATATAGGTGGTGGCAGCGTACAGGGTTGGAAGACCAGCCCATGAAAACTGGTAGGCCGAAGCCTCCCCACACACTGCCACCATAACGCAGACGTCATGGCACAAAAAAACCGCAACGCGGCGGTAATGTGCGTTTCATGGATCATACCGTCCCAAAAAGTGTGTCTACAAGAGTGACGTTGAAAAAAGCGCCTCTCTCTCATTAAATGTGTTTGATTCAACCAAAAAATAAACCCATTAACAAAAGAGAGACTATGGATA
>NHNK02000047.1 GCA_002173415.2 Marinomonas agarivorans
GAGTCTTTTATCTTTTTGATAGCCGCTCAGCAAACGCCCACACACATTATCTGATATCTTTTTAAAGAGCTTGCTAACACCTAGAAACACCTTGCTTTTCAAAGCAAATATGCCTCCCTGTTAGCGAGGGCGTATATTAATGACTTACAGATTTTCTGCAAGCTATTTTTGAAAAAATAAATAAAAAATTTAATGTGGTTTTTTGAAAGTCTTAGAAACTTGATAGTAGATACATAGCAAACGCTTAAAAAATAACAGGTATCTTTTCTTTTATAGTCATTGCACTCGTCGATATTTCAACTTTATAAGCAATGACTTCTACACCTTTTTCTGCCACTTCTTTTAAGGCCACTGCATATTTTTCATCAATATGACTCGCTGGCGACACTTGATTGATACCAGTATGACTAACACAGAATAGCAAAACGCCACGGTAGCCAACCTCTACCATCTTCGCTAGTTCATAGAGGTGTTTTCGCCCTCGATCTGTTACTGCATCTGGGAAATAACCAATACCATCCTCTTCTAATAGAGTGACATTTTTCACCTCAATATAGCAATTAGGCTTATTTTCATCAGTTAACAGCCAATCAATTCGACTGTTTTCGCCGTATTTCACTTCTGCTTTTTGTTCTTTATAGTCTTTCAGTTCGTAAATAGATTGATTTTTTACTGCTTCACCAACAAGCTTATTAGGGTAGCCTGTATTGATACAGGCCAAATACTCTTCGTCTACTTCAACTAATTCCCAAGTGTGACGATATTTACGCTTATCATTGTGACTATCAGAAATCCACACTCTCGCCGCTTCTTGCTGACAACGCTTCATCGACCCTGTATTTGGGCAATGCACCGTAATCACAGAGTCATCAGCCAACCTAACATCTGCCAAAAAGCGCTTATAACGTTTCACTAATCGCCCTTCTATTAATCTTGTTGGAAATTCCACTCAACCTCCATTTTGTTCGACAAAGTAAAACGGTTCTCTTGTGAATAGGTAACCGTTTTTTTAATCTACACGAGCATCAAGGCTATCCTCACCCAAATATCGTTATCAAATAATTTTCTCAAGTAATTGAATTAACATCAATTCAGTAAGCTAAAGACTGAAAAATATAAATAATAACTTGTCACCTAATTAGTCCCCCCTGAAAAACGCCCAATACATTGAATTTAATAGGTTTTTGTAACATAGTGAGTACCAGAATCTTACGAAAAATCCCCCTTTAGGCCCAAAAAGTTGCAGAATCGGTAA
>NHNK02000048.1 GCA_002173415.2 Marinomonas agarivorans
CCAAAAAGTGTGTCTACAAGAGTGACGTTGAAAAAAGCGCCTCTCTCTCATTAAATGTGTTTGATTCAACCAAAAAATAAACCCATTAACAAAAGAGAGACTATGGATACCTTAAAACTAAACACACAACAAATACAAGCCGCTGTTGATCAACTGATGACAAAACCCGATGGGGTAAATCGATTGTTTGAGATCGCCTTAAACAGCTTAATGAAGGCAGAACGTCATGCCTACCTTGAAGCCGCATCCACAGGCAATAAGGCCAATGGTTATCGCTCTGTGAGTGGTTTTGGTATTGGCGAGGCATTAGCGCTGCACATTCCTAGAGATCGTTTAGGTGAGTTTAAGCCGACTTTACTCAAGATAATGAGAGATCAGTCTGACACACTCAATGAACTGTGTTTTGAATTGTATGCTAAAGGGCTAACGACACGGGATATTGAATCCATTACACAGTCTATCTATGGGCAACACCTGTCAAAAAGTCAGGTATCACGTATTACCACAAGCTTATCCGAGTCGATGCAGGCGTTTCGAGAGAGACGATTGCAGCCGTATTACCCTATCGTGTACTTAGATGCGACGTTTGTGAAAACCAGACGAGAGTACGTCTCCAATGAAGCCTACTACATCGCCCTCGCTGTGCTACCAGACATGACCAGAGAAGTGATTGGCATTTATAATGCACCAACGGAATCAGCCAGTGTCTGGGATGACATTTGTGTTGACCTAAAAGGCCGTGGGCTAAAACACGCTGACTTATTTGTGATCGATAACCTGACGGAGCTAGATAGCACATTAGAAAAACACTTCAATACACGTATACAAAAATGCGTCTTGCATTTGAAAAGATCCCTCTTAAACAAAGTGAAAAAACAACACCGTTTAGATGTCGCAGCGGATCTGAATACGCTTTTCCAACTAGACAATCGGGAAGACACAAAAGAGGCTCTGATTGAAAGAGGTAAAGCCGTGTCAGCAAAATGGCAAAGGTATTATCCGCATTTAAACCGACTGTCAGACGCAGACTGGCTATCTTACTATGCCACCTACTTGAGTTTTGAATACGATATTCGCAATATGATCTACACGACGAACTGGATCGAACGGCTGAACAAGTCGTTTAAACGCACGTTAAAAATTCGAAAT
>NHNK02000049.1 GCA_002173415.2 Marinomonas agarivorans
ATGACAAAACAGAACAAGAACCTATCACCGATGACAGCAAAGATACGCTGGACGAAGAAAAAACCGCCTCTGTTAGCAAGGGCTTTAATATTGGCAAAGGCGAGTCCAACCGTGCGGTGGTTGATCAACAAAGCGGCATCATTGCGACCAATGTCAACATCCAAGCCAAAGACACCTCTATCACTGGCGCAACGATTGCTGCCGTGGATGAAAACGGCATTGAGACGGGCAACCTGAACCTCACGACCGAGACGCTCTCAATTGAAGACATTCAAGACACCGACACCAGTACCCAAAGTGGCATTGGTCTCTCCTTGAGTGGCAACTCCACAGGCATTACGGCCAACTTCTCCGGCCATGAAACCGAGCAAACCACTAAGGCCACTATTGGCAAGGGTACTGTCACTGTGGGTGGCGAATCGATCGACAATCAAGATCAATACGCCGATCTCAACCGCGATATCAACAATAGCCAAGAAGTCACTAAGGACATCCAGCGTGGCGGCCTCAATGCCGATGCGCAAATTGATCATCGCCTTGGCAGCCTAACGGGCATGAGTGAAATCGCCAGCAACCTTGTGACCACAGGCACACTGGCCGTGAGTGCGACAAAAGCCGCTACGGGGGATGAAGATTTTGCCGATGCCTTCCAGAACTACGCCATCGAAAATAACGAAGCGAGAAAGCGCGCGGCCAATGAAGCCGAGCAAGACAAACTCAAAGGCGAGGCAGGGGCAGAAGGCAGTGAGCAAGCCGCTCAAGCATTAAGCGATGCCCTCAGTGAGGCGCAAGGGTTAAACCAAGATGGCAAAGACGGTACAGCCGATGTCTC
>NHNK02000005.1 GCA_002173415.2 Marinomonas agarivorans
TATCCCTTGATACGCCCATGACTTTACAAGCTTTAGATACGTTACCCAGTTCTTCGGCAAGATTAAGTAAACCTGCTTTGTGTTTGATGATTGGGTTGTTAGTATGAAGCATGAGAGTTACCTCTTTTTTGTTTTGAGTTAAAGATTTGACACCTTTATCAAAACGGGTAACTCTCTCTTTTTCAAGAAGATGTGTCAGATCTTGTCTGAACTAATACAACTCATTTAGCTTACCTACATCAGCTGGTATTTTTATCAAAAAGAGTAACTCTCATCTGTTAAAACAATACGCTAAATTATGTCGACATTAGCATAGCGAATTATTTTTGGGCCTTATTCTCTACTTAGTTCAAGTGTTTGGTTTAATGCCTTAAAGAGTGCCCCAAAACTATTCATGAACGCTTGTGCGCCTCTCATGGCGTCTTGGTAGATGCTTTCATCGTTATCGAGGCATTTAATTAATACGTCACGGCCAGTGGCTACATGCATTGGCTCTACCTCACAGTGAATCTTAAAGAAGAGTAATTCAGAGTTGTTTGGGTGAATAAGGTTGTAGTGTTCAGGAAATCTTTCGAAGCCTGAAAGAAAATATTGGAATTCTCTTGAAGATGTCATTTCTGAGGCCAAGTGGAATCCTATTGCTTCTCCAATTTTACTGGATCGATAGTAGCGATAGGTACTGTCTCCCATGGCTGTCCCTGCTTGCAGTCGGTGCTCTTCGGAGTAGAGATCTTGGTCAGTAATGTTGAAGTGGGATGCTAATTCTTTGAATAACTGGTGATGAGTTTTTTGCATACTCTCTTGGCTTTGTAGCCCATATTCATCTACTGAGGCGAATAACACATTTGCCGCCGTTGCTGAGGCTTCCCAAGGATATTTGTCTAATAGCTCATCCGTTATTTTGGCGCCTAAGCAGACAATTCCTGAAGGTACATCTTTGAAAAAAGCCCACATGGTTGCAAAGAAAGTTGCTAGCTCTTGTTTTGACAAAGGTTGTGCTTGGATCAACTGTCCGAATTTATCGAGTTCTAATATGGCTTTATGTGTGACTATGCTAGCGGCAATGTCACTGTACATTAAATCTGCTTCAGATGAGTTTTGCGTCATTTCATTGCTATGGATGTGTGTTACATCACTTTTTAATAAGGTTTCCATATCGTTCTCCTAGTAGTTTTGGGTTGCTAGATGAATAGATAGTAGATCTAGTTGAAAGTATAGCTAGTCGAGCAATGAGTGTTAGGATGACAAATGGGGGGAATGTGCCTTAATTAAGACAAATTGTGACTCAGTTTTATGCAAACACTTTTCTTAAGATATTGTTTTTTTTGATGTTATTTTTTCTTTATCGTACTAGGTTCAAGTGTATTAATTAAGTGGGTCAAATGGTATCAAAGTTAGTCAAATTGAGTTAATTGTTTCAAAGAGGAGGTTGTTTTATTTTTCTTTCCCTTTTGGGGAGGGTGGGACTTCGTCAATGCCTCCTTCATGCCAAGGGTGGCATTTACTAAGTCGGCGAAGTCCTAAGGCGCTGCCTTTAACAATACCAAAACGCTCAATAGCTGTGATCATATAACTGGAACAAGTGGGGTGAAAGCGACAGTTATTGCCTAATAATGGGCTGATTGCGATTTGATATATTCGGATCAGTCGAATAAAAAGCCATGTAAACATACTAGAATGCCTTTATGTTGCTGCTGCCATTTGCTAATGTCTCGGCAACTATAACAAATCAGCACGTAGAATTAACTATGAATGACTTACTTTCTTCATTAGAGGCCAGCCATGTTGTGGCTTATCAAGGAGAGCCTGGTGCTTATTCGCATTTGGCTTGTCGTCACACGTTTCCTAACTATGTAACACATCATTGCGCTACTTTCTCTGAGGCTATGCAGATGGTAGAGCAAGGTGATGCTTTGTACGCCATGATTCCCGTTGAAAACTCCACAGCAGGCAGAGTGGAAGAGATTTATCGCGAACTAAGAAAAACCCAGTTGTATGTTGTACAGGAACATTTTGAAGCGGTGAATCACTGTTTGATTGTTAAGCAGGGCGTTAAATTAGAAGATATCAAGCAGATAGGCAGTCATCCACAGGCACTAGCGCAATGTGATGAAAATATACGTGCCTTAGATGCGAAAAGTGTGGCCATGTATGATACGGCTGGTGCGGCGAAATATTTATCAGAAAATGACCATCAAGATATGGCGGTTATCTCTTCTGAGTTAGCGGCTGAGCTTTATGATCTTGACGTTCTTAATCCGCACTTTAACGATAGAGAAGGCAATACAACCCGCTTTTTAGTGTTTGCCAAACAGCATAAATTACCCCCTTTTATTCCAGAAAAAACCTACATTACCTCTTTTATGTTTCGTGTTCGTAATATGCCAGCCGCTTTATATAAGGCGATGGGAGGTTTTGCGACGAACGGCATTAATATGTTGAAACTGGAAAGTTACATGGTAGGAGGTAAGTTCACCGCAACACAGTTTTATGCGGATGTTGAATGCCATTTTCAAGCGCCAGAAATGCAATCTGCACTTGAAGAATTAGGTTTTTTCTCTGACGAGATACGCATGCTGGGAACGTATCCAGCCGATAAGTATCGCTTTACTAAGCAACAAAAAAAGAGATGAATGTATGCTGTTCAATGCTTTTCTATACGCCTTTTAAGCTGTCATGATACTGGCTTGCAATGTATAATGCGCCCATTCTTTACAGTCATGCTTACCTGCTGTAAATCAAGCTGTGCATTAAACAGATAAGCAAATAGATAGACCAACAGATAGATAAGCGCTTTATATTCATTACGTGCTTTCAAAGAGTAAACAATGTCCAATAAAATCAAACACATAAGAAATTTCAGTATCATTGCTCATATTGATCATGGTAAATCAACACTGGCTGATCGCTTTATTCAGACATGTGGAGGATTAAGTGAAAGAGAGATGGAAGCTCAGGTACTTGACTCAATGGATATTGAGCGAGAAAGGGGCATAACCATTAAATCACAGAGTGTGACATTGGATTATACGACGAAAGCCGGTGAAACATATCAATTAAACTTTATCGATACCCCAGGACATGTCGATTTTTCTTATGAGGTATCTCGCTCTTTAGCTGCTTGTGAAGGTGCGTTACTTGTTGTGGACGCGGCTCAAGGGGTTGAGGCTCAATCTGTAGCTAACTGTTATACGGCCTTGGAACAAGGGCTTGAGGTTATGCCTGTGTTGAATAAAATCGACTTGCCGCAAGCAGAGCCTGAACGTGTTTGTGATGAGATAGAAGATATCATTGGCATTGAAGCCCATGATTCAGTGACTTGCTCCGCAAAAACTGGTCTGGGTGTGACCGATGTTTTAGAACGCCTCATAGAGGTTGTTCCTCCTCCAGAAGGGGATATTGATGCACCCTTACAGGCCTTAATTATTGACTCTTGGTTTGATAACTATCTTGGCGTTGTTTCTTTGGTGCGCATCAAACAAGGGACTTTAAAGAAAAAAGATAAAATCTTTATTAAATCTACGGGTCAATCTTACCCTGTTGATATGGCGGGTATTTTTACGCCAAAACGTATGGAAACAGGTATTCTTAAAGCCGGTGAAGTTGGTTATGTTGTTGCCGGCATAAAAGATATTCACGGTGCGCCAGTCGGCGATACCATTACCCATTTAGCCACCAAAGAAGTGGATCAACTTGATGGTTTTCAGAAAGTAAAACCTCAAGTTTATGCAGGTTTATTCCCAATCAGTTCTGATGATTATGAAGATTTTCGCGAAGCCTTGAGTAAATTAACACTCAACGATGCCTCACTCTTTTTTGAGCCTGAAACCTCTGACGCATTAGGTTTTGGGTTCCGTTGTGGCTTTTTAGGTATGCTGCATATGGAAATCATTCAAGAACGCCTAGAGCGTGAATACGATATGGATTTAATCACAACGGCACCAACAGTGGTATATGAAGTGGAGCTGAATTCAGGTGAAACAGTGCTAGTGGATAGCCCATCAAAGATGCCTGATCCAGGCACAATCAAAGAAATGCGCGAACCTATGGTCGAGGCTAATATTTTGGTGCCTCAAGAATATTTGGGTAATGTCATTTCGTTATGTGTTGAAAAACGCGGTATTCAAAAAGACATGCTCTATGTGGGCAGTCAAGTTTCTTTACGTTATGAGTTACCAATGAATGAAGTCGTATTGGACTTTTTTGATCGCCTAAAATCTTGCAGTCGTGGCTTCGCGTCATTGGATTTCAGTTTTACTCACTACAGCCCTGCGCCATTGGTTCGTTTAGATATTTTAATTAATGGTGAGCGCGTTGATGCGTTAGCCTTGATTATGCATAAAGACAATGTGCTTTATAAAGGGCGCATGTTGTGTGAAAAAATGAAAGACCTTATCCCTCGTCAGATGTTTGATGTTGCCATCCAAGCGGCAATGGGTGCAAAAGTCATTGCGCGGACAACCGTAAAAGCATTGCGTAAAAATGTTACTGCCAAATGTTATGGTGGTGATGTTAGTCGCAAGAAAAAACTTTTGCAGAAACAAAAAGAAGGTAAGAAACGCATGAAACAAGTAGGCAATGTTGAAGTGCCTCAATCTGCTTTCTTAGCTGTGCTAAAAGTTGATAGTTAATAAAGTGTGCGGATTTAATTTAAGTACTTATTAAATAGTCCTTTATTAATAGACACTTACCGTAATAACTACCATGAAAAAAAACAGTAGAACAGGATTGAAACATGGCATTTGATTTCGAGATCATTCTAGCTTTGGCGTTTTTATTGACTATGTTGGTATGGGTTTATGATCGCATCGTCTTTCGCCCTAAACGTCTTATTGCTTTGCAACAATTGTCAGAAGAGGCATTGGCTGCAATGCCAAAAGAAGCGAAAGAGCGTCTAGCAAATACCCCAAAATGGGTCGCTGAGATTAAGTCTTATTTTGTGATTGTTCTGCTGATATTTGGTGTGCGCTCCTTTGTCGTTGAGCCCTTTCAAATACCGTCAGGCTCGATGTTGCCTACTCTTGAAGTAGGTGACTTTATTTTGGTAAACAAATTTGATTATGGGTTACGTTTGCCCGTGTTCAATACTATGTTAATTCCTACGACTGAGCCAAAACGTGGTGATGTGATTGTTTTTAAATACCCAAAAGACCCAAGTCAAAATTACATTAAGCGATTGATTGGTTTACCTGGAGATGTAATCAGCTATAAAAACAAGCGTTTAATGATCAATGGAGAGTTAGTCGAAGAGTCATTCCAAGCGAAGCTCCCACCATCAAAAAAGAATCAGGGCATTCCTGTTACTCAGTATGAAGAAAATTTATTAGGTGTTGAGCATCTTATTTATAAAAACTTTAGAGATAATGATCTTGAAGGTGATTGGGTTGTCCCAGATGGTCATTACTTTGCCATTGGTGATAACAGAGATAATAGTTTGGATAGCCGGAAATGGGGCATGATTCCATCTGCTAATATGAAAGGACGTGCTATTTATATCTGGATGCATTGGGAATCTTTCTTTAGCCTGCCAAGTTTTAGAACAAATGGCACAATACAATAATAAGCATAAGGGGTAACTTTGAGTCCTTCTTACCAGAAATTATGCCGTAAATTAGGGTATTTCTTTGCCGATCTCGGTTTGTTAGAGCTGGCATTAACCCATCGTAGCTTTGGCGGCAAAAACAATGAAAGATTGGAGTTTTTAGGTGATTCCATTCTGAACTATATTATTGCGGAAGATTTATTTCATCGTTTTGAAAAAGCGAAAGAAGGTGAATTAAGTCGTTTGCGCGCATCGTTAGTAAAAGGAGCGACCTTGGCGGATGTCGCTCGTGAATTTGGTTTGGGTGATTATCTTAAGTTAGGTGCTGGCGAGCTAAAAAGTGGTGGCTTCCGCCGTGATTCAATTCTTGAAGATAGCGTCGAGGCTATTATCGGCGCCATTTACCTTGATGCTGGAATGGACACGTGCCGTGAGAGAGTGTTGAGTTGGTTTCAAACTCGATTGGATTCCACTTCACTTAATATAGTAACAAAAGATGCTAAAACGCGTTTACAAGAGTATTTACAGGCCCGTAAACAATCGTTACCCCAATACGCTGTTGCCGATATTGTCGGCGAACCTCACGATCAAACATTTTACGTACATTGCTCTATAGACTTGTTTCCTGAGCCGATTGTCGGGGTCGGTAACAGTCGCCGTATTGCTGAACAAAAAGCCGCAGCGGATATGTTGCTAAAATTGGAGTCTGATAATGGAAAACGATGATTTGCCGATTACTCATAGCGGTTACATTGCTATTGTTGGCCGACCTAATGTTGGTAAATCAACACTGATGAATCATATTTTAGGACAAAAATTAAGTATTACGTCACGCAAGCCGCAAACAACGCGTCAGCAAATACTTGGTGTAAAAACAGAAGGTCAGACTCAAGCTATTTACGTCGATACCCCAGGACTTCACCTTGGTGAAACAAAAGCCATTAACCGCTTTATGAATAAAACCGCAGCGTCAGCCTTGGTTGACGTTGATATTGTTTTATTTGTCATTGATGCCGAGCGTTGGACTCAAGAAGATGAATCCGTTCTACTCAAAGTGAAGCAAGCATCTTGCCCTGTTATTTTGGTTGTTAATAAAGTTGATAAGTTAGTAGAGAAAGATGAACTACTGCCTAAATTAAGTGAGTTGTCTGACAAAATGAACTTTGCTCAAATTGTGCCTATCTCTGCTTTGCGAGGAAAAAACTTAGATCGACTGGAAAATTTAATTGAAGGGATGTTGCCAGAGGGAGAGCAATTTTATCCAGAAGATCAAATAACAGATCGCAGTTCTCGTTTTTTAGCTGCTGAAATAGTCAGGGAAAAAATCACTCGACAACTTGGTCAAGAAGTGCCTTATGAAGTAGCAGTACAAGTAGAAGAGTTCTCTTACGAAGGTAGTACGTTGCATATTAGTGCTCTGATTTTGGTCGAACGTAATGGGCAAAAGCGTATTATTATTGGTGAGAAAGGTGAGAAAATTAAGCTAATCGGTAAAGAGTCTCGTATTGATATGGAGAACCTTTTCCAATATAAAGTGATGCTTAATTTGTGGGTAAAGGTACGATCCGGTTGGTCTGATGATGAAAGAGCACTGGCAAGTTTAGGTTATCAAGACGAATAATTCTCGTAGTATCTAGTCTCTCGATGTCTTGGTATACCTTGTTAGTGATAATTTGTATAACAAGTGACTTTTTATGTTTCCTAAAAAAAATGAACTGGTTAGTGCTTATGTCATTCATACAAGGCCTTTTCAAGATAATAAAATTCTCATTGATTTACTCACAACTGAATATGGCTTAGTGAGAGCTGTATGGCGTTTACCGAAGAAAGAAGCCCGTGTTGTACCGGCTTCTTTTTTGCCTTATGAAGTGCTCTTGAAGGGGAAAAAGGAGTTAAAAAGTTTACATCTGTTGGAATCAACATATGGCAGGGTAGAGCTTACAGGCCTGAAATTATTCACAGGTATTTATGCCCATGAATTGCTACTCAAACTGTTGCCTATGAATCTTCCTATTGCGAGCTTTTTTGAGATATACGAATGGCTAATCACAAGCTTGCAAGCAGACGTTCCTATTGCTCCACTATTGCGTCGCTTTGAATATGCTCTATTTGATGAAATAGGCAGTACAATAAATTTCAACACCACAACGGTAGGCGCACCACTAGAAAGTGATGTGTTATATGGTTTTGATGCTCAATTCGGTTTACGTCCTTATTCTTTAGATGCAGTAAAAAGCGTAGCAAGGCGGCCTCTATTGCTTGTAGAGGGAAGACTGGCTATGCAATATGCTCAAGGCCAATGGAGTAATGGCGCTGTATTGCGGTTAGCCAAAGAGTTGCATCGTCATTGGCTAAATCATTTACTAGATGGGAAAGAAATTGAGGCCAGAAAACTGTTACCGACTTATAGTTACGATGGTGAGCGACATTTTGATATTCCCGTATTTCGAACATAATAATTAAAGAGACGAAGTCATGATTCTAGGCATAGGTACAGATATTGTTGAAATTGAACGCATCAGAGCATCGTTTAAGCGTACAGGAGATCGCTTTGTAAAACGCATTTTAACAGCGCCTGAGTTAGATAAATTCTATTCTCTAGAAGATGAAAGCCGTGCTATTGCCTACTTAGCAAAACGTTTTGCAGCAAAAGAAGCAGCAGTAAAAGCATTAGGTACGGGAATTGGTCAAGGCGTCAGTTTTCAGCATTTCACTGTCAAGAATACGTCTTCTGGCCAACCTATTTTAGAGGTTGATATGAGTATTCACTCTAGTTTAAACAGTAAAAGTCGCTGGCACTTGAGTATTACTGATGAACGCCATTATGCACAGGCGTTTGTTATACTTGAGTCAATTGGATAGAGTGAGTGAAAGATTCTGGCTGTTATTTTTTTGTTTTATTTAATCATTAGGCCAGACGACTAAATGGTTCACATCCAATAGACTGTCAATGGCATGAAGTAGATCATTGACGACTTCCTCAGCACCTTCTAACCCCAATTCTTTTAAATGTTGCTCAACAAATCCTGCTTGTTTAGTGAGTTCTGGTGTACCGCAATATTTTGATGCGCCATGTAATCTATGTACAACCTGAATGAGTTTATCAACCGCCGACTCTTTAAAATGATGTTCAATAAGCTGTTTCTCAGATTCTAGTGAGTTAATCAACATGCTAAACATGTCCTTTGCTATGGCAACTTGCTGATCAACAATATCCAGCGACTTCTCAATATCGACAATGCCTTCAATGTCTTTGTTGAAAATAGGAAGATGAATCGGTTTTTGTTCAAAACACCATTTTTTAATGGACTTAAGGAGTTTAGATTCGTTGACGGGTTTGGTTAAGTAGGCATTCATACCACACTCAAGAATAAGTTTTTGCTCAGATTTTAACGCATGAGCGGTAAGTGCAATGATAGGTATGTCTTTTGTTTTTGGCTGTTTTCTTAATCGTCTCGTAGTTTCCATGCCGTCCATTTCTGGCATTTGTATATCCATAATAATGAGGTCGTAATCTTCTTTGGCCGCAAGGTTGAGAGCTTGCTGACCAGAGTAAGCCAAAGACACATTTATTCCATAAGGTTGTAGCCAATGCGTGACCAGTTGCAGATTAATTTGGTTGTCGTCAACCGCTAAAATATTCAGATTCGCGAAACGTTCAGCAGCATCAATGATGTCAGCATGATGTTTCACGGTTGTTTTCTGGTCGAGTTCTTTAAGGCTTTGATATAAACCTCTATGGCTAATAGGTTTTAGCAATACATCTGTGGCGAGATTTTGTAGCTCTAAATTTTGGTCAATTTTATTAGGCAACTGAGTCATTAAAATACAGGCAAGTTGAAAGTTATGGACAGCATAAAGAGCAGCTTCATTAAATTGAGCGAGTTCATCATCATTACCATCCACACTCAATAAAACAGCATCGATCTTATCCTCAACCGTTAGCCTGTGGATAAAGTGCTCAAGGCTTGAGCAAAAAGTGGCTGTTGTCCCTAGGTCTTGTAGTAGGTTATCTAGATAGTGTCGGTATGTACTGGATGGTTCAAAAATCAGTAAGTGCTTATGAATTTTATCTTTTTTATCATTTATTCGGCTTGAAGGTTCCAGCTTTAATGTAAATTGAAAGGTAGAGCCAACACCGTGCTCACTACTTACGTTTATGCTTCCTGACATTTGTTCTACTAATTTTTTAGTAATAACCAGCCCCAACCCTGTGCCACCAAATTCACGTGTGGTAGATGTGTTTACCTGAGAGAATGCTTTAAATAAGCTAGGTAATTTGTTGTCAGGTATGCCAATTCCGCTATCGATCACCTCGATAGATAAAGTTACTTTTGTCTTTGACTGTTTAAGCAGGGTGATTTTCGTTCTCACAAAACCTTTGTGAGTAAACTTAATGGCATTACCTATTAGGTTTGTTAGTATTTGCCGAATACGTGTTGCATCACCACTTACCCACTCTGGGACATCTTTATCAATCTCGGGAACGAGATCAATTTTCTTTTTATTGGTTAACAGATTAGCGCTGAGTATCTGATATACATCATCGACAATATCCCGAATGTTAACATCGGTGTTTTCTAAGCTGAGTTTACCCGCTTCGATTTTTGAAAAGTCGAGAATATCGCCAATGATGGCCAACAGGTTATTGGTCGATTGCTCAATCGTATTGATGTAGAGTCGTTGCTGTTTATCAAGCTGATCTTTTTGCAAGAGTTGGGTATAGCCTAAAATAGCATTTAAAGGTGTTCGAACTTCGTGGCTGATGTTAGCTAAGAATTGTGTTTTTAGCCGATTCGACTCAGACTTTTCACGGTTGGCTATGTGTAACTGAGCACTTTTTTCTTCCATGTTATCCATATTGCGACGCATATCTTTTGTCGCTTGCTCTATGCTTTTTTGCATTTCTTCATGGTTATTTTCTAGCCGTTCCACAATTGCAATAATGCTCATTAACATGGGGAAATATTCGGAAGAAACCGTAAGGTTTTTAATATCATCATATTGGCCATCTTTGGCTTTATCCAATGCATGATTGAATTGCTCTATTGGCGTAGAAAATAAATTGGCTAAATAGAGAGAAAACAAGACGTAGCCGATATTGAAAATAATAAGCAGTAAAATGATAATCCCGCTAAGTTCATACTTTTTTAAATTCGTTTTGGCATTATCAAACTCAAGCATAAGCCACGCAGAAGGCGTTGTGACATAGTTGCTATTGTTATGATGATAAAGAGGTGTGATGGAAAAGGTAACGAATTCCGATTGACTAATTTGCACGTGCTTGCCAAATACCAAATTCTCAATAGGCTTTTTTGTTAATGAACCAACGGTTGCCAATTGTTGTTTGTTTTGGTTGTAAATATGAGCTGAGACAATGTTGGGTGTTCTAATAACGGCGTGGAGCTGATCTTCAAGTTGTTCAGCAGTATGGCTGCCTTGGTAAAGTGCGGAAAATTGTGTGCTGGCTTGTTTTAATTGTTGTTGGTTGTAACTTTCAAAATCCTTACTTCGCTCATAGAAAAATAATGCTGAAAATAAAATAGAAAGCAGCATGCCTGGGATAAAAATCACCAAAAATACTTTGGCACGGAAAGATAATTTGAGTTTTATGGGTGCAATCGTCATCTTCTAATCTGTTGTGAAAAGACAATGTATTTCACAGACTATCCTTGTGTTGGTTATGTTGAATCATGAATAGCCTTATATTATCACTATAATCTGGATAGTATGTGCTTCATTGATAGTGTAGCAAGGGAAATTCCTTCTCAAACCTATTTCACTGTATTTTTTTGCTTTAAAGATATAGCATTTTAATATTGTCTTTATGTCATCGAATTGCTTTTAATAGAATCGATATGACGACCATTATCCTACTCATGTGATTGTGCTTTTATGAATGATTATCCAACTATCGAATCCTTAATTGGCCAGACACCTTTAGTTAAAATGCAAAGGTTAAATCCAAATCCAACCAATCAAATTTTATTAAAGCTGGAAGGTCAGAATCCCGCTGGTTCTGTAAAAGATAGACCGGCTTTAAATATGATATTGCAGGCTGAGTTGAGAGGGGAGATTACACCAGGTGATAGTCTAATTGAGGCAACAAGTGGCAATACAGGGATTGCCTTAGCGATGGTGGCGGCGATAAAAGGGTATGTTATGCACCTTATCATGCCAGATAATATGAGTAATGAGCGTAAAGTGGCTATGTCCGCCTATGGCGCAAAACTTCATTTAGTCTCCAAAGAAGAAGGCATGGAAGGCGCTCGTGACTTAGCCTTGTCAATGCAAGAAAAAGGCATGGGAAAAGTCTTAAACCAATTTGGCAATACAGATAACTCCAATGCTCACATGAAAACAACTGGCCCTGAAATTTGGCAACAGACAGGCGGAGAAGTCACGCACTTTGTCAGTTCTATGGGAACGACTGGCACAATAATGGGTGTTTCTGAATATCTAAAGTCACAAAATGAATCAGTCGAAATTATAGGTTTACAGCCTAAAGAAGGCTCTAGCATTCCTGGCATTCGACGTTGGCCCGAGGCTTATATGCCGAGTATTTTTGATGCCGCTCGAGTTGATAAAGTTATCGATATTCATCAGCAAGATGCAGAAAATACTATGCGCCAGTTAGCAACACAAGAAGGCATTTTCTGTGGTGTTTCATCAGGCGGTTCTGCTTATGCTGCCATTGAACTATCAAAACAAGTAAACAACGCAACCATTGTTGCTATCATTTGTGATCGAGGTGATAGGTATTTGTCTACTGGTGTGTTTAATACCTGATTGCCTTTGAAAGCTGAAATGAAACTGCTCTAACACATGGTTACCTCGTTAATTTTCATATTTTTATTAAAGGCTAATTTTGCAGAATAAGTCGCGTCGTAGAAAGCAGAGCTCACCTCGCAAACCGCTAGGGCCTATTACACGTTATCAGATTGAAGGTATTACACATGATGCCAGAGGTATTGCTCGTAATAATGGTAAAGTGACTTTTATTGCGGGTGCTTTACCTGGTGAAACAGTACAGGCCCAAGTCAGCAAATCGAATCGTCGATACGATGAGGCCATATTAAAATCGATTGAAGTACCAGCTGAAGACAGAGTGCTTCCAGATTGCCAGCACTATGCTCAGTGTGGCGGTTGTAGTTTTCAACATCTTGCTTATGAAAAACAGTTGCAAGCAAAATCAAACTGGCTAAAAGGCCAATTAAGATCGTGCTATGAAGGCAACATAGACACACTCACGAATACGCCTTATGGTTATCGCCGTCGTGCTCGATTGAGCGTCAAGGTGGCAAAAAATGGCGAAGTGAAGAGTGGTTTTCGTGCTAAGGGCTCAGCTGATATTGTCAAAATAACCTCTTGTTTGGTGTTAACATCATCGTTACAGGCTTTATTGCCTGTCTTACAAGATATTTTAGAAAGTGTTGATAACCCCGAGCGAATAGGGCACATAGAGTTGCTTGAAGACGAGCTTGGTTGCTCTGTTTTACTGCGTTTAATCAGCCCCCTCTCTAAGGTAGATAAAGCACGCTGGCAAACTCAGTTGAAAAACCATCATGCTACCTTATATTTACAGCAGCCTAATGGTGAAATTGAAACTGAAGCTATGTCCATAGCACGTCAATACACATTAAATAATATCGTGATGACGTATCAGCCACAGGCATTTATTCAGGTTAACCAAACAATCAACGAACGTATGATTACCCAAGCTTTAGATTGGCTTGAATTGAAAGATACCGATCGTGTCCTTGATTTATTTTGTGGCATAGGAAACTTTTCTTTGCCGATAGCAGCCTACGTAAACAAGGTTGTGGGTGTAGAAGTTCAAGAAAATATGGTCGCCAGTGCGAAGCAAAATGCTGAGTTAAATGGTTTGCATAATGCCACTTTCATAGGTGCTGATTTAACACAATCTATACAGCATGAAGCCTTAGACATTGGGTTTAACAAGGTGTTGTTAGACCCGCCTCGTGCTGGAGCAATTGAATTTTTGCCCAGTTTGATAAAGCTAAGTCCAGAGACTATTTTGTATGTTTCTTGTGATGCCGCTACGTTGGCAAGAGATGCAGGCATACTTGTTGCAGAAGGCTATCAAGTGACGCGAGTTAGTATGATGGAAATGTTCCCGCAAACATCCCACATAGAAACCATGATGCTACTGCAAAAATAAATTAATACAATGCCAGTAAGAAGGTGAAAAAATGGTAACTGTAAGGAAGGATCACCCTGTTACAGAAGATGGTTCCGTCGATATCGACTTATGGATGGCCCAACTTGATGAACAAATAGAATCCAGCTGTCGAGTACCTTTGCGAATGGCCTGTGAATTGGCTCGTCAGTCAGAACAAACCATAGAAAGACCTTCTTACTGGGGTAAACAAGCGAGTACGTTTAGAACTGGCTTAGAAATGGTAGAAATCCTTGCAGATTTCCGTGCTGATCAAGATTCTTTAATTGCCGCTATGTTATGTCGCGTAGTCCGTGAAGATCAGTTGGCTCTAGATAAAGTAACAGATATGTTTGGTCGCGATGTCACCTCATTAATTGAAGGCGTCATTCGCATGGGAGAAGTATCAAAAAACCTTTCTGTAGAAAACAGTGAAGTTGAAGTATTGGGTAATACAGAAAATCAGCTTGAGTCACTGCGAAAAATGTTGGTTTCCATTATCGATGATGTGAGGGTTGTGCTAATTAAACTGGCAGAACGTACCTGCGCCATTAAACAAGCAAAGTACCAAGATGAAGCACGTAAAGTCACCGTTGCACTAGAAGTGCAAAGCGTTTATGCGCCGCTTGCCCATCGCCTTGGCATTGGTTACATCAAGTGGGAACTAGAAGACCTTTCCTTCCGCTATTTGTACCCGCGAGAATACAAGCGTATTGCCAGTCTGCTTGATGAAAAACGTTTGGATCGACAACAATACATTGATGATGTCATTGCCACGTTAGAAACACGCCTTGCGGCAATTGGTGTTGATGCAGATTTAATGGGACGAGCGAAGCATATTTACAGTATTTGGCGTAAAATGCGCAATAAAAATATTGGTTTCGATGAAGTATATGATGTAAGAGCGATCCGAATTCTGGTTGACAAACAAATGGATTGTTATGCAGTTTTAGGGGTTATTCATAATATTTGGAAACCAATCCCCCATGAATTTGACGATTATATAAGTAACCCTAAACCAAATGGTTATCAGTCCCTCCATACTGCTGTCATTGGCCCAAGTGGCCGCGCACTTGAGATACAAATTCGCACCAATAAAATGCATGAAGATGCCGAACTCGGCGTTTGTGCACACTGGAAATATAAAGGAACAGATCTTACTTCCTCGAGTACCAGTTATGAGGAAAAACTGTCGTGGCTCAGAACCATTCTAGACTTTCATGAAGTACAGCACGATTTGGAATCGCTAGCCAAACAAGTCCGTAGTGACATTGAGCAAGATCGTATTTATGTATTTACACCTGACGGTCATGTGGTGGACTTACCTGTTAGTGCCACTGCAGTAGACTTTGCTTATCGTGTGCATACCGAAATTGGCCACCGCTGCCGTGGTGCGAAAGTGAATGGCAAGATAACCTCACTGGTTACCCCACTAAAAACGGGCGATAAAATTGAAATTTTAACCGCAAAAGAAGGAGGGCCGAGCCGAGACTGGTTACACCAAGGTTTGGGGTATGTGCAAACCAATCGAGCGCGAGCCAGCATCCAAAATTGGTTTAAAAAGCAAGATAAAGAGAAAAATATTCAAGCTGGTAAGTTGTTGCTTGAGCAAGAGCTAAAGCGCTTAGCGATTGATACCAGTAAAATAAACCTCCAAACTGTGGCAGAGAAGTGCAATTACCAGAGCCGTGAGGATTTCTTTGTTGGAATTGGAGCGGGTGACATTCAAATTACTCGCATATTACGCCGTATAGAAGATTTGTATGGGCTTAATGGTGAAGCGGAAACACCGCCAGTTCGAGTTAGAAAGAGCCAATATAATTCCTCGCAAAACGACATTCATATTTTAGGTGTGGGTAAACTACTGACACAAATGGCACGGTGTTGTACGCCTGTTCCAGGAGATGACATTATCGGTTTTGTAACACAAGGACGAGGCGTATCCGTACATAGGCAAGACTGTATCAATGTGGTGCAGTTACAAGCCGAAGAGCCGAATAGAATTGTCGAAGTCAGTTGGGGAGAAGAGTCTGACAACTTATACCCTGTTAATATTCAGGTGGAAGCCTATGACAGAACAGGGTTACTAAGAGACATCACCATGTTATTGGCGAATGAAAAGGTTAACCTTTTGTCTATGAACACCTTATCAGAGCAAGAAAATCACACCGCACTCATTCGTTTTACCGTTGAGGTTTCCGAGCTGGGAGCCTTGAGTAGACTATTACATCGTATGGACCAGTTGCCGAATGTCTTGAATGTTTACCGTGAGTTAGACAAATGAGTGAAAACAATTTAGCGACTCTGTTGACCCTCGTTGCCAACTTGCGAGCACCGGAAGGTGGATGTCCATGGGATAAAAAGCAGACACACCAAACCTTAACACCCTATTTGATCGAAGAAGCCTACGAAGTATTAGAGGCAATACAAAGTGAGGACGATAATAATTTAAAGGAAGAACTTGGCGATGTCTTATTTCAGCTAGTTTTGCATAGCCAACTAGCTGCTGAAAAAGGCGACTTTACTTTTAATGATGTGATAGCCACCTTGGTAGAAAAAATGCTGCGCCGCCATCCGCATGTTTTTCCTGATGGTACGCTTGAAAGTTTTGGTACACCTTCCAATCTAACCACGGCCGAAATTGAGCAACAGTGGCAGTTCATTAAACAAAAGGAAAAAGCGCAGCAAGCAAAACGTGAGGGAAAAGTAAAAAACAGCGTAAGGGCAGGGTGGTTAGATGACGTTTCTGCTAGTATGCCCCCCATGCAAGTCGCAGTTAAACTGCAAAAAAAAGCGGCTGAAGTCGGATTTGATTGGCCTGATATCGCCCCCGTCTTTGCTAAAATCAGAGAAGAGCTTGATGAGCTTGAGCAAGCCATAGGCGAGAATAACTCACAACATATACAAGAAGAACTTGGGGATTTGTTATTTGCTATGGCAAATGTAGCCCGACATTTAAAGGTGAACCCTGAACAAGCAGTTAGTCAAACTAATCAAAAATTTCGCCGACGTTTTACCAGAATAGAAGCCATACTCAATGCACAGCATAAAAAACTGCAAGACTGTGATCTAACAGAATTAGACCAATATTGGGAACAAGCCAAAGCAGAAGGTTTATAAAAGCAGAAGGCTTATAAAAAACACAGGGCTATAAACGCAAAAAAATTGCAACAAGACACAAACATCTATCTATAATCGCGATGACAAAGAGATAGGCCAGAATAAGAGAGGAGAGCAAAAGATGAGTGATCGTCAGGCACTATTACGAGAGAACGTACGTTTGCTAGGGGACTGTTTAGGCGAAACCATTAAAAATCATCTAGGACAGCCAGTGCTTGATAACATTGAAAACATCCGCATGCTGTCTAAAGAAGGTCGCCAAAGTGGTGACCCAACGGCTTTAATCGAAGCGCTCTCCAAATTGAATGATGATGAAATTGTCCCAGTTTCAAGAGCATTCAACCAGTTTTTAAACTTATCCAATATTGCGGAGCAGTACCATAGAGTTCATCGACGCCGCACTAACGAAAGTCTTGGTGTTTACCACAATCCGATCGGTGATTTGCTAGAGCGATTGGGAAAAGCCGGTCGATCAGAAGAAGAAATACTCGCTACTCTAGCAGAACAATCTATCGATCTGGTGTTGACCGCACATCCGACAGAAGTGGTAAGGCGCTCCCTCATTCGCAAGTACGATAATATTTCGTCTGAGCTTGAAGCGCTCGATAAAGACAATATTTTGCCTTTAGAAGAAGAAAAGCACATTCGCCGCTTGAAAGAAATCATTACCCAAGCATGGCACACCGATGAAATTCGTGACGAAAGGCCCACCCCTGTTGACGAAGCAAAATGGGGTTTTGCTGTGATTGAACAATCACTTTGGGAGGCCATTCCTCGTTTTTTCCGCCAACTAGATCAACAGTTTAGCAAATACACCAATTCAACTTTGTTGCCTCTGGACTTAGCGCCAGTAAAATTCGCAACATGGATGGGCGGCGACAGGGACGGTAACCCAAATGTGACCGCAAAAGTTACAAGAGAAGTCAGTCTATTAGCCCGTTGGATGGCTGCCGATCTTTATATTAAAGATTTAAGACTATTACGTTCCGAATTTTCAATGTCCCAATGCAATGACGAATTGCGTGCAAGAGTCGGTGACAGCTCTCAACCCTACCGAGAAATTTTGCGAACATTAGAGCAAAAAATGTTAGCCACTAGAACATGGGCAAAAGCGAACTTGGACGGTCAAAATGCACCTTCACAAGATATCTTACTAGATAGCCGTGTTTTGCATGATGATTTAGTACTTTGCTACAACTCCCTAATTGATAGCGGTATGAAGGTTATTGCTAATGGTTCGTTACTTGACTTAATTCGTCGAGTTGCCACCTTTGGGCTCAATTTAGTAAAACTTGATGTACGCCAAGATGCCTCAAGACACATTGAAGCCTTATCAGCAATTACTCGCTTTTACGGCATGGGAGATTATGCCGAGTGGGATGAAGCTTCACGACAAGCCTTCTTGTTAGCGGAACTTAATTCCAAACGCCCCTTGATTCCAAATGACTGGCAGGCCGAAGCTGATGTCCAAGAAGTCTTAGATACATTTAAAACCATCGCCAACGGCGAACCTAGCTCATTTGGTTCTTACATTATTTCTATGGCAAGTGCACCATCAGATGTGTTAGCTGTGGCGCTCTTTTTACAAGAAAGTGGCGTTGAAGAAAACATGAGAATCGTGCCGCTATTCGAAACCTTGGCAGACTTAAATAATGCTGAACCGACGATAGAACAATTACTCTCCATGCCCTGGTATAAAGCCTACATCAACGGACAACAAGAAGTAATGATTGGCTATTCTGACTCTGCAAAAGACGCAGGCCAGATTGCAGCTACATGGGGGCAATACCGAGCGCAAGAATCCTTAACAGAGCTTTGTAATAAACACGGAGTGCGCCTAACTCTGTTTCACGGTCGTGGTGGTACTGTAGGTCGAGGTGGTGGTCCAGCTCACGTTGCGATTTTGTCTCAGCCTCCTGGATCGGTGAACGGCTCGATTCGAGTAACAGAGCAAGGGGAAATGATTCGGTTTAAGTTTGGTATTCCTGATATTGCTGTACGTTCATTAGAACTGTATTGCTCTGCGGTATTAGAAGCCACCTTAATGCCAGCGGCAAAACCTAAAGACGAATGGCGAGCGCTAATGGATGAAATGGCCGAAATTGGCATGAACCAATACCGATCCATTGTACGATGCCATGAAGACTTTGTTGCCTACTTCCGAGCGACAACACCAGAGCAAGAACTAGCCAAATTGCCTTTGGGATCGCGTCCAGCAAGACGGCGTAGTGATGGTGGTGTAGAGAGCTTACGGGCGATACCGTGGATTTTTGCGTGGATGCAGATTCGTCTAATGTTACCTGCGTGGCTAGGGGCTGAGGAGGCGTTAGAGCAAGCAATGTCATCAGGGCATTTAGAAAAACTTCGTAGTATGCGAGACGAGTGGCCTTTTTTCTCCACCTATTTGGACATGCTAGATATGGTGCTCGCAAAAGCAGAACCAGAAATCGCCGAATATTATGAGAAGCGTTTAGTCTCTGAAGAGTTAATGCCTTTAGGACGTTTACTACGAAGTAAACTGCAAAAAGTCAGTAAATTGGTTATGACCTTAAAGCAACAAGAGCGTCTTATTGAGGACAATAAAACAATTCGCCAGTCTATTGATGTACGTAATCCATACATTGACCCTTTACATTATTTACAAGCCGAGTTGCTTTATCGGAGTAGACTATCGTCTGATAACAATAAAGTGGATAAAGCACTTATGATTACCATGGCAGGCATTGCCAGTGGTATGCAAAATACAGGGTAAGAAAAGTACAAACAAAGGAATTGACTTGAAGATATTTAGACGAACTTTTTGACGATAAGTCGTGGTTTCTTTAATTTTCTCTAAATTAGAGCAAATTATCCGCTAGTTCATTTGCATATTGAATGGTTGCTTGGGTATCCTTGGCAACCATTTTGTTTTTTAGCAGTTGAAAAAACTGTCAGCGGCAGGTGTCTGTTTAAGGTGAAATGTTTCCCGCTGTAAGACCGCGATAATCAACCAATTTATGCGATTATATTTATAGGAGAAAGTGAATGAGAGTTATTTTATTGGGCGCACCTGGTGCCGGTAAAGGAACACAAGCACAATTTATTAGAGAAGAATTTGGCATTCCACAAATCTCAACTGGGGACATGCTAAGAGCGGCCATCAAAGAAGGAACAGAACTTGGTATAAAAGCCAAAAGCGTCATTGATGCAGGACAACTTGTGTCCGACGATATTATTATTGGTCTGGTGAAAGAACGCTTACAAGAAGCAGATTGTGAGAAAGGTGCTTTATTCGACGGCTTTCCTCGGACAATTCCTCAAGCGGATGCGTTACAGGACGCCGGTATTGATATTGATTATGTGGTAGAAATTGATGTTGATGATGAGGAAATTGTGCAGCGTTTAAGTGGACGACGTGTGCATCCTACGTCAGGCCGTATTTATCACGTGATTTATAACCCACCTAAAGTTGCTGGTAAAGACGATGAAACAGGGGAAGATCTGATTCAACGAGACGATGACACTGAAGCCACAGTAAGAAATCGTTTGAACGTTTACCATGAGCAAACAGCGCCACTGATTGATTACTATAATGGTTCTCAAACACTGGCCAATCCTCCTAAATACATCAAAGTAAATGGTGTTGGCGATTTAAACGATATTAAAAAAACCTTATTAACAGCCTTACAAGCCTAGTAGTATGAGTGCAATTCTGGCAGTAGATACCTCTACCCAAGCCTGTTCTGTGGCGCTACATGTTGATGGGGTAACGATGGAAGATTTTCGTTTCGCTCCTCGTCAGCACAATGCACTGATTCTCCCCATGATAGAACAAATGCTTAGCCAAGCGAGCTTAAGTGTCGCGCAACTTGACGCTGTTGCTTTTGGTCGGGGGCCAGGCTCATTTACTGGTTTACGGATTGCGGCTGGAGTTGTGCAAGGTTTAGCCTATGGTGCGAATTTACCCGTTATCCCTGTATCGACGTTAATGGCGATGGCTCTGGATGGTTTTAAAAAAACAGGGGCGGAAAACTGGCTTGCTGCATTGGATGCCCGAATGGGCGAAATCTACCTAGGCGGTTATCATATCTCTCAGAAAAATGGTTTTGTTAACCTTACAGAGCCAGAAAAAGTTGTTAAACCAGAAGCACTACCAACATTTTCTATCGCGTACCAAGGTATTGGCTCAGGCTGGCGTTATCGTCAACTATTAGAGAGTAACTTACCAAAGCCTGCGGAGTATGTGCTTGAAACGCGAGAGCCAAGTGCACATTGTATCGCTGATCTCGCCAAAATTGCGTGGGATAAACAAGAGTATGTTACAGCGCATGAGGCGATCCCAGTCTATCTACGCGATGAAATAAGTTGGGAGAAACAGCCACCCAAAATAGGGAAACGCTAAAATATGTTGTGGTATCAAATTGTATTGCTTGCTCTTATCCAAGGGTTAACCGAGTTCTTACCTGTTTCTAGCTCAGCCCATTTAATTTTACCCGCGCAGCTTTTTAACTGGCCAGATCAAGGTTTGGCGTTTGATGTGGCGGTTCACTTTGGCACCTTAATTGCCGTCGTTTCCTATTTTTATCAAGATACGTTTAGTATCGGTAAGTCTTGGTGTCTCTCTGTGCTTGATCCAAAATCTGAACAAGCCAAAGATGAAAAGTGCATGTTGGGATGGTATATCATTATTGCCACAATCCCAGCAGGACTTGCGGGTTATCTTTTTATGGGCTTTATCGAAACACACTTACGCTCAGTTGAAGTAATCGCTTGGATGACAATTGTTTTTGGTATTTTGCTTTGGATTGCTGATAAATTTTTTAAAGCCAGTAAGAGCATTAACGAGTTATCTAAATCAACCAGTTTACTAATTGGTCTTTCTCAAGCCGTTGCACTGATACCAGGCACGTCACGCTCAGGCGTAACCATGACAATGGCACTTTTTTTAGGTTTTAAACGTGAGGTTGCAGCCCGTTTTTCTTTTTTGTTATCTATTCCTCTGATTAGCCTAGCGGCATTTTATAAGTTGGGTCATCTTATTACATCTGATGTAACTGTAGACTGGGGAGCCATAATTGTCGGTACTGCTCTTTCTATGATAAGTGCCTATGTATGTATTTATTTTTTCTTGAAATGGCTGAACAGTATTGGTTTTACGGTTTTTCTCATATATCGTTTATTATTAGGTTTTTTCTTACTAGGATTAGTCTATCTATGATAGATTTTTTTCAAAACGACCTTTTGAGAACGCACTTTATACAGAACGCATTTTTACAGAACGAATGGAACCATGATGCAAATTAACCCCAATGTTGCGATACATTCTAATGTACATAGATTGCCGTCTAGGGCAATCGTGCCTGTTAACGAAGAAAGGCCACAGGAAACATTTGCTTTACCAACTAGCCCTCTTTCGCACTTCGAGCAAGCAGCAAAGGAGCAGGCTAGTCGTTTTAACAAGGTTGAAGGTTTAGATCGCCTTGCTCAAGAAGCTATTGATAGTTACACCATGACCCAATCATTGGCAGCAGATAATCCTAGAAACTATCTAATGGGTGTCGATGTCTTCGCCTGATTTTTCATTGAGCCTCTATTTGATGAATCAAGTATTTGGCAAACTACTCTTTCCCTACCATTTCAACTAACAGTATTCCATGAACTGTTCTTTAGCCGTTTGTTTTTTAGAAAAATGTCACTCTCACTCAGCTGTGTTAACAGACATGCTGCAACAACTTGGCTTACCTAACTATTTTCTTGAAAAAACACTAAAACAAGTAAGCGACTATGACTATCTGTTGCTGGTGGATACGACAAGCATCGCGATTGCTAAAACCGGCAAAGGCGCACCAGCCCCTGTTACTGTTAACTTTGTGAATGGTGCTGCGGCCCATCGGCGTAAATTTGGCGGTGGTAAAAGTCAAGATATTGCAAAAGCAGTAGGTATTCATAAAAAGTCAGGCTTACGAGTGTTGGACGCAACTGCAGGGTTAGGTCGTGATGCTTTTGTTCTAGCGAGTTTAGGCTGCCAAGTGCATATGTTTGAAAGAGTACCCTTCGTACGCGTTTTGTTACAATCAGGTCTAGAACAGGCAGCCAATGATGAAGAAACCCACCCCATCATTAGCAAAATGGCGTTAGCTGGCACAACGCTAAGCGAGTATCAAGCTCGTGGCGGAGAAAAAGCAGACGTGGTTTATCTGGATCCTATGTACCCTCATGCGGATAAAAGTGCGGCAGTAAAAAAAGAAATGGCATTTTTTCGAGACCTTATTGGGCATGACGACGATGCTGATCAACTTTTGCCTCTTGCGCTATCGTTGGCAAACTACCGAGTCGTGGTAAAACGGCCAAAATCCGCTCCTTATCTCAATAATCAGAAACCAACCTATCAACTGCTTGGGAAAGCAGGCCGCTTTGATATTTATGTATTAAAATCACTAGAGCTAGAATAAATAGCTATCATTTACACGAACACCTATGAATTTATTAGCGACTTTTTTAGTAATGAGGAGGAGGTTGATTATCTATTGTTGCTTGTTGAGTACGATACGATTCAAGCATCTTACCTAGAAGTTGTAATTGTTCTTGTAGCATCAGAAGGTCCTGTTGTTGCGCCGCAAGGCTTTGGTTTAGGCTATCAATCATGTCTTCCTGATAAGCCACTTTAAATTCCAATTCGTTAAGGCGATCTTTGATTTCATTAGTATTCATTACTATGGTCTATATGTTAGTCTTACAAAGTTAAAAAATGGCTTTTAATAGTAGTAAGTATTCTGTAACTACCGCCTTTATGGCAATAAAAAACCATCAAGAAATGGCGGTGATTATAGGGCCTATTCTTCTTTAAAAGCTACTTTGTTTTTATGCAAAAACAGTCATTTCTCAGTAATTAATGACACGGTTTTTTGTTTTTATATTTTTACCGCGCTTAGGGTAGAGTGCAGGTCGATCTAAATAGAGCGATTCAGTCTCTCCTTAATATCATTATTTATGATGTGCGGCGTTCTAATTCATTTTTAAAGAGATTATTTCTATGAGTAAATATCATAATAACAATAACGGCGGTTCTGTTGTTGCTGCCATTTTTTCGTTACGTGCTGCTATTGCTAGTTTAATTATTTCATTAGTTGCACCATTACTACTTGCGGCTGTGTTGCAACAAGAAATCGGTACTAATTTTATTGTTTATTTCGTCTTCTTTTTTATTGCTGTGTATTTAGGCGCTTTATTAAGCAAGGGTGGTAATGCGTCTCGTTATGACACAGAAAATGAAGACGATGACCGTGAGTTGGGTACTGTAAAGTGGTTTAACTCTTCTAAAGGTTTTGGTTTTCTAACAAGAGATAATGACGAAGATGTTTTTGTTCATTATCGTGCAATACGTGGCCGTGGTCGCCGCTTTTTAATTGAAGGTCAGCAAGTTCGCTTTTATGTAACCGAAGGCGAAAAAGGGAAACAAGCTGAGAACGTTTCGATCATTCGTTAATTAATGCCTCATAACATAAGGATTTACCACAATGGCAACAGTGACTTTAAAAGGTACAGAATTTAATACAGTCGGTGCTCTACCAAGCGTAGGTACACAAGCGTTGGAATTTGAACTCATAAAAACAGATC
Organism: Marinomonas agarivorans; assembly: GCA_002173415.2. Classification (GTDB taxonomy): domain Bacteria; phylum Pseudomonadota; class Gammaproteobacteria; order Pseudomonadales; family Marinomonadaceae; genus Marinomonas; species Marinomonas agarivorans. Next base: position 24,438 of record NHNK02000005.1, read on the forward strand.
TTTCTGTAACAAAATTAGCGGATTACCGTGGTAAGAAGCTCGTTCTAAATATATTCCCGTCTATCGATACGCCAACTTGTGCCACCTCTGTACGCAAATTTAATGAAACAGCGGCACAGCATAATGCTGCTATTTTGTGCGTGTCAGCCGATTTACCCTTTGCTGCGGCAAGATTTTGTGGCGCAGAGGGAATTGACAATGTTGCAACTGGCTCAAGCTTCCGCAGCACTTTTGGTGATGACTATGGTGTTGCTTTTAGTTCAGGGCCTTTAACAGGGTTATTGTCACGGGCGTTAGTTGTTATTGATGAAAATGGACAAGTCATTTTCACTCAACAGGTTGCAGAAACAGCAGATGAGCCGGATTATGAAGCAGCTTTGGCTGTTTTATAGAACAACTTGTAGCCTAAACATGGTATATATGAAAACCCAAACTATTTACTAGTTTGGGTTTTTTTATTCTTGTATCGTATGGATTAGTCAAAATTCATTTGCAGCTATAGTTGCTTCCTTACCCTAAGAGGTACTTTGTATGGAAATTATCCGCTCAGAAACAACAGAAGTTATCCGTGAAGAAGATCGACTTACCGTGGCTATGGCACAAATTGCCCCTGTTTGGCTACAGCGTAATGCCACCTTAAAAAAAGTATTAGAGACAGCGCATTTGGCGGCTAATCAAGGTTGTGACTTATTAGTTTTTGGTGAGGCTTTGGTGCCTGGTTATCCGTTTTGGCTAGAAAATACCGATGGGGCAAGGTTCAATGATCCAAAACAAAAAGCAATACATGCCCACTATTTAGATCAAGGTGTTGTTATTGAAAGAGGGGACTTAAAGCCACTTTGTGACTTAGCTGCTCAAAAAAGCATGGCAATGTATGTAGGGATCATGGAAAAAGCGCCTGATCGTGGCAGCCATAGTTTGTATTGCTCTTTGGTTTATATCGATAAAACAGGTTGTATTGCTTCGGTGCACCGAAAATTACAGCCGACGTATGAAGAAAGGCTGTCTTGGGCCCCAGGAGACGGTCATGGTTTAGTTGTACATGATTTATCAGCCTTTAAAGTGGGCGGCCTAAATTGCTATGAAAACTGGATGCCTTTAGTGAGAGCGTCTTTGTATGCTCAAGGAGAAGATCTGCATGTTAGTGTTTGGCCCGGTGGACTGCATAACACTCAAGATATTCCCTTTTTTATTGCCAAAGAAGCCCGTAGTTATGTTATTGCCTGTAGCAGCTTAATGCGGGCAGAAGACTTCCCAGCAGAGACGTTATCATTGGATGAAATTCTTGCTAATGCCCCTTCTGTATTAGCAAATGGTGGTAGCACTATTATTGCGCCTGATGGCAAAGCGATTATCGAGCCTGTAGTAGGCATTGAGGCATTAATTATTGCGGATATTGACCATAAAAAGGTACGTGAAGAAAGACAAAACTTTGATGTATCTGGCCATTACTCACGTCCAGATGTGACTCAGTTAAAAGTAAATCGCCAGCGTCTCTCTGTGGCTAAGTTTGAAGACTAAACTAACTTTCTTTAGTGAAATACTTTTTTGTGGAGGATATTGAATGGCTAACAATACAAATTTATCGCCATTTCATTTGGCAATACAGGTGCGTAATCTTGACGAAGCACGCAACTTTTATGGAGAAAAAATGGGGTTTGCCGAAGGACGCAGCTCAGATCAGTGGATTGATTTTAATATGTTTGGTCATCAGTTAGTTGTGCATTGCAACCCAGCATTAGGAATCGATGGCAAAGTGGCTAGCATCAATAATGGTGTAGATGGCCACGGTGTGCCTGTTCCTCACTTTGGTGTGGTACTAACGTTGGATGAATGGCGCACACTGGCCACACGAGTACAGAGCTTTATTGATCACTTTATCATTGAGCCTTATGTCCGATTTGAAGGGGAAATTGGTGAACAGGCTACCATGTTTTTCTCTGATCCATCGGGCAATGCAATAGAATTTAAGGCATTTCAAGATAGAGACACTCAACTGTTTGCTAAAGAGTAGAGTGTCTTATTTGAAGATTGTAATTGCAGTGGATAGGGATGATAAAGTAAGGGCACGTTAATCTGTTTGAACTGGAATGGTATTCGTTGTTCGATCGATTGAATTGTCTTCATTTAAGTAAACAAGCGATGGCTTGAAGCCATCGGCTTCACTTTCTTCCATTGTCCCATAGGCTGCAATAATGATGCGATCACCCACTTGAACGCGTCTAGCCGCGGCGCCATTCATGGAAATTGTGCCAGAGCCTGCTTCGGCAAGAATGACATAGGTGTGAAAACGTTCGCCATTGCTGACATTGTAAATATCAATTTTTTCAAACTCTCTTAAACCAGCAAGTTTTACTAAATCACTATCAATGGCACAGGAGCCGTCATACCACAACTCGGCTTGAGTAACGCAAGCCATGTGTAACTTGCCTTTAAGTAATGTAATTTGCATTAGAATTTTCTCTGTAAACTGTCTCTAAATTGTCTGTACAGACTGTTTTGCAATCTGATTAGTTCCAAATAAATGGACCTTCTTCGTATTTGTTAATGCGCCACCACAAATCTGGGTCTTCATCGCTGTCTTCTTGCCAGCCGGAGTGACAACAACGTACTTCGCAATCTAACGTTGCGAATGCGTTTCTAGCACAATCAATATCTGTCTTCCATGGCGTTTGATCTGAATTGATCCAAACTGAAGTAAAGCGTTTACCGCCTGCTTGCTCTAGAATTTGAGCATCAATCTGATGATGTTGATTAGCCAATGTCAATTGCAGTAAATCCGCATCAACCTGCTTTTGGCTGATTATACTAAAGTGCTGCTTTAGCCAGTCAAGTATTCTATCAGTGGGACAAGAAAGTAGATATATCTCAATATCAGGCTGTGCCATCATTTAATCCTTAGTATTGATAATATGATATAGGCGGAAAATACTCATAGACAAGTAACCTACTAATGCCACTAAAACGCCTATTCCAGCAATAATAATGCCCAATGTTGCCATGAGTTCTTGCTGAATCGACTCAACAATAACCCGTTCAGAAAGTATCAAAATCAGGCTACCAAATAAAAAAATTAGCCCTCCTTGTAATAGGCGAGCAAAGGCCAATTTAGGATTATTGCCTAACTTGAGCGCTAATTTGTGCAGCTTGTTTTTTAGTTTCATGGCCTAAAATGTTATTTTGTTAACGTATTATTAAGAAATAGGTTTTCCAATGTTCTCTGATAAATAATAGCTAATTGATTGAGACTTTCTGCTTCAACAGATTCATTTACCTGATGAATGGTGGCATTAACAGGGCCTAGTTCAACCACCTGAGTTCCAAGTTTCGCAATAAAGCGACCATCAGAGGTGCCACCTGAAGTGGATAACTCAGGAGTAATATTCGCAGTCTGTTCTACAGCGAGAGTAATGGCATCCACTAATTTTCCCGGGCGAGTTAAAAACGGCTCACCGTTGTAAGTCCATTGGATGTCATAGTTAAGCTGGTGTTTGTCTAAAACCTGAATGATTTTTTCTTTAATCGCTGCAAAATTTAATTCAGAAGAGAAGCGAAGGTTAAATTGGGTATGCAACGTACCAGGCACGACATTGGTAGCACCAGTACCAGCATTGATGTTTGATACTTGAAAACTGGTTGGAGGAAAAAACTCATTACCATCATCCCAATGAGTGTTTGTTAATTCAGTAATTGCCGGCACTGATAAATGGATGGGATTAATGGCTAAGTGTGGGTAAGCTACATGGCCTTGTTTTCCATAGATAGTGAGGTCTCCGCTGAATGAACCTCGGCGCCCATTTTTTATAATGTCTCCCAATGTATTAGTACTTGATGGCTCACCAACAATACACCAATCCACCTTTTCACCGCGCTCCATAAGCTTGTCGACAACACGAGTTGTACCGTCAACAAAAGGGCCTTCTTCATCACTGGTAATAAGAAAGGATATTTGTCCATCATGATCAGGATTAGCTAAGACAAACTCTTCAACAGCAGTGATCATAGCCGCTAGACTGCCTTTCATATCCGCGGCTCCGCGTCCGTATAAGTAACCATCAATAATCTGAGGTGAAAAAGGTGGAACTTTCCAATTAGCTTCTGGACCTGTAGGAACAACATCTGTGTGTCCAGCAAAACAAATGTTAGGGCCACTTTTTCCGCGCTTAGCGTAAAAGTTTTTGACATCGCCAAATGGCATTTTTTCTACGGAAAAGCCGATTTTTTCGAGTCGTTTGATCATGACATCCTGACAGCCTGCATCTTCAGGTGTCACCGATGGTCGAGATATTAAGTCAAATGCCAGTTCTAAAGTAGGAGATAAAAGAGTCATTGAGTACCTTTACTTTACCTTGTGTTGGTGTTTTTGCTATCTTTAGACTTATTTTACGATTAAGCCATTTCGTTAATGGAGAATTTATAATGAAGTCTGCTTGTGTTTTGTTTTGTGCCGTATTTTTATTAGCGGCTTGTAACCCATATGGCGTTAATTCGCAGTCGCAATATAGTCGTAGTACCGGTGCTCAAAACCAGTATGTGCCAGTAATTATCTCTGATGATGAAGGTTCTAACTCGATCCCAGCGGTGACATTGTGTACGAGAGAGCCTTACGCCAGTTATTCAAACACACCAGATCACTGTAACTCTGCTCCCATTATACTACCTTAATATTTCTACTCGATGGGCAAGTGTCATTTTTAATTTGTTCACTTGCCCATAAAATCACTCTCTATCTAAAGACTTGCTTACAAATCAAATAGTTGTCTATAAGTGTTTGTATTAAAACCAATAAGTGTCTGCTCGTTATGCACTAAGAAGGGTCGTTTGATAATCGACGGGTTTTCATTAATACAGGCCAAAGCAGCCTCATTGTTCATATTGGTTTTAGTATCTTCTGGTAGGTTACGCCATGTAGTGCCACGCTTATTGATGACTTGTTCCCAACCAAACTCTGCTAACCACTGTTTGACTAGCTCTTGGTCAATACCGCTTTTTTTATAATCGTGAAAGTCAAACTCAATAGCGCTTTCTGTTAACCATGCCATGGCTTTTTTCATGGTGTCGCAATTTTTTATACCGTAAATTACTGTCATTATTTCTACTCTGTAAGACAAAGTATGTCCTGCTAGGGGAAAAATATAAGCAAGACATACTTTGAAAAAGATTAGTTAGTCGTTGGCATGTAGCTCTGCATTTAGCGCAATGGCTGCTTTGTTGGTTCGACACTCAACGGCGCCAGTTTCAGAGTTACGAATGAAAAGTAAATCTGATTTGCCTGATAGCTCTCTACCTTTCACTGTTGCTACCTTATTACCATTTTCATCTCTAACAAGGATTTTTTGACCCGCAGTAATATAAAGGCCTGCTTCAACAGTGCAGCGATCACCTAAAGCGATGCCAATACCGGCATTGGCGCCAACTAAACACTTCTCACCAACACCGATGACAATATTACCGCCGCCAGATAGCGTTCCCATAGTTGAGCAACCTGCACCTAGGTCCGTCCCTTCGCCTATTACCACACCCGCAGAGATACGACCTTCAACCATACTGTTACCTAGTGTACCAGCATTAAAGTTACAGAAACCTTCATGCATAACTGTTGTGCCTTCACCTAAGTGTGCGCCTAGACGAATGCGTGCCGCGTTACCAATACGGATACCAGAAGGAACAACAAAATTAGCCATTTTCGGAAATTTATCAACACTGAATACTTCGATTGTTTTTCCTTCCATACGTGCGCTTAACTGACGATCAGCCAACTCTCTGACATCAATCGGCCCTTCACTGGTCCAAGCCGTATTAATAAGCAATCCGAACATGCCTGTTAAATCGGTACCATGAGGTCTCACTAAACGGTGAGAGATGAGTTGTAGTTTTAAATACACTTCGACAGGATTAGTTGGCGCCAAGTCATTTGCCAATAAGCAGAGAACGATAGGTTGACTTGATGCTTTAAGGCGCGAAGCGAGTTCGGCTTGTTCTATATTGCCAGCTTTAAGAAGTGCCATATGCAGGCGATTTAGGTCGCTTTCATCTAATATGATTGTGGCATTGTCGCCAGTGTAATTCGTGCTCTCTAAAATCGCATCAATCATGCTTTTTTCAGGATGAATAACAGGCGTTGGATAGAACACCTCTAGCCATTCATTTTCTTTGTTTGTTGCGCCAACGCCTAAGCCTAAGGCGAAAAACTGGTTACTCATATGAAATCTCCAATAAAAGGTTATATGTAAAATTTGTTTGCGAGTCAGGAGCGTGTCGCCTGACGCCTAACTAAGAATTGTCTTCTATAAATTCTCTTCTATAAATTGTCTAATGCGTTTTGCTGCTTCAACACAGTTGTCAGTGGTTGCTACTAAAGCCATGCGCACATGATTTTTTGCTGGATTACTACCATTTATGTCTCGTGCCAAATAACTGCCAGGCAATACTAAAACAGATTGTTGTTGGTACAATTGTTGACAAAACAATTCATCGTCCATAGCAAGCTTGGGCCATAGATAAAAACCGGCTTGAGGTTGGTGTATTGGCATAACTGGGCTGAGAATAGCCAAAACAGCGTCAAACTTTTCTTTATATAAACGCCGATTTTCAATGACATGTTCTTCGTCTTGCCAAGCCTGTACAGATGCCGCTTGATTTTGTAATGACATTGCGCAACCGTGATAGGTGCGATAGAGCAGAAATGCGCGAATCAAGTTTGCATCGCCCGCTGTGAAGCCAGAACGTAACCCAGGTAGGTTGGAACGTTTTGATAAAGAGTGAAACACAAGGCAATTCTTATAGTCAGTGTTGCCCAATTGTTGGCAGGCTTCTAATAGCCCTAGCGGTTTCTGGGACTCATCAAAATAGATTTCTGAATAACACTCGTCTGCTACCAATACAAAATCAAACTGCCGAGATTTTTCTAGTAGAACTCGGTAGTCTGCCAGTGTGGTGACATAGCCATTTGGATTATTAGGCGAGCAGATAAAAACAATCTGTGCTTTTTGCCATATGCTATCGCTGACTTGTCGGTAGTCTATTTTGTTATCGCCATCATCTGAGCTGGCAAGGAAATGCAATTTTGCCCCCGCTAGTAGCGCAGCACCTTCATAAATTTGATAAAAAGGATTGGGGCTGACGACAAGTGCATCAGGTTGTGAGCTATCGACCAAAGCCTGAGTGATGGCAAAGAGTGCTTCGCGTGTACCTGTGACAGGCAACACTTGTGTCTCTGAGTCTAAGTTTTCAAGGTTAAAACGCTGCTTTGCCCAGTTCGAAATCGCCTTGCGTAGTGCTTCTGTGCCTTTTGTTGCAGGGTATTTTTCTACCCCTTTAATTTGTTCCACTAACGTATCAACAACAAATTGTGGAGCAGGGTGTTGCGGTTCGCCAACAGTCAGCTTGATCAGTTCTTTTTCTGGGTTCGTTGTTAAGCCTGCTAGTAATTGTGCTAGTTTCTCAAATGGATAAGGGTGTAATTTATTAACTAATGGATTCATGACTATCTCGTTAATCATTTACCTGAGAGAAAAGATCAATTTTCTCTTTTAATTGTTGGCATATTTCGGCAATTCTTGTTTGATCAATAATTAAATCGCCATTCTTTTCAGTAATATAAAATGTATCTTCGACTCGCTCTCCGAGCGTGGCAATCTTAGCCTTGTGGAGCTCAATGTTTTGGTTCATCAAAAACTGACCAATCATGGCTAATAAACCTGGACGATCTGGCGCAATAACTTCCAACCTAGACCAACTTTCTTCCTCTGTGTTCGTTAAATGGACTCGAGCTGGAACATTAAAAATCTTTAGAATTCTGGGGGTATATCTCTGTATAAGACTTTCAAACAAAGAAGGGGCTTCCAACTGTTCGATTAGGGTTTTTTGGATAAGATCGATTCGGTCAGTATCCAAATATAAGCTGGTGCCAGTGTTGCTGTCATCCATCACAATAAAGGTGTCTAAACTGTAATTTTTGGACGTTGTGTGAATTTGAGCGTCAAGAATGGTGAGGCCCAGTTGTTCTAATGTGGCCGCAGTAACAGCAAACAAATGGTCGCTAAGAGGAGCATAAATAAAAATTTTGCTGGCCCCAGAAACATTGCGTCCACCTAAAGGAGAGATTGCGACGAGAGGGCCATCAGTATTGTGATTGAGAATTTGCTCAGTATTCCAAGCAATTTCCTCACCTGATGCGCGAGTGAAATACTCTTCTTCTATTTCTTCCCAAACACGTTCTGCATCACTAAAGTCGGAGCGTCTTTCAATTAAAATTTCCAACGCCCTTTGTTTATGTTCATCGCTTTGCATGGCAGCATCAATAGGAGAGTCAAGGCCACGTCTTAATGCTCGCTTTGTTTCTAGATACAGTTGTCTTAATAATGATGCTCGCCAACTATTCCACATAGTTGGGTTTGTTGCATTGATATCTGCCACAGTAAGAATAAACAAGTGATCTAGTCTTTCTTGGGTTTTCACATGACGAGCAAATTCAAAAATAATATCAGGATCCGAAATGTCTTTTCTCTGTGCTGTGACGGACATGAATAAATGGTTTTTCACCAACCAAACAATAAGTTCTGTTTCGTGTTTGGATAAGTGATGCCGTTCACAAAATGCTCTGGCGTCAATGCAACCTAATTCAGAATGATCCCCACCTCTACCTTTGGCAATATCATGATAAAGACCTGCAATGTAAAGCACTTCCACTTTTGGGAGGTGCCGAATAGCTTGTGATGAAATTGGGAAGGTTTGTTTATATTCTGGCAACCAGAGGCGACGCAAGTTCTCGATCAATTGTAATGTATGGGCATCAACCGTATAGATATGAAATAAATCATGCTGCATTTGGCCTATAATTGCAGCAAACTCAGGTAAATACTTACCTAGCAAACCTATATGTTTCATGGCTCGCAATTGGGATGTCATCTGATAAGGACTAGCAATGATATCTAAAAAAAGATCCGTGTTAGTTTTATCATGACGAAAAGCGTCGTCAACCAAATTCAGATTGTCGCGAATTAATCTCATTGTGTGGGCACGTAAGCCAGTAATGTCATCTCTATTGCCTAAAATTACATAGGCTTCCAGTAAGGCAGAAGGCGTTTTGGTAAACACGTCAGGGCTGCGTGCTTCAAGTTGCTTATTATGTATCTGAAAGCGCTCGTTAAGGACTTCGATTTCAGCCTGCTGGTCATTTTCAAGAAATGACTCTTCAAAATGCTGTAGCAGTAAGTCATTCAATTGTTGGATATTCGCAACGCTTTGGTAATAGGTTTGCATAAAGCGCTCAACATTACGCTTTAAATTGCCGCCTTCTTCGTGATAGCCGAATACACTGGCTAAACTGCGCTGGTGATCAAATAAAAGCCGATCTTCTTTGCGTTTTGCCTCACTGTGCAATGCCCAACGAATACGCCAAATATGTGCAACGGCGGTCTTCAATCTATTGTATTCATCTTCAAGTAAAAACCCCTTCGTGACTAGCTCACTCAAACGGTTTGCTTGTAAGTGACGTTTTGCGACCCAATCAATTACCTGCATATCACGCAAACCACCGGGGCATTCTTTTAGGTTAGGTTCTAAGTTGTATGCTGTGTTTTGATACTTATCGTGGCGTTGTTTTTGTTCTGTTATTTTCGCTGTGTAGAAGCGCTTACCATCCCACATTTTGCTAACGTCGGTTGCGGACTGTAGATCCGTCATCATAGATTCAGCGCCACATAACAACCTTGATTCTAATAGATTGGTAATGACAGTAATGTCTTCCTTTGCCATAGTGATGCACTCTTTTAGTGTGCGCACGCTATGGCCAATATCCAGATTAATGTCCCATAAAAAAGTAATAAAGGATTCTAACTTTGCTTGGGTTGCGTCATTGACCTGATTAATTAAGATCAATATGTCGATATCAGAATATGGATGCAATTCCCCTCGACCATAACCACCCACAGCAATTAGGCTTATATCTGGTGTGTTACTTAATCCATGTTGTTGCCATGCAGAGATTAGGATGTCGTCAATGAGAGCCGCCAATCCCTTAACGAGTTTCTCAATCGGGTAGTTTTGGGAAAAAAGCTGGTTGTAATCGGACTGTTTCTTTTCCAGAAGAACCTTATAAGGCTGAATCGAACAATCTGCTTGGTTTAGTGATTGTCTCTCAGTTTCGGTAAGCAATAACGAAATATCAGGAAAATTCATACAACGCCTTATAAAATCTTTGTTAAGAGATGAAAGTTGATCAAATTAATCCAGTTTCTTCTTCACGTAATGTTAATATTTCAACGCCATCTGCTGTCACTAATAAAGAGTGTTCGTATTGTGCTGAAAGGCGGCCATCTTTGGTCTTGGCAATCCAGTTGTCCTGACCTGAATGCTTAACGTCTTTTTTACCTGCATTGATCATAGGCTCAATAGTAAATGTCATACCTTCCTCAAGCACAACGCCAGTACCGGCCACACCATAATGAGGGACTTGAGGCTCACCGTGAAAGGTTGTTCCTAAGCCATGGCCACAATATTCTTCAACGACAGAGTAGTTATGTTTATGGGCATAAGCGGCAATAGCAGCACCAATATCACCAATACGAACACCAGGTTTTACCATTTTAATCGCTAAATATAGGCTTTCTTGGGTGACTCGACATAAACGCTGCACATGTGGAGCGGGTTCTCCAACAAAAAACATACGACTGGTGTCGCCATAATAGCCATCTTTAATAATAGTGATATCAATGTTAACGACATCGCCTTTTTTTAGCTTTTTATCATTGGGAATACCATGACAAATAACATCATTAACCGAGGTGCAAATAGACTTAGGGAAACCGTGATAATCTAATGGTGCAGGTATGGCGCCTTGCTCTTTCACAATATAGTTGTGAGCAATGATATCTAATTCATTTGTCGTAACACCAGGGACAACGAATGGTAATAGCATGTTTAACACATCAGCAGCCAGCTTGCCTGCTGTGCGCATTCCTTCAATATCGGCGTGATCTGTAAACTGTGTCGCAGCTGGCTTTGGTGTTGCTTGAGGCACGTCAAGACGCCCATTATAAGTGAGTTCTTGTATTTGTTTTAAGATTTCGTTGCTCATAATTGTGTTTTTGTTCTACAAAACGATGGATAATTTGAATGCGGACATTCTACATGAGATAAGGCTAGCTTCGCCATCAAGGCATAAAAAAATAATCAGCCCTTTCGCATTTTTATTGTTTGTGGTATAAAACGCCAGCTTTCAAGAATCTTAACTAATTTTAAGATAAGAAAGTGAATTTTATTCATTAATGCTAACGACCTTGCTACAAAATACTAAGGCTTCTAGGGTGCCAAATGATTGCTTTAAATCATAACAAGGCTGGGGTTTTAGGTTGGCAAGTGATAGTTAACCCAAAATTGTAAGGATTTATATTATGCCAGTTGTTTCAATGAGAGACCTATTACAAGTAGGTTCACACTTCGGTCACCAGACACGTTACTGGAACCCAAAAATGAACCCATTTATTTTTGGTTCTCGTAACAAGATTCATATCATTAACCTTGAGCACACTGTTCCTGCTTTGAATGAAGCATTAGCACTAGTGCAAAAAATGGCAGAAAACAAAAATAAAGTTTTGTTTGTTGGCACAAAGCGTGCTGCGTCTAAAACAATTAAAGAGCAAGCCGCTCGTGCTTCTATGCCATATGTAAACCACCGTTGGTTGGGTGGTATGCTTACTAACTACAAAACAATCCGTGCATCTATCAAGCGTCTTCGTGATCTTGAAACACAAATGAATGACGGTACATTTGAAAAGTTAACTAAGAAAGAAGCCCTAATGCGTACTCGTGAGCTTGAGAAACTTGAGCTTTCTATGGGTGGTATTAAAGACATGGGTGGTCTTCCAGATATCTTGTTTGTTGTTGATGTCGATCATGAGCGTATTGCTATTAAAGAAGCAAACAAACTAGGTATTCCTGTAATCGGTATTGTCGATACTAACAGTAATCCAGATGGCATTGATTATGTTATTCCTGCGAACGACGACGCAATTCGTGCAGTACAGTTGTATGTAACTGCGTTTGCTGATGCGGTACTTGAAGGTCGTAATAATTCAGCAGGCAGTGCCGACGAATTTGTAGAAGTAAACGAAGCTGCTGCTGAGCCAGAAGCTAACTAATTTAGGCCTTGCACCTAGTTTGAAAAGGGGGCGGCTTAGCCCCTTTTTTTAAATTTTGAATTGGTATTGAGAGGAAATACAAAATGGCAGCAGTATCTGCAGCGATGGTTAAAGAATTACGTGAGCGTACATCACTAGGTATGATGGAGTGTAAAAAAGCACTGACAGCAGCTGGTGGTGATATTGAATTAGCGATTGAAGAGTTGCGTAAAACAAGTGGCATGAAAGCGGCGAAAAAAGCAGGTCGTATTGCTGCTGAAGGTAAAGTGGTTATGCGTGTTGCGGATGACAATTCATACGCTATCTTAGTTGAAATCAACTCAGAAACAGATTTTGCAGCACGCGATGAAGGTTTCTTAGCATTTGCAGAAAAAGTTGCTGACGTCGTTTTTGCTACAAAAGAAACAAATATTGAAACATTATTGGCTGGCGAAGTTGGTGATGCACGCGAAGCGTTAGTACAAAAAATTGGTGAAAACATCTCACCACGCCGTGCGGTTGTTGTTGAAGGTGGCCTAGTTGGTGGTTATGTGCATGCGAATGGTCAGATTGCAGTATTAACTCAATTAGAGGGTGGCAATCCTGAGTTAGCTAAAGATGTCTCTATGCATGTTGCGGCTGTTTCTCCACGTGTTGTTCGTGGTGAAGACATGCCTGAAGATGTGTTAACGAAAGAAGAAGAAATCATTCGTGCACAACCTGACATGGCAGGTAAACCGGCAGAGATAGTTGACAAAATGATTGTTGGTCGGATGAAAAAATTCCTTGCGGAAAACAGCCTTGTTGAGCAACCATTTGTTAAAAATCCAGAAGTTAAAGTGGGCCAATTAGCGAAAGATGCTGGTGCAGAAATTACGTCTTTTGTTCGTATGGAAGTGGGTGAAGGGATTGAAGTAGAAGAAACGGATTTTGCGGCTGAAGTAGCAGCCCAGTTAAAAGGCTAATCATTTATTAGCAATACAAAAAAGCAGCGATCGCTGCTTTTTTTGGGTTCTTTTTTTGAAAGAACTGCTTTTACGAAAATAACGCACTGTTTAGAAACCGACTACTGGAGGGTTAAGATGTCTATCAAAGAGAATGCCAATTATAAACGCATTTTATTAAAGCTTAGTGGGGAAGCTTTAATGGGAGATGAAAAGTTTGGTATTGACCCTAAGGTATTGAATCGTATAGCACTAGAAATAGGTCAGCTTCGTGGTATTGGTGTTGAAGTCGGTATAGTGATTGGTGGCGGAAATCTCTTTCGGGGGCAAGCGTTAAGTGAAGCCGGTATGGATCGGGTTACTGGTGATCATATGGGAATGCTCGCCACAGTAATGAATGCTTTGGCTATGCGAGATGCGCTTGAAAGGGCTAACATTACCACACGTGTTATGTCTGCTATTACCATGACAGGTATTGTTGAGCCTTATGATCGTCGACGAGCTATGCGCCTTATGAAAGAAGGTGATGTTCTTATTTTTTCTGCAGGAACAGGTAATCCATTTTTTACCACGGATTCTGCCGCTTGTTTACGAGGTATTGAAATCGATGCAGATGTCGTCCTGAAAGCAACAAAAGTAGATGGTGTTTATTCTGCGGACCCAATGAAAGATACTAATGCAATCAAATACGATGTATTAAGTTATGATGAAGTGTTAGAGAAACAACTCGGCGTTATGGATTTAACGGCAATTTGTTTAACACGAGATCACAATATGCCAGTGCGTGTATTTAACATGAATAAGCCAGGAGCGCTAATCAACGTAATTGTTGGTGGCAATGAAGGTACAGTAATTAAGTGAGGCCGTTATGATTGATGAAATTTTGCAAGATGCTGAAGAGCGAATGGAAAAATCAATAGGGGCAGTTGAAACTGCCTTTAAAAAAATTCGTACAGGTCGTGCTCATCCGAGCATTCTTGACCCCATTCGAATTGACTATTATGGGTCTGATACGCCCTTGAGTCAGGTGGCAAATATCACAGTTGAAGATGCGCGTACTTTAGGTATTTCCCCATGGGAGAAAAACCTAGTGCCAGAAATTGAAAAAGCCATACTTAAATCTGATTTAGGTCTTAACCCATCAACAACTGGTGGTTTAATTCGTATCCCAATGCCTGCTTTAACAGAAGAGACTCGTAAAAACTACTTTAAACAAGCAAAAGCAGAAGCGGAAAATGCCAGAATCTCGGTTAGAAATATACGCCGTGACGCGAATGCAAGCTTCAAGAATTTGGTAAAGGATAAAGAGTTGTCAGAAGATGAAGAGCGTCGAGCTCAGGATAAAGTGCAAAAACTAACAGATAAATATATTGCACAAATTGAAGAGCGTTTAGGGAAGAAAGAACAAGACTTAATGGAAATTTAAATGAAGCACATCATGGTCCACGCTTTTGTCATAAAGAGCGTGGATTTTTCTTTTTACATGAACGGATATACCTAATTGGCTGATTCAGAACAAACCAATGCAAAGCCTACCGATGAACCTGCGCATATTGCGATTATTATGGATGGTAATAATCGCTGGGCAAAGCAAAAGCATTTGCCAGGAGTCGCGGGTCATAAAGCAGGAGCAACCGCGGTAAGACGTACTGTGGAAGCTGCTGTTAAGCGTAAAACCAAAGTACTAACATTATTCGCCTTTTCCAGTGAAAACTGGAAACGACCTCGTGCTGAAGTTGATGCTTTAATGACACTTTTTATGCGAGTGCTGAAAAAAGAAGTTAAACGCATGAATCGGCATAATATTCGTCTGAGAATCATGGGTGATATCTCAGGTTTCAGTGAGAGTTTGCAAAAACAAATTGCTGCGGCTGAGCAAGAAACGGTAACCAATGATGGTTTGCAATTAGTTGTGGCTGCAAATTATGGTGGCCGTTGGGATATTGCAGAAGCCACAAAACAGGTTTGTGAGCAGGTGATCGCGGGTCGATTGATGTTAGATGAAATTAGTGAATCAACACTTGCTAAACATATACAGCTATCGGACTTACCCGACCCAGATGTGGTTATTCGTACCTCAGGGGAGCAAAGAATTAGTAATTTTCTACTATGGCAAGCTGCTTATTCTGAATTCGTGTTTCTGCCTGTACTATGGCCTGATTTTAATCAAGACGACTTTGATTTCGCCGTTTCTGAATTTCAACAACGACAAAGACGCTATGGTGGTCGTTAATTATGCTCTTACCTAGAATTCTTAGTGCCATTGTTATGGCCTGTATATTTATCTCTGCTGTACTTTTTCTTAGCGAAATAAGTTTTGCAATGTTTGTGGGACTAGTTTCTGTGTTAGCTGCATGGGAGTGGGCTCGACTATCTGGCTTAACAAGGCAACAGCCACGAATAGCATTTGCAGGTATGGTTGGAACTCTGGCCTACGGTATTGCTATTTTTCAGCTACAGCAATTAACGCTTTGGTTAGCACCTATTTTTTGGCTAGTGGCTTTGTATTGGGTTGCTGTGTATCCAAGTGAAAAAAGTTGGCGCCACACGGGCATTAGGTTGCTATTTGGATTAGTTATCCTCCTAACAACATGGAGTGCCTTGGTTGTTCTAAGACAGGCTGAACACTTTTTCACTTATTTATTGGTTTTAATGGGAGTGATATGGGGCGCAGATACAGGCGCTTATTGTTTTGGGCGCCTGTTTGGAAAACATAAATTGGCTCGACATGTTAGCCCTGGTAAATCGTGGGAAGGTGTTGCCGGTGGACTTCTGGTGACGCAAATCGGTTTGGCTGTCTTTGCCTTTTATCAGGAGTTCACCCTAGAGACTGCATTGCAGTTAGCCTTTATTGGTCTTATTACCGCATCAGTATCCGTATTAGGAGACTTAACAGAAAGCCTGTTTAAACGACATGAGGGACTAAAAGACTCGAGCCATCTTATACCGGGCCATGGTGGTGTAATGGATCGTTTAGATAGTGTTATGTCTGCGGCACCTCTGTTTGTGTTGTTGCTGATTGTTTTTGGTTGGCTATGAGTTTGCCTGTATGAAACAAAACATTTGTATTCTTGGGGCGACAGGATCGATTGGTACGAGTACCTTAGATGTTATTCGACAGCACGAAGAGCGTTTTAGTGTCTTTGCTGTGGCTGCCCACTCTAATGTTGAGAGGATGGTGCAAATTTGCCATCAATTTCAACCAGCTCGAGTAGTTATGGGGACTGAGTCTGCCTGCGAGCAAGTAAAAAACCAATGTCTAGGTATGGATATCGAGTTTACTTATGGCATTGAAGCTATGTCTAATATCGCTGCAGACCCTCAAGTCGACCAAGTGATGGCTGCAATTATGGGTTTTGCCGGTCTTGCTCCGACCTTGGCCGCGATTCGAACCGGTAAGCGTATTTTACTGGCCAACAAAGAATCGTTAGTTACGGCTGGCAGCCTTTTTATGCAAGAGGTTGAAAAACATGGTGCAGTCTTGCTACCCATTGATAGCGAGCATAATGCAATTTATCAGTGCTTGCCTCAATTCACTGAAGGCGCTAGAGGTGAGATGTTACACCATGTGGAAAAAGTGTTACTTACTGCTTCTGGTGGACCGTTTCGAGAGCTATCGAAGCGGGAAATGTCACATGTCACACCAGAGCAAGCATGCAAACATCCAAACTGGTCTATGGGGCGAAAAATTTCTGTTGATTCGGCTTCCCTTATGAACAAAGGCTTGGAGCTGATTGAAGCCTGCTGGTTGTTTGATGTCGAACCAAAAGACATTGAGGTGGTAATCCATCCGCAGAGTATTGTCCACTCTATGGTGTCATACAAGGATGGCTCTGTTTTGGCGCAAATGGGCAACCCTGATATGAGAACGCCTATTGCTTACGGCATGGCATGGCCTGAACGCATCACTGCGGATGTTGCTCCACTTGATTTGATGGCTATCGCGCAATTGGATTTTTTTGCACCTGATTATGAACGTTTCCCTAATTTATCTTTGGCGGCAGATGCTTGGTATGCTGGCGGGAGTGCTATGGCTAGTTTAAATGCAGCAAATGAAATAGCCGTTGACGCTTTCTTAAAAGGGCAAATTGGTTTCTTGGATATTGCAGAGATAAATTCGCAGGTGCTTGAACAAAGTGAAATTTATTCAGTCACAGGCTTAGATGTTGTCTTTGAAGCTGATAAGATAGCGCGTAAAGCTGCTAATGACTTAGTCAAACATAAGGTCTATCTGTGATTCAAAATGTATTTGCCATAATTGTTGCCCTTGGAGTGTTGATCACTTTTCATGAATTTGGCCATTATTATGTGGCCCGCCGTTGTGGCATAAAGGTGTTACGTTTTTCGGTTGGTTTTGGCAAACCTATTTATACCTATGTTAATAAAGCGGGAACTGAGTTCACGCTAGCACTTATTCCTCTCGGTGGGTATGTCCGTATGTTGGACGAGAGAGAGGGCGAGGTTCCTACTGAGTTAAAATCACAAGCATTCAACAACAAAAATGTATGGCAACGTATTGCTGTTGTTGCAGCAGGTCCAATTGCCAATCTTTTACTGGCAGTGGTGTTGTATGCGTTAGTTGCTTGGCAAGGCATTCAACAAGTTTCTCCCGTAATTGGTGTACCTCTTGCTGATTCTCCCATTGCGGAAACACGACTTGCAGATGGTGATGAGTTATTAGCCATCAACGGAATTCAAGTTGATTCATGGCAACAGGTCAATCTAGCTTTAGCCAGTTTGATAGGGTCCAGTGGTGACATTTCTATCCGTTATCTACCTCAAGGGGCATCTACCACACCAATAGAAGATTCAGTGACCTTGCAAAACTGGTTGTCTGGTTCTGAGCCTAATAATCTAATCGCTCAATTTGGCTTGACTATTAAACAACCTTCCATGCCTGCCATTATCGACGATCTGATAGAAAATGGTGCGGCGCTAGAAGCGGGCTTCCAAATAGGTGACAAAATTGTGCGTGTAGACAATCAAACGATCGATGATTGGCGTCAATTTGTTGATTTAGTACAAACAAATCCATTGAAACCTCTCGATGTAACGATTATTCGTGGAGAAGAAACTCGACGACTCAACTTAGTGCCGAGGGAAAGATTACAAGACGGCATTGCATTAGGTTATGTCGGCATTATGGTTGCCCCGGTTAAGCTCGATTCGTCTTGGTATCGTACCGTAGAATATGGCCCAATTGATGGACTGATTTATGGCGTAGAGAAGACTGGGCAAATGATGAGCCTGACGCTAGGTTCAATCGCCAAAATGCTACAAGGTTTAATTTCAATTGATAATCTCTCTGGACCAATTACGATTGCCAAAGTTGCCAGTGCTTCAGCAGAATCAGGTCTACAATCCTTTTTACAATTTCTAGCTTATCTAAGCATCAGCTTGGGTGTGCTGAATTTACTGCCAATTCCCGTGCTTGATGGCGGTCATCTTGTTTTCTATATTTTGGAAGCCGTTAGAGGTAAGCCTGTACCAGAAAAGGTCCAATTTTTTGCTTATCGAATTGGTGCCAGCCTGCTGTTTTTCTTAATGGCAATTGCCATATTTAATGATATAGCCCGTTTGTAGAGAGGTTGTTAGTGAAGTTTTCTTTTGCTTTGTTTACGCTTTTGTTCTGTGTAAACAGTTTTGCCAAAACCCTCAGCGATGTAAAAGTACAAGGCCTGCTACAGATGCAGCCAGCAAGAGCGTTTGAATTAATCGGTTTTGAAGCTGGCGAAACATATGACTCCAGCCAAGTTTATGATTCTATTTCAAGGTTATTCGCCTCCGGCTCATTTAGTGATATCCAAGTCTATGAAGAAGACAATGTTTTAACGTTCTCAGTAGTGGAGCGCGCCTCAATTGGTTTATTGACCATTGAGGGGAATGAGTTGATTCCAACCGAAGATTTAGAACGAGGTTTAAAACTATCAGGGCTTGAGGTAGGAGATTTTTATAAACCAGAGACACTTAATCAAATTCAGCAAGAGTTACAGCGTCAATACTATTCTTTAGGGCGTTATAGCGCCAAAGTAGACTTTGAAATTAAAACCTTGCCGCGAAATCGAGTTGAAGTAGCAATTAATATTGATGAAGGCGATACAGCGAAAATTGTACATATCAATATTATTGGCAATCATATTTTTGATGATGAGGAACTGACGAAAAACTTTGACTCAAGAGAAACGGGTTATTTCAATCCATTTAGTTCTGCCGATGAATATGCTAAACCAAAAATCCAAGGGGATATTGAGAAGTTAAAAAGCTTCTACCTTGATCGAGGTTATTTAGACTTTGAAGTTATCTCGAGTCAAGTCAGTTTATCCGCCGATAAACGTCATGTTTACATTGTTATCAACCTAGTAGAAGGAAAACCTTATACTATCGAGTCAATTGACTTAAACGGTAAGCTAACTTTACCAGAAGAGCAGATTTTGGCGCAGATACACCAAGAAAAAGGCGATGTGTTTTCAAGGAAATCGGCAACAGAATCAGTAGAAGATATATCGGTACTATTTGGTAACGAGGGCTATTTATTTGCTAGAGTCAATATTTTGCCCATTAAGAAAGACAATAATAAACTCGAGTTAATCTACCAAATCACTCCAAACAATAAGGTCTATGTGCGTCGTATTAATTTTTCTGGTAACAGCGAAACCAGAGATGAAGTTTTACGACGAGAAATGACCCAATTTGAAGGCCAGTTAGCCAGTCATGCCAAGATTCAAGCCTCTAAACGCCGTATAGAACGATTAGGTTTTTTTGGGCTTGTTACTCTTGACACTGTGCCAGTTGCTGGCACGACGGACTTGGTTGATATTGATGTTACGGTTGACGAGCAACCTTCTGGTAGCATTCAGGCAAGCATCGGTTATTCAGAAGCTGGTGGTACCGTCTTAGGGCTAGGTGTGTCAAAACAAAACTTCCTTGGTACAGGGAATCGACTGTCCTTTAATGTTAGCTCTTCAGAAGATGTCGATAACTATCGTTTATCGTATGACAACCCTTATTTTACCGTCGATGGCGTCAGTCGTGGTTTTGATTTGTTTTATAAAAAGACCAAACGTGATGATGACGAAAACGATTCGTCACAAGACTTTAGCCTCGACACAACAGGGGCATCGGTACGATTTGGTTACCCCATATCCGATACTCAGCGCTTATCGTTCGGTTCAACAGTGAAAGAAACTCTTGTGCAAATTGGCAGTGATCCTTCCAATGAAATTGCCGACTATATCAGCACAAACGGCGATAGTTTTGATGATGTACTTGCTGATATTACTTGGACAGATCGTGATCTGATAGGCGGTATTTTGCCAACCTCGGGTTATTCTACACGATTGAGTTTGAACCTGAGTTTACCTTCACTGAGCGATCAAACTTACGGCAAAATAAACTTAAATTCACAAAGATATTGGAACTTGGCCGGTTCAAACTTGTGGTTATTCCGTTTAAAAACCCGTTTAGGTTACGGCTTTAGCTATTCAGATTCTGAAGAACTGCCTTTTTATGAATATTATCGTGCAGGCGGTGTTGGCACAGTCAGAGGATTCGATGCCTCTTCTTTAGGGCCGTTGAACTCTTACCCTAGCACGTCAAGTGAAACGCCTGTTGCACAGGGCGGGAATATATTGATAACAGGAACTGCGGAATTAATCTTCCCCATGCCTTTTGTCGAAAATCACAAATCGGTACGGACGTCTTTATTCTTGGATGCCGGTAATGTCTTTACGGATGTTTGTCGAGCAGATAACCCAAATTGTAGTGAGGGTGTCGATAGCGATGAAATTCGTTTTAGCTTCGGTCTTAATTGGACTTGGGTCACACCAATAGCCCCTCTATCGTTTAATTTAGCAAGAGCTTTAAACGCTCAAGAAGATGACGATTTAGATAATTTCCAATTTCAGTTGGGAACAACGTTCTAATTTATATGGAGTAATAAATCATGCGTATTTTACTTATTAGTTTTTTATCGTTACTGAGTATGAACATATGGGCAACTAATGTTGCAGTGTTGGACTTTCGTGTTGCTGTTTTGCAAAGTAATGCCGGCAAAGAGGCCTTAAAAAAGCCGCAAGAACAATTAGCAGCAATAGATAAACAAATTAAACAAGAGCAAACTGAGCTGCAAGAAATGGAAACAACGTTAAAACAAGATGAACTGACGTTGAGCCAAGAAGAGTTCGAGCGTCGTCAGCGTGAACTAGCCCAGCGTCGCGCCGCATTAAGAAACTCCATGGCAAATATACAGCGTCAAGCGCAACAGATGGAGCAACAACTGTTGGCGCAATTTCGCGAAAAAGCTTCAAAATTATTGGAAAAAATTATCAAAGAAAAACAAATTGATTTGGTCTTGAATCGTCAAGTTAGTGTGTATACTGCCGAAAATATAGATATCACTAATGAATTGACGCGTAGAATGAATGAGGAAAAATGATGGCCTTTACCTTATCGGAGCTAGCACAATTTGTTGATGGCTCAGTAGTTGGTAATCCTGACCATCTTATTGAAAAGCTGGGTACGCTTGATGATGCTGATGGCAGTGCCTTGAGTTTTTTAGCGAATCCAAAATACCGCAATAAATTAGACAGTACTCAAGCCGGTGCTGTTTTACTGCGACAAGCAGAACATGCCCCCTTGGTTAATAATGCCATTATTGTTGCCAACCCCTATTTAGCGTTTGCCCAACTAACTCATAAATTTGTCAAAAGAGCTCATACATGGACAGGAATTCATGATAGCGCCGTTATAGCTGATGACGTTGTTCTTGGTGAAAATGTTCGTATTGGGCCCAATGTTGTCATAGAAAAAGGTGTTGTTCTTGGCGATGAAGTCGAAATTGGCGCTTCGAGTGTTGTCGGTGCTAATGTTCGTATTGGAAATAACAGTCGTTTGGCAGCAAATGTTACAATTTATTACGATGTTATTATTGGCGATAACTGTCTACTTCATAGTGGGGCTGTTATCGGCGCAGACGGCTTTGGTTTTGCTCCTAGTGCACAGGGGTGGACTAAAATCATGCAGCTTGGCGCTGTTATCGTTGGCAATAAAGTAGAGATTGGTGCGAATACAACCATTGATCGTGGGGCGATTGAAGATACACGAATCGGTAATGGTGTTATTATTGATAATCAAGTACAAATTGCTCATAACGTTATAATTGGAGATAATAGCGCGATCGCGGGTTGCTCTGCGATTGCTGGGAGTACTCAGATAGGGGCTGGGTGCACTATTGCTGGTGGCGTTGGTATTATTGGTCACTTAACTATTACTGATAATGTCCACATCACCGCAATGAGTCTGGTAAGTAAATCTATCGATAAACCTGGGTCTTATTCTTCCGGAACAGGGTTAGAGCCAACAGAGAAGTGGCGTCGCTCAGCAGCAAGGCTGCGCAGAATAGATGAAATGGCAAAACAAATTACAACTATAGAAGTCAGTGTAAATAAACTGACACAGACAGAAGGCAAAGATTAAATGTTAGACGTAAATGAGATTCGTCGATATCTCCCGCATAGATACCCTTTTTTACTTGTAGATCGTGTTGTAGAAATAAACCTTAGTGAATCTATCGTTGCCTACAAAAATGTAACAGTGAATGAACCCTTCTTTAATGGTCACTTTCCTGATCACCCAGTCATGCCTGGTGTGTTAATTATTGAAGCTATGGCGCAAGCAGCCGGAATTCTTGGCTTTAAAACAATGGATAAAACACCTGAAGACGGCTCGATTTATTACTTTGTCGGTGCCGACAACACACGTTTTAAACGACCAGTTGTGCCAGGAGACCAATTGCAACTAGAAGCAAAAATAGTGCGTGAAAGCCGTGGTATCTGGAAGTTTGATTGTAAAGCTACTGTGGATGGTGAGTTAGCGTGTTCAGCAACTATTATGTGTGCAGATAGGAAAATGTAGTGACTATTCATGCAACCGCTATCGTTGATCCGCAAGCAGACATTGACCCTAGTGTAGAAATAGGGCCATTTTCTGTTATCGGTCCGAATGTGCGAATCGATGCAGGGACAATAGTAAAATCTCATGTAGTTATTAATGGCCATACCCGCATTGGTAAAAATAATGAGATATTTCAATTCGCATCGGTTGGTGAGGCAAACCAAGATAAGAAATACAAAGGTGAGCCAACCGAGCTGGTAATAGGGGATAATAATGTTATCCGAGAAAGTGCCACTTTACACAGAGGAACTGTGCAGGATACAGGTATTACTCGTATAGGAAGTGGCAATTTATTTATGGCATGTAGTCATGTCGGCCATGATTGTGTGGTAGGCGATAATAACATTCTTGCCAATTACGTTGCCCTTGCAGGTCATGTTACTGTTGGTGATTCTGTCATTCTTGGTGGATACACAGGCATTCACCAATTTTGTCAGATTGCATCTTTTAGCATGTGTGGCATGGGATCCATGGTGACAAAAGATATACCTAGATATGTGATGGTATCTGGTGACCCAGCAAAAGCTCACGGTATGAATTTTGAAGGTATGCGTAGAAGAGGCATGGATAAGCAGGTTATCAGAGCGTTGCGTGAAGCATACAAATATATCTATATGAAAGGGCTAAAACTTGATGCCGCGGTGCAAGAACTTGAGCAAGGTCTTGTGCAGGATGTGGATGAAGTAAGGCTTTTTGTTGAATCAATCAAGCAGTCAAAACGTGGTATCATTCGATAAACCAATAAATTGATTGTTTGATAAAAATGCAAACCCCAGACTGATCTGGGGTTTTTTATTCCCAACGTGGTCTGGCGATACAAGAATTTATTAAGGTTATTTGTTTTGAAGAAGAATAAATGGACGAATCATTATGTCATTGTTGCAGGTGAAGCATCGGGTGACATTTTGGGGGCAAATTTAATAACGCATTTAAAAAAACTGGACCCGAATGCAGAATTTGTTGGTATCGGTGGGCCTTTAATGCAAGCTCAAGGGCTTGATTCAATTGTGCCGATGGACAGACTGTCTGTTATGGGCTTGTTTGAAGTTTTAGGTCGCTTACGGGAGTTGTTAGGAATTCGTAAAAGTTTACGAGAGCAATGTCTAGCTAACCCACCAAAAGCCTTCATCGGTATAGATTCTCCTGATTTCAACTTACCATTAGAGCGTAAATTAAAACAAGCTGGCATTAAAACTGTGCATTACGTTAGTCCTTCGGTATGGGCTTGGCGTAAAAAGCGCATCTTCAAAATAAAAGAGTCCGTTGACCTTATGTTGGCATTATTTCCTTTTGAACTGGATATCTATCATGAACATGAGATTCCGGTAACCTGTGTGGGGCATACGTTAGCAGATCACATTGACTTAGAAACAGACCAAGTTGCTGCCAAAACGGACTTAGCACTACCGAGCGATTTTTATGCGCAAGATACGCCTGTGTTTGCTGTCTTGCCCGGTTCTCGTGGAGGGGAAGTTAGTCGTCTAATGCCGCTGTTTGCTCAAGCAATGGTGCTGATAAAGCAAGCATACCCAGCGGCACATTTTATTATTCCCGCGGCAAATGCCATAAGGCGTACACAGATTGAAGAATGTTTATCGATCGATGAATTTGCCTCAATCTTGCCTGCAACACATATTATTGATGGACAATCTCGCACAGTAATGATGGCAGCAGATGCCATATTACTTGCCTCGGGTACAGCAACACTTGAAGCTATGCTTGTTAAACGTCCGATGGTAGTGGCTTATCGATTTGCGCCATTAACCTATGCGATCATGTCACGTATGCAGACAGTAGATTATGTGGCGTTACCGAATTTATTAGCACCGAATCCACCTTTGGTACCAGAACTTATTCAGAACAATGCCACACCGGAGGCCTTGGCTGACAATTTGCTCAATAGTTGGCGTGACTTTAACGACCAGCCACACCTTAAGCAGACCTATATTGAATTGCATAAAGCGCTACGTAAAAACGCTGGAGAGCAAGCTGCAAAAGCGGTTGTTGAACTGGTAAGTAAAACGGCAAATACCGCATCATGAAGTCCTCCTCCATGAAGCGCAAAAGAGTCACTAGCAAAAGAGTCACTAACAAAAGTGCCACCAACAAAACGCCTGCGGTTCCTCTAGCGCCTTCTGCTAGCAACCCTTTTACTAGTCCTTTTACTAGTAAACAATACACTGGCCAATTATATGCCGGTGTGGATGAAGCAGGACGAGGCCCTTTAGCCGGTGATGTAGTGGCGGCGGCTGTTATCCTTGATCCGAATAACCCGATAGAAGGGCTGGCTGACTCCAAAAAGCTGACAGAAAAAAAGCGCGCTATGCTTTTTCATGAGATAAAAGAGAAAGCATTAGCGTTTGCTATTGCTCGTGCCAGTGTTGCTGAAATTGATCAACTTAATATTCTTCATGCTAGCATGTTAGCAATGCAAAGAGCGGTTTGTGGTTTGAGTGTGATGGCAGAGCATGCACTCATTGATGGTAATCGTATTCCTGAAAACCTGCCTTGCCCTGCCGAAGCGGTGGTTAAAGGAGACGATAGAGTTGCTGCTATTTCGGCTGCATCCATACTGGCGAAAGTCGAAAGAGATAATGAAATTATTGCTCTGGCGGAACGTTATCCGGGATACGGCTTAGAGAAGCACAAAGGGTACCCAACAGCACAACATTTGGCAGCAATAGAAACGCTAGGTATTTCGCCTATTCACCGACAAAGTTTTGCACCAGTAAAACGCATTTTACAAAAAGGCTAAGGTAGTTACGTGACCACTTCATTTATCCATTTACGCTTACATACCGAGTTTTCACTTGTGGATGGTTTAGTAAAAATAAAACCATTGCTTGGCGCAACAGAGTCACTGAATATGCCTGCTGTTGCCGTAACAGACGAAAACAATTTATGCGGTTTTGTGCGTTTTTATAAGGGAGCAATGGGCAGTGGTATCAAACCCATTTGCGGTGCAGACGTGATTATTCAGGCCGATGGAGAGCTAGAGCAAAACCATCGCCTCACCTTGTTAGCCATGACAAATCATGGTTACAAAAATATTATTAAAATTATCTCCAAGGGATATCAATTAGGCCAGTTTGAAGGCCGGCCGATTGTACAGCGGGCATGGGTTGAAGAGCATCAAGAAGACATCATTGCGCTTTCAGGCGCTCAACACGGTGATATTGGTAAGCATTTACACGTCAATAAAACGCTGCAAGCGAAGCATCAGCTTGAACGTTGGATGCAGGTGTTTCCGAATCGTTTTTATATCGAGCTGCAACGTACTAACCGAGCGGGAGAAAGTAACTATATCCATTCGGTCATTCCCCTAGCAGCAGAATTGAATTGCCCTGTTGTGGCAACCAATGATGTGCGCTTTTTAAAGCGAGAAGATTTTGAGGCTCATGAAGCACGCGTCTGTATTCATGATGGAGTAACACTGGATGACCCACGTAGAGAAAAACGCTACTCCGAAGAACAGTATCTAAAATCCGCCGCAGAAATGGCGGAACTATTTGATGACATTCCATCCGCCTTAACCAATACCGTTGAAATTGCCAAACGTTGCAATGTCGATGTGTTGTTGGGTAAATACTTCTTACCTGATTTTCCTGTGCCTGATGGCATGACAATGGATGTGTTTTTTAATCAGTTATCGCACAAAGGATTAGATGAACGCCTCGATTTTTTAATTAAAAAATACGGTCAACGAATAGAAAGCAAAAAACAAGAATACATTGATCGCCTAGAGTTTGAACTGAATATTATTAATCAGATGGGATTTCCCGGCTACTTCCTGATCGTAATGGACTTTATTCAGTGGGCCAAAGATAACGACATTCCTGTTGGCCCAGGGCGAGGTTCAGGTGCAGGTTCTCTTGTGGCATACGCATTAAAAATTACCGACTTAGACCCACTTGAATATGACCTACTGTTTGAACGATTTCTTAACCCTGAACGGGTTTCGATGCCTGATTTTGATATTGATTTTTGCATGGATAACCGCGATAGGGTTATCGATTACGTGGCACAAACTTATGGGCGAGATGCAGTATCTCAAATCATTACTTTTGGAGCCATGGCAGCAAAAGCAGTAGTAAGAGATGTGGCACGTGTGCAAGGCAAACCCTACAGTCTAGGTGATAAGTTATCGAAGTTGATACCTTTTGAAATTGGTATGACACTGGATAAGGCTTTAGAGGAAGAACCTGCTCTGCAAGAGTTTCTTGACGCTGACGAAGACGCGGCAGAAGTGATGGAAATGGCACTGTCTCTTGAAGGGGTGGTGAGAAATTTTGGTAAGCATGCCGGTGGTGTGGTAATTGCACCAACAAAACTTACCGATTTTGCGCCTCTTTATTGTGAAGAAGATGGCTCAGGTCTTGTTACCCAGTACGACAAAAATGATGTTGAAGAAGCGGGACTCGTTAAATTTGACTTCCTTGGTTTGAAAACCCTAACAGTGGTTGATTGGGCAGTAAAAAATATCAATGAAATGCATGCACTAGAAGGGAAGCCACCTTTAGATATTTCTTTAATTGATTTAGAAGATAAGGCCACTTACGACTTATTGCAGCGAGCAGAAACAACGGCCGTTTTCCAGCTAGAATCCCGTGGAATGAAGGAGTTAATTAAAAAACTTCTTCCTTCGCGATTTGAAGATATTATCGCTCTGGTGGCTCTTTATCGCCCCGGTCCACTAGGTTCAGGCATGGTAGATGACTTTATCAACCGTAAGCACGGGCGTTCTGAGCTGGCTTTCCCACATCCAGATTATCAGCATGAGGATTTAATTCCTGTACTTGAACCCACTTACGGCATTATTTTGTACCAAGAACAAGTAATGCAAATTGCTCAGGTATTAGCACGCTTTACGCTTGGTGGTGCTGACTTATTGCGTCGAGCTATGGGTAAGAAAAAAGCCGAAGTAATGGCTGAGCAGCGTCAAATTTTCATGGAGGGTGCAGGCAAACACGGTGTTGATTCGGATTTAGCCGGTAACATCTTTGACCTGATGGAAAAGTTTGCTGGTTATGGTTTTAACAAATCTCACTCCGCTGCTTATGCGTTGGTTTCTTACCAAACCGCATGGCTAAAGCATCATTATCCCGCACCTTTCATGGCAGCAGTTTTATCTGCGGATATGCAGAATACTGACAAAATTGTAATTTTCATTGAAGAATGTCGCGATATGGGGCTTAACCTAGAGCTGCCTAATGTTAATCAGTCTGTCTATAAATTTACCGTTAATGAAGACGGCGCGATTGTCTATGGTCTTGGGGCGATAAAAGGAGTAGGTGAAGGGCCAATAGAGGCAATTGAACAAGCCCGTAAAGAAGGACCTTTCAAACACATTTTTGATTTCTGCCAACGTATAGGGAAAAAGGTCAATAAGCGTGTGCTTGAAGCGCTTGTACGCTCAGGGGCGTTTGATCTTATTGGGCCAAATCGAGCAACGTTATTTGCTTCTATTGACGAAGCCTTACGGCGGGCAGATAAAATTGCCAAAGATGAAGACGCTGGCATGATGGACTTATTTGGTGTTGCCGTTGAAGAGAGTACTGAAAATGCCTATGACGACATTGGCATTCAGCATGAATGGTCTTCACGACAACGGCTTGATGGCGAAAAAGAAACACTTGGTTTGTATGTAACGGGCCACCCAATTGATGATTACGAGAAAGAAATAAGACGCTTTGCGCGTGCTAAAATTGTCGATTTGCAGCCAAAACGTGGCGACTCGCAAGTGTTGGCAGGCCTTATTGTGGAAATGCGTATCACCAAAAGTAAGAAAGGCGGCAATATTGCTTTCCTGACTTTGGATGATCGCTCAGCTCGTATTGAAGTCACGGTATTCCCTGATAATTTTGAAGAATACAAACAAATGATTCAGAAAGACCAAGTTGTGGTTGTGGAAGGGGAAGTCAGTTATGACGAATTTCGCGGTGGCCAAAAAGTTATCGCTAGAAAAATCATGGACATTGCCCAAGCAAGAGTACGTTATGTAGAAGCGCTAAGAATACAATGGCAAGCAGAGCAAATATCAAATCATGATATCCAACGTCTATCCGAGTTTTTAAGCCCTTATCGAGGTGATGGTTGTGATGTGGTTATTAGCTTTACAACACCAGAGGCTCAGGGCGATATAAAATTAGGGCAGAACTGGAAAATTAAGCCTGATGATCAATTAATGTATGATTTACAAAAACAATTCGGTCAACAAAACGTTCAGCTTGTGTATAATTAGCAAATTATTCGATCAGAACAAAAGATCTATGTTAAGAAAGACGTCAATACGTCTTCCTCAAATAGACTATGATGGGACTCTTTTTGAGCCAATGTCTAACTGAATGCAATTAGGCTGGCGAAATAACAATAAGAGATCGTTTTTTTAAACGGCAGACAGCAGTGAATTAATAATGAATTTAAATTACTTACCTTTTGAGCAACCAATTGCAGAACTTGAACAAAAAATTGAAGAGTTACGCTTGGTCGGTAACGACAATGAATTAAATATTAGTGAAGAGATTAGTCGTCTTGAAGAGAAAAAAGACAGTCTGACCCAATCTTTATTCAGCAACCTCGGAGCTTGGGAAGTATCACAGTTAGCTCGCCATCCGAAGCGTCCGTATACACTTGATTATATTCAGCATGCATTTACAGACTTTGAAGAAATGCACGGTGATCGTCATTACGCCGATGACAGAGCCATTGTTGGTGGTATTGCTCGTTTAGATGGTCGTCCTGTTATGGTAATCGGTCACCAAAAAGGACGTGAAGTCAAAGAGAAAGTATTGCGCAACTTTGGTATGCCTGCACCAGAAGGTTATCGTAAAGCACTACGTTTAATGGAAACCGCCGAACGTTTTAACATGCCCATTGTTACCCTAATTGATACTCCTGGAGCCTATCCAGGTATTGGCGCTGAAGAGCGTGGCCAAAGTGAAGCCATTGCGTTTAATCTTGCGGCAATGTCTCGTTTAAAAACACCGATAGTTGCCACAGTAATTGGCGAAGGTGGTTCCGGCGGCGCTTTGGCGATTGGTGTGTGTGATGAATTGATGATGCTTCAATACGGCACTTACTCAGTAATCTCTCCGGAAGGTTGCGCGTCTATTTTGTGGAAAAGTGCTGAGCGTGCTGCGGATGCCGCTAAGGCCATGGGCATTACGGCGGAAAGCCTAAAAGAAATCGGCATAGTCGATAAAATTATTGCGGAACCTCTAGGTGGTGCGCATACAGACCATGAAAGAATGGCGCAGAACTACAAGCAAAATTTGCTAGAAACACTAGATCGTATTAGCACACTGCCAACAGATGAATTGTTGGAACGTCGCTACAAAAGGTTAATGTCTTACGGACTGTAAGTTTTTCCTTTAGTGTTAAAAAAACCTCCGCTTTAGGAGGTTTTTTTATTGATTGTGATAAAGTAAGTAAAACAACTCTACAAATGGCCTTTCAGTCCATGCATACATTGCTTAATCAACCCAGTTGCACCTATTTAGACCATGTTTTGAATGAAACGACTGGTGACGTGTGGCTAGGGTTAAGTGGTGGAATAGACTCGGTTGTTTTGTTGCACCTTTTAGTTCATCGCTATTTTTCTCCTAAAAAAGAGTCAGAGAAAGTACGTGCTGCATTTCCTTTAAGTCGCTTGAAGGTTGTTCACGTGCATCATGGATTGAGTGTAAATGCGGATGCTTGGCAACTGTTCTGCCAACAACTCTGCCACACATATCAAATTCATTTTGTTGCCAAACAAGTGACGGTACAGACAACAGGCAAATCATTAGAAGAGGCTGCTCGTACAGCAAGGTATGACGCCTTTGCTCAGTGCGTGCAAGACGGCGATTTATTAGTCTTGGCCCACCATGCAAATGATCAAGCGGAAACACTGTTGTTCCGTTTACTGCGTGGGACTGGGGGCAAAGGCATGACAGGCATGCCTGTGACTCGTACATTATCTGTGCAAAATGGCTCGGCCAGACTTATTCGTCCGTTATTGAATTGCAGCAAACAAGATTTAGTGAATTATGCCCAGCAACATAATCTGACTTGGATAGAAGACGAATCGAACCTCGATGTTACTTATTCACGTAACTTTATTCGCCATCATATTATGCCAGTGATGGAGAAAATGACGCCAAAAGCCGCGGAGAAAATAGCGGACAGCACCCAACGTCTTGCGCTTGATTACGCCATGCTTGAAACATTAGCCCAAGAAAAACTATCTAGATGGCAAGCAGAGGACGGTAGTCTTAGCCTGCTATCATTGCAAAAGATGGAACAGCAGGAACGACTATTTTGGTTACGCCAATACCTACAAGGTTGCGAAATTAATCTAACTCAGCCTTGTTTAGAAGCACTTGAGCAAGCGGTTTTATCTAACAACGATAAGCAGCCAGAACTAGATGTTGCCGGAGATAAACATTTGATGCGCTATCAGAATCGGCTGTATGTTTTGCCAAAAACAACGGCGCCAACGCTTGGGCCAATATCGGCAAATAGTCGAATCGATCGCCAGTGGGACAGTATTCAGCTGATCATCAACACAGCAACACAGTGTGATCCTAAAAACTTTGCCCTAATCGCTAAACCGAAAGACTGTACCCTTACCTTGTCTAACGGCCATTCACGTAAATTAAAAAAATGGCTAAACGATTTAAAAGTGCCCGTATGGTGGCGTGAACAATTACCCTACATTACTTACCAAGAACAACTTGTCGCGATTGGCTCGCTCTGGTTATCGCCTACAGTACAAAATAGGTTGACTGTAGAATGGCAGCCTAATCAAAAATTACCTTGGCCATTTGATGCTGCATCACTGTCAAAAGGGTAATGCTTTGTGCAAGTTAAAAAGCGATTAGGCGTGTTTAGTGATTGAGTGCGAACTTGGCAAATGATATGATTTCTATCCGTCTAAAGCACAACACAGCGATGTGTTTTTATCTATTAATCATTTCCTAAATTAAGGCGGGCTCTTCATACATGGCGACACGATATATTTTCGTCACAGGCGGTGTTGTTTCTTCTCTTGGTAAAGGTTTGGCCGCAGCGTCCTTAGCCGCTATCCTCGAATCACGTGGTCTGAAAGTCACAATGTTAAAACTAGACCCTTACATTAATGTTGATCCAGGTACCATGAGTCCATTCCAACATGGTGAAGTGTTTGTTACCGAAGATGGTGCAGAAACCGATTTAGACTTAGGACACTATGAACGTTTTATTTCCACTAAGATGGGAAAACGTAATAATTTCACCACAGGCCGTGTTTATCAAACTGTGTTAAGAAAAGAGCGTCGAGGTGATTACCTTGGTGGAACGGTACAGGTTATTCCACATATTACAGATGAGATTAAACGTCGAGTAATCGCTGGTGCCGAAGGCTCTGACATTGCCTTGGTAGAAATCGGTGGTACTGTTGGTGACATCGAATCCCAACCCTTTCTTGAAGCTGTGCGTCAGCTGAAAGTAGAATTAGGCTCACATCTTGCCTTATTCATGCATTTAACCCTAGTGCCATACATTCGCACTGCGGGCGAAACCAAAACCAAACCGACACAACATTCAGTAAAAGAATTACGTTCTATTGGTATTCAGCCTGATATTTTACTCTGCCGCTCAGAAGTGTCGATTGAGGCACCAGAACGTAAGAAGATTGCGCTATTTACCAGTGTTGATGAACGAGCGGTTATTTCGTTACCTGATGCCGATACCATCTATAGCATCCCTCAACATTTGAATACCCAAGGGCTAGATAGTCTAATTGTCGATCGTTTTAGTTTGGATTGTGGTATTCCAGACTTATCGATTTGGAACAAAGTGGCGCAAGCCAAATTAAATCCTGAGAAACAAACCAATATTGCCATGGTAGGTAAATACATGGAATTATTGGATGCCTACAAGTCACTAATTGAAGCAATGGATCATGCAGGCATTCATGCACAAACGAAAGTAAAACTGCATTACATTGACTCAGAAACGATTGAAAATGAAGGTACGGATGTACTGAAAGAGATGGATGCAATTTTAGTTCCAGGAGGGTTTGGTGAACGAGGTGTAGAAGGTAAGATACTAACGGCGCAATATGCCCGAGAAAACAAAATTCCATACCTAGGTATTTGCCTTGGTATGCAAGTGGCAGTTATTGAATTTGCCCGTAATGTGGCTAATTTGGCTGGCGCTCACAGTACAGAGTTCAATTTAAAAGCAGAGAATCCGGTTATTGGTCTCATTACAGAATGGACCAATGCTGAAGGTTCCAAAGAAATACGGTCAGAGGAGTCCGACCTAGGTGGTACGATGCGTCTTGGAGCTCAAGATTGTCACTTATTAGTTGGTTCAAAAGCTCATGCAGCTTATGGACAAGAAGTGGTTAAAGAGCGTCATCGTCATCGTTATGAAGTGAATAATTATTATTTGTCAGCATTAGAGGACGCTGGGCTGACTATTTCAGGCCGCTGCGCTGATAATTCATTGGTCGAAATGATAGAAATTGCTGATCACCCTTGGTTTGTTGCCTGTCAATTTCACCCAGAATTCACTTCAACACCACGCTACGGTCACGGCTTATTCAGTGCATTTGTTCATGCTGCACTGAAATACGCCGGTAAAGAAAAATAATGATTTGCAGTATTTGTAATGTTTCATTGATTAATTAGAGGTTTGATATGACGAAAATTCTAGATATTAAGGCTAGAGAAGTATTGGATTCACGTGGCAATCCGACAGTAGAAGCCGATGTCATTTTGGCTGATGGTATTGTTGGCTCTGCTTGCGCACCTTCTGGCGCATCTACCGGTTCACGTGAAGCACTAGAATTACGCGATGGCGATAAAAGCCGCTATCTTGGTAAAGGGGTTCTTAAAGCCGTAGCGGCAGTTAATGGTCCTATTCGTGAAGCCTTACTAGGTAAAGATGTTACTGCACAAGCAGAACTTGATAAGTTAATGATTGACTTAGACGGCACAGAAAATAAATCCACTTTCGGTGCCAATGCTATCCTAGCGGTTTCCTTAGCAGCAGCAAAAGCGGCGGCAATAGCGAAAAAAGTTCCTTTATATGCTCATATTGCTGACCTAAATGGCACATCTGGTCAATATTCTATGCCGGTACCAATGATGAATATCATTAATGGTGGTGAGCATGCTGATAATAATGTTGATATCCAAGAATTCATGATTCAGCCTGTTGGAGCGCCAAACTTTCGTGAAGCATTGCGTTACGGTGCCGAAATTTTTCATGCACTGAAAAAAGTATTAAGTGCCCGTGGATTAAATACTGCTGTGGGTGACGAAGGTGGTTTCGCGCCTAACCTTGCCTCAAATGCGGATGCTCTGGCTGTCATTAAAGAAGCCGTCGAGAAAGCAGGTTATGAGCTGGGTAAAGACATTACCTTAGCGATGGACTGTGCAGCTTCTGAATTTTTTGAAGAGGGCAACTATAACCTAAAGGGTGAAGGTAAAGTGTTCACGTCAGAAGGTTTCTCAGACTACCTCGCCGAGCTTTGTAACGAATACCCAATCGTATCGATTGAAGATGGACTTAATGAATCTGATTGGGAAGGTTTTGCTTACCAGACTAAAATTCTTGGCGACAAAATCCAGCTAGTGGGTGATGACCTGTTTGTGACCAATACTAAAATTTTGAAACGTGGTATTGATGAAGGTATTGCTAACTCAATCCTGATTAAATTCAACCAAATTGGTTCGTTAACAGAAACCCTAGAAGCAATCAAAATGGCAAAAGCGGCGGGTTATACGGCGGTTATTTCCCACCGTTCAGGTGAAACCGAAGATGCCACTATTGCTGATTTAGCAGTAGGTACAGCCGCTGGGCAGATCAAAACAGGTTCTTTGTGCCGTTCTGATCGGGTTGCAAAATACAATCAGCTACTACGAATTGAAGAACAACTTGGTGGTAAGGCTCCTTACAACGGTTTGTCTGAAATCAAAGGTCAAGGTTAATAGTTGATTGTTAACCTCAATTAAGGGAGAACGTGTGTTCTCCCTTTTTGCATTTTAATCGTATGTTGTATTGTTAATTCGCTTTGTGGGACTATCGCTTATATGCAGCGCTTAATATCGGCTTTTTTCAGTGTGATGATTTTATACCTGATTTACCAATTTGTTTATGGTGAGCAGGGTATTCAACGTCAAGACGAAATGACAAAGCAGATTGAATTTCAAGAGTTAACGAATGATAAGCTCATGAGACGTAACGAGGCCTTACGTGCTGAATTAGAAGATTTGCGTGAAGGACAGGATGCGATCGAAGAAAAAATTCGTACAGAATTACAATACATAAAAAAAGGTGAAACCTTTTATCGTATGGTTGAACAATGAGTAATAAATTAATAGACAAGTCTTTTTGGGTAATTGTCCCCGCCGCGGGCAGCGGCAAAAGAATGCAGATCAGCCGTCCCAAACAGTATTTGGACTTAGCTGGGAAATATCTTATTGATCGAACATTAGATCAACTATTATCTCATCCGCAAATCAGTAACATTGCCTTGGGGTTAACAGAGCATGATTACTATTGGCGTGAATCCTGCTGGTATGAGCATCCTAATGTCCATGTGTTTCACGGTGGCGATGAACGTAGTGAAACCGTAAAAAATGGCTTAGAGTTTTTAGCGCAACAGCATCAAATTCAACATGAATTTATTATGGTACATGATGCAGCGCGACCCTTGATTAGCCATGCCGAAATAGATGCATTAATAGCCAATGACAACCCCATTGGTGCGTTATTGGCCATCCCCGCCAAAGATACGGTGAAGCAAAGTATTAGTGCTAATGAATCCCCAGCTAGAGTATTAACCACATTAGATCGGCAGCAAATTTGGTTGGCTCAGACACCACAAAAATTTGTTGCCAATGACCTATTGTTGGCACTGAATTATGCCTCAACAAAAAACATGACGATAACAGATGAAAGCTCTGCTCTAGAAATGATGGGCAAACATCCAGATCTTGTCGTTGGTCAACCCAGTAATTTTAAAGTGACATTGCCATTTGATTTCATCATGGCCAATGCCTTGATGCAGTATCAGTTGTCTGATCAACGTAATAAAAAACAGACTAAGGAGTAGAAGTGCTGCCATTTCGTATTGGTCACGGCTTTGATGTTCATAAATTTGGCGCTGGTGATGCCATTGTCTTAGGTGGTGTTACTATTCCCTACGAGGCTGGTTTTATTGCCCATTCTGATGGTGATGTGGCCTTGCATGCGTTAATCGACGCACTTTTGGGCGCAGCAGGCCTTGGCGATATCGGCCAGCATTTCCCAGATACCGATGAGCAGTTTTTAAATATGGATAGTCGTATTTTACTGCGTGCGGCGTATCAAGAAGTGCTCAAGCAAGGTTATTGTGTGGGTAATGTTGATATTACTATCATTGCTCAGGCCCCAAAAATGTCACCTCACATCACCGCAATGCGAGCTAATATCGCACAAGACCTCGACACTAATATAGGGCATGTCAATGTCAAAGCCACGACAACGGAAAAACTAGGATTTACTGGTCGCAAAGAAGGCATTGCCGTGGAAGCGGTAGCATTACTGATTCAGTCGCCGAGTTAGTTTCTGCATGAGTTATAGTCAACAAAGGCACGTGGTATGAATAACACAAACTGGCATTATGCGTGGTCTACACCGCAAGTTTCTGGAGAGTTAAAAACCGCAGCACAAGATTTTTATGTCGAAGAAGTGTTGGATTTTACCTTCGAAGGTACAGGAGAGTTTTTGTACCTTTATATTGAAAAACAAGGCATGAATACGGATTATCTTGCCAAATTACTCGCAAAGCATGCTGATCTTCCTGCATCAAAGGTGACCTACAGTGGGGTGAAAGATAGGCATGCAGTCACAAGGCAGTGGTTCTGTTTACATGTGCTAAATAAGCAGCCGGATTTTACTGACTTTATGGAAAAAGTCAGCGAGCAATTAAGAGAACATGAAGTCGTGCGCATTATTAAGCAGGCTCGACATCTCAAAAAATTAAAGATTGGCAGCCATAAAAAAAATCACTTCATTATTCGCCTGCGACGTTTAGACGGGCCTACTGAAGATTTAGAAAATAGGCTAGCTTTAGTATCTTTAGCGGGTGTGCCGAATTATTTTGGGCCGCAACGCTTTGGTATTGATGGTAATAATCTCAAACAAGGTATTGAATGGCTCAGTAAGAATCCAAACCATCGCCGTCGCTTGAGTAAAACAGAATCATTTTGGGTGTCTGCGGTGCGTTCATGGTTTTTTAACCAAGCGCTGAGTGAACAAGTGAAAGCTGGCATCTGGAATCGAGTGTTTGTCGATGACAGAGTGCAGACAACCGAGACGCTGTCGCAACGAAAAGTGAATACCATTGATGCCAGTTTGTTAAAG
Source organism: Marinomonas agarivorans (assembly GCA_002173415.2). Classification (GTDB taxonomy): domain Bacteria; phylum Pseudomonadota; class Gammaproteobacteria; order Pseudomonadales; family Marinomonadaceae; genus Marinomonas; species Marinomonas agarivorans. The sequence continues at coordinate 61,834 of NHNK02000005.1, forward strand.
CATTTGCATCACCTAGATTTACACCCGCTCATGCCATTGGCAAACGAGACCGCGTTGCAAGATACCAGCTCTGTTCGCGCTACCTGTATGAAGCAGGCATGGGTGGATGCTCAAAGTGTGTTAGATTCTTTACTATCACTAGGGCTTAACCGTGAAGATCGACCAACACGGTTACACCCTGAAAATATGCAATGGCAAATTGTCGATACCCAGTTGATTTTGCAATTTACATTACCAAAAGGCAGCTTTGCCACCAGTGTCTTGCGCGAGCTACTTAACTATCATGATCACAGTGGTAGAGGTAACGACAGTGACACAAACGAAAACAGGAGCGAGGATGCGAATATTAATAGCGAATGATGATGGACTTGAGGCCAAAGGTATTCAAGTTCTGGCGCAGTCTCTATCATCCCTCTACGATGTCGTTGTTGTTGCCCCAGATCGTAACCGTAGTGGCGCCAGCAACTCATTGACCTTAACACGGCCTTTACAGCCTCGATGTATTCGACAAGGGCAATACAGTGTTGACGGTACGCCAACTGACTGTGTCAATTTAGCTTTATCTGGTGTGATTGATGGTCAGTTTGATTTAGTGATATCTGGCATCAATCATGGTCCAAACTTAGGCGATGATGTGCTTTATTCGGGAACGGTTGCCGCAGCGATGGAAGCAAGACATCTTGGATTACCCGCCTTTGCTGTTTCCTTAGTTGGAGAGAATTACTTTACGACTGCCGCACAAGTTGTACTGCATCTCTTAAAAAAACCAGATGAATTGTTAGCTGCAACAAAAAACATATCAGCAAACGCCATATTAAATATCAACGTGCCTGATTTACCCTATGAGGATATTAAAGGTGTTGTCGTAACACGATTAGGGCATCGTCACAGTGCTCAACCTGCGATCCCAGCCCAACACCCAAGGGGCATTGAAAGTTTTTGGATCGGTGCGGTTTCCGAACCTCATGATGATGCCGCTGGAACAGACTTCCATGCAATACAAGAAGGTTTTGCTACTGTTACACCTTTGCATGCCGATATGACTTGTTACAATGCATTAAATCCTCTTAATCAATGGTTAAATCAAGTTATAGAGCCAGAGTCATAGAGTGGTAGGCAAATACTAAAAAAGGTCAGTAATTGTGATTAAGTGGTTAAAAATTTATTTTGGTGGCGTTTTTATGGGCGCTGCAGATATTGTTCCTGGTGTTTCTGGTGGGACGATTGCCTTTATTCTAGGGTTCTATGAGCGCTTGATTAACGCATTAAGTGGTGTGAATAAAAAAAGCTTTTCACTCTTATTACGGGGCGATATTAAAGGCTTGTGGCGACATTTTGACTTGGCATTCTTGCTAACATTGGCATTGGGTATTTTTACCAGCGTACTTTTACTTGCGTCCATTATTTCATATTTACTCACTGAGTATGCCTTGTATTTATGGGGCTTCTTTTTTGGTTTGTTACTTGCATCCTCTTACTTGTTATTCAAAGAGTTAGATAATATCAATTTTACGACTGTGACTTTTCTTTGTGGTGGTATTTTACTTGGCTACTTGATCAGTCAATTAACTCCTACAGGAGGAAGTGGCGCTTATTACATGGTTTTTTTAGCTGGCATGATTGCTATCATGGCAATGTTATTACCTGGCATATCAGGTAGTTTCATTTTACTCATGTTGGGAATGTATGATGTTATTTTGTTAGCCATTAATCAGTTTCAGTTTGTAACCTTGGCAGTATTTTGTGTGGGGGCATTGTTTGGCTTGTTGCTGTTTTCCAAAGTTTTGAAATACATATTGCAGCATTTTCATCAAGTAACGATGGCGTTTTTAGTTGGCATTATTATTGGTTCATTAGTGAAAGTCTGGCCATGGCGACAGGCCAGCGAATGGTATACTTTGAACGATAAATTGGTCCCACTGCAAGAACACTTAGTGTGGCCTTGGGATCTGGCTAATTATCAATTACTACCAGATATCATTTATCCATTATTTTGTTTATTTTTCGGTTTTGTATTAATTTTATTTTTCAGTTACATTTTGATACAAAAAAAGTAGGAACTCACTTTTTTAGCTCAAAAATTAAGCTTAAAAAATCTAAATTTTAGGTAAGTATGCACAGGCAGTTTATAAATAAGAAACAAATCAACGTCATTATTTGTGTATTTTTAGGCCTTGTTTTGGTTGGATGCGCCGCCGATCCTTTAAACCGAGATAAAAAGTCCAAGGCGTATTACAGTGCCTATAAAAAGCGATCCACAGCTTCAAAACCAAATAGTGGATATCACAGAGTAAAAACAGGTGAAACCCTTTATTCTATAGCCTTTAAGTACGGTCTTGATTATAAAAAAGTTGCCAGTTTAAACAGCATTCCTGTGCCCTATGTGATTTATCCGAATCAAAAAATAAGGTTGTCTAGCTCGGTTAAAAAAGTCACTTCAAGTACTTCTCAGAAAACGAAACGAACTAGCACAAATGTGGCTAAGACAACAACAAAGAAACAACCTTCTAAAAGCATTAAAAATGTTAAGAAAACCGTTAAGACAAAAAGTTCTAATGTGAAGAAAGCATCAGGAAAGCCGTTAAAGTGGGTATGGCCAATCAATGGTGTGACACTAAAAGGCTTTTCAAACAAAGGGGTTAGTAGTAAAGGTATAGATATCAGAGGCCGTGTAAATGATAAAGTTTTATCCGCAGCCGATGGTATTGTCGTTTATGCCGGTAATGGATTAATTGGCTACGGCAACTTGGTCATTGTTAAGCACAACGAAGAATACTTAAGTGCTTATGCGCATAACCAGAAAATTCTTGTGAAGGAAAAACAAACAGTAAAAGCTGGACAACAACTTGCTATTATCGGTAGCAAAGGTAAAGAGAGGTCATTATTACACTTTGAAGTAAGAAAAGATGGTCAGCCAATAGATCCATTAACAGTATTGCCTAAAACAAGAAAGTAATTACTAAGGCGTTAAGGAGGGAACATGAAAGCTGTAGATATTGCCAGAACCGAAGATATTCTTTTACCCCACAACAAAATTTTGCCTGATTCAGATGATTTCGAAATCGATATGGATGTAGATGTCGATACCGAAATTGATGATGAAGACTTTGACTCCGCCGTAACTGCAAGGTATGCCAACGAAGACAGCGGCAAAAACCTTGACGTTACCCAAATGTATTTAAGTGAAATCGGCTTTTCACCTCTTTTGAGTGCAGAAGAGGAAGTTTATTATGCTCGTAAGGCATTGAAAGGTGATGACTCTGCACGTAAACGCATGATCGAGAGTAACCTTAGGCTGGTGGTGAAAATCTCCAGACGTTATTTAAACAGAGGGCTATCACTGCTTGATCTAATAGAAGAGGGCAACTTAGGCCTGATTCGCGCGGTAGAAAAATTTGATCCAGAAAGAGGTTTTCGCTTTTCTACTTATGCAACATGGTGGATTCGTCAGACGATTGAACGAGCAATTATGAATCAGACTCGTACCATTCGCTTACCGATTCACGTAGTGAAAGAACTCAATGTCTATTTGCGTGCTGCTCGAGAGTTGGCGCAAAAACTTGATCATGAGCCTAGCGCAGAAGATATTGCCGAAATGCTCGGCAAACCCGTTAAAGATGTGCAGAAAATGCTCAGTTTAAATGAAAGAGTGAGCTCAATTGATTCCCCAATTGGTGGTATTGAAACAGATAAAAGCTTGGTTGAAATCATCGCTGATGATCAGCACGCAGGTCCAGAGGATGAGCGTCAACAAAACGATGTGGCAGAAAATATCGACCATTGGCTTGATGATCTGAACGAGAAACAGCGAGAAGTCATCACGAGACGTTTTGGTTTACGTGGTTATGAGCCGAGCACATTAGAAAATGTGGGCGCAGAAATTGGCCTTACTCGTGAAAGGGTGAGACAAATTCAAGTGGAAGGGCTCAACAAGTTAAGATTAATGATGGAAAAACAAGGGCTGGACTTAGATGATGTTATTCAGCTCCACGATTAATCCCTCTGCTTCTTATAAGAAGCAATAGACAGGTCGGCAGCAAGGATCGAGTTGATCTGATAAAAAAAGACAAAGGTGGCAGCTTTGTTTTTTCTTTTCTTTATTCTCTATGAAAAGCGTGCTTATTACCTATCCAGCGGTTTTTAATCTTAAATCGTATATAATTTCTTTATGAAACCGTCTGTGTCTTTTTTCTCACTTTTTTTGTTGACTCTGCTTTTAAGCAGTTGTGCTTTTACTCCTGTATTAACAGATAAATTACAAGCCTACATTGAAAGTTTAAATCGTTACTCTGAACTAACTATCAAACCTGTATCACAATCATTTAATTTTATTCATTTACCTGCTCGTGATGAAAGGCTGCAAGCACTATCAACATTTGATGTCAGTTTAATTGAGTTTCTATCACTACAGGACTGTGACATTGGCTACCATCTAGGAGTAAGAAACAGTTTACTAGGAAAGGTCATGACCCATAGTCAGCGCCTAGTGTATGAAACTGATATTATACGAGCAATTGAAAATTGTGACCTATTAGTCAACAACCCTCGTCCAAAGCTTATTGATAAAATCAAAAAAGTTGCCCAGCAAAAAAGAGATGAACTATATAAAGCATATGGAAATGCAATTTGGGGAGGCACAGAAATGGAGCGCTTTTTTAGCTTATCAAACGGTCATCTCCCCATGACGATCAAACGCACTCATGTACAGCCTCTACAGCGAACCTTAGAAAAACTGACTACATTTGCTGAAGATCTTCCAACATTACCAAAATTGCGCCAAGAAAAGTTAGAATATAGCCTAAAAATACTGTATCACAGCGAGTATGGTGGGCAGCTCTTACTTACTTTGGTGTTATTGACAGATACCTTGCAGAATATTGCGGTCAGTTTAGATGCTGTGCCTATTGATGATGCTTTTTGTCTTGGTCCTGCTCGCTTTTTACAGCAACAAATGAATCAGCATTACATAACAATTATTCAGCCTTATATGGCTCGATTGAATACTACTGCTTACTACATTTTGCCGCAATTGAGTCAATTAGGCGCAAGTAGCCAGAATATGACAGAAAGCATGCGTTCGTTTCTTGGACAACTTTCACAAGAAGATAGCCATAGTTTGTGGGGGCAATATCAAGCAGCATCTCAATACCATGCGCGTGCTTGGGACAGAATATTAAGGCAGTGTCAGCTATTTAATTGAGTTGTTATATTGGCTTTTTAGCTTTGCTAGACTTTAGCCAATAAGCGGTTAACACTATTGACTGCATCGTAGGGAGTGGAAATATCTTCTACTAATGGCTCTGCGCCTAAAGCTTTGAGTAGCGCGATATTGGCAGTGGGATTAGAGTCTATCTTATTGGCAAATCCTATTGGTCGTGCAATAGGGTGATACGTATGTTGATTCAACATATCATCTGTATCATATAAAGCTGGTCCAGGTTGGCTAAATAGGCTCATTAGCAAAGCAAACTGCGCTGTATTAGATACAACGGTTCCCTCGTGGGTTTGCTGTGTTATTTGCCGCTCAACAATATTTCTTATATTCATAGATAGACTAATTAGCGTAGAAATGTCTTTCTTTTTATATCGAACAAAAGTGATAAATCTTTAGTAAGTGCAGTATCGACCCCCTTTGAAAAACAAAAAATCACAAGTGGTGATTGAGTTAATAATGCTTTTATGATTTCGTGAATCTTTCTCAGCTATTTGTATGGGTTGTGTCATAATAATGAATGAAAGCAAGAATTTACTGTGGTGATATGTATTTAAAAATCGAAAAAACTTTTTAACTATTTAAAGTTTAAGTGCTTGAAGGCTTTTTTCGATATTGAGATCAAGACGTAATAGCGAGCAATAGGTTAAATAGTAGCAATAGGTTAAATAGTAGCAATAGGTTAAATAGTAACAATGGCCCATTTGGATTGGCGAGATGCATAACATAAACCAACTGATAGAAAATGTACGAGAAAATGAGCGCATTGCACGCAAATTTTTTGAAATAGAACGTTGCATTTTATCTATTGGTCGCTCTGATCAATTTGTTGCTACCTTAACAAAAGAAATCGAAAAACAATTTGATGTGCCTTATGTCTGGATAAATTTGATTAATGAAGCGCCTTTAGCGCATCTTGTTGACAGTTTAGAGCGAATTCCTGATTTGTTCGATCGAGTCGTTTTTACCCGCCGTAGTCATATTATCGATGTCGTTAAATCTAACTCGAAAACCGTCTTGGTGAACCAAAATATCGAAAAATATCGCATTATTACGCCTCCAGTTTACTATGGTGTTGTTGCCTCGTTAGCCGTATCACCTTTAACTATTGATGGCACCTTAGTCGGGTTGCTATGTCAGGCCGATTCGGATGTTGAACGTTATAATCCCCAGACAAAAGACACCCTGTTACTAGACCAACTAGCGAGTAAAATTTCCCTGTGTCTCTTAAATGTGACAGCAAGAGAAAAGTTGGAATACTTAGCGACGCGTGATGCATTAACTGGGTTATTAAACCGTCGTCAGCTCGAGCTGATGCTGGAACGAGAGTTTGCTCGAGCAAAACCAGGAGAGCGAGATTTAACGGTTATTTTCTTTGACTGTGATGCATTTAAGGTAATTAATGATACCTTGGGGCACGACTGCGGTGATGAAGTGCTCGCTTATGTTGCTCAGAGACTGCTGCGATATGTTCATAAGCAAGGGCTTGCTTTTCGGTTTGCAGGAGATGAGTTTGTTTTTGTTCTGCCAAATAAAAGTCTGGAATATGGTTTACAGATTGCCGAATCCTTATCAGAATATCTTCAGTCAAATCCATTAAATTATAAGTCTAATTTTGTTCCAATTTCGATTAGCTTTGGCGGTGCCAGTATTGAAGAAGATAAACCAACGACACACAGACAATTACTCAAAATTGCGGATGAGCGTTTGTATCACTTCAAACATAATAAAAGACGTTTTGTACCAACAAAAATATTTAAATTTCTTAATCGAATTCGATGAGGCTTGGTAGTTATGTAATTTAATTACATTTTTGCTGGTTTTCAATGCGGTTTTATGTGTTTTTTCCCTTGTTTGTGTAGTAAAGTTTCAAAAAATTAATATGAGTTCCATTATGCCCTATGCTTTGATTGCTGACTTAGGTGGTACAAATGCACGTTTTGCACTATCGCCAATAGGTCAGTGCAAGATTCAACATGTCCAAGTTTTACCTTGTGCCGACTACGATAATTTATTCGCAGCCCTAGATGAATACATGTTGCGACTTGAATTAACAATGCAGGATATTGCCGTAGCTGTATTAGCGATAGCTGGACCAGTTAACCAGCCTATAATTCGTTTTTCTAATAACCCGTGGCAATTTTCTTCTGAACAGGTAAAAGACTACTTTGGTCCAGATAAACAAGTTGCTCTGCTTAATGACTTTGATGCGAATGGGCATAGTCTTGAAGTGCTTGATTCGAATAAGCTTATTGAAGTAGGCAATCATAAAAATACTTTGTTGGATAAATCTGCGCCAGCTTGGGTGATTGGACCAGGTACAGGGCTTGGCGTTGCATGTGTTGTGCCACAAAATTCAGGGCCGAGTTTATTGTTACCGGGTGAAGGTGGGCACGTTGATTTGCCTAGCGCTACAGAACAAGAAGACTATATTTTAACCTATTTGCGTGAGCGACATCATAGAGTATCAGCAGAACGTGTGCTGTCTGGTATGGGATTAGAAAATATTTATGCCGCTTTAACACATCAACAAGGTCAAGAAGCACGGTTAAGTGCTGTTGAAATAGGTGCGGCATTTCAAGCTGGCGATGAACTTGCTAAAGCAGCGATGGCGCAGTTTTTTATTTACTTAGGGCGTGTCATTGGGAATTTGATTCTCAACGTCGAGTCTCGTGGTGGTGTTTATATTGTGGGAGGCATTATTCCACGTTATTGGCAACAATTTATTAACAGTGATTTTAGAAGCGCGTTAGAAGATAAAGGTCGTATGAGTTCACTTGTTAGTGCGATCCCAATCTATATTGTGACTGAAGAATATCCAGGATTGTTAGGATGCGCTAATTATGCCTCTTACCTTGCAAAAAATGCAGGAATTCAAGGTGAGATATCAGACAGAACAACGGGAGTTGAAGCATGAATAATTTGAGTTTGAAAGCCTGTGATGTCGTTATTTTTGGTGGTGGTGGCGACCTTGCAATGCGTAAGTTATTGCCAGCACTTTACCATCTTGAAATGGATGGTTTATTAGCGCCAACGACCCGAATTATTGGGGCTTCTCGACGAGCCATGTCAGCACAGGACTATCAAAATAAGGTCCGTGATGCCCTAGATGAATTTGTACCCTCGAGTAAAGACAACACAGACATATGGCCAACGTTCAAAGAACGTCTGCACTACGTATCGGTTGATGCACAAAAACCAGAAGACTTCTCTCGTTTTAATGATTGCCATGTTGGTGGTGAAGAAAAAGATGTGGTGTTTTACTTAGCAACCTCACCAGACTTATTTGGCTCTATCTGTTCTTCCCTTGCTCAAGTAGGATTAAATGAATCGAGAATGCGGGTAGTGCTTGAGAAGCCACTAGGCCGAGATTTAATCTCTTCTCGCGCAATTAACACCGAAGTGAAGCAAAACTTTACCGAAAGCCAGGTCTTTCGTATCGATCACTATTTAGGTAAAGAAACGGTGCAAAACCTGCTCGCAATTCGTTTTGGCAATACCTTGTTTGAGCCTTTATGGGACAGCGCTCACATTGATAATGTACAAATCACCGTATCCGAAACCGTAGGAGTAGAAGATCGCTGGGGTTATTACGATAAAGCAGGCGCCTTGCGAGATATGGTGCAAAACCACTTAATTCAACTTTTGTGCCTAGTCGCGATGGAACCTCCTGGGCGAATGGATGCTGGCTCGGTTCGAGATGAAAAAATTAAAGTCCTTAAAGCACTTCGACCTATCACAGGGGCAAATGCGTACACAAAAACCGTACGTGGCCAATATGCTAAAGGGGTTATTAATGGTAAAGAAGTACAAGGTTACTTTGACGAAGAGGGCAGTAATCCTGATTCGCGAACAGAAACCTTTGTGGCGTTAAAGGCAGATATTGATAATTGGCGTTGGGCAGGCGTACCATTTTATCTACGAACAGGGAAACGTTTAGGTGAACGTTATTCTGAGATAGTTATTCAATATAAAGCGGTTCCCCATAGTATTTTTAGTGACGAAAGTAACCGGCAATTACAACGCAATCAGCTAACCATTCGCTTGCAACCGGAAGAAAAAATCTCTTTAACCGTGATGAATAAAGTCCCTGGGGCCAGTGAAGGAATGAATCTACAACCCGTAGATTTGAACCTAAGTTTAACGGAAGCGTTTCAGAATAAGCGCAGCCCAGAAGCTTACGAACGTCTCTTACTGGATGTCATGCGTAATGATGCCACCTTATTCATGCGTTATGACGAAGTGGAGGCTGCTTGGAAGTGGGTCGATGGAATTATGGATGCATGGAATCAAACCAGTGAAAGGCCAAAAGAATATGCGTCAGGCTCTTGGGGACCAACCGACTCAATGGCTTTGCCAATCAAAGATGGTCGTAACTGGCATGATTACTGATTGGAGTAACCCAGTATTGAGGTAGCAGAATAAAGGCAATCGCACATAATGCTCAAACCTTTGGTTTTTAGACACACTTTTTGACGTATAAGTAGGAAAAATAATGACAAATTTAACCCCTCAAGATGTCATGACAGCGACACCTGTTGTACCTGTTATTGTGGTTGATACTGTTGAACAGGCTATTCATTTAGGGAGAGCACTGGTTGCTGGTGGTGTTAAGGTGTTGGAAGTCACCTTACGCACGGACGTTGCCCTAGAGGCAATCACTGCGCTGCGCAAAGAGGTTCCCGAAGCCATTGTTGGTGCTGGTACCGTATGTACTCGTGAGCAATATATTCAAGCCGTTGAGGCAGGCTCACAATTTATTATTAGCCCCGGTATGACACCAGATTTATTACAAGTCGGAAAAGAATACGCTATTCCTTACCTACCCGCAGTGGCGACGATTTCGGATATTTTGTTGGGAATGGAATATGGTTACCATCACTTTAAATTCTTCCCAGCAGAGGTAAATGGTGGCATTAAAGCCTTAAAGGCATTTGGTGGTCCTTTGCCTGATATTAAGTTTTGTCCGACAGGTGGTATAGGCCCAGATAATTATCAGGCTTATCTGGCTCTGCCTAATGTTCTTTGTGTTGGTGGCTCTTGGATTGTGCCGCAAGACCTGATTCAGGCTGGCAAGTGGGATGACATTACTCAGCTTGCTAAGGCGTTGTAAGCTTACTCTTCTTTATAAAAACTCGCCTTAAAAAGGGAAGCTGTTTTGCTTCCCTTTTTCTTTGCCCTTGTTTTTTTGTTGCCTTGGGTTTTTGTTTCGCTTGTTTGGTGCTTTTGTCCATGTAGGTTATAAATTCTCTTCGGCAAACTCTGCCAATCGGCTTCTTTCAATGCCATTTACATGCATCATGCTTGAGTATTTAAAGTGTTTGCACTTTTCTACCAAGTAAGTGAGTCCGGATGTGAGTGGGGTGATGTATTTATTGTCAATTTGTGCCAGATTACCCAAAACAACAATACGTGAATTACTGCCAATACGTGTGACAATGGATTTTAGCTGAAATTGAGTTAAACCCTGCGCTTCATCAATAATGATTAAGGCGTTATTGAACGAGCGACCGCGCATAAAATTAAGGGATTTAAACTGAATGTTGGCTTTTTGTTTTACGTAATCAATACTGCTGATGGAATGTTCATCCGCTCCGTGGAGAATTTCTAGGTTGTCATCAAAAGCCGCTAACCAAGGCGCCATTTTTTCTTCTTCGGTACCGGGCAAAAAACCAATATCTTCGGCCATTGGTGGGGTAGAACGTGCCACAATAATTTTATTAAAACGTTTTTCTTCCATTGTTACATGCAAGGCATAAGCAAGAGCGAGAAGTGTTTTGCCTGATCCTGCTGGCCCTGTCATGATCATAAGATCGGAGTCTTCATGGCGTAATAAATAAAACGCCATTGCCTGTTCAATGTTTCGTGGTGTGATACCCCAAAAGTTTTGGTGCATCAGGGCTGTGCGTGTCAGGTCAACAAGATAAATGTATTCGTCATCGATATTGCAAATAAAGCCCACAAACTCGGTCTCATCAATGATAAACATATTGATAAAGGCTTGATCGATACTGTTTTTAGCGAGTAAATGTACCGTATGGCGCCCGTGACTTTCTGTCTTTACTTTTTCGATGGTATCCCAAAAATTGCCTGTGTACGTCAAATAACCTTTATTAAGCAAATCAACATCATCAAGTACTTTGTCTTTACGATAGTCCTCTACGTTTTCTAGCCCCGAGCCTTTGGCTTTTATGCGCATATTAATGTCTTTTGTCACCAAACATACAGTATCTCTTGGATTGGTTGCCTGCATGCTCAAGGCAACATTGATGATACGGTTATCATTGGCGTGGTCATGATTACCATTTAAAAAGGGCACATTGTCATTAGCGGTAATTTTCTGATCGGGGAAAATGGCTAATGTGCCAGAAAACTTTGCTTTTTTCGCTGATGTTGTTTGTATGCTGACACCAGATTGCAGTTCTTTCGGAGAGGCATTGCCAACAATTTTGTCAATCGTATTAATTGCAAGTCTTGCTTCACGGCTAACATCTTTATCTCTTCTGTCTTTAATAATGTCGAGCTCTTCTAGCACCGTCATCGGAATGACAACTTTGTGCTCAGCGAAGGCATAAATAGCGAGAGGATCGTGCAATAGAACATTGGTATCAATAACAAAGACTTTTTCCATAAAATGACTCCTGTTGAATCACGGTAGGTGGTGAACTCATTATCTGAATTTGCGCTTAATACATTTTTTACTGCTGGCTCCTTAAGACCAATTAACGGTAGGGTGAGGAGAATGAGGAATATGTTTAATTTGTTACTAGCAGAATAAGATGAAATGCTCCTTATGCCAAAATCAGGCAATGAATAGTGTGTTTGTGTTTTGCACTATAAATTTAGTGTATGACAGTTTTGGTGATTTTGATAATAGAAAAACATCGAAATTGAACTGACCCCCAATAGTTGGACATTCCAATTACTGGGGGTCTTTTTATCATTGTTGCTAAAAACGTTACCCATCAATTTTCGCTAAGGTTTCCCACAGTTCTGGTGCAGCGGTGCAAACTAGATTGCCTTCTAACAAACCGTTGTTGGCCAAAAAGTCATTCACCTTGCCGCCAGCTTCTTCTATTAACAAAGAGCCTGCTAGTGCATCCCAGCTATTCATATGGGCTTCGTAATAGCCGTCAACTATACCTAACGCAACATGAGCGAGCATTAACGCGCCAGCGCCAAAGCGTCGATACTCAATATCCTGTTTATCCAGTTCTTTTAAGACAGTGAGATATTCCTCTATTGGGCGTCGATTTGATCGGCCTAAGCCAACAATTGCTTGCCCTTTTTCTGGCTCAACTATGGAGAGTACTTTTTCATTGCAGTAGGCCCCATGATTGCGTTTAGCAAAGAAAAACTCGTTTTTATCTGGTGCGTAAACAAAGCCTAATTGCGTCACATCATTTTTGACATAAGCCACAGAAATACACCAATAATCCATACCTTGTAGATAGTTGGTGGTACCGTCAATGGGATCTATTACCCAAACTCCTTCTTCTGTGTCAGGTGTTGTATGCCTTAATCCACCTTCCTCGCCTAGAAATCCGTCGTTAGGAAAGAAAACGTGTATTTTTTCTCGTAAAAAGTTTTCTACTTCCACATCGGCTTGAGAAACAAAATCTTGTCGGCCTTTTACTTCAACTTTTAATCCTTCATTGCGAAACTGCTGAGCAAGCTTGCCTGCTTCTCTAATAATGGGCATAAGTTGTACATATTCTTGTGGTAAGCTCATACTTTTCTCTTGGGCAGCCTTCATATAAATTTCAATAATCTATGAGGTAATTAGGAAACTGTAAAAATAAATGAATAACAAGTATGACGGAAAGAGGTTACACTTTTTTGACTAAGTATTAGGTAAGCCTTTTACCAGCAAGTAAGTTATGGCAATAAAATGAGGTTAGTATGCAAGCAATACATCAGCCACTAAAAGGCAGTTGCCTTTGTCAGTCAATTCAGTTTGAAATCGAAAATTCATTCCGCAGTTTTTTTCTGTGTCATTGCCATCAATGTCAAAAAATGACAGACTCAGCCCATGTGGCAAACTTATTTATTGATAAAAATGCCATTACATGGCTAAAAGGAGAGAGCAAAGCAACGCATTATCAAGTGCCAGGTCATGACATCAAAAATGTCTTCTGCCCAGATTGTGGCTCACCAGTACCTTACCTGAATTCAAATGGTAAATTACTTATTGTTCCTGCTGGCTCACTAGACGGTGAACCTAGTATTGCTCCCCACAGTCATATTTTTATGGAAGAAAAACGAAAGTGGCATGATGAAATACATAAGACACTTCAGTTTGACGGTTTTCCTAGCTAATATTAGGGTAGAAAATAAAAGATTGTGTTATTGGGTTGGAACGATACGGTTTAGCTAGCATGTAGACAAAAAAATCCCTCTACAACATGAAGTGATAGAGGGATTTTAGATAAGTTATCCACACTGGATGTGATCAGACCATAGAAGACTACTCGTCGAGAAAGCTTCTCAAATGCTCTGAACGGCTTGGGTGGCGAAGTTTACGTAATGCTTTGGCTTCGATCTGACGGATGCGTTCTCGAGTCACATCAAACTGTTTGCCGACTTCTTCAAGCGTATGGTCTGTATTCATATCGATACCAAAACGCATACGTAATACTTTTGCTTCGCGAGCTGTAAGGCCAGAAAGTACATTGGTAGTCGCTTCTCGTAAACCTTCAATGGTTGCTGTATCAATTGGCGATTCTGCGCCGTCGTCTTCGATAAAATCACCTAAATGCGAATCTTCATCATCACCAATCGGTGTTTCCATTGAGATTGGCTCTTTGGCAATTTTCAGTACTTTGCGAATTTTATCTTCCGGCATATCCATGCGTACTGCAAGTTCTTCAGGCGTTGCTTCGCGTCCCATTTCTTGCAACATTTGACGTGAAATACGATTCAGCTTATTAATCGTTTCAATCATATGCACAGGGATACGAATGGTTCTGGCCTGATCAGCAATTGATCGTGTGATTGCTTGGCGAATCCACCAAGTGGCGTAAGTCGAGAACTTGTATCCACGACGATATTCGAACTTATCAACCGCTTTCATTAAGCCAATGTTGCCTTCTTGAATCAAATCTAAGAATTGTAGGCCTCGGTTAGTGTATTTTTTGGCAATCGAGATAACCAAACGTAAGTTGGCTTCAACCATCTCTTTTTTAGCACGACGGGCGCGAGTTTCGCCCACAGAAATACGACGATTAATTTCTTTTAGCTCAACAATTGAAAGCTTTGAGTCTTTCTCAATATTGCGAAGCTTGCGCTGACTACGCATAAATTCTGCTTCGTTTTCAGTGAGTGCTGTTGCGTAGTTTTTGCCTAATGCAACTTGATCATTAAACCAATCAGGGTTGGTTTCATTGCTAGGAAAACTCTTTAAAAAATCACCCCTAGGCATGCCCGATTTGCGCACACAAACTTGCATAATAATGCGTTCTTGCTCGCGTACCTTATCCATACGGCTACGTACACGATCAATTAAATCGTCAAATATTTTCGGTACCAATTTGATTGGTGCAAAAAGTAAACTCAGCTCTTCTTGTTTGTCTTTGACGATAGAATCTTGCTTTGAGTGAGATGCTAACAGTGTTTGTAGCTCTGCATGGGCGCGCTCAATATCACCAAAACGACGAGCTGTTTCTTCTGGGTCAGGTCCGTTATCTACTTCTTCATCAGAATCTTCACTGTCATCGTCATTATCTTCTTCAGTTGCTTCATCTAGCTCCTCTTCGGATACTTCCTCTAACAAGGGTTCTTCAATTTCTGGCTCGTCGCCATCACCATCGATAAAACCACTAAAGATATCACTTAATCGACCTTCTTCTTCTAATGATTTTTTATAGGTCGAGATGAGGGTGTCAACCGCACCTGGATAATATGAGATGGCCGCCATGACCTCACGGGTGCCTTCTTCTATGCGCTTGGCGATAGCGATTTCGCCAGCACGTGTCAATAACTCTACCGATCCCATTTCACGCATATACATACGTACAGGATCTGTTGTACGTGCAACATCGCCTTCAACCGCAGCTAGGGCAGCGGCTGCTTCTTCGGCCGCGGCTTCATCGGTGGAATCTCCTTCTTCCATCAAAAGGTTTTCTTTGTCTGGCGCGTATTCACCGACAACGATCCCCATGTCTTTGATCATGGCGATGATTTGTTCGACTTGCTCTGGATCAGAAAGGTCATCCGGGAGGTGATCGTTAATTTCAGCGAAGGTGAGATAACCTTGCTCTTTACCTTTGGCGATCAGTTCTTTGAGGCGAGATTGTTCATTATCAGGCATTTAGACGACCTATCCTAAGAAATAATAGATTGGTGGAAACAAGCCGCGAATTCTAGCAAAAGTGATCTATTTTTGCTAGATTTTTTAACGATGAAATCGAGTTGAAGTAATAACTCAACGCTTCTTTTTTCTGATTTCTTCCATGATTCTGTACGTTTCTTCGCGGTCATTTGGATTATTAATAGTTTCGTTCCCTTTACTTTTCAACCTAGCAATAGCGGTATTTAAGCCTAAGTTTTGCTCTTTTTCCATTATCATGTCGATAACTTCTTGTTTTGCATTGGAAATACTCGATTTTGTATAAGCATCAGGATGATTGAGTAAAGCATAAATAACCTGAATCTGTTGTGCGTTTGCATTTTTTCCTAACGTATTATGTCCTAGAAAATGCCCAACATTCTTCGTTGCATTTTTTTTAAAGAAACGCCAAACGCTGCTGAGTGTTTGTAATTCAATCTCTGGCTGCCTTAAAACAGGGTCACTTATTTCAATGTCTTGAGCGATATGGGGGTGCAATAATAAACAAAGAAGCGCTTGTTCAACTTTATTGAGAGCCGGTGTTGTGGTGTGTAAATTGACCGCTTTTTGTTTCGTTACTGGTTGGTAATAGGGCGTATTAGTGCCTTGTGGCTGCGTGTAATGGGATGCGTCTTGTAATTGGTTTTGGCCAGAGTTAGGAGTTTGTGGTCGATAACGATTTGCTTCCTGCTGCTTTTGGCTAAGTTGCGTAGATAAGGTTTCAATATCTATACGAGCATGTTCTGCTAGCTGTTTTAATAATACAGATTTGAACGTAATGTCTGGTAATTGGCCGATTAATGCAATTACATTTTGGGTAAATTGGGCTTCGCCTTCTTCATCATTAAGTGTGACTTGGCTGCGAGCATACTCAAATAGAACATGTGTTAAAGAACTTGAGTCATCTAGCTTCTTTAAAAATGCTTCTTGTCCCTGTTGCCGGACTAATGAGTCTGGGTCCTCGCCTTCTGGCAAAAATAAAAAACGAATTTGTTTGCCATCTTGCATAACAGGAAGAGCGGCTTCCAATCCACGAATTGCCGCAGCGCGACCGGCTTTGTCGCCATCAAAGCAGAGTGTGACTTTATCAACTAATTTGAATATTTTGCGAATATGTTGGCTATTAACGGATGTTCCCAAGGTCGCTAAGGCATTGGTTATACCGTGTTGTGCGAGCACGATAACATCCATATAGCCTTCAACAATGATCAAGTGGTCAAGAGTGCGGCTGTTTTGTTTTGCTTCATAGAGTCCATACAACTCTTGGCTTTTATGAAAAACAGCGGTCTCAGGTGAATTTAAATATTTAGGCTTTTCATCGCCAAATGCTCGACCACCAAAGGCGATGACTCTACCTCTTGCATCTCGAATAGGAAATATAATTCGGTCGCGGAATCGATCGTAATAGTGGCCCGGTTGTTCGTTTTTCTCGATCAACATACCGCTATGAAAGAGTTTCTCTTTTGTTTCGGAATTAGTGCCTAAATGAGTGAGTAAATTGTCCCAACCTGAAGGCGCAAAACCTAAACCAAATACCTTGGCAATTTGGCCAGATAACCCTCTCTCATTTTTTAGGTACTCTGTTGCTCGCAGCTTCTCTGGACTTTTAATAAGTTGTTGTTGATAAAATGTTGCGCTTTTAGAAAGAAGATCTAGCAGTTCTGCATTTTGTTCGTAACGATCAGGTGCTCCTTGTTCTCTCGGAACCTCCAGCCCAACATCTTTTGCCAGTAATTCGATAGTTTCGACAAAGTCTAAATGGTCATGCTCCATAACAAACGAAATAGCATTGCCGCCAGCGCCACAACCGAAACAGTAATAAAATTGCTTATTTGGATTGACGCTAAAGGAAGGGCTTTTTTCATTGTGAAAAGGGCAGAGAGCAGAGTAATTTTGTCCAGTTTTTTTTAAGGTCAGACGGGACGAAATAACATCAGCGATATCAGTGCGAGCTAAAAGCTCATCAATAAACTGATCGGGTATACGTCCGGCCATAAAAAAACCTTAAAAAGGGGGAATGAACTAATTTAACAGGAGTTTAACAAATTTACTGACTTGTGCCATATCGCCACGACCTTGAACTTGTGGTTTAACAATGGCCATAACTGCTCCCATTGATTGCATTGAAGTTGCGCCAGATTCACTAATAGCGGCTTCAACAATCGCCTTAACTTCTTCTTCAGTAAGAGGTGTGGGTAAAAACTCTTGCAAAATGGCGATTTCATCTGTCTCTATGGCTGCTAAATCTTCGCGTCCACCATCTGTAAACTGTTGAACAGAGTCTTTGCGTTGTTTCACCATTTTGTCGAGAACTGATAGAACACGAGCATCATCCAATTCTATCCGTTCATCCACTTCGATTTTTTTGCACTCAGACAAAATGTTACGAATGAGGGTGACGCGGCTTTTTTCTTTCGCACGCATGGCAGTTTTAAGTGCTTCAGAAATAGTGCTTTTTAACTCAGACATGCTGATCTCCTTAACGTTAAGCATAAAAAAACGGCTAGTTTGCACTAGCCGCTCTTTAATCCTATAACCAGTTAGCACTGGCTCATAGGATGTGTTTGTTACACAAATATTGTGTTACCTAGTAATTCTAGTACAAACGTTGGAATTTCTTTTGCTCACGAGAAACTTTTTTCGCATGACGTTTTACCGCAGCAGCAGCAGCACGTTTACGTAAAGTTGTTGGTTTTTCGTAGCATTCACGACGACGAACTTCAGCAAGAATACCTGCTTTTTCGCAAGAGCGCTTAAAACGGCGCAAAGTAATGTCAAATGATTCGTTTTCTTTTGCTTTAACTCTTGGCATTTATAATTTACCTGTAATTGGGTTGTTTCAACAAAATTGAAGTGCAAATATTATACTGATGTTTTGGCATCTTTTCAAAACATAAAAAGCACTTAGTATTTTCGGCAACTGAGCATTCGTTGTTGCTCATATAAACCGCATATTAATTGTATATTTCTAATAAATTTTGACTTGTATTTTTGGGTGTCGAGATCAATTCTCGAAGTAAAAAATCACCTGCCTTTCAATTTGTTGATAAAAACGGGCGAACTATACGTATTTCATGCAGCAATGTCTATTTATATTTTAACAGTAAAAGAAAGGGGATTTTATGGGGTACAATAGAAGATTCAGGAAATGTTAGTCAGCAGAGAATATTAGTCAGCAGAGAATAGTTGTTTATGAAAGTCTTGGGTTTAGAAACCTCTTGTGATGAAACTGGCCTTGCCATTTATGATACGAACCAAGGTTTGTTATCCCATAAAATTTACTCACAAATTGAAAAGCATGCCGAGTATGGTGGTGTCGTGCCGGAGTTAGCATCGCGAGATCATATTCGCAAAACTTTGCCTTTAATTGATGAGGTTTTAGCTGATGCAGGTTTGACAAAACAACAGCTCGACGGTGTGGCGTTTACTAGTGGCCCAGGTTTGGTTGGGGCGTTAATGGCGGGTGCAACAATTGGCCGCTCTCTGGCTATGGCATTAGGCATTCCTGCTATAGGAGTTCATCATATGGAAGGACATTTGCTTGCCCCTATGCTGGAAGAAAAACAACCTGCTATGCCTTTTGTGGCGTTATTAGTTTCTGGTGGACATACGCAATTAGTAAGAGTGGAAGGCATTGGACAATACACATTACTTGGGCAGTCATTAGATGATGCTGCTGGTGAGGCATTCGATAAAGCAGCTAAGATGATTGCTTTACCTTACCCTGGAGGTCCTCAGATTGCTCTTCTAGCACAATCTGGTAAAAAACGGGAAGGGCTTATATTTCCAAGGCCTATGACAGACAGACCAGGGTTAGATTTTAGTTTTAGTGGTTTAAAGACGGCGTTTTTAACGGCTTTGCATAACGCACTGGATAATAAAGAGTTTGATGAGCAATTTAAGGCAGACCTTGCTTTGGCTTTTGAAGAGGCGGTGGTGGATACATTAACAATTAAGTGTCGTCGAGCGCTCGAACAGGAAAAAGTAAGTCAATTAGTAATTGCCGGTGGTGTAAGTGCAAATAGGCGTTTACGTCAGCAATTAGAAAGCAAGCTGGGTCAAATAGGCGCCAGTGTTTTTTATGCGCGTCCCGAGCTCTGCACAGATAATGGTGCAATGATTGCGTATGCTGGTGCGCAACGACTGTTAGCGGGGCAAACAAGCGATTTAGATTTAGCTATTCGTGCTCGCTGGCCTTTGTCTGAATTACGTCCGCTTACAGAATAGAGGAGCACACTCTGTGCAAGATATTGTATTTATTGAAGGGCTGGAAGTTCAGTCGGTTATAGGTGTTTATGATTGGGAAAAGCAAATTAAGCAAACCTTATTGTTTGATTTGCAAATGGAGCAAGATAATACCTTGTCAGCGGTGAATGATGAATTAACAAAAACATTGGACTACGAGGCAATTGCGAATTTTATTACTCGCTATTGTCAAGCAAATACATTTGAGTTGATTGAAACACTGGCTGAGCGTTTGGTCGCTGAATTGCTAGCAACATTTTCGATGCAATCGATTGAGTTAACCTTAAGAAAACCCACAGCAGTTCCTGCAGCGAAATCCGTAGGCGTAAAAATCCGTCGTACTCGTTGAGTTAAAGCGGCATTAAAAACATGAATAACCTCGCAGTGCTATTCATGTTTCTGGCTCTCTTCTGCTTTTACTTCAAATGACTCACCAAAGAATTTTGGCTTTCTTGCAAGCGTGTTAAACGGGCTTGTTGTAAAGCTTCTCCTAATTCTGCGCCTTGAAGGCCTTGCTCTAGGAAGGTTTTAGCGGATACATCGGCAATGGTTTTTCTAAGTTGATGCCAGTCTTCTTCGGAAGTTTTGGTAAGTTTGCTAAGTAGATGGGCCAACTCTGCGTAAGGTTGTGGTTTTTTAATGGCGTTAAATTTAGTAAGCCAATGCAGCCAGTGTTGTGCCGTTAGAGGGAATTGAGCCGTCGCCATAAATTCATTGGTTAAATTGGCATAGAATTTATATTGATTTGGGCAAGTAAGTACTTTTTGTAGGGATTCCAGTTCTACAAGAGGAGTTTGATGGCAAATAAAAGCCCATCTTAAAGTAGGCTTGTTTAGCTGTATTAGCATTTTGGGGCGCTGGGCGATGTACTCTGCGATCTGTGCCCAATGTAGGTTAGGTAAAATATGTGTAAGAGCACCACATTCTTGCAGTGTATTAAAAAAAATGTCGGGATGTTTATAACCCAGTGCTTTTTCTAACTCTCGCCATATGCGTTCTTGCGATAAACTTTTTAGTTCTCCAGAAAGGCTGATACTGCGCATTAAATCTAGTGTTTCTGGGGCAATAGTAAAGTTGAACTCGAAGAAGCGAGCCGCAAATCGAGCAACTCGTAGTACTCGTAAGGGGTCTTCAATAAAGGCATCGGATACATGGCGCAGAATGCGGTTGTTAAGGTCTTGCTCGCCTCCATAGGGGTCGATTAAATCACCTTGCTGATTTTGCGCCATGGCATTAATTGTTAAATCCCGTCGAATGAGATCGTCTTCCAATCGAATGGTTGGGGCGAAATCGCAAATAAAACCTGTATAACCTTGCCCTTGTTTTTTTTCGGTACGGGCCAAGGCATATTCTTCTTTCGTTTTTGGGTGCAGAAAAACAGGAAACTGTTTGCCAACTTGTTGATAGCCTTTTGCAATTAACTGATCGGGCGTTGCGCCTGTAATTACCCAGTCTTTGTCAATGACGTCTAATCCGAGCAATTTATCGCGTACGGCGCCACCCACTAAATAAACCTGATGCTTGGACGAATTAGTCATAGTAAAACTCTAATTAGATTCACAGCGCTCAGGTTGCTCAAGAAGCCACTGAGTAAAGCCGCCATTTAAAGAATATACTTCTTTAAAACCGACTGATGCTAAGTACTCCGCTGCATTTTTACTGCTATTGCCATGATAGCAACATACAATTATAGGCGTGTTCATATCGCTGGTGGCGATAAAGTCGGCAATGTTATCGTTTGTTAAATGTAAGGCGTGGCGAATGCGCCCATTGCTGAAACTGGCTGGGTCGCGGATATCAACCACTTTGGCGTTATTTTCTAATAACGGTAAGGCGTCAATAATATCGAGGCACTGATAAGTCATGATATTGCTCTATTTTGTATAAGTCGTCATAACGCGCTGTCATTCATAGTGGCAGGGCGTGCTAAATCGTTGGCCATCTTCCAAACGTAAAGCGGTTAGGCTGCTGCCCCAAACACATCCAGTATCTAAGGCATGAATGGTTTCTTTTTTGGTTTTTCCTTCTAATGCTGCCCAATGTCCGAAGACAATCTGGCATTTCTTAGGCAACTTGGACGGAAAGTTGAACCAAGCATCGAAACCTTGTTTGGTGTCTGCATAAGTCGAACCCGCTTGTTTTAGATCGAGCTTGCCGCCTTTTTTACAGAATCGCATACGGGTAAAGTAATTGACAATGGCTCTTTGGCGGTCCATTCCTGTTAATTCATCTTTCCAATGATCAGGCTTATTGCCATACATAACCGCAAAAAAATCATCGGCACGATCTGATATCAACATTTGATGTGCTTCTTGTGCGAGCGACAGCGCCTGCGGCAGATTCCAGCAAGGTGGAATGCCAGCATGGGACATGACAATATTCAGTCTGGCATCGTAATGACATAAAGGTTGTTGGATAAGCCAGTCTAGTAATGTGTCTCTATCAGGTGCATTAAGAATGTCTGCTAAAGTATCGGCTTTTTTTAAGTGAGCATGGCCACGGGCTACGGCGAGTAAATGTAAGTCGTGATTGCCTAAAACAACTTTAGCGGAATCTCGAATAGAGTGAATAAAACGCAACACATCTAATGATTGAGGTCCCCTGTTGATTAAATCACCAGCAAACCAAAGTGAATCAGTTGCCTGATTAAAATCGATCAGTTTCAGTAACTCAGTTAAGGGAGTGAAACAGCCTTGTATATCTCCAATTGCATAGGTTGCCATTGCTTCGCCCTAGTGTAATTGGTTGGGAACGGCCAATGAAAAAGCAGGGATAACAGCGTTGAATAAAGTACCATCTTCAGCCTGCATTTGATAACTACCTTGCATCGTGCCAACAACGGTATCTAGTACGGTGCCACTGGAGTATTGGTAGGTTTCACCAGGTTTTATGTAAGGTTGAACTCCAATAACTCCCATACCCCTAAGCTCTTGTGTTCTTTCATCTCCATTGGTCATGATCCAGTGTCTGGAAACTAATTGAGCGGTTTGCGTGCCTTCATTATGAATTTTGACATGATAAGCGAAGACATACTGCTCATTCTCTGGAATGGACTGTTCTGGTAAATATTCGGCGATCGCTTCAACTCGGACTTGATTAGTTAACATCATTAAGTTCCTTGCTGTGAACAAAGTTAGCAATACGGACAAAGTCACTAACATCCAAACGTTCTGGACGTAATCCGGCATCAATTTCTAGAGTATCAAAGTCCGTACTATCTAACACGCCTTTATAATTATTACGCAAGGTTTTTCTACGTTGTTGGAAACCAATGCGTACAACTTTTTCTAATGTATCAAAACTGTGAGCTAAGTAGGGTTTTTCTTTATGAGGACGCATACGTACGATGGCTGAATCTACTTTGGGTGCTGGGTCAAACGATTCTGGACCAACAATAAATAAAAAATCGACTTGACAATAATACTGAGCCATCACACTTAAACGGCCATATAAACTGTCACCAGGACGTGCTGCTAATCGATCAACCACTTCTTTTTGCAGCATAAAGTGCATGTCGTCAATAAAGCTAGCTTGTGAGAGCAAATGAAAAATCAATGGTGTTGAAATGTTATAAGGTAAGTTTCCAACAACGCGAAGATTGCCTTCACGGGCTAACTGGGAGAAATCAAACTTCATGGCATCCGCTTCGTGCACCCGTAGTTCAGGGTAACGGAATAAGTTTACTTTTAGAATAGGAATTAGGTCTCTATCGAGTTCGACAACATCCATAGATTTGGTGACACTGATTAGGCCTTCTGTTAACGCCCCTTTACCAGGACCAATTTCAACAATGTGTTGTCCTTCTTTTGGCGCAATACAGGCAATGATGCGTCGAATGATTCCATGATCGTGCAGGAAGTTTTGGCCAAAACGTTTTCTGGCTTTATGTTTGATTTTATTCATTTAGACTCTTTTTGTTGTTTGCCATTGCTGTTGTTTGCCATTGTGATGGCTTGCTCAATTGCGACGATTAAGCTCCCTGCGTCGGCTTGCCCTGTAGCAGCTAAATCAAAAGCAGTACCATGATCTACAGAGGTTCTTATTATGGGTAATCCTAGGGTAATATTCACGGCTTTACCAAACCCTTTATACTTTAAAACAGGTAAGCCTTGATCATGGTACATAGCAAGTACACAATCACAATCCGTGAGATATTTAGGTGTAAAAAGGGTGTCAGCAGGTAATGGGCCGATTAAATTGATGCCTTCTTGTCTTAACTTATCTAGAGTAGGAATAATGGTATCTATTTCTTCGCGGCCAAGATGCCCGTCTTCGCCGGCGTGTGGGTTTAAACCACACACTAAGATTTTAGGTTTTTTCGTAGCAAATTTGGTTTGCAACTCTTTATTTAGCGCTTGGATAATTTGCGTGAGGCTGCTTTCTGTAATGGCAGCAGAAACATCTTGCAAAGGTAAGTGAGTCGTCGCTAACGCGACTCTGAGTCCTTGCGTTGCTAGCATCATAACGACCTGATCACTTTTGCATCTATGCTGAAAAAATTCGGTATGACCACTAAAGTGTTTCCCTGTCTCACAAAGAATGGCTTTATTAACAGGAGGGGTCACTATGGCATCAAACTCACCCGCTAATGTGCCATCACAGGCACGTTCTAATGTGGTAAACACATAATCTGCATTATCAACTTCAGGTAAGCCTGCGATGACGTCTTTCTGGGTAGCAATGGGTAAAATATGTAGGGTGTTTTTTTCATGGACAGGTACCGTTGTCACACTATTATGCGACTGAATCCTTGGTGTTAGGCCTAATTGTGCAGCCCGTTGAGAAAAAAGTGTTACGGAACCTAACACCACGAGACGCGCTGCAAAGTCAGTTGCAATGGCTTGTAAGATAATATCTGGACCAATGCCTGCTGGCTCGCCTGAGGTGATACAGATAATGGGTAGTGATGATTCTACTTGCTCTATTGTGTCCAAACTCTTTCACCTTGAAACGCTTTCATCTTAAAGCACTGCCATCTTTAGTTCTATTGCTTTTTAATTATGCCTTTTCCAATAGTGTTGCTCTCACATTATGTTACTTGTGAGAGTGAACAAATTGTATATTCGTAAGCTATCTATTTGATATCGATAAACGCTTGAGATTTAAGTTCGCTCAGCCATTGATCTAAAATCGTATATTGTTTTTGACCTATGAGGGTGCGTTCAGCATTAGCACGTTTAATGGCATCACTAATGTCTTCGCTGCGACGGTCGTCGACTCGTAAAATATGCCAACCAAATTGCGACTTAAATGGTTTGCTTAACTGGCCGATTTTGGTCGCTTGCATGGTTTTTTCGAATTCAGGCACCATTTGCCCTAATGTTACCCAGTTTAGATCGCCGCCTCTTAATGCGGAGCCTGAGTCGTCACTGAACTCTTTTGCTAGTGCTGCAAAATCAGCACCATTAAGTAAACGTTGATAAATTCTTTCAGCCGCTATTTTGGTTTGAGCATTGTTACGGATAACACTCTCAGATAAGAGGATATGGCGTACTTTTGTCTGTTGTTGAAAGTTACCGTCAGGAACTTTTTTATCCACTAACCAAAGAAGATGTTGCCCAGCATTACTTTCAATTGGACCGAACAAAGGGCCTTCGTCACTTTGCAAGACTTGAATAAAGAGTGAAGGCAATTGATTTAGTGGTCGCCAACCAATATCACCGCCTTTCAACGCGCTACTGTCTTCAGAGCTTTCTGTGGCTTGTTTGATAAAATCTTGTTCGGTTTGAATGCTATTTTTGATTTGAGTGATTTGCTGCTTGATGTCTTTTGTGGGGCTTTTGCGCAATAAAATATGGCGTAAATGCACTTGATCCTTGTTGTTGGCAAGTGCTTCTTTTGAGTTGAGAAAGTCGTTAATTTCTTGTTCTGTGATGGCGGCACGTTGGCGAAGGATTTGCGCTTTTAATTTGCCTGTTAATATTTCGTTTTTAATCTGCTCTAAATACCTTTCGTATTCAATGCCTTGCTTTGCCAATGCACTTTTTAATCCAGCTAAATTGGTATTCAGGCCCTTGGCTACATCCAATACTGCGTTGTTGAGCTCTTGGTCATTCACTCGAATGCCAAGGCGATTGGCATAATTGACCTGTAAAGATTCATCAATCATCTGATTTAAGATTTGTTTGCGTACCTCGCCTGTCAGTACACCACCTGGAACACGATCTTTAATTATTTGAAAACGTGTTCTTATGTCGCTTTCTAAAATAGGGTGGTTGTCGATAATGGCGACCAAACCATCGATTTTCGTTGCCGCCAATGCCTGTACATTTGGTAAAACCAATGCAATTAATAATATAGAAATGGATTTATTTATAATGTTCATTAGTTGTATCCAATGTTGCCTTCGTTCCAATAATCATTTTCAACGCTGTTAATGGTGTTTTGTGTACCTGCGCTGCTTAAACTACGCAAAATAAAACGCAGAAAGAAACCATCTTGCCTGTCATCATCACTGTCTAGCCATCTTTGATAGGACGCAGATGCTTTGACACAGCAATTTTCAAAACCGAATCCAGTCACACTTTTTATGTCTTGATCATTGAGCCAGTCATAATCTTGTTGATAGAAAAAGTGCAAGTTATCGGTTAGTGGAAAAATAGTTGCGAGCTGAGATTGTTTGGTATCAATCATAAAGTTGTCTGAATCAACTTGATAGAGATAATTTGCCATTAACAAAACGCCATTTTTCTGAGCATATCTGGCAGAAAAACGTCCCAGTTCGAGAGCTTCTTTTTCGGTATTGTAATTGAGATCCAATGCTGCGGAAAACGGTTCATTTTCCTGATAAGAAATCGATGCTAGCAGTGGACTTTCTTGTTCCGTTTCGATGTCACTATCATTATTACCTGTGACACTGATACGCCGATCTTGTAGATAAAACACTTGGCCAAGTTTCAATGTCCAACGTTCAATATTATTGGCATCATAAATACGACTCTCTAGGGCAAGAGTATATTGTTCGGTATCGCCAATACGGTCATTACCTGAAAAGCGAGTATGGGAAAATGCCTGTTCATACGTCAGTTCCTTTTCACTGGTATCAAAGTCTGGTATGGCGTTTTGGCTACGAAACGGTGAATTTAGGTAACTTAGCTTTGGCTCTAATGTTTGTCGCCAATTCGACCCAGTAAAACGACGCTCTAGTATTAAACCTGAATCCAAGAAGTGCGAAGTATGATGTAACTCTTCGGTCGTTTTGTCATTGAAGTCGTAAGCTCGATACTGTGATAGGAGGCCTGGGTTGAAGAACCCCCACGAACTTGTCGCGTTTAGTGAGAACGTCTGATTAATTACCTGACGTATCCCATCTGTTTTGCTGCTATCTGGTATAAAAAAATCCGTATATTGAGCCTCGGGCTGATAAGTGAAGATTGGACTTGAATAGTAGTAAGAAGCACTAAAGCGTGGCAGCCAATCAAAAGGCTGCTCTTCATCCGCATCAGGCGTCTGATAACGTTTATTCGTTACGTTGGCGCTAAAATTACCTTTGTCATATTGAAGGTAAGCACTACGTTCGTAATGATCTTGTTCACCTAAACTGGTGCTATTTTTTTCTGGGTATAATTCTTCTGTTGGGTTGTCTTCAAGTAAGAGTCCAGCCCTAAAGGCTTGAGAAAATTGCTGTTGAGTTTGGAGTTTACGGGTGATTTGTAAACCTTCTTCCTGATCAGAAAAGCTGGCCTGTTCAAATATTGTGGTGCCAAATCGACTTAAATGACGCACTTCCAAATCAACGCCTTCTCCTTGTTTTTCTACAAAATGTGGCGTTATGGTGGCGTCATAATTTGGACCAAGATTTAAATAATAAGGCGTTGAAACATTAAAACCATCAGAGCTTGAATAACCAAAGCTGGGAAATAAAAAGCCAGAATGACGTTGGTCATTTATCGGAAAACGTAGCCAAGGAAAGTAAAAAATAGGATAGCCATGAATACGGATCTGCACATGTTTGGCTGTCCCGAAGCCAGACACAGAGTCAAGTTTGATGGAACTACCATATAACTGCCAGCTACCATTGTTTGGCTCGCAGGTAGTGTAGAAGCCTTCTTCAATGAAAATAACCCCTTTTGTACTCTCAATTTGACTGGCTGAACCGCGAATACCTTTATCATGAAAAAGAAACTGGGCCTGCTCAATCGTTATTTTTTCATCATTGAGAACCACTTCACTGCCATGAATTAATTGACTAGCTTGACGTAAGCGAATATCGCCTTGAGCAGAATAATAACCTGATGCATTGGTTTGAATGCGATCGGCTTGTAATGAAAACTGCGAACTGCGCATTTCAGCTTCACCTTGCAGTTGAATGTCGCCTTCTGAGCCTTGCTTAATCGCATTGGCAAATAATTGGATAGCGTCTGCGTGGGTTGAGGGTTGTACTTGAATGGCTTGCCAGCCATCAATGTAAGCACCACGGCAATATTGATTCAAAGTGGCTTGCTGTGTATGGGTAAGTTGTTCTCGTGGTTGCCAGTCCAACTCTATCGCCTTCGCAGTGGCCGATACGGTCATAGAGCAAAATAAAGCAGTGGAGGCTAGAGTGCGAGATAAGAAGCTACGAGATAAAAAATGTGTTTGTACGCTTAAAAAATTAACCATGCAAGGTATACTGACGCCTTAAAGCAACATTGACCAAAGTAAAATAGAGTCGTTCATTAAATAATAATCTAACCATAGCCCTATCGGCTACCAATTGTAGAGAAATATTATCATGTGGAAGATCATTGGCGGAATATCTGGTTTTTATATTCTTGGCATTTGGGGGTTAATTGTCGGGATGATTGTTGGTGCTGTCATCGATGTCAGTCGTTCCTCATTAAAAATGCGCATTAGTCGAGAGCCGGTAGGGAAGCAGCAACAAATCTTTTTTCAAACCTTGTTTTTACTAATGGGACGGTTAGCTAAAGCCGATGGTAGGGTGTCTGATGAAGAGATTCAATTAGCCAGTCAGGTAATGGATAAAATGCAATTGACAGGTGAGGTAAAACGACAGGCCATTGATTTATTTAATCAAGGTAAAGCTGCTTCATTTGACTTGGTAGACGTACTGCAAACATTCCAACAGGTTGTCGGTACGGGAACGCTTTTATCACGCACGTTAATTGAATTATTGTTAATGCTTGCTTACGCAGATGGTGACTTTGTTGTTGAAGAAAAAACACTGACATCCCAAATTTGCGCTCACTTGGGTATGAGTGTCAGTGAATTTGAAAAAATTCATTGGCAGATCAAACAGCAAGCGCAATTTCATCAACATAGAAACAGCAGCAATAGCCATTTAAGTGAGCAAGAGTTACTGCAAGCTGCTTACGATGTCATTGGGGGCAACCCGTCAATGAGCGATGCAGAAATCAAGAAAGTGTATCGTAAACTTATGAGTGAAAATCACCCAGATAAACTAATGGCCCAAGGCGTACCTGAGGAAATGATTGTCTTAGCCAAAGAGCGAACACAAGAAATACAAGCATCGTATGATTTGATTAAAAAGACGCGTAAAAAAAACCATTAATGCATCATACGCTATGTCAATAAGATCGACGCGATATCATGCCAATAAGATCAGTGTGACGATGACGGATATTAAAATTTAGGTTGATGGAACAGACCTTTTTGTATCGAAGGTAATGGGCGACGTTGATCTTTTTGTGGCGTGTTTTGTTTTAAAAAGCCCCACACTCTTTGGGTTAATCGTTTTTCACCTGCGGCTTGGTAGCGCTGATCTTGAAAAGCCTTAATTTGTTGATAAACAAGGCCTTCCTCACGCTTGTTTGCAGCACTTTGTCTGGCCTGTGCAAATCGAGATTCTTTCACTGAGGTGTCAAAATAATAATCCAATATTGGCAATTGCGTGGCCGAAATAATGTTCGATAACTCAAAACTACTGACTTCTTCTGGTGCGATAGGGGCGATAAGCAGCAAAGCACCATCCGTTAATTCTTTGTCAGCACTGTATTTTATCGCATAGCTAGCGCCTGTCCTGTGGCCAAGAATGGCAAAGGTGGTAAAGTCTTGTTCGGTCAAAAACTCAATGGCTGTATCAATGCGAGCAAATATAGTTTCTTCATTGGGAAGAGAAAATACTTGATTTTCCGTTGATGCGGTTGGTTCTGTTTCCTCTGGTGCAACAGCTAGTGTGAGCGATTCTTTTGGATAAACATCCGGTATTTCAATTGATAGACTACACCAACTGTTGCTATTCAATGTGGTTCTAACTGGGTTGATAACACTGGGCCAGTCTGGATGTTCAGTATCGCCATGCAACAAAATAATGCAGCCTTGAGGATCTCTAGTAGCGTCTCGAAATAAGGCTAAAAAATCCTCTCCATTTGCATTTAGCGTACGTATTTCATGGGACTGGTTTTGAGAAAGTTGGTTGATCAGGCCACGGATTCGATTAATCTGAGAAGTAGGCATACTACGTTCTTCCGTAGCTGTTGCAGCAGGTGTACTTGCTTCAGGTGAGGTTGTCGCAGAAGCGTTACTTTCTGTTGCAACGTCTTCGGCTTGAGAATAAAAAGCGATAGACAGCCCAAAAATTAACGCTATCTTTTTTTTATTCATCTTTCTCTTTCTCATAAATACTTATCTTATTGACCTTGTTAGAATGAAGCAATTATACCCTGTGGAGCTTACTATGAATGACTTTATAATTGCACCTTCCATTTTAGCAGCGGATTTTGCCCGCTTAGGCGAAGAAGTAGATAACGTTCTTGCTGCTGGGGCAGATATCATTCATTTTGATGTAATGGATAATCATTATGTACCTAACCTGACAATTGGGCCTACTGTATGCCAAGCATTACGTGATTACGGCATTACAGCAGAAATTGATGTCCATCTAATGGTAAAACCTGTTGATGCGATGATAAAGGACTTTTTAGCGGCTGGCGCAAGTTATATCACCTTTCATCCTGAAGCCACTGAGCATATCGATCGTTCTTTACAGCTTATAAAAGAAGGGGGATGTAAGGCTGGGCTAGTTTTTAATCCAGCGACACCATTGCATCATTTGCAACATGTCATGGGCAAAGTTGATATGGTATTGCTTATGTCAGTTAACCCAGGATTTGGAGGACAAAAATTTATACCAGAAACGTTAAGCAAAATACGTGAAGCACGACGCTTAATTGACGAAAGTGGTTACAATATTCGCCTAGAAGTCGATGGCGGTATTAACGTGCAAAATATAGGAGAGGTTGCCGCCGCAGGTGCGGATACGTTTGTTGCCGGTTCCGCTATTTTTAACGCCGATAGTTACTCTGATGTTATTAAACAAATGCGAACTAAATTAGCTACAGTGTAAAAAAGAGACGAATGCGTCTCCCTAGGTAAGTTTTTCTCATCAAACAGAAGGTTGTAGTTTTGGACGAGTTATTAGTTTTTGATTTAGACGGCACCTTGCTAGGTGCGAATGAAGCCTTATCACCGTTAACACGTAAAGCCCTGAATGAATTAGACCAACGAGGAATTAATTGGACCATTGCAACGGGGCGCATGCCACATAGTGCGCGAAAGGCGCTGACGAATATTCAGTTTAAACATTCCCAAGTGTATAAAAATGGTGTGCTAGTTTGGGATTTAAATGAAGACAAAATCATCAATAAATTGCCTTTATCGCAAGCACGGGTATTGGAAATTTGTAAGCGACTGCATCAGCACGATATTAATCCGTGGCTCAATACCTTAGACCATGAGGACAATGTCGGTGCCGTTATTGCAAAAATTCAAACGCAACGTGATAAAGAGTGGCAGACCCTTCTTGCTGAGGAAGGAATTACAGTACAAGAAAAAGCAGATTATTCGGATGTCACAGACCCTGTTTTAAATGTTTTTGCCGCGACACATAACCCAATGGCACTTAACATGGCAGAAGAATTAGCTGACTTAGAAGATGTGGCAGTATTCGCAGGGCACGATATGTATCACGAAGGCGCCTACTGGATGGATGTGCATCATGCCTCTGGCACAAAAGGTGATGCGGTCAAACTTATTCAGGAGCAATCAGGGGCAAAAAAAATCATTTGTTTTGGCGATTCTGACAACGATGTATCCATGTTTGAAATGGCAGATGAGTGTTATGCCATGGGGCAGGGCTTGGATGTGTTGAAAGCAATGGCAACGAAAACTATTGGCGCAAACACAGAAGATGGTATCGCTCACTTTTTGGCGCAGCGTTACGATTTTTTATTGTAATGCAGGCTGTCAGGTTCGTGGAAAATGTCAGTAAAAAGTGAATGTTAGACGAGAAAAGACGAGAAAATACACACATGAAAACGCCACAACATATGCAGCAACACTTTGGTGGTTGGCCGCAGTTAATATGCTTTGACCTAGATGGTACCCTAATTGACAGTGTGCCAGATCTTGCGACAGCGATTGATATGTGTCTACAAGAGCAGGGTCGTCAAGCAGCGGGAGAAGAGAGAGTCAGGCAGTGGGTTGGATTTGGTGCCAGTAAATTGGTGATACAGGCAATGGAGTGGGCTGATATTAATAATGATCTGTATGAAGAGTGCTATCGCACCTTTATTATGACGTATCAGAAAAATGTAACTGAGAAAACCGTATTATTCCCCCATGTAATGGAGCTGCTCAAAGCTTGTAAGGTCAATAAAGTGCCATTAGCGTTAATAACAAATAAGCCTGAAATATTTGTGAAGCCCATTTTAGAGCATTTTAACTTGGCTGAGTATTTCTCTTGGATTCTTGGAGCAGAAACACTGACAGAGAAAAAACCATCGCCTTTACCTTTATTGCATTGCGCCGAAGCGATCGAAGCAAAAGAGGAACAATGTTTAATGATTGGTGACTCACTGACCGATCATCGCGCAGCTAGAGCCGCTGGTTTTAAAAGTGCATTAGTCACTTATGGTTACCATCAAGGCATTGATTTTCAGGAATTATCGGCCGATCTTATTCTCGATGATCTAGTTGAATTGCTATTGTAACTAGTATCTTTGGTTAACCTCCGATTCACTATTTGTATTAATCGGAGGCCTTCTTATTCTCACTCAATCAAGTAGTGGATTATCTTTTTGGATATGCAGTGTCTGAGTAGGGAAGGAGACTTCTGCCTTATGTTTACTGATGATAGTTAACACTTGCAGTAAGATATCTTGCTTGATGTTATGAAACTCAATCCAATTCGTTGTTTTGGTAAATGTATAGATAAAAAATTCTAAGGCGGAATCGCCAAATTTATCGAAGTTAACAATCATGGTTTGGGTTTCGTCAATGTCGGGGTGCTGCGTCAACATGGCTTTTATATCAGCAAGAATATTCGGTAATTGTTTGCTATCTCTATAACGAATGCCGATTTTTTCATAGATGCGTCTGTGGGTCATGCGCGAAGGATTTTCTACCGCAATCACTGAAAAGGTGGAGTTTGGAATATACAAAGGGCGTTTATCGAATGTGCGGACTCGTGTCTGGCGCCAACCAACTTTTTCTATCGTGCCTTCGATTTCCTTATCTGGTGAGCGAACCCAGTCACCAACAGAAAACGGCCGGTCAAGATAAATCATCAAGCCACCAAAAAAGTTAGCCAGTAAGTCCTTTGCCGCAAAACCAACTGCAATACCACCGATACCACCAAAAGCCAGAACACCAGAAATACTAAAGCCAAGGGTTTGTAGCAAAACAAGGGAGCTAATAATAAATAAAGACGCCTTGAGTAACTTGCTAATCGCGGTGATTGTCGTTAAATCAATAGGCTTATGGGTTTTGGTTGGTGAAGCCAAAATATCTTCGGCTTCTTTTACCAAACGAATTAAAAACCACGTTAATAGAATAATGACGCTGACTTTATAAAAAACAGCAATAATGCTACTTGGGATGACATCAAGTTTATTGCTCAATACTTGTGCAGCTGTTGCTGTTCCAATAGCCCAAATAAAGTAATGAAGCGGTCGACGAGCCGCGTTCAGTAGGGCGTTGTCCCAGGTAGTTGTCGTTTTTTCGAGCTGTAATTCAATACGTTGGAACAACCTAGAAATTAGGAATATGGCTGAAAACGTTACTGTTAATGTTAGCGCGACATGTAATAACCAGTGTGTTTGCCACTGGTTTATACTTAACCAATCAATAAAAAACTCCCAATTCATTGTCTATCTCTCCTACTGTGATCTGCTTTTGGTGAAAATATATACTGAGACTTTATCAAGGCCTTTCCGACTCTAAGGTAAAAGAAGATAATTAAGGCTGTTTGATGAAAACGTATCGAATAAGTCTTTATGTTGTTGTCAAATTATTAAGGTAGCGTCATCAAATTATTAAGGTAGTGTCATCAAATTATTAAGGTAGTGTCATCAAATTATTAAGGTAGAGAGTATCTTCATGTAATGGATAATGACCTTGTTTAGAATCTTCAACAAAATGCTGAAGGGTTTGGCGAACACTGGCAAAAGAAAGTTGTTCCCAAGGAATGTCTTCCAGTGAAAAAAGCTGTACCTCAGAGCTTTCTGGGGTGGGATGGAAGTCTGCGTTTTCCAAATCCGCCAGATAAATCATGTGAACCTGATTTATCTGTGGAATACTTATCATGCTATACAGTTGTTGGCAGAGTACTTTTGAGCCACATTCTTCGAGTGTTTCGCGTATCGCACCTTCTTTGGTCGATTCCTGATTTTCCATAAAACCTGCTGGCAGCGTCCAATACCCTAATCTTGGTTCTATATTGCGTTTACATAACAAGATTTTACCGTCATAACGCGGCAAAGTACCCGTGATTATACGTGGATTATCATAGTCGATATGCTGGCAAGAATCGCAAGTTGCGCGCTCTCGGTTGTCACCCTCGGGGATACGAAAAGTAACTTGAGCGCCACACTTGGGGCAAAATCGACGGGCTGTCGTCATGCTAATGCTCGTAGTTGTATTGAGCTGTTAAATATCATGCTTTTTGCGTAATTTTGCATACTTAACGACTTTGTCTTCAATCTTTTGAATCTCAATTAGGTAATCGCTTACTTGTAGACTGCTTAAATGCTCAGGGATAAATTCTAGGGTTTCAATAATTAAGCCATTCAAGGTTTTTGGGCCATCAGTGGGTAGAAACCAGTCTAGAGCCTTATTAATTTCACGTATATGAGTAGAGCCATCAATTCGGAAAGATCCATCATCCTGAGCAATGATATCTTCTTCTTCATCCTGTGATGCTTGGGCAAATTCACCCACAATTTCCCCTAAAACATCTTCTAAGGTTGCGATACCTTGAATATCTCCATATTCATCCACAACTAACCCCATGGCTTGATGCTCATTTTGA
This sequence comes from Marinomonas agarivorans, assembly GCA_002173415.2. Classification (GTDB taxonomy): domain Bacteria; phylum Pseudomonadota; class Gammaproteobacteria; order Pseudomonadales; family Marinomonadaceae; genus Marinomonas; species Marinomonas agarivorans. Next base: position 96,886 of record NHNK02000005.1, read on the forward strand.
AAGTTGAGTAAGACTGTATTAATAGAGGTGCTATCAGGAATAAAGTAAGGCTCGCGGGTCACTTTTAATAACGCCGCTTTTGACGGTGCAGGGTCTCGTAAAAACACAGCGGCATGTCGTGCATGCAAAATCCCAATGACCTTATTGATTTCGCCATTATAGACAGGCATTCGTGTATGACGAGATTGGCAAATTTGGTTGATAATCTCCTCAATAGAGTCTTCTATATCAATACCCACTACCTCATTTCTTGGCACCATAATATCTTCAACAGAGACTTGTTCCAAATCAAGGATAGACAGTAGCATCTCTTGGTGTGCGGCAGGGATTAAACCGCTCGCCTCATTCACAATACTCCTTAATTCTTCTGTTCCCAGTTTGTCATTGCTTTGTGATGGATGGACACCAAATAATCGTAAAATCGCATTAGAAATTAAGTTGACTAAAGCTACTAATGGATAAAGCAATTTAAGCAAGAAAGCTAAAAAAAACGATGCAGGAAACGCGATTCTTTCTGGATGAAGCGCAGCCATAGTTTTTGGTGTCACCTCAGCAAAAATGAGGATGACTAATGTCAATAAACCTGTCGCGATGGCAACGCCAGCATCACCGTATAAGCGTACGGCAATAATAGTGGCAATAGCTGAGGCAAGAATATTAACGAAATTATTGCCTATTAAAATGACACCGATCAACCGATCTGGGCGTTGCAATAATTTACTGACTCGAGTAGCTGCCCTATGTCTGCTTTTGACCAGATGTTGTAAGCGATACTTGTTGACAGACAGCATGCTTGTTTCTGAACTGGAAAAAAAGGCGGAGAGAATAATAAGTACGAACAGTATTCCGAAAAGAATACCTAAGGGGACATCGTTCAAAAAGGGAGAACCTCAGTTATTAGAATAAGTGAATTATTAGATGTTTCAAAGGGATCTGTCAAACGGATCGCCTAACTATTTTTACAAAATGCAACACTATTGATTCCGAACAAACAGAATCGCTCATAAAACCAAATCGAATAGGCCTTGATTAAAAAACAAACTGTAAAATAATTCGAGTTCCAAAGTAACCAAGCATAAGCATGGCAAAACCAAATAATGTTAACTTAACGGCAATTTGCCCGCGCCATCCTGCCCACTTTCTTCCTGCCAGTAAGCTTGCGAACACAAACCAAGAAATGATGGTAAAGAAAGTTTTATGTGCCATTTTCTGGGCAAACATATCATCAAGGAAATAAACACCAGTGATAATAGTCAGTGTTAATAAAAGAAAGGCCGACCAGATGAATTCGAACATAAGTTGTTCCAACACCTGAAGTGGCGGTACTCGTAACAGCTGCTTTAACTTGTGATGTTTTAATTGGTACTCCTGTAAAAAAAGTAGAATACCAATGCCGCAGGCAGCGGTGAATAAGCTGTAAGCGACGGCTGCAATCAGTATGTGAGCAGATGTACCAACAGAATCACTGTGTAACTGAACCAAACTCCAAGGCTCCAAGAGGTTGAGAAGAATTAAAATGGCCGCTAGAGGAAAGCTTACACAAAGTAATAATGAAATATCTTTTGTTCTGTTGCTAAGCCATAACATGGCATTGCCAATTAAGGCGATCAACATGCCAATGGTCAAAAAATCAAATCCATCTTTATCTAAAAATAATAATGCTAAAGCATAGGCATGTATCGTTAGAGTAATGGCGCTAATTATTTGAGCTTTACTCTCATTATGGTATCGGTAATGAACTAATCCAGTTAGCGCAGAGGTGATTACGGCAAGCCAAAGAATAAGCTGAGTCATAAATCTCTTAAATCCAAAAGACTAAATATATAGGGCGGCGACAATTTATTCGTTATAATAGTGTTAATTTGATTTTGAATAAACCAAATACTGAGTTTTTCTACAAATAGCATAGCGCAAAAAATTGAGGCAAATATGTTCGACAATTTATCGAATCGCTTGACCTCCTCGTTAGACAAAATTCGAGGTCGTGCCAAACTAACCGAAGACAACATAAAAGATACTCTGCGTGAAGTTCGCATGGCTCTGCTCGAAGCCGATGTTGCTTTGCCAGTAGTAAAAGTTTTCATTGAAAATGTAAAAGAAAGAGCAGTAGGAACAGAAGTTTCCAAGAGCCTGAGCCCAGGGCAAGTTTTTCTCAAAATAGTTAAGCAAGAACTTGAAAAGGTCATGGGTGAGGTAAATGATGCCCTTAATCTTAAAACAACGCCCCCAGCAATTATTCTCTTAGCCGGCCTGCAAGGTGCTGGTAAAACAACATCCGCAGCAAAACTTGCTCGCTTCTTAAAGGAAAGACAGAAGAAAACGGTTGCTGTCGTGAGTGCCGATGTTTACCGACCAGCAGCAATACAACAATTAAAAACACTAGCCAACGAAGTTGGTGTGGATTTTATTGCCAGTGATGTTACGCAAAAGCCAATAGATATTGCTAATAGTGCCATTGAACAAGCTAAAAAATCCCACAAAGATGTGTTGATTATCGATACAGCGGGTCGTTTGGCTGTTGATGAAGATATGATGGCGGAAATTAAACAGCTTCATACAGTAGTTAACCCAGTTGAAACTTTATTTGTCGTTGATTCCATGACAGGTCAAGATGCGGCAAATACAGCGAAAGCCTTTGGTGATGCGCTACCTTTAACTGGCGTGGTATTAACCAAAACAGACGGTGATGCTCGTGGCGGTGCGGCGCTTTCGGTACGACATATTACCGGAAAACCTATTAAATTCTTAGGTGTTGGCGAAAAAACGACGGCACTAGAACCTTTTCATCCAGATCGTTTAGCTTCCCGAATTTTGGGGATGGGCGACATGCTTTCTTTAATAGAAGAGGCTGAGCAAAAAATAGATAAAGACAAAGCCGAAAAGTTGGCGGGTAAGCTAAAGAAAGGTAAAGGCTTTGATCTAGAGGACTTTAAAGAACAGTTGCAGCAAATGAAGAACATGGGTGGAATGGGAGCCATGTTAGATAAATTGCCAGGTATGGGGCAACTCGGTAATAACATTCAAGATAAAGTGAATGATAAGATGTTCGTGCAAATGGAAGCACTTATTAATTCAATGACGCCGGCAGAACGCCACAATCCAGATGTGATTAACGGCTCACGGAAAAAACGAATTTCATCTGGAGCGGGTTTGCAAATACAAGATTTGAACCGACTATTAAAGCAGCATAAACAAATGCAAAAAATGATGAAGAAGTTCAGTTCAAAAGGTGGTATGAAAAAAATGATGCGAGGCATGGGGGGGATGATGCCAGGTGGTTTCCCCAAAATGTAACTAGCATAAACTAAAGCATTGATTTAGTTAGGCTCCTACCAGTAAAAATTGTGGCAGGTAGGTGATTTTTTCAATTAGCCTGAGTTATGTCGCTGTTCTCTCAAATAAGAAAAAACAAAAGTGTTAAAACAACACTTTTGTTTTTCTGTTCAATCGTCTAAAATATGCCGCCTTCTTTGGAACTGCAAGATTACTTTGTAGCTTCTGAAGAGTTTTGTTAAGTAAAAAGGAACCAATAATATGGTAACTATTCGTCTTTCTCGTGGAGGCTCTAAGAAGCGTCCATTTTATCACTTGAACGTGGCTGATAGTCGTCGTGCTCGTGATGGTCGTTACATTGAGCGTGTTGGTTTTTTTAATCCAATTGCTCGTGGTCAGGAAGAGCGTCTTCGCATTGATTTAGATCGTATAAATCATTGGGTTGGTCGTGGTGCACAGCTTTCTGATCGTGTTGCAAAGCTGGTTAAAGAAATTAATAAGTAAGCTTATTACTGAGGGAAGTTATGTCTTCAAATACACAGGCTAGTGCTCCAGAGCAACCGCTTGTTATTGGACAAATCACTTCGGTATATGGTGTTAAAGGGTGGGTGAAACTATATTCACACACTGACCCAATTGAGGGTGTTTTTAAATATTCTCGTTGGTGGCTTAAAACTCCTAGTGGGTGGCAAGCTGTAGAATTAAACCGAGGCAGGCCGCAAGGTCGAGGTTTAGTTGCTTCAATCAAAGGATACACGGACCGAGATCAGGTTAAAGCGATTTGTGGTTTGGATATTTATATTGAGGCAAAGGATCTTCCAAAGTTAGATGAAGGTGATTATTACTGGAGTCAGTTAGAAGGTCTTAATGTAATAACAAAAGAAGGAACTCTTTTGGGTAAGGTAAAGCAATTGATGGAAACGGGAGCGAATGATGTTCTTGTTGTCAGTGCTTGCTCTGGTAGTCATGATCGCGAGGAGCGTCTGATTCCTTATGTGCCAGATACATATGTTTTAAATGTTGATTTAGAGCAAGGTAATATGTTGGTGGATTGGGATCCAAACTTCTAACGGTAGACTTGGAGTTTATTGGTGAAAATTAATGTGATTTCACTTTTTCCTGATATGTTTTCTGCAGTGACTCAATATGGAGTAACAGGTAGGGCAGTTAAGTCAGGCTTAATAAAGTGTCACTTTTTTAATCCACGAGACTTTACTCATGATAAGCATAAGACTGTTGATGACAGACCTTATGGTGGCGGTCCTGGGATGTTGATGAAAGTTCAGCCGCTACAAGATGCAATTGGTGCTGCTCGAATAGAGAGCCCTAATGCAAAAGTAATTTATTTGTCCCCTCAAGGGCGCACACTTACACAGGACGGTGTGCAACATCTGGCTAAAGAAGCAGAATTAATTCTGGTAGCTGGACGTTATGAAGGTGTCGATGAGCGTTTGATTCAAGCTGAAGTTGATGAAGAATGGTCTATCGGTGACTTCGTACTAAGTGGAGGCGAGTTACCAGCAATGGTATTGATGGATGCTGTACTACGTATGGTTCCTGGAGTGTTAGGAAAACAAGAATCCGCTGCAGAAGACTCTTTTGCTGACGGTTTGTTAGATTGTCCACACTATACTCGTCCCGAAGTGCTTGATATGGCGCCTGTTCCGCCAGTACTACTTAGTGGAAACCATGAGGAGATAAGGCGTTGGCGTTTAAAACAAAAGCTAGGTAGAACTTGGCTCCGTCGACCAGATCTCTTGCAAAACCTTGAGTTGAACAGGGAACAGCAAGAGTTATTAAAAGAGTTTATTTGCGAAACTGAAGATTCAACCTCGCTAGAGTAGGGATCGTGAACCTATCAAGTTTGATAAAAGTTTTAAGCTGATAGGCAAACCAAAATTTTAGGAGTCAAATCCATGAGTAATAAAAACTTATTGATTCAACAACTTGAATCAGAGCAAATGTCGAAAGAAGTTCCTGCGTTTGGTCCTGGTGATACAATTGTTGTTCAGGTTAAAGTAAAAGAAGGTACTCGTGAGCGTTTACAGGCTTATGAAGGTGTTGTAATTGGTAAGCGTAATCGCGGACTAAACTCAGCATTTACTGTACGTAAAATTTCTAGTGGTGTTGGTGTTGAGCGTACGTTCCAAACTTACAGCCCACTAGTTGAAAGTATTGAAATTAAGCGTCGTGGTGATGTACGTCAGGCTAAGATCTACTACTTACGTGATCGTTCTGGTAAATCTGCACGTATCAAAGAGAAGTTGGCAAAACGCTAATTTTTTAGTAAAAAAGGCAGCATTAAGCTGCCTTTTTTTGTGGGTGTGTACTATATAGAGTAGTAGCCTTTGAATATACTCATCCACTTATTATAAATATTAATTGAGGTTTTCATGAAAATTTTGTTTGGCTTCAGGTGTTTTTCGTTCCTGAGAATTATTTTGTTTTCTGTTGTTATCATGCAAACCAGTTTTGCACTTGCTACTGAAGAAATTATTAAAGAAAACCTTCGTAAGAATTTACCTCACTATGAGATAGAGTCTATTGAGTTACATGAACAGTCTGGACTTTATGTTGTCGCTCTAAAAAACGGGCCGCCATTGTATGCTGCAAAAAATGGAGAACATTTTTTGGTTGGTGATCTATACCGTATCGATGATAAGGAAGGATTGATTAACGAAACAGAAGTGGCGAAGTTGGCGCAAGTGGAAGAGCAACCAGCTGATGAAATGATTATTTTTGCTGCGGAAAATGAAAAAGCTCACATTAGTGTGTTTACCGATATTACTTGTGGCTACTGTCGTATGTTGCATAGAGAGATAGAAGAGTTAAATGATTTGGGTATTTCTGTGAGGTATCTTGCTTATCCAAGAGCAGGCACACATTCAGAAACCTATCATCAAATGGTCAGCATTTGGTGTGCAGATGATCCGAATGAATGGATGACTAAAGCAAAGGAAGGTCAAACTGTGCCAGGAAATGAGTGTAATAATCCAGTAAATAGCCACTATGCTTTAGGGCAATCGATTGGCGTTAGAGGTACACCTACCTTAGTTCTAAGTACGGGCAAGTTAATCCCAGGCTATTTGCCAGCACAGGAATTAGCTAAAGAGCTTGGTTTATAGACTTTTATTTTATATCGTTATAACGGTAATTCTTGCTAAGGTCAGCGACGTTCTGCTGGCCTTTTTTATGTCTGCTGTTTTGATGTTTAAATAAAGAAGTGAAAGGTGTTTTCTCATCCTTGTTCGCTTTAGTTTTCATCTTTAGTCGCGTTATAATACGCACCATTTTTAAGCGAAGCTTTGCAAGAAAAGTGATGTGTTTTGTTCTTGTTGAAACGTTACATTAATTCTTTGGGGTGTTATTTTGAAACCGGTAAAAGTCGGAATTTGTGGGTTAGGTACAGTTGGTTCAGGCAGTTTTAATATCCTTCGGGAAAACGCAGAAGAAATTACACGACGTGTCGGTAGAAGCATTGAAATTGAGCAAGTAGGCGCTCGTCGTGATAATCCGTCAGCAGATACATCAGCGACAAATGTAACGCGCAATATTTTTGATGTCGTTAACAATCCTGAAATTGATATTGTAATTGAATTGATTGGTGGCACCACAATAGCGAAAGAATTAGTGCTTCAAGCGATTGAGAATCAAAAACATGTTGTCACAGCGAACAAAGCATTGATTGCTGAGCATGGCAATGAAATTTTTGCGAAAGCACAAGAGAAAGGCGTCATGGTTGCTTTTGAAGCGGCTGTCGCTGGTGGCATTCCTATTATCAAGACAGTTCGAGAAGGATTGTCTGCGAACAAAATTGATTGGTTAGCAGGTATTATAAATGGTACCGGCAATTTCATTATGACCGAAATGAGTGATAAAGGTAGGGCCTTTGACGATGTGCTAAAAGAGGCGCAGGCTTTAGGATATGCAGAAGCAGACCCTACTTTTGATGTTGAAGGTATTGATGCTGCCCATAAACTTACCATTCTAGCCTCTATTGCCTTTGGTATTCCGTTACAGTTTGATCGTGTTTACACCGAAGGCATCAGCCAAATAACAGAAAAAGATGTTAGTTTTTCAAATCAGCTAGGTTATAGCATTAAACACCTTGGCATTGCGCGTCGCACTGCAAAAGGGGTTGAGTTAAGAGTTCATCCAACATTAGTATCGAAAAAGCAACTGCTTGCTAACGTAAATGGCGTGATGAATGCCGTTATGGTTAAGGGCGATGCTGTTGGACCAACCTTAACTTATGGTGCTGGGGCAGGAGCGCTTGCAACAGGCTCTTCTGTTGTCGCTGATATTATTGATGTTGCTCGAACATTAACTGCAGACCCTGATAATCGTGTGCCACATTTAGCGTTCCAAGCAAACGCTTTATCCGATTTAGAAGTCTTAGATATTGATGAAGTTGAATGTGGCTTTTTTCTTAATATGACCATTCAGGATAGGGCAGGAGTATTAGCGAATATTACTCAAATTTTATCCACAAATGGTATCAGTATTGAATCCCTGATACAGCAAGAAAAAGGGGTTAGTGATTCTGTCCCTCTTGTTGTGATGACGCATACTGTCGCAGAAAAAAATATGAATGCCGCCATCGCCAAAATTGAGGCCTTGCCCGATGTTATTGGCAAGATTCAACGCATTCGAGTTGAAGCATTAATTTAAACTATTTCTATAATATCAATAAGTTAGATTCTTGTTGGTAGATTAGCAGAGAGAAAATATGAACTATATATCGACACGTGGTGAAGCGCCGAAATTATCTTTTTCTGATGTTCTGTTAGCTGGGTTAGCTAATGATGGCGGCTTATATGTGCCTGAAATATTACCTCGCTTTTCTGCGGAGGATATCGCTTCTTGGTCTGACTTATCCTACCAAGAATTGGCCTTTAAGGTGATGTTTCCTTTTGTGAAGGGAGACATTCCTGAAGTCGATTTTCGTCGTATGATCAATGAAGCGTATGCTGACTTTAATCATCAAGCTGTCGCACCTATGGTGCAAACAGGATCGAATGAGTGGGTTTTGGAACTATTTCGTGGCCCAACATTGGCGTTTAAAGACTTTGCTTTGCAGTTGTTAGGACGCTTGATGGATTATGTTCTCACACAACGTGATGAAGAATTAGTAATTCTTGGCGCTACATCAGGTGATACCGGTTCTGCGGCAATAGAAGGTTGCCGTCATTCTGATCGTCTTGATGTTTTCATTTTGCACCCTTATGAAAGAGTTTCTGAGGTGCAGAGACGCCAAATGACCACAGTAATTGACGATAATGTGTTTAATATTGCTGTAAAAGGGAACTTTGATGATTGTCAGAGTATGGTGAAAGCCAGTTTTGCCGATCAATCTTTTTTAAATGGGAAAAAACTGGGTGCAGTTAATTCGATTAATTGGGCTCGAATTATGGCGCAAATTGTTTATTATTTTTCTGCTGCTATTTCAGTTGGAGCGCCTCACCGTCCTGTTTCATTTTCTGTGCCAACAGGCAACTTTGGTGATATTTTTGCTGGTTATCTTGCTAAGCAGATGGGGTTGCCGATCGATCAACTTGTTGTGGCAACTAATCAGAATGATATTTTGCATCGTGTTATTGCCAATAATGATATGAGCCGTCAATCTCTTAATGTTACGCTTTCGCCTAGTATGGATATTATGGTGTCTAGTAATTTTGAGCGTTTACTGTTTGATGCATACGGTCGAGATGGCGAGTCCGTAAAAGCGTTAATGGCTCAATTCAATTCAGGGGGCGTTGAGCTTGAAGCAAAAGCTTGGAATTTCATCAACTCTCATTTTGATAGTTACAAAGTTGACGATAAACGTACATGTGAAGTGATTGCCCAAGTGTTTGCCGAGACCGAGTATTTATTGGACCCACATACAGCAATAGGTCTTGAATCTGCCAGAGCTTGCTGGCGTGATAAGTCGGTGCCAATGATTACTCTAGCGACAGCACACCCTGTTAAGTTTCCAGCAGCGGTGGAAAAAGCTGGCTGTGAAACACCTGTTTTACCTGATCACATGCAAGACTTGTTTGAACGTCAAGAGTCTTACGAAGTATTGGCTAATGATCTTGAGCAAGTTCAGGCGTTTGTAGCGAAAAGTAGTTAGCCACGTGTTATTTAGACGATACGACTTTGCAGAACGAGGTAAAGCGTATCGTCTGTCTATTACTTTTCCTTATCCTTCTTTTTGCTTTTTTACTTGCGCTTTTCCCCTAGTTAATTGCTTATGAACCTTATTTTGTTTGATAAACACCAGCAGGCAGCGAACGGTTTTTACATTCTGTCAGAACGCCAATACACGCACATACGTAGGGTTATTAAAGCCGAAGTAGGTGACTCATTAAGGGTAGGAGTGCTTAATGGTTTGATCGGTGAAGGTATTTTTCAGGGGGAAAACGAACAAGGACAGGGTGTTGTTGATATAAAGTCCCTAACAGTATCGCCACCAAAATCATTACCTCTTACCTTAGTGTTGGCATTGCCAAGGCCCAACATGCTCAAGCGAACATTATTGAATATAAGTACTATGGGCGTTAAAAAATTGGTGTTGATCAATTCTGCTCGAGTTGAAAAAAGTTATTGGCAATCGCCAGTGTTGGTAGAAGAAAACATTCATGCCATTTTATTAGAAGGGCTCGAGCAGGCAAGAGATACGCAACTGCCTGATGTGGAGTTGATTACTCGATTTAGACCCTATGTTGAAGATGTGCTGCCACATTACATGGAAAACAAAATAGGCTTACTTGCTCATCCTTATCAATCGCAATCTTGTCCAATCAATATGAAGGAAGAAGTTGTATTAGCTATTGGGCCAGAAGGCGGTTGGAATCAATTTGAGGTAGAAAAGTGGCAAACGATTGGTTTCAATCCTGTAAGTTTAGGGGAGCGAATATTGAAAGTGGAGACAGCCGTTCCAGTATTATTGTCACGTTTGTTTCCACTTTAATTAGCAAAAATAATTATTAGGAATTTTCCTCCCTGAGACTTTACTCTTTATTACTTACTGAATTAGTTGATGAGTTAAATTGAGTTTGATCTTCTGGCGTACGAATCTTCTTGCGTCGCTTCGTTGAGCGATTATTGTCGGAGACTTTAAAGTCACTGATTTTTGCCATAATAGCATCGCCCAGCTTCACAATATCCTTACCCACCATTTCTGACTGATTGCTGGCTTCTTGTGCTTGCATGAAGCAATGTTCCATTTGCTCATAGGTTTTATTGATACTGTTAAAACCACTTTGCTGTTTTTTGATTGCATCGTCAATTTGGTGCACCCGAGTGACGATCTTGCCCATTGCTTCCTGCACAGCATTTAAATTTTCGGTTGCTTTACCCACATTATCCGAAGAACTGTCCGCATTCACTTTGCTTTGATTCATTAAGGTGACAACGGACTTGGTACTTGATTGAATGGTCGTGACCATATCGGTCACTTCGTCTGTTGACTGCCGAGTCTTAGAAGCCAGATTGCGCACTTCGTCTGCAACTACTGCAAAACCTCGGCCGGCTTCACCTGCTCGTGCGGCTTCAATGGCCGCATTTAATGCCAGTAAGTTGGTTTGCTCAGCGATACCGTTGATTACATCAATAATGCCTGAAATTTTTTCGGTATCTTCACTGAGCGTATTGATGGCATTAACCGCTTGCGTGATATTTTCAGATAAGTTTGCCATTGTCGTTGCAACCTCATCCACCGTTTGCGAACTGTTTTCTACTATTTCCTTACCGTCAAGGGTTGCTTCGTTAATTTGGGTTAGGGTTGCGTCAACCGTTTCCGTTGCGTGATTGGTTTCTTGCAGTAAATTATTAATAACATCAGAGTAGCCTTTCTGCTCTTTAGAGGCGCTGCTGATCATTTTATTCACATCGGCAATGTCCTGAGAAATAGGAATTAAACGCACCACAGAGCTTAGAACTAAAGAAAACGTAGAATCCACATGGCCGATAAATTTATTAATATCACTTGAGAGTAAAGCCGTTTCGTTGCGACCAACAATGGGCAAGCGTTGAGTTAAATCACCTCCGCCGTCAGCTAAACTCTTAATGGTAATCGCCAGATTATGCAAAGGCTTCAGTGAGCGACTAATTAAGAAACTGATAATAACAATTGCGAAAATAAAAAGGCTAATACCACTGATAATTAGGCTAATAAGGTTATCTCTAGCATTACTATAGATTAGGTCCAACTCCATAAAATTCCAAATTTTCCAATCTAGAGAGGGGATAGTATAAAAACTAAATTGGAACTCTTTACCATCAATAACGGTGACGCCTGTGCCAGTTGATTGATCTTTGTATTGGGCCAAATCTGGATAACGTTCATATTGATTGCTGCCTATCCAATCTGCTGGTCCAGCGATAATAAAGCCATCATCACGAATAAGATCAAATTCAGAGTGATCACTAATTTTTGCAATAAAGTCGGACAGTTCGTTTAAGGCCAAATTTGCATTCATAGTAGAAACAGCATTGCCTTGTTGGTCATAAACTGGCACTGCAATTGCCATCACTAAATCCCCTAGGGAAGATGTGTATGGTTTAGTAATTAAGCGTTTTTCGCCAGAGAATATTCGCAAAAACCACTCTCGCTTTAAGGTTTTTGCATTGAAATTTGGGATGATGCCTTCTCGCTTGCCAGAGACAGTAATGCCATCAGCATGGCCTGCATAAGACTCGAGTATGTTCATGGATTTTTGTAAGCCAAGAATAGGCGCAATAGCCTGTTTTAAAGCGTCATCATCCGCTTGACTTTGTGCCTGCATAACCTCAGCAGGGTCATAAATTGAGGCAGCGAGCTCCAACGCTTGAAAGTACACTTCCATTTTCTGTTCAACGGTTTTACCGTTAATCGTTACCTCTTCCTGCATCTGATGAATGGCGTTTTCAATAGACGCATTACTGAAATTATGGCTACTTATGGTCGCCAATAGTGCAATAATGGCCAAGATCGAAATAGTAAGGTACAACTTGATTGTGTATTTAATCGACATATTTCCGTTTACCTATTTATCTATTCAACTATGTATCTATTCAACTATGTATCTATAAATCTACTGGTGGGCGGCGCCACTGGTTACGACTTTGCCTCAGTATTGTCGCTCGTTTCTGTGGCGTCATCGGCAACATCATGAATTGTTGGAATTTCCTCTTCGTTTATTACGTCATCACTGTCAGATGAGGCTGCGCTAGAGGATTTTTTCTCGAAGGTAAATTCTTCATATTTATTACGATCTACAGGCTCTGTTGTTGCTTGATTACTTTGTTCCTCTTTTTGTCTAACCTTGGAGCGACGTTTTTTCGACCAACTTTCGTTAGTTAGGGTGAAAACGCTGATCTTATTCATAATGGTATCGCCGAGTTTCATGATGTCTTCGCCGACCATAGACGATTCTTCGCCAGCAATTTGCGACTCTTTAAAGCTAACATTCATTAGCTCATAGGTATGGTTGATTTCCATAAAGCCTTCTTGTTGATCTTTGATTGCTGACGAAATATCTTCCACTCGTTCAAAAATCGCCGCCATTGCTTCTTTTACGAGTGACAATTCTTTTGTGGCTTGAGTCACATTCTCCGACGAATTTTCAGCATTTTTCTGGCTATCGCTCATTAACGACACCACAGATTTTGTGCTGGCTTGAATGGTATTCACCATGTCAGTGACTTCATCCGTAGACTGTCTGGTTTTGGAGGCCAATGTTCTTACCTCATCGGCAACAACGGCAAATCCTCGGCCAGCTTCACCTGCTCGTGCTGCTTCAATGGCGGCATTTAATGCAAGTAAATTGGTTTGTTCAGCGATACCGTTAATAACATCAATGATGCCTGAAATACGGTCGGTATCCTTGGTTAACTTATCAATTGCCTTCACGGCTTCAGCGACATTTTGAGCGAGAGCCTGCATACTTACATAGACACCTTCAACAGTTTCTGAGCTGCTTTCAACAACCTTATTGCCACTGCTTGTGGATTCGTTGATCTGCCCTAATTTCTCATCGACTAACTGGGTTGATTCGTTCGTAGTGAGTAATAGTCCATTAATTTTTTCTGAATGTTTTTTCTGCTCCTGTGAGGCATTAGCAATGCGATTGTTCACATCGGCCATATCTTGTGAAATTGGGATCAAGCGCACAACCGAATCAATGACACTGGAGAAGGTACTATCGATATGGCTAACAAACAGATTAATGCCTTTGGATAATTGTGTGGTTTCATCCTTACCTTTAGTAGGTAAACGTTTGGTGAGATCGCCTTCCCCTTCGGCAAGGTCATACACGGTTTCAACCATGTAATTGATGGGCTTGGTGATGATTCTGGCAAGCAATAGACCAAGAATAGCGCCGATAACTAGGAAGATAAGAACATAGACAGTAATTTGGCCTGACAGCATATTTTCTAATTCACGGATATCCTTAAAGGCTTCTGCTTCATCAATTTCACTCATTAATGCCCAGTTTGTCCCGAGGAAATTAATAGGTTTGTAGGCAGAAAGTACGGTTTTTCCTTGTTTATTAGGAAACACCTCTATACCCGTTTCACCACCAAGAGCCTTATTAACCCCAACGGTTTCTACTTTAACCAAACCAATCGTACTGTTTTGTGTGTCAACATGGTTAATCGTATCGTTCGAGAACCCCATGTCCCTGAGTTCTTGTAGATAAGTATCTTTATTCTCAACTAAACCACGGCTGTTACTGCGCATTTTTTTATCAGGGCCAACAAGGTAGGTTTCTCCTGTTTTACCTAAGCCGCCAAGTTCCCAGTGGCTATGATGGTTCATTACCTCATTGATGCGGTTGATCGGCATTTGAAAAATCAACACACCGATCAATTGATTACCATCAAAAATAGGGGAGGACATAAAAGACGCTGGGCTGTCATAAGACGGAATATACGCATCAAAGTCCGTTAAAAACACCTCGTCAGCCTTGCTGGCATTCAGCGCTTTTTGATAAGCCGTTCCAATGCCAGAATTAGCATAGGGCCCTGTTTTTAGTGACGTGCCAAAATCAATTTCTTTAAACACACTGTAAACAATATGTCCTGTATTGGCATCAACTAAGAAGATGTCATAGTAGTCAAATAAGCTTTGGTATTTACCTATCCTAGGGTGAAAAATACTGTGATAGAGATCATAGTCATCATTGGTATTTGCACTAACAAGGTTATTTTTTTCTCCTAGTGGCGCAGGGTTATTGGCAATGTAGAGGGATTGGAAATAAAGCGCTGCAGAGTCCGCTTTATTTAAAATAGCTGCTGTATCAATGGAGTCGCCATCGTTTCGCTTGCGATATTCAGTTCTAAAATCCTTCTCATAGAAGTTTTTTACCGCACTTCTGCTACTGCTAATATCATTATTAGAGAGTTCGCTCATTTTTGTATGAAAAGCACTGTCAAAGCTTTTCATCGCATCAATGATCATTAAATTATTGGAATAGGTAATTATCTGCTCTTCGATTAATTTTAAATAATCGGTAATGGCATCCGAGGTCAATTCACGCACTGCAACGAGTCGGTTTTCTGCTTCGTGGTGCACAATTTGAGCGCCATCTTTCATGGCGGCACCTTTTATCAATAAACTGATTAATAAAGCTGGAATAAATGCCAGACCTGTTCCAAGTAAAATAAGACGTAATTTAATGCTCATACCCATTACTTTTGTCTCCTTCACATGCAGCTCAATGCTCTTTTGTGCGTAATCACTTGTTTTTCATGTAGTATATGTAGGCAAATAAATACTATGGCTCCATTTGAAATCTAGTTGGTATATTTAAATTGTCTAGTTTTTATGCTCGTTTTCTATGCAATAAGCAGCTTTTTACCGTTGATAGCAATGACTTAATGTTTTGCTATTGAGCACAATTGAGTGAATACATGGCGAAAAAAATTCAAAGAAGGGCAAACGATTTACATCTTGATATTGCCAACCACATGTCTCCCACTCTAGCTCGTGTATTGTCCTCCCGTGGTATTAAAAATACATCAGAGCTTGAGTATCGTCTTACAAATCTATTGTTACCTAACGCACTTTTAGGTCTCGATGAAGCTGCTAATGTATTAGCTAATGCAATTGAGCAAGGTGAAAAAATTCTTATTGTTGGTGATTTTGATGCTGACGGCGCCACAAGTACTTGTTTAGCAATGTTAGCATTAAGAGCAATGGGAGCAATTGCGCCCGATTACTTAGTTCCTAATCGTTTTGATTATGGTTACGGCTTAACACCCGAAATTGTTGCTGTAGCGAAAGAAAAAGCACCACAGGTGTTGGTAACTGTTGATAATGGTATTTCTAGTGTTGATGGGGTGAAAGCCGCAAAAGCGGCGGGGATGAAAGTCGTTGTAACCGATCACCATTTACCAGGTGATGAGTTACCCAATGCCGATGCTATAGTCAACCCAAATCAACAAGGCTGTGGCTTTGCCAGTGGAGCGTTAGCAGGTGTGGGCGTGATTTTTTATGTTATGACGGCCATTCGCGCAGAATTACAACGTCGTAACTGGTTTGAACAGCAACATATTCCCGCACCCAAAATGGCAGACTACTTAGACTTGGTTGCCTTAGGGACAGTAGCCGATGTGGTGCCTTTAGATGCAAATAATCGTATCTTGGTAAAACAAGGGCTACAAAGAATTCAAGCTGGGAAAGCCAGACCTGGGATTTTAGCGTTACTGAATGTGAGCGGTCGCAATATTCAACAAATTAAAGCATCGGATTTAGGGTTTATCGTTGGTCCTCGTTTAAATGCAGCCGGTCGACTTGATGACATGTCGTTGGGCATAGAGTGTTTATTAACAGATAACCCTCAGCAAGCTCAGAACCTAGCGCAAATGCTGGACCAATTTAATCGCGAGAGAAAGAGCATTGAGTCAGATATGAAAGCGCAGGCAGAAATTATTCTTGCTAGTATGGTATCAAGTTCGGAGCTCCCCAATGGTATGTGTTTTTATGAACCATCTTGGCACCAAGGTGTTATTGGTATTTTAGCCTCGCGGATGAAAGAAAAGTGTTACCGACCCGTTATCGCCTTTGCCAACGTTGGAAATGGTGAATTAAAGGGCTCAGCGAGATCAATTCCTGGACTACATATTCGAGACGCGTTAGATGTACTGGCCAAACGTTACCCAGATTTACTCAGTAAATTTGGAGGTCATGCGATGGCCGCAGGGATGACGATTGCTGAAAAAGACTACGCTTCGTTTACCAGTGCCTTTAACAAGGTAATCAGCTCATTAGTGACAGCAGAAGACTTAGAAGACTGTGTACTGACAGATGGTGAGTTAAGAGCAGAAGACTTTAGCCTCACCTTTGCTTACCAGATTCAACAAAGTGGCCCTTGGGGGCAGGCATTTCCTGAGCCTGTTTTTGATGGCGAATTTGACATTATTCAGCAACGTATTGTTGGTGAAAAGCACTTGAAACTTCTATTGAGAGAGCCAAATGAAGGCATTCTGCTCGATGCCATTGCCTTTTTTATTGATTTGGAAAAGTGGCCAAATTCAGCTGAAAAGGCCCAAGTTGCATTTAAATTGGACATTAATGAGTTTCGTGGCCAACAAAATCTACAATTATTAGTAGATTATATCGAACCCTTGCCCGCATAAATAACTGGAAATAGTCTCTGTGTCTGCTCTGCCTTGTTGTGTGTATTTTAATGAAAAATTAGCAACCTATTTCTGTTTCTGTAAACAAACCCATTTATTTTTGCGTTACAATCTAGTTTCGCAAACAAACTAAGACTAATAGGAATTGGAGCTAACTCGATGGCCGCCTTAGTGCTTGATGGCAAACAATATGCACAAGAAACAGAAACACGACTCAAAGCGCAAGTTGAAGAGTTAAAAAAACGGACCGGCGGTATTCCAATACTTGCTACGATTTTAGTCGGTGACGACCCAGCGTCAGCAACCTACGTAAAAATGAAAGGCAATGCTTGCGAAAGAATAGGTATGCAATCTATTCGTGTCGAAATGCCAAATCAAACCACAACGGATGAGTTGCTATCTAAAATAAATGAGTTAAATGCCAACCCAGATGTGCATGGTATTTTGTTGCAACATCCTGTTCCGCCTCAAATTAACGAGCGCCTATGCTTTGACGCCATAGCTCAAGCAAAAGACGTTGATGGTGTAACCTGTTTAGGTTTTGGACGTATGTCTATGAATGAACCCGCCTATGGTGCGGCGACGCCTGCAGGTATTATGCGTCTTTTACAGCACTACGATATTAATTTAGCGGGTAAGCATGTGGTAGTCGTTGGACGTAGCCCTATTTTAGGTAAACCAATGGCAATGATGATGTTAAATGCCAACGCCACTGTTACAATTTGCCACTCACATACAAAAAACTTATCTGATCTTATTGGTCAAGCGGATGTGGTTGTTGGCGCAGTAGGCAAGCCTGAGTTTATCAAAGCAGATTGGATTAAAACCGGAGCTGTCGTTGTTGATGCCGGTTATCACCCAGGTGGTGTAGGCGATATTGAGCTTGGCCCTCTCACTGAAAAAGCGAGTGCTTACACACCTGTGCCAGGAGGTGTCGGGCCTATGACAATTAATACATTGATATTGCAAACGCTTGAGTCCGGTCTAAAACAGCTAAACTAAGTTTACCTACACTCAGCACCATAACTCTACGAAAAGGTAAAACACCTTACTAACGTCATTATGAAAAAGGTTATCTGATCATGTCGACAGAAATGCTTAAAGATGCATTGGATTTTGATCTGCTGGCGGATGTATTTGTCACCGAATCCATTGCCGCATCACCAGCAGAATTGCATGGACAGCTTTGTGGCTATTTGGCTTCAGGAGTGAGTTTGCCCCTAGAAGATTGGTTAAAAATGGTCGTTGAATTCTGTGAACTAGAAAAGTGGCAACAAGAAGATAGCCGTACAGCCATTGTCGAGCTTTATAGCTCGACCATCCAATTGTTTAAAAATGGTGAGTATGCCCTTGACCCTGTTATGGCAGACGAAGATTCGTCTTTAGCCAATCGAGGCTTTACTTTAGCAGAATGGGCCCATGGTTTTTTAGCGGGTTATGGTTTATCTGGTAGAAAAGAAGATATTTCGATCGATGCGCAAAACGTTCTCAAAGACTTTGCCAATATTTCTGCTATGAAATCTGAAATGAAAACCTTGGAAGACAACAACGATAACGAAAAAGACCTAATGGAATTGATTGAGTATGTACGTTTGTCAGCCATGATGCTTTACGCTGAACATCATGGCGTTGAGGTTGATCCAAAGGTTCAAACTCAAATCCACTGAAGGAATCGCTTGCACGGGGAGATACAATGCCTTTACCAATGACGTGTTATCAGGAACGCCGAACAAAGTTACAGCAGCAAATAGCTCAGAATAGTGTTGTTATTTTGCGGGCAGGATCACTTTGTACTCGTAACAGCGATTGTTATTATGAATTTCGACCTCACAGCAGCTTTTTGTACCTTACTGGTTATAAGGAGTCTGATGCGTATCTCGTTATAACCAATCAAGAATCCATACTGTTTAATTTGCCCAAAGACCCAAGTAAAGAACTATGGGATGGTTTTCGTCATGGTGTTGATGGTGCGGTTCAGCAATTCGGTTTTGATTTAGCCTTTCCCTTGACCCAATTACCGCAAAAAATATTGGACTTACTGGACAGCTGTCATGCCGTATACAGCCTATTTGAAGATCAAGAACTACAGCAACAAATACATGCTTGGCAACAGACACTAGTAAGTAAACAACGCCAAGGGGCAAAAGCACCGACGAAATTTATTGATATTACCGATACCATCAACGAAATGCGTTTGATCAAAGACACGCATGAAATTGCCATTATGGAGCAAGCGGCGCAAATTAGTGTCGAGGCCCATAAACAAGCCATGATGGCCGCCAAAGTTGGTATGCATGAATACGAATTAGAAGCAGAGCTTAATTATACCTTCATGAAATCGGGCGCACGCACACCAGCGTATAACAATATTGTTGCCTCAGGAAAAAACGCCTGCGTACTGCATTACATCGAAAATGACAAAAAAATGCAGGCCGATGATCTGGTACTAATCGATGCTGGTTGTGAGTTGGACGGATATGCATCTGATATTACTTGCACCTTCCCTGTAAATGGTAAATTTACCTCAGCCCAAGCCGCATTGTATGCGATTGTGTTAGAAGCCCAGAAAGCAGCGATTGAGCAAGTGAAAGTAGGGGCGCAGTATGTGAATTTTCATGATGCAGCTTTACGAGTATTAACCAAGGGGTTAGTCGATCTAGGCCTACTACAAGGAGAAGTGGATTCCTTGATTGATAGCAAGGCATACCAGCCATTTTATATGCATAATACAGGGCATTGGTTAGGACTTGATGTGCATGATGCGGGTGCTTATAAACTGGATGGCCAGTCGCGTCCGTTACAAGCTGGCATGGTGGTAACGGTGGAGCCAGGATTGTATGTTGCCCATGATAACTATGATGTTGACGAGCAATGGCGTGGTATAGGTATTCGTATTGAAGACGATGTCTTGGTAACCGAAAATGGCCCTTATATCCTCACTCATGGCCTTGCCCGCGAAATAGCCGATATTGAAGCCTTGATGGCGCGCTGATTTTCTAATTTATCGTAGCGCAGGCTATTTATGCCATTCTTTTTTTAAGAGGTACTTTGTTTAGAGTATATGATGGAATCAAAAGATACAGACATTTTGATTATTGGTGGTGGCCTAGTTGGCGCCTCTCTTGCTCTTGCGTTAAGTGCTGGGAGCAAAAACCTTGATAAAGGTGCAAAGCCACTGAATATCACTCTAGTAGAAAGTATCGAAGTAACGTCTTCTGCTCAACCCAGCTTCGATGAAAGATCAACTGTCTTGTCTCGTTCCAGTGCAAACTTATTAGCCGAGATAGGCGTATGGCAATCTTTACAGCAGCAATCTTCACAACAGCAAGCCGCGCCAATTAAACACATTCATACCTCAGAACAAGGCTGCTTTGGCTTTACTCGTTTGCATGCCGAGGACTACCAACTTGATGGCATGGGGTACGTGGTCGAAAACAGAGTGTTGGGCCGCACTATTTATCAGCAACTCAAAGAGCAAACCCATATCGAATGCCTGATACCTGCCAAAGTAACAAAGGTCGTACCACAAGCGTCACACTATGAATGTCAGGTCGAGTTTTTTCATTCATCCAACTCAGATTCATTTAGCTTTGATTCATCTAGCTCTAATTCATTGAACACGGAAGATGACTCTGAAACGCAAAACTCCACAGTAACTTATCGAGCCAAGCTGGTGGTGTTATGTGATGGTGGGCGTTCTTCATTAGCACAAGAATTGGGGTTGAGCGAAAAAGTAGACCATTATGAACAGGCAGCGTTGATTGCCAATATTGAGCTTGATCGCCCACATCAAGGTTGGGCTTATGAACGCTTTACCGCTCAAGGGCCGATTGCCATGTTGCCCTTAAACGATTACATAGCTGAGTCAAACAGACGTTTTCGAGCGGCACTGGTATGGACAACACCAATGGCGGAACTGGAAAGGCGTTTAACCGCGGATAACCCTACATTTTTGCACGAATTACAGCAGGCATTTGGTTATCGCCTAGGCTATTTTAAACAAGTGGGCGCCAGAGCGTCTTATCCACTAAAAGTGCAAAAGGTTAATGAATTGATTCGTTCACGTTTAGCGGTTTTAGGTAATGCTGCTCACACATTGCATCCCGTTGCTGGGCAAGGGTTTAATCTTGCTCTGCGAGGCGCGCTATTATTGGCGAAAACAGTGTTGACAGCCCATGAAAAAGGCAAAGATATCGGTGCCTACTCTGTCTTAAAAGAATATGAAGCCGCACAAATTGTTGATCGTGACCGCATACAAACGGCCAGTCACGCTTTAATAAGGGTTTTTGGCGCCCAAACCCCTTTATTATCAACAGGGCGCAACCTTGCTATGGTAATGTTGGATGCTTGCCCGACATTGAAAGCAGGGTTTGCCCACCATGCAATGGGGTTAAATGTGCCGAAAAAGCGCTTCCAGCAGCAACCCAATACTCATATTGACTTACAGGCAAGGTAATTTATATGGCGCGCTTTGATATTGTTATCATTGGTGGTGGGATGGTCGGCACCTTAGCCGCCAACTTATTGCTTAAGCAAGGTTTTACGGTTGCTTTAGTGGATCAAGCAAGTCAACAGATAGAGCTATCCCAACCGCCTTTTTTTGATACCAGAGTCAGTGCTATTTCCCGCCATAGCCAACGTTTATTACAACAAGCAGGTGTTTGGTCCTTTATTGATCACAGTAGACTGACGCCCTATGAAGATATGAAAGTTTGGGATGGACTAGGAAGTGGCTACATAGAGTTCAGTTGCGATGATCTTCATCTTGATAGTTTAGGGTATTTAGTCGAAAACAAAGTCTTACAACAAGCGCTCTTAAAGGGGCTTGAACAATATCGTACGCCTGCTTTTACAGGCTACTTCTCTGCGCAAGTAACGGCTGTGGTACAAGAAAACCAACAAGTTAGTATTAAACTGAATTCTGCTGTCGAACTTGAAGGCAATGTGGTTATTGCTGCCGACGGTGCCAATTCGTTTATACGTCATCAATTAAACATGAATACTAAAGAATGGAACTATGATCATGAAGCCATAGTTGCGACCATTGAATTAGATCGATCGCATGAATCTACTGCTTGGCAGAGTTTTGGGGCTGAAGGCATTCTCGCATTTTTACCCATGCCTGAGTACGATGATCGCCATTTTGCTTCCATTGTCTGGTCGGTACCACCTGAACAAGCAAGCGCACTAATGGCATTAGCGCCAGAGGTATTTTGTCAGCGTTTAAATTATGCGATTTCTAAGCAATTTCAAGTAAGAGACCTTATTTCCGAACGACAATCTATTCCATTACGACAACGGCATGCAACCAGTTATGTTAAAGGCAATGTGGCACTGGTGGGAGATGCTGCGCACACGATTCATCCATTAGCAGGGCAGGGCGCTAATTTAGGATTTGCAGATGTTGGAGCCTTGGTGGCAGTGTTGACAGACGCGCTACAAAAAGGGGTTATGCAAGCGATAGAGTCCAAGAAAAAACCTGACCAAGATCACTCTAGTCAAGATGAATTTGCCTCAGATATAGAAAAAATCTTGCGGCGTTATCAACGGCAACGCATGCCAAAAAATATTGAAATGGCGGCGACTATGGAAGCCTTTAAACGCCTTTATGCGAGCCAGAATCCGCTTGCAGTTATGTTAAGAAATACGGGAATGTCTATGGTGAATCGGCAGTCGTGGTTAAAGAATACGCTTATTAAACAAGCAATTGGTGAAGCATAGTAAAAGTCTTACATGGACCTAAATCAATACAATTCACCAATATAAATGTAATAAATAGGATAGATAGTTGCTCCTTCGATCTCTAAATAAACAGATTGTTAGCCTTAAGTATGTCGCTGTTGGTACTGCGTTATGTTTGTCCCTTCCCATGCTCATTATTGCGATTAGTGTTTTTACCAGTAATAGCGCAGTGTGGGCACATTTGTTGGATACTGTACTTGGCGACTACATTGGGAACTCGCTGGCCTTAATGGCTGGTGTTTCGGTTGGTGTTTTGTTGTTGGGTGTACCAACGGCTTGGTTGACAAGTGTTTGCCAGTTTCCTGGAAAAAGCTGGTTAACTTGGATGCTGCTATTGCCACTCGCCATGCCCGCCTACATTATTGCCTATACCTACACAGGCATATTTGATTTTGCCGGACCTGTGCAAAGTATGATACGAGAGCTGACTGGGCTTAAATATGGTGAATATTGGTTTTTTAATATTCGTTCATTGACTGGTGCAATCATCATGTTGTCGCTGGTGCTATACCCTTATGTGTATTTGCTAAGTCGATCTGCTTTTTTAGAACAATCAACAAATACCTTAGAAGTGAGCCGTAGTTTAGGTTACAGCCATGTTCGAGCCTTCTTAAAACTGGCGCTGCCTTTAGCACGTCCCGCTATTGTGGCCGGCACCACACTGGCATTAATGGAGACTTTGGCAGATTTTGGTACAGTACAATACTTTGGCGTTAGTACTTTTACCACTGGCATTATGCGCACGTTTTATGGGTTTGGAGATGCCGTCGCAGCCTATCAGTTAGCAGCTGTCTTACTCATTTTTGTTGTTTGCCTTATTTCATTAGAGCGCT
Organism: Marinomonas agarivorans; assembly: GCA_002173415.2. Lineage (GTDB taxonomy): Bacteria > Pseudomonadota > Gammaproteobacteria > Pseudomonadales > Marinomonadaceae > Marinomonas > Marinomonas agarivorans. The sequence continues at coordinate 120,342 of NHNK02000005.1, forward strand.
ACTCCCGACGACGTTTAAAATACCATTCAACTGGTAGTAAGGCTGTCAGCCAACGCCAAGTAGTGCTTTTAGGATATAAAGCATGGTTGGCTTGCTTATTTTGTTGTTTGCCAGTTCTGTTGGGTTTTCTGATTCCTGCCGCTCAGCTTTTATATTGGGCACTATTTGTTGCAGTCGGCATTGATAAAAGCTTTTTTATTCTAGCTTGGAACTCGTTTTATGTGGCTGCCAGTGCTGCATTAATCGCCGTACTTTTGGCCTTACTACTGGCTTACGCTCACCGTTTTCATGCCAGAAGTTATCTGGTTAAGGTGGCCGTTTCAACATCAGGGCTTGGTTATGCTTTACCCGGTACCATGATTGCCATAGGTATTATTGTGCCTTTTGCTTGGCTGGACCATAAATTAATTGACTGGTTGGCAAGTGCCACTGGGTACGAGGTTGGTTTACTATTGTCAGGGACGCTATTTGCGCTGTTATTTGCTTATACAGTGCGCTTTATGGCGGTTTCCCTAGGTTCTATTCAGGCTGGTTTAGGGAAGCTGACCCCCAGTTTGGATAATGCTGGTCGATCCTTGGGGTTAACATCCTCACAAGTATTAAAGCGTATTCATGTGCCTCTCATGAGTAGCTCTGTGCTCACAGCTTTGCTAGTCGTCTTTGTTGATGTATTAAAAGAGCTGCCAGCAACCTTAGTTCTGCGGCCTTTTAATTTTAATACCCTAGCGGTAAGAGCATATGAATTGGCCTCAGATGAGCGTCTGGCCGATGCGGCACCAGTTTCTCTGATGATTGTTTTGGTCGGATTGGCTCCCGTAATCTTATTAAGTCGGTCTATTTCTGCCGGATATAAAGGAAAACGAAAAACCTCATGACAACACTATCTTCAATACACTCCCCAGCACAAAGTACTCAAGAGCTTTCTGTCCAAGAAGTCAGTGTTTCATATGGCAACACAACGATTGTAAAAGACATTAATTTCACCCTAAAAATGGGAGAAATTGGATGCTTTTTAGGACCTAGTGGTTGTGGAAAATCGACTTTGCTAAGAGCGATAGCAGGTTTTGAAAACCTTTCTCAGGGACGTATTGTGCTCGATAGTGAAATGTTATCGACCTCTAACGCTGTTGTTGCGCCAGAAAAACGGTGCATGGGTATGGTATTTCAAGACATTGCTTTATTCCCACATTTAACGGTTAGGGAAAACATCGAGTTTGGTATTCGAAGTTGGTCAAAAAAACAAAAACAAGAAAGAGTTAGCTATTTATTAGGATTAGTAAACTTAACTGGTTTTGAAAATAGGTACCCAGATTCTTTATCTGGCGGTCAACAACAGCGTATTGCTTTGATTCGAGCCATAGCGCCTAAACCTAAACTCTTACTTATGGATGAACCGTTTTCAGGACTTGATGCAAAGTTAAGAGAGGAGTTGGTTCCCGACGTAAGAAATATTTTACTGCACGAAAATATTAGAGCGATTCTTGTCACGCATGATCAGATGGAAGCATTTGCTATGGCAGACCACATTGCCATTCTCAATCAAGGACAAGTACATCAGTCTGCCTCAGCGTATATGATTTATCACAATCCAGCCACGAGATTTGTTGCAGAATTTATCGGTTATGGTGACTTTCTACCGGCGAAAGTCTGTGATGAATTTAAGGTCAAGTCTGACCTTGGAACCGTTGGATCGGAAAAAAAACACGGCTTTAACGTGGGAGATGAGGTGGATCTTTTGATACGCCCAGATGACGTTCTGCATGATGATGACAGTGAGTTTGTCGGATTAATTGTCAGCCGTTGGTTCCGCGGTTCGCACTTTCTCTACCGAGTAAAACTACAATCAGGCAAAATTATTTATTGTTTTGCTTCTTCGCACCATGATCATAGTGTTGGTCAAACAATTGGATTGCGAGTCAATCTAGACCATTTGGTGTTGTTTGAGAAAAAAGAGTAGGGTACTTGTGTGGAAGTTTTAACACCTAAGCTTAGCTAAAACTTAGGTTAGGCCTTGTTCACGGCAGATTTCTAACATGCCTTCAAGTTCGTAAGTGGTGATTTCCAGAAATTCAAGAACATCGCGGCCAACAATGGCCCACTCATAGTCTTCTGATGCATGTCCAATTTGACTGTAGGTAGAGCAGAAGTATTCGGCAATTTTAAGAATAGAGAGCATTGTTAAAGTGGGCTTAGAAATGTTGTGTTCTTCTTTGAAGACCTCTTGAGCCCTGTGCTGATTAGCAATAACATAACAACTTTCTTTTGAAACTCCCCACGATTTTGCCAGATAATAACCAACGACAGAATGGTTGGTCTTAAAGGTTTTGTTCTCTAGATTTGTTAAATTAAACTCAGGATCGTTATATCCCTGCTCAAGAATAGCGGTGTAATTCTCGAACCGTTTCATCATTAAAGGAATAGCTGCATTTCTAAACAAGCCTAATGCGTAACATTCTTCTGGAGATGGATACTCAAGTTGTGTCGCAATACTGGAGCACACCGCTGCGACATCCATCGCATTGTCCCAAAACCCTTGTAATGAAGTAATAGCGTCATCAGACAGTTCGCTTTTCACGGTGAGCGCATTTGTTAAGTGAACAATGTTGTCGATACCCAATAGAGTGACTGCTTGATGAATATTACTTACTTTCTGTGGTAGACCAAAATACGCTGAGTTAACAAGCTTTAATACCGCTGCAGATAAGCCAGTATCTTGCATAATTGCCTTTGTCATAATGCGCATATCTGGATCTGGCATTGCTTGCTCCATGTGCAAATCTACCATCACCTGAGGCTGAGGCGGAATATCAATGCCCTGTAACAGCTTCTTTAATTTTTCATCATCTGACATCTAACAGCATCCGTAAAAATAAAAAATACTCGCAGCATTCTATAAAATCACTTATGACAAATGCAAATATAATCAGACAATTTATCGGATAAAAATGACATTTTTTGTTAATGATATATTTTTTATTAATATGTATAACAATGACTTATAAATGAGTTACCCCCTCTGAGGTAATAAAGGTGCTTTGGTAATATTGATGGTGTTTTTTTTGATTTACCTAGTACTTCAAATTAAGAAGAGGGTGTAAGGCGTAGCGCTTTCTCGTTCACGAACATAGTAAAAAGGATTTTAGTCTTTATAATAGCGCCATTTTCAACAACAAGTTTAGGTGAGAATTTGGCTTCTATAAGACTAAAAAGTCAATCTGATAGGCGATTGCGAGCAGGTCATCAGTGGATCTATAGTAATGAAATAAATACTGATATAACGCCGCTCAAGCAGTTTTCTGCAGGTGATCAGGCTATTGTTGAAGCGGCAAATGGCAAGCCGCTTGGCATCGCAACAGTCAATCCAAATACGCTAATTTGTGGACGCTTGATTAGCCGAGATACACGTACTCCACTAGACCGTTCTCTTTTAATTCATCGATTAAAAATTGCTTTGTCGCAACGTGAGCTATTTTATAGCACGCCTTATTATCGTTTAGTTTTTGGCGATGCTGATGGCTTATCTGGCTTAGTTGTTGATCGCTTTGCTGATACCTTGGTTGTGCAAATCTCTACAGCAGGGATGGAACGACTAAAAAATGATGTTGTAGCAGCCCTAGAAGAAGTAGTGAAACCGAGCGCTATTTTACTGAAAAATGATGGAAAAATGCGCTCAGTCGAAGGGTTAGACTCATACGTCGAAGAAGCTCTAGGGAGTGTGCCAGAGTTAGTCTATTTACAAGAAAATGGTGTTTTGTTCGAAGCTCCTGTATGGGACGGGCAGAAAACAGGTTGGTTTTATGATCATAGGGAGAACCGCCAAACGTTACAAAGACTCAGTGCGGGTAAGCGAGTATTGGATGTGTTCTCTTATGTTGGAGGTTGGGGAGTACAAGCAGCTTCTGCTGGTGCGTCAGATGTCACCTTTATTGATGCTTCTGATAAGGCTTTAGGGCATGTTGAATCCAATTTGCAGTTAAACCAATACGAAGGCAATGCGGAGTTAATGCACGGCGATGCTTTCGACGGTATGCAATCTCTTATCGATGATAAGGCTCGATTTGATGTGGTAGTGATTGATCCGCCAGCATTTATTACTCGTAGAAAAGATATCAAAGCAGGCGAAGCGGCGTATTTTAAAGCTAACCAAATGGCTTTACGTTTGGTGGCAAAAGGTGGTGTTCTGGTGACAGCATCTTGTTCAATGCATTTGAAAGAAGAGAAACTACATGATTTAGTGCGCAGCAACTGTCGATCGTTAGAGCGCTTTTCTCAGCTAGTCTATCGTGGTACACAAGCACCTGATCACCCAGTTCATCCTGCCATTGAAGAAACACAATATCTCAAAGCGCTCTTCTATCGTGTGCACAACAATATGGCGCTGTAACTCAAAAAATGGCGGGAAAGCATGATTTATGTTCTCTTCGCCATTTTTCTCAGAGTCTCAATGTGTTTCTTTCACAGCCTCAGTGAGCGTTAATCCCTTAATGAAATCGTTGGCCAGCCTTTTTGCTTGGCAACATCTGTGAGGGTGTCATCCGCATCAACCGCGATAGGGTGATCAACCAGTTCCAACAGCGGTAAATCATTATGGGAATCGCTATAAAAATAGCTGCCAGCTAATGTATGGCCTGTTTTGTTGAGCCACTCGGTCAAACGTGTCACCTTGCCTTCTTGAAAGCTGGGTACGCCAACGATATTGCCTGTGTATCTTTGCTCTTTAATTTCTGGCACTGGAGCAATGAGGTGCTCAACTCCAAGTAATCTGGCTATAGGAGCTGTGACAAATTCATTTGTTGCTGTGATGATCATGGTGGTATGGCCTCGCTCCTTATGATCGGCAACAAGGTCGACTGCTTTGCTTAGCAATAAAGGGGAAATTTTTAACACCATAAACTCGTCATGTAACTGGGCTAATTCAGGCAGAGAAAATTGTGTCAAAGGCGCTAGACTGAAAGATAGGTATTCTAAAATGTCCAAACTGCCTGCTAGATACTCTTGATAAAAATAGTCATTTTTTGCCTGATACGTTGCAGCATCGACAATATTTTTTTCGACTAAAAACTGCCCCCAACTATGGTCACTGTCGCCAGCAATTAAGGTGCCATCCAAATCAAATATTGCAAGAGTCACAAATATTCCTCATTCAAATACAAAGGACATAAGTATACTGCCCGATAACATAAATAGCAGCCGTTTGATTTGTTTAAACTAAGGAAATATGGAACAATGGCGTCATTGATTTTTCAACGTTTTAGACGAATTGAAATAAATTTTAAAAGGTGATTCTCGTGATTGATGCAGACGGATATAGACCGAATGTGGGCATCATATTGATGAACGAGCATGGCCAACTTCTATGGGCTCGACGGGTAGGACAAAATGCTTGGCAATTTCCTCAAGGGGGGATTAAAGCTGATGAGACATCTGATCAAGCCTTGTATCGTGAACTTAAGGAAGAGATAGGACTAGAGCCTCACCAAGTAGAAATACTTGGTAAAACAAGAGGTTGGTTGCGCTATCGTTTACCAAAACGAATGCTTAGACACAATAGTGCTCCTTTATGCATAGGCCAAAAGCAGAAGTGGTACTTGCTTGCCTTGCGCTGTGCTGATGTCAATGTTTGTGTGAATGGCACAGACTGTCCAGAATTTGATGGCTGGCGCTGGGTTAGTTATTGGTATCCATTGAATCAAGTAGTTGCATTTAAGAAAGACGTTTATCGGCGTGCTCTTAAAGAGCTATCCAGCAAAGCACATCAAAAAATGACACTGGCAAATGGGTTCGATTGTTAAAGAAAGTGCGAATAAACTTTCCTTAATGAAGCAACGAATTTAATGTTTTAGGGCGTTAAATAGATAAGTGAGTGTCTAGTTTTTAAACTCGTTTCTTAAGATGCATAGAATGTTTGTGATGAAATGGGCAAAAAGCTCAGCAAGTATTGGCTAAAACACACAAGTAGAGTAAATGTCAGGTAAAACACGTGTTAAACAAAACGCGAGTCTAGTAACGCATGTGTTAGACAAAATAAGATCACCATTGATGGAGCAAAGGCTTAGAGAAGGTTATGTTAGATTTATTAAGGCGCATTACTCAAGAGGTGAATACGGCACAATCGTTGCCGATGGTCCTTGATATTATCGTACGTCGCGTACAACATGCCATGAGAGCAGAAGTTTGCTCTATCTATTTGGTTGATCCCAATACAAAACATTATGTATTAATGTCAACTAAAGGCCTAAGCCTTTCTACCAATGACACTATTAGCTTAAAACCAGACGAAGGCTTAGTGGGCTTAGTTGGTAAGCGGGCAGAGCCTATTAATCTAGCAGATGCTCGTGTTCACCCAGCTTTTCATCATGTCAAAACCACAAATGAAGATGAATTTCAGGCTTTTTTAGGTGTGCCGATTATTCACCACCGTCAAGTATTGGGTGTATTGGTTGTACAGCATGCTGAAAAACGCCGATTCGATGAAGGGGAAGAGGCGCTACTAATTACCTTGTCAGCCCAGCTTGCCGGTGTTATTGCTCACGCAGAGGCAACTGGAGCGATCACTAGTTTAAATGCCTCATCTAAGGAAGAGAGCGATTTACGCTACAAAGGGTTAGCAGGCAGTGATGGTGTAGGGCTTGGTCGAGCGGTTGTTGTTTACCCGCCAGCAGATTTAAGTGCAGTTCCTGACATCGCTGTGAATAACATACAAGCTGAAATAGAAAAGTTTAAAAATGCACTGACGGCTGCTCGCACCGATATTCATAAAGCCAGTGAGCGATTGAGTGAACATTTATCCAGTGATGAAAAAGCATTGTTTGATGTATACCTAAAAATGCTGGATGACAACACGTTTTCGCTTGAAGTTGAGGGTAAAATTCACTCAGGTAATTGGGCGCAAGGCGCCTTAAGGGAAGTCGTTCAATCTCATGTCGCTAACTTTGAGGAAATGGATGACCCTTATCTAAGAGAAAGAGCATCAGACTTACGAGATTTAGGCCGTCGAATTCTTTCGCATCTACAAAAAAATGCGCCCGATCTCTCCGAACGATTTTCCACACCAGCCATTATTGTTGGCGAAGAGTTAACCGCGTCCACTCTTGGTGAAGTGCCTTTGGATAAGGTTGTTGGCATTGTTTCTGTTATGGGGTCCAGTAATTCCCATGTCGCCATTCTGGCACGAGCGTTAGGTATTCCTACTGTCATGGGGGTACTTGATTTACCCTACACCCAACTTGAAGCTGTCAATTTGATTGTGGATGGCTATCAAGGCAAAGTTTTTACTTATGCTTCAGATACATTAGTTGCGAAATATCAACATATAGTCGATGAAGAAAAAGCGTTAGAAGAAGAGTACCTTACTTTTAGAGACCTTCCCTGTGAAACCATTGACGGTCATCGCATGTTCTTGCATGTTAATACCGGACTGTCTGCAGATATTGGCCGCTCTTTGCATAGAGGTGCAGAGGGTGTTGGCCTCTATCGTACCGAAGTGCTATTCATGGTGAGAGACCGTTTCCCAACGGAAGCAGAACAGGAAATTATTTACCGACAGCAATTAGAAGGTTTCTACCCTGCACCAGTCACTGCACGTACTTTGGACATTGGTGGTGACAAAGCGCTGCCGTACTTTCCTATCCATGAAGAGAACCCTTTCCTCGGTTGGCGAGGCATTCGAATCACTCTTGATCATTTGGAAATTTTTGTTGCCCAAATTCGCGCAATGATAAAAGCAAGCTCAGGGTTACATAACTTAAAAATCATGTTGCCAATGGTATCCAATGTCGCAGAGGTAGAAGATGCTTTAGCACTGGTACGGCGTGGTTACGCAGAGGTTAAAGAAGAGGGTTATGATGTTGTCATGCCCGAAGTTGGTGTTATGATCGAAGTTCCAGCAGCTGTGTATCAAATTAAACAGTTGGCAGGTCTTGTAGACTTCATGTCTGTTGGTACGAATGACTTAACCCAATATCTACTGGCAGTTGACCGAAACAATCCTAGGGTTGCCAACCTATATAGTTCGTTTCATCCTGCAGTATTAAGATCGTTATACAGTGTCGTGCAAGATGCCCAAAAAGAAAATGTAACGCTCAGTGTTTGTGGTGAAATGGCAGGAGATCCTATGGGGGCCATTTTATTAATGGCAATGGGGTATGATGTGCTTTCTATGAGTGCAACGGGCTTACCAAAAGCCAAAGCTGTTATTCGCAATGTCAGTGTTTTTCAAGCTCGGGAAATGCTACGGCAAGTTATTGATTTACCTCATGCTGATGCTGTCGTCAGAACAATGAATCGTTTACTTCGAGAAGCAAATATTGAACGTCTTGTAAGGCCCATAAACACGAAAGAGAAGTAACATCTGCATGTTACATAAATGCTATTACCTAATTTAAGTAGACTAAATCATGATTGACTATCCAAATATAGATCCAGTTGCAATTTCTATCGGCCCACTTTCAATTCATTGGTACGGAATTATGTATTTGATTGGTTTTTCCAGCGCCTATTTATTGGGAAATTATCGAGCAAAGCAAACGAATGGTGCTTGGAATGCGGAACAAATTAGTGATGCGGTTTTCTTTGGTGCTATTGGTGTTATTTTAGGTGGCCGTATTGGCTATGTTTTGTTTTATCAATTCTCTGGTTTTGTGGCTGACCCAATCAGTTTGATTCGGATCTGGGAAGGTGGCATGTCTTTTCACGGCGGATTATTAGGCGTGATGGCCGCCATGTTTTTCTTTGCCAGAAAATACAATAAACACTTTGTGGATGTTATGGACTTTGCTGCTCCACTGATTCCAATTGGCCTTGGCACCGGTCGCCTTGGTAACTTTATTGGCGGCGAATTATGGGGTAAGCCAACGGATATTTCATGGGCAATGATCTTTCCTAATGATCCTTTACAACTTGCTCGCCACCCATCTCAACTTTATCAATTTGCCTTAGAAGGCGTGGTGCTTTTTGCTATTCTTTGGTTAATTTCTCGTACACCAAAACCAAGGTACTTTGTCTCCTGTGCTTTTTTAGGCTTTTATGGTGTGTTTAGAATATTTGTTGAGTTTTTCCGAGAACCAGATGCACACATAGGTTATCTAGCATTTGATTGGCTAACTCAAGGGCAATTACTGTCGCTGCCTATGGTGCTGTTTGGTTTTGGCATGATGTATCTTAGCTGGAATAAGTACCAACAAAGTCAAAAATAGCCTTACGACAACAATACTACGATTTATTAATTATTTGAGTAGAAAAATGCTTCCTTACCTCGAGTTATTACAAGATGTGTTAGATAACGGTCAATTTAAAGGTGATCGGACTGGCACTGGTACATACAGCGTATTTGGTCGACAAGTTCGTTATAATTTGGCAGAAGGCTTTCCCCTGCTGACGACAAAAAAGCTGCATATTCGAAGCATTTTGCATGAACTGTTATGGTTCCTGAAAGGGGATACTAATATTCGCTATTTACAAGAAAATGGTGTCACTATTTGGGATGAGTGGGCAACTAAGGATGGCGAATTAGGGCCTGTTTATGGGTCTCAATGGCGTTGCTGGCAAGGTGACGATGGTAAGGAATACGATCAAATTGCGAACCTAGTTGAGAGTTTGAAGAGCAATCCTAATAGCCGCCGACATATCGTCAATGGCTGGAATGTGGCTTACTTACCTGATGAAACAAAAGCACCGCATGTTAATGCCGCTGAAGGTCGTATGGCGTTACCACCTTGTCATGTGTTGTATCAATTTTATGTGTGTGACGGAAAATTAAGCGCGTCTTTGTACATTCGTAGTAATGATCTGTTTCTCGGTAATCCATACAACACAGCCTCACTGGCCTTTTTGACTCATATGTTGGCGCAACAATGTGATTTGGATGTCGGTGAAATTGTGCTGTCAATTGGTGATTGTCACCTTTACAGCAATCACATAGAGCAAGCCAAAATCCAACTGAGTCGTACACCAAAGTCTTTGCCAACACTAAAAATTAAGCGCAAGCCAGCAACGATTTTTGATTACCGTTTTGAGGATTTCGAGATAGTTGATTACGACCCTGAACCTCATATTCCAGCACCTATTGCCGTTTAACAGAGTTGATTCCTATGTTGTCATTGATTGTTGCCATGTCTGAAAACCGTGTTATTGGTATTAATAATAGTTTGCCTTGGCACTTACCAAATGACTTGCAGTACTTTAAAAAAGTAACCATGGGGAAACCCATCATCATGGGGCGGAAAACCTATGAATCAATCGGGCGGCCTTTACCAGGACGACGCAATATTATTATTACTCGACAAAAGGACTATGCAGGGCAAGTGAAGCACGATGGTATTGATGTTGTGAGTTCGTTAGATGCTGCTATTCAGCTCGGGGAGGACATTGCTTTTGTTGAAGGACATGAAGAAGTCTTTGTCATTGGTGGCGCAGATATTTACCAACAGGCACTTTCAAAGGCTGATCGACTTTATATTACTCATGTATTGGCCCATGTTGAAGGGGATGCCTATTTCCCAGAAGTGGATTGGTTAAACTACACTCAACTCAGTCGTGTTGATCATGCAGCGGAAGGGCCTAACCCTTACGATTACTGTTTTCGCGTCTACCAAACGACGAACTCGCTTTAACAAGGCTCATACCAGCAACTGCTCATACTAGCAAACTCTTTATAAATGCAGTTGCTGCATTGGACTTGGTTCGTTGTTTGTGAGTTAGGTAACCAATATGGCGCATTAAATTCAGCTCAGGCACATCTAAAATCTGCAATGAATCGTCCAATAGGCTTGTGGGTAATACCGTCCACCCCAAACCGGCCGAACTAATGACTTTTAAAGCCTCCAAAAAGTTAGAAGGGGACGACGCATTTAGAGTAAGCCCCTCAGCGGCAAATGCATTATCAATCAAACGACGAGTAAAACTATCTGCACTAGGTAGTACCGCTGGGTATTGGCTTATCTGTGCTAGCGTCGGCCCTGTCATAGGACTAAGAGGGTGTTCATGGGCACAAACCAATACTAATGACTCCGGCCACAATGGAACAAAGGTTAACTCCTCATCAACATGAAAAGGCTCTGTGATCACCGCTAGTTCAAGTTTTCCCTGTTGGATATCAAGGTAAGCCTGCTTTGAGGTAATGAAATCCAATGTGAGCGATACCTCATGATAAGTGTGTGCATAATTTTTAATCGGTGTCGCAAGATGATGTAGGCCAATATGTTGCGTAGTGGCAATTGCTAATTTTCCTGTAATGGATTGATCAAGATTTTGTACAGCATTGATGCCATTTTGGGCGCTTTGCAATAACTCATAAGCATGAGGCAGAAAGGTTTTGCCTGCCTCAGTCAAATAGATTCGCCTACCAATTCGATCAAATAAACGGTGGCGCAAATGATCTTCTAAAGATTGAATGCGTTTGCTAATACCCGGTTGAGTGAGATGCAACTTTTCAGCTGCCAAGGAAAATGAATTCTCTTCTGCAGCAGTGACAAAAGCGATAATCGCGCTAGTATTCATATTGATCTACCCTCTAAATTTGAATTGCTTTTTGTTATCAATTGTATAACAAATTGCATTATATGTTATGCAAATGGCGCCTTATGATAGCGATTCTCTCAACTTTATAAGTCTGCTAACGACTTGGCGGCTTTATAAACTCGTTTAGTTTAATTAGGTGGTTATATTGTCATGATGGTTGTTCGTCCTATTCGAGCATCTGATTTAGATGCGCTTAAATACATGGCTGAAAATGCTGGTGTGGGTTTCACTTCTTTGCCTGCTAACATTGATTTGTTGAAAAATAAAATCGCAGAGGCAGAAAAAGCATTTCAGTCCGAAGTAGACTTAAACCACAATCAGAGCTATCTCTTTGTGCTTGAAGATTTAGAAAACAAGCAAATTGCAGGGGTATGTGGCATTGAATCCGCATTAGGGTTGGACTCTCCTTGGTACAACTATCACTTAGGTACCTTAGTACATGCTTCTCCTTCACTTAATGTTTATGGAAAAAGTAAAACCTTAACCCTAAGTAATGATCACACTGGCTGTTCTGAATTGTGCACATTGTTCTTAGCACAAGATTACCGCCATAGTAAAAATGGTAGCCTATTATCAAAAAGCCGCTTCATGTTTATTGCCAACTATCCCCAACGTTTTAACTCACGCATTATTGCCGAAATGCGTGGCGTCAGTGACAGTGAAGGTAACTCACCGTTTTGGAACGGATTAGGCGCACACTTTTTTTCCATGCCATTTGCAAAAGCGGACTACTTATCAGGTTTAGGAAATAAAGCCTTTATCGCTGAATTGATGCCTAAGTTACCTATTTATATCAACCTTATGAGTGAGTCAGTTCAGGAAGTTATTGGTAAAGTACACGACAACACACTGCCTGCGTTACGTATGCTAGAAAGTGAAGGTTTTCAAAATCTAGGGTATGTGGATATTTTTGATGGTGGCCCAACGATAGAAGCACATATTCATCATATTCGCGCTATCAATGAGAGCGCACTATTTACAGTTAATATCGTGAGTGAGGCAGAGTTCAAACAGCAGTTACAAGCAGATACGAGAACCCACAGTTTAATCAGTAACCAAGGTATTAACGATTATGCGTGTTTGCTGGCCGAAGTTGATCTTTCAAATGAAGAAAACCTACTACTCACTCAAGCAATGGCCGATGCACTAAATGTTAAGGCTGGAAGCTCTGTTAGAGCTGTAACAGTGAGTGCAAAAAAATAAAGATGCATACAGAAGTATGTCCTTTCAACGATCAATTTAAGTGGCGATAGTTAATTTATTAAGTGACAAAATATATGACAGACTTACATCCCCAATTAGCAAATGCATTAGTAATGGTTCGCCCAGTAGATTTTGGCTTCAACGAAGAGACAGCGTTGGATAATGAGTTTCAGCATAAACCCTCTAACGCCAACCAAGTAAGAGAAAACGCGTTAGTCGAATTTGATAACATGGTGACTAACTTAAGAGCTGCCGGGATTACTGTATTAGTGCTTGAAAAAAATGAAAATCAAGCCGTGACGCCAGATGCCGTTTTCCCAAATAACTGGTTTTCAACAAACCAAAAAGGTGACTTAATTGTTTACCCTATGTTTGCCGAAAATCGACGTCAAGAAAGACGAATTGATGAGCTAGAAGCGTTATTAGCACATCACAACTATCAGGTGAATCAACGTCAAATTTTAGGTGACTTAAATGAAAAAGAGCGAATTTTAGAAGGCACTGGCGTACTGGTTATTGATCATGAACAAGGTACACTTTACGCCTCTGAATCTGAACGCTGCCATCCTGAGCAGTTAGCTCATTTCCAAACGAAACATGGTTACAAAAAGAGCTATCTTTTCCAAACAAAAAGCAGTAAAGGCAAACCTATTTACCACACCAATGTCATGATGAGTGTTGGACGTGGATTTGCGGTTATTTGCAATGAGTGTTTTGCTAATCCTGATGAATATCAGCAAGTCAAACAGGCCCTCTCACAAACCAGAGAAGTCATTGAAATTTCTCTACGACAAATGGAGCAGCACTTTTGCGGTAATATATTGCATGTCTGCAATAACGAAGGTGAACCGCTTATTGTTATGTCGCAACAAGCTTATGATGGGTTTAATGCGTTGCAAAAAGCGAGTCTGGAAAAATATGGTCGTTTATTGCCTAATCCGATCAATACGATTGAAGATGTTGGCGGCGGTAGTGCCCGCTGTATGATTGCTGAGGTTTTTTTACCGAGTCTAAACTAACTTAGCTAAGCTTTTATTAAGGCGTTCAGTTTTTTTAGTTGAACTTTTTCTTCTTAATTTTTCTGCCTAGTTTCTGGATACTGGTAACCTAATAAGATAGAGAATATATTTTTAGACATCTATCTTTAAATACTTATCTTTAAATATTGAACTTTGGTTATCTTATTAAGGAAGGCTCAAGTCATGTGGCAACAAAAACAGATACAACTGGCGGCAAAACAGCGAGGTTTTCACCTTATTACTAGCGCTATTGAGCAGGCACTTAATGAGATGCACTATATCGATATAGGATTATTGCATCTGCAATTAATGCATACCTCTGCTTCTCTGACCTTAAACGAAAATGCAGACCCACTTGTTCGTGCTGATATGGAAGCACATTTCTGCCATATGGTGCCAGAAAATCAGCCCTACTACCGACATACCTATGAAGGGCCAGATGATATGCCGGCCCATATCAAAAGCAGTTTATTAGGCACATCGTTAATGATCCCAATTCATGATGGAGTCTTGGCCCTGGGTACTTGGCAAGGCATTTATCTTGGCGAACATCGTGATATAGCAACGAGCCGAACTGTCTTGCTAACGCTTCAAGGCCAGTGATGGGAAATTATTTTTGTTAATTTTTAAAGCAGAGATATAAAAAAAGCCAAAGACCGCATTTAACAGTCTTTGACTTTTTCACTTTTTCGCTCGCAACAAGATTTAACATTCTTGAATAGAAACGAAAGGGTTGAAACGAAAATCCAGTGATTAACGTGCTGCGTCAAAAGCGCTTTGTAGGTCAGCGTAGTGCTCTTTTAATGCTTTCTCTTCTAAGTAAAGGTTAGACGTTGCAACGTCAGACGCTTTATTAAATTCGATGCCTTGCGCTGTTAGGTTTTTCTCTAAAGATGCGATGCCCGCTTTCAAGCTTCTTACTTCTTCACGTTTGGTGTCGTCGTTTGCGAAAGACACAGCAGAAACAGATAGAGCCGCAACAGATAACGCTACAGTGAATACATTTTTCATAATACATACCTAATTAATTGGTTAATTCGTTAAATTATCTTTTAATACATTTCGTTAAACGTTTTTAAAAGAAGGGCTTGCGCCCTGTCGATGAAGTGAATAATAGAGCAATTAAAAAAGAATAAAATACCTTGGGCGTTGCTTCCCCAGTCTTTACCGATTAGCTGCTAAAAGGTGCATAATTACTGAATTGTGGCGCTTTTGTGTATAAGTTATGCATAAAGGTAACAAGTGCGTAAATTGCACAAGCATTAGGTAAGAAATACGCCCAGAAAATGTATCCACACTTTCTTTCACTATGATGATATTGGCTTTTCTGTGTGCTACCTTATCTAGTGTTGCTTTATTGAAAGCAACGCGCATCGAAATTGAAAGCAGTGCACATTGAAATGGAAAGTAATATGCATTTAAACACATGCCGTTAGGCGACTATTTACGTTGCATAACTATTTGCTTTGTATAAGTATTTACTTTGTATAAAAGTATCGTTCCAAGTTAGCGAAAAAGGAGCTCCCAATTGAAAAGGAACATAGCAAAAAATATTTTTTTACTGTTTGTTTTTTGTTGGTTTGTGGCGTGTTTTGCTTTTTTGCTGTTATCCTAGCTCTCCGTTCTTATCTATCCGCCAATGTTTCATTTAGGTTGTTTATGAAAAATAAAGCGCTTTTTTCTATCAGTGTGTTTATCTTGCCTGCTGTGTTTTCTGTGCCATTGTCAGCGCAAGATAATGACGTTAATTCCAAATTTGACCCTAATAGCAGTTTATCTGCTTATGAAGCTTATATTCGTGGACAGAAAGCTGATTTTGATCGCTATAAAGAGGAACATGAGAAGTTTTTATCTGCATTACAACAAGAGTGGCAAGACTATAAAGCAATGAAGGGTTTTGTGCGTGATGAAGCACCAAAATTGCCTTCTGCCCCAGTGCGAAAAAACAGTGTAGTGCGTCCGATTGAACAACCTCATCAAACACCAAAAGTAGTAGAAGCAATCACGCCCTCTACCGCTGAAACACCTTTTGTAGCACACGAACCTGTAAGTGTGCGGCCTAGTAAAGTAAGGCCTTCGTTACCCAAAACTGCTAAGCCGTTACCAGAAACTAGTGCGGAGTTACCAGAAATTAGTGCGGAGTTACCAGCAACTCAAGTTGGTATTCCCACGACAGAGATAGGCATAGGGGAAGGCGAAACTCCCAGTCTGTCAACAAAGAACCCTATTGCAAACCGTACGCAAAACGAAAAAGCTGCGCCTTCCTTAAAAGAAACGCCATTAATAGCAGAACACCCATTAGTAGAAAAAAAACCGCTAGCAGCCTCTAGCTCTAATACTGAGCAGCAGCAATCTAACAAAGAGACAGAGAAACAAGAAGAAACAAGCGTCGCGGACCAACAAGAACAGGGCTTTCTTTTTTATGGCCAACAAATTTTGTTGTCTCCTTTGCCAAAAGTAACGCTAGCAGGGCGGTCTGAAAAAGCCTTACACAATTATTGGGCTGCTAACGCTCAAGCGAATTATGAACCTATTCTGACGTCTTTACAGCGTTTGAAGAAAGAGTTGGCTTTATCTGATTGGGCACTCTATCTATTGACTCAAGCCTATATAAAGCAACACTGGCAAGACGAAAATCAAGTTATCGCCGCTAGTTGGTTTTTACTGAACAATTTAGGCTATGAAGCTCGTATTGCTAATGGGGATACATCATTAATTTTAATGATGACCGCAAGGCAAACACTATTTGGCATGCCTTATTATCCTATAGATGGTAAACGTTATTATCATCTTGCCGGAGCGGTGTCGAAAAATATTCGCTCTTATGCAGGTGAATTTAGCCGCCGTAACGTGCCGCTAAACATGTCGTTTGATAAAACCTTAAAAACGGTCGCCTCAATTCAATATCGCAATGTTAAAACACGTCTTAACAATGGACAGGAAGTCATACTTAAATTGCCTTATGATTTGCAACGGGTGAATTATTTGGCCACTTATCCGCAGTTAGATTTACGTTATTATTTTTCAGCACCTGTTGACCCTGTTACAGCTAAAGGGCTGCAATCTCAAATTCCAAATTTACTAGTTGGTTCAAAAGACAAGCAGGTGTCTCAACTTTTACATTTGATTCATGAATCTTTTCCTTACGCTGTTGATAAACAGCAATTTGGCTATGAAAACTACTTAACGGTTGAGGAATCCTTGCACTACCAAGCATCAGATTGCGAAGATCGATCGGTTTTGTTTGCTTGGTTGGCAAAAAATTTACTGCAAGAACCTGTGGTTGCTTTGGAATATGAAGGGCACGTCGCAACGGCATTAACACGTGATGGCAGATTGGTGTCCGCGGATCCAACGTACATTGGCGCTAATTTGGGCGATATTATGCCGAACTTCAGTGGTGTGCAGCCAAAAGTCATTCGTTTTTAATTTATTGGATATACTGTTATAGGTTTACTTTGCTTTATTCTAGAAAAACCTATTGCAATAGTTAAAGAGAGAAAAAGTATGATTAGTCATATAGACCATATTGTTTTAACGGTAACGGACATTGATAAATCGGTCGAATTTTTCGCAACCACCTTGGGCATGACACCTATTACTTATGCCAATGGGCGTCAAGCAGTGGCATTTGGTACCCAAAAAATTAACTTTCAATTAGTCGGTGAGGAAGTTAGAAACCATGCGTTGGAGGGCTCAGGTGATGTTTGTTTTATTGCCGAAGTTGGTATCGAACAGATGTTGGCACATTTAGCTGCGTTGGATATCACAATATTGGAAGGACCTGTTACGAAAAATGGTGCTCAAGGAGAAATTCAATCTATCTACTTTAATGATTTGGACAATAATCTGATTGAAATTGGCTTTTACCCACAAGAAAATGTAACAACAAATGCAACCAAGTCGCAGAAAGCAAGCAGTAAGACAAAGGGAAGCGGTGATACAGAAAAATCACCCTCAACGAAAAGTACCACGGCAAAATCCAGTAAGCCACGCAGCAAAAAAAGCACGACAAAAACCAAAAATTAAGTTAACTCTATTCGAGATTCGTCGTTTCCAGAGCTTGGCGAATCTCTTGATAACCGAGATGTTGATAACGCCCAAACCCAGTTAATTGTCGCGCTCGACACTTTGTCAAATAGGGGCTGGTTATGCCAGCTAAAAACCGACATTGTATGGTCAATGAAAACTCAATTTCTGGTAAAGATAGGTGAGTGATAAAGGCTTGTTTTAACTCCGCCAAATCTTTTTTAACGCTCTTTTCATTCCATTCACCACGTGCAACATTTTCATTGCGTAAATACACTTTGTGACCACGACAAGAAGAGCAATGACCACAAGCCTGTGGGGCGTTTGTATCGCCAAAGTAAGTTGCTAGAGCTTGATTCAAACAGGCAGAGTGTTGAAAGAAATGAAGTAAATAATGGATACGTTTTATCTCACTGTTTTCTTTTGCTAAAAAATACTCGGCCAGTTGCCGGCTTGTGTTCTCGATATCAAGGGAAGGCGTAACCTGATAAACCTGCGTGAGTTGCTTGGTTTCTAACTCAATCATGTGTTGTTCATGCAAATAATTAAGCGCCTTAATAGCACGCTCCCTTGCCTCTGGTTGCCATTGGCTAAAATCGGGTTCGCCCCAAATACGTTTAAATGACGTTGCCTGCAAAATATTCGTGACAAATTTCGCTCGCTCAGGATCAAATGAAGTTAGGATTGTGTCTTCTGTGGATAATAATTTATAGCGGTACTGAGCATAGTAGGAATATTTGGCGTTAATGATGCCCATGAGTTCCAATTGCACTAATAATGTTTTTAAAGGCAGTTGACGAATATCGGTCATATTACTGAGAGCAAGTAATTGTGTTTCCCACTCGCCTTGTTGATTTGTGTTTTCTGCAATATGACACAGCGCCTTGTTTATTGCGCTTGGCTCTGGTGTGTCACCATAAACAAAGTTTTCTAAAGTGGCGAGACCATCAAGGCTGGCGAGAGTGATGCATTGAGCCGGTAATCCATCTCGACCTGCTCGGCCAATTTCCTGACTGTAATTTTCAATCGACTTAGGTAAGTCGTAATGAATAATGGTGCGAATATCGGCTTTGTCGACTCCCATACCAAAGGCAATTGTGGCAACAACGTAATATAGGCTGCCAGTCATAAAAGCCTGTTGGACAGCTTCTCTTTGCTTATTCTGTAAACCGGCATGGTAAGCCTGTGCTGTAACGCCTTGTTCGTTAAGCCATTGGGTAAGACTTTCGGCGCTGTGCTGGAGGGTGACATATATAATGGATGGTGTTTTACGGCTTTGTAATTGTTGTAATAAATATTGCCTCTTTTCATTATGGGAAGGGCTAAAAATCGCTAAATCTAAATTGGGTCGATAAAAACCTGTTTGCACAATATGTTCATTGGCGATGGCGAATTTATTGGCCATATCGGTTTTTACTGCGGGGGTGGCGGTAGCGGTTAATAGCAACACTTGGGGAATATGAAACGCTTGTTGGTACGACGGCAGTTTTAAATAATCTGGTCGAAAATTATGCCCCCATTCAGAAATGCAGTGGGCCTCGTCAACTACTAATAAAGACAGTTTGATATTTTGTAAAAAGTAACGAAAATTTTCGTTGTTAAACCGTTCAACAGATACCATTAAAATGCGAATCTTGCCTTGTCTTACTTGCTGCATGATAGCTCTGTTTTCATCAATAGATTGCGTTGAATCTAAACTGGCCGCAGCAATGCCTTTACTCACTAAAAAATCAATTTGATCCTTGATCAGCGCTAATAACGGTGAGACTACCAAGGTAACGCCTTCGAGTTGCATGGCACAAAACTGATAACATAAGGATTTACCTGAACCTGTAGGGAAAATCGCCAAACTGGAATGGCCTGATAATATGTGCTCAACAACTTGTTTTTGACCGGCCCTAAAACCATCAAAGCCAAACTGTTGCTGTAGTAACATGTTAAGGTTCATACATATCCTTTAAGCGGGACTCATGTTTTGAGTTACTCTACTGATGAGACGGTGATTGGTTTGTTGATTTTGGCTTTTCACTGTTTTGTTCTTCCATAGTTTTTGCTTTCCATGATCTTAATTTTTTTAGGCTAGGAGAAATGGCAGCAGACATCTTATTTCATGCACGAATAGGTTGATGCTAATTGTCCCCAATTCTCAAGAATGAGCTGCAAATCCTTCACTAGGTTTATCCAGTAGTCTTCTTCTTTGAACCAAGGAAAAGCACTAGGAAAAGCAGGGTCTTGCCAGCGTTGATCAAGCCAAGCAGCATATTGGAGCAAGCGAGAGGCTTTTAACGTGTCGATTAAATGCAACTCCTGTTGGTTAAAAGGGCAATAACACTCATAGCCTTCGATTAACTCATCTAGTTGCTGTTGCTGTTGTGCTAGCGTGCCAGATAAATGTAACCACAAATCCTGAATTGCTGGGCCGGTTTTCGAGTCATCAAAATCCAAGATGGTCATAGTATCTTGATTTACTAATAAATTGCCTCGATGACTGTCTGCATGAATAGGGTGATAGATGATTTGGTTAAGACTATCTTGTGTCTTTTGTACTTTTTGTATGAGAGTTTTTTCTAATTCTTGTAATTGCGTTAGATGTTTTTTAGGGATAAACGTGTTTTGACTGATTTGTGCAAATGCGAGCTGGATATCTTGAATTGGGTTAATCGTTGGCCGTGTTTGGTAAGTTTGGCCTTGCATGACTTTGTGTAATTGGCCTATTAGCTCCCCTGTGGCAAATAGGTGTGCCATATTATCGCCTTCTGGTGCTTGCCCAATGTGTTTATCGTATAAACAAAAAGCAAAGCCATCATAAGAGAACAGAGTGTCACCTTGTACTTCTTTTGGGGCGATGACATCAAGATTCGCAGCTTTAAGGCATTGCAGCAGTTGATGTTCTTCCATGATTTGCGCCTGACTCCAGCGGTTTGGACGATAAAACTTAGCAATAAGTGGCGCTTCATCTTCGATGCCGACTTGATAAACTCGATTCTCATAACTATTAAGAGGATAGATACGAGCATCAGACCAGAACCCCAGACTTTCAATGGCGGCAATAATAAAATCGGGTGTTAACTGTGAAAATGGATGTGCTGACATGGTGTGTATTCAATACCTTATAAAAGCTGGGGTGTTGTTGTCATCATAGCAAGCTACATTGTATGAGTGATAGCAGAAGTAACAAGTTTGCTGTGCTTCTTTCTATGAACCTTCTTTCTATGCTGGTTTGTATTATTTTTTAATAGATAAGGTTTTTTATGTCTCAACAAGCAAGTCTCACAAAGTTATTGCCTTTTATTCGTCCTTATAAAATACAGATAGGGTTGGCTTTATTTGCTTTAGTATTTACTTCTGGCGTGATGCTAAGCCTTGGTCAGGGTGTCAGTTATTTAATTGATCAAGGCATAGCGTCTGGTTCTAGGGATGCATTGCGGTATAGTATTTTGTTTTTTTTGTTGCTTGTTGCGTTGGTTGCTATTGGCAGTTTTTTTCGCTTCTACCTTGTGTCATGGATAGGGGAAAAAGTGGTTGCCGATTTACGCAAAGCAGTATTTTCTCACCTAATTCACTTACACCCTGCTTTTTTTGAAGAACAAAAGTCAGGAGAAATTCAATCAAGAATCACCACGGATACCACACTTTTACAAAGTGTTATTGGCTCGTCTATTTCCATTGCGTTAAGAAATAGCATTATGTTAGTGGGTGGTACCGTACTCTTGTTTATTACCAATGCCAAGCTGACATTAATTGTGCTCTTGAGTGTGCCCTTAGTTATCGCACCGATCTTGTTTTTCGGCCGTCGTGTTCGTGCTTTATCGAAAACCACGCAAGATGAAATCGCCAAAGTGGGTGGCCATGTTGGGGAATCCTTGCGACATATCAAGGTAGTGCAGAGTCTTAATCAACAACAGAATGACAGTAAACTCTTTAACAATATGGTTGATCAGGCTTTTTTTGTTAGTGTGCAGCGCATTCGTCAGCGAGCGTTTTTGTCTGTTGTCGTGATTACCTTATCTATGTCTGCCATAGGCGTGATGTTATGGGTTGGCGGTAATGATGTGATGCAAGGGCGAATCAGCGCCGGTGATCTTGGGGGCTTTTTATTCTACGCCATTATTGTCGCTGTCGCTGTTGCTGCGATCTCGGAAGTGATGGGAGAACTGCAACGGGCAGCCGGTGCTGCTGAGCGTTTAATTGAGCTACTCAATACTCCGAACAAAATTCTTTCTGGCGCGGATGCATTGCCGCCTATTGAAGAAGCTGAAAGTGCTGACAGTCACGGCGTAATTCGTTTTGAGCAAGTTGTCTTCCAATACAGCAGTCGTGATAAAGCGGCGATTAATGATGTTAACTTAACGATTCAACAGGGCGAAAGAGTTGCGCTAGTAGGACCATCTGGCGCGGGCAAATCCACCTTGTTGGAACTATTGCTGAGATTTTATGATGTTGATATGGGTCGTATCTGCATTTACAACAAAAACATCAAAGATATGGCGTTAGAAACCTTACGGTCACAACTTGCCATTGTGCCACAGCAGCCAGTCTTGTTTGATATGACCGTTGCACAAAATATTGCTTATGCGAAGCCTGAGGCAACACAAGCTGAAATCGAAAACGCTGCCCAAGCAGCGCATGCGGATGAGTTTATTCAACAATTACCAGACGGTTACGACTCTGATTTAGGAGAAAACGGAGTACGCCTTTCAGGCGGGCAACAACAACGTATTGCAATCGCTAGAGCCATTCTAAAAGACGCTCCGATTTTGTTGTTGGACGAAGCAACCAGTGCGTTGGATGCGCAAAGCGAACACCATGTACAACAGGCCCTCGAACATTTGATGCAAGGGCGAACTAGTTTAATTATTGCCCACCGATTGGCCACTGTACTGAATGCCGATCGCATTATTGTTATGGACCAAGGTAACCTTGTTGCACAAGGAACACATGCGCAGTTACTAAACACATCACCTTTGTATGCGAAACTGGCGCAATTGCAGTTTCACACGACATAAAAGTAATGAATTTAGTCTCCTTGATGCAAGCGATGATCTTGATCTGTGTACAGATTAAGGCGTCCATTACGCAAAAAACCAACCAGAGTTTGATTTATGTCGTGGGCCAATTGCACAGCTAAACTCGAAGGCGCACTTACAGCCGCTAATAACGCACAACCAGCACGAGCGGACTTTTGCACTAACTCAAAACTGGCACGGCTTGTGGTAATGATGAAATGATGGTTTAAGGGAATCAGTTGTTGTTCTAAGGCATAACCTATCAGTTTGTCCATTGCATTGTGGCGGCCCACATCTTCCATCGTGATAACATGCTTGGCGTTTCGGTCAAATAATGAAACGGCATGAATGCCGCCTGTTTGATTGAATAAGGGCTGATGATCTGCCAACTGAGTTTCGAGTTGTAAGAGTTGCTCCGCTTGCAGTGTTAAATCGGATTGAATTGGCTTGATTCCCATTTTGACTGCTTGTAATGATGTGATGCCGCACAGACCGCAACTTGAATTGCCTGATACTTGCCGTTGGGCGCGTTTATTCTGCCATTGCACAGTAGGGTTTAAGGTGACTTTGATAATGTTTTGCAATTGATAAGGAGGTAAGGTTGGGCCGCAATGCTTGACGGCAACAATATCTCGATCAGAATCAATAAAGCCTTCATTGAAAAGAAAGCCTTTTGCTAGTTGAATATCTTGGCCAGGGGTGCGCATCGTAACGTAAACACTGCTTGTTTCTAGCCCTGTTAGTAACTCTTGCTCAATCACAATTTCTAGTGGTTCTTCTATTGTTAGGTAGTCCACTGTATCTTGTTGTTGTAAGGCTGACTTCTGTTTTTGTAACGATGATGTGTTAGTGATTTTTGTCACAGATGTCGATTGATAAAAGTGTGGTGGGGTTAGAGATGACGTCATATCCTAGTCCTGAGCCGGGTCACGGTTATTAACGAGATTATCGTCATTTTTGTCTTCCTCAATGTAGATAAGGACACTATGGAGTATATCAGCCTTTTTTTCACCTCATTCCTGAGTGCGACATTATTGCCTATGGGGTCTGAGGCGCTGCTACTATTTTACAGCCATGATAGCGATTTAATCATAAGCATGCTTTGGTTGGTAGCGAGTGTTGGCAACACCTTAGGCGCATGTGTTAACTGGTGGTTAGGCAGTTATTTAGATCATTTTCAAAATAAGCGTTGGTTCCCTTGTACTCCAGCTCAACTCGCAAGAGCGCAGTATCATTTTGCCAAATATGGTCAGTTAAGCCTTTTATTCAGTTGGTTACCGATTATTGGTGATCCTCTGTGCCTCATCGCCGGTACATTAAAAACACCTTTTTTGCGCTTCTTTATGCTGGTTTTTATAGGAAAAACCACAAGATATTTTTTCCTATTATACTTAGTTCTATAATCAGGCACGTTGAACGGGCTTTTTAATCTGCTAGGAAAAAGGTAGAGTAAGCTCCAAGAAAGCCATATTCTTTGGTAAAGCTTTGATTTATTATGGTGATAAGAACATTAAGCATTGAACATTTTGTAACGCTAAGGATTTAACGTGAAACTACCATTTTCTTACAAAGAAACCAGTAAACTGGTTAAAGCAACAACGCTCGTTGTTACTGTTGGCGTTTTACAAGGTTGCTCATCCGTCCCAAACAATACGAACTTAGTCGAAATTCAACCCATTTCAACCGAGCAACAGCTAGCTCAACATTTAGCTGAATGGGAAACCTATAAACCTCAGCTTGAAGCGCTTTTAGCGGCACAAGAAACAGAAGAGAATACAGCGCAAGCTAATGCAAATCCGGTTGCTGCTAACGTAGATATTGCTAGTACGGAAAATAGTGCAGAACCTCAAGAAATGGTGAAAGAAGACCCTGCGTCCGCAGCGGCTCAGTTTCAGCCAAAAGAACAGATTAATTCCCCGCAAATCAATACCTCAAGTAATGCGCCAGCAGCTAGTGCAGCAACTGCAACCGTGGCGACTGAAGCGAGTGCTGCCGAGCCGGTAGTGGATTCGGTAACCCCAGGTGTACAAGTTACCCCAGCAGCAGAGGCAATGGTCGCAGCTTCAACAGAACAAACTTCGACATCAGAAACTATGGCAAAAGCCGCAGAGGAAACACCTGTTGTATCAGTGGATGATACAATGGAAAAAGCGACTCCAGTTGTTGAAGAAAAACCAGTGGTGATGCAGGACAAAGTTGCTCAAGGCAGTCAACAATCAGCGGAAAAAGCAGCAATGGCTCCTTCTGCATCCCCAAAAGAGCCATCCAACGTGACAACAGCAGAAGCTCAGCCAGCGACGGAAATGGCAAAAATGGATGATGATGCAGAGGCAGGCGAGACTAGCAAGAAAACGCCAAGCCGTGATGGTGAATATGTTGTTGCAGAAATGGCAACCAGTGCAAACATCGATGAGAACGATGCCAGATCAGGCAGCTTTGAGTACAAACTGTCCAATGATGTGTTGTTGGATGGCGATGCTGATCCGACAGCAGAACCAGAAGTTAGTCCTTCAATCGACAAAACGGCGGAAGAGGCCAACGAAAATCGCTATGTGCGTGCTCAGTTCCAAGAATCTGAACGAGCCAAAAAAATTCGCCTAGCAAAAGAAGCCGCAGCGAAAAAAGCACAAGAAGCAGCAATAAGAGCTGCGCAACAGCGAGAAAAAGCTAATGAAAAACGAGCGATGGCAGTAAAAGTGGCTGAACCAAAAGTCGTTACAAAAGCATTAGAGAAGAAAAGAACACCGAAAGTGGGTGAATATGGATTGCAGTTAGTATCACATACTCGCACAGGCGAAGCGGAAAAAAGTTGGTCAAAAATCTCTCGTAAATTCCGTACCTTATTGGCTGGCAAAGAGCCTATAGTTGAACAAGCTGTGGTAAAAAACAGACAATACTATCGTTTAAAAGTAGGGCCATACTACGATAAAAATATTGCAGTCGATACTTGTAAGCAGCTTGTTTTGAGTCATCAAGATTGTATCGTTAGCAATTATTATGGTGAGCCACTTGAGTAGTTCCTGTTACGATTTTCTATAAGTCACGGGTAAAAACCTGTTTTATAAATTGCCCCCAATAGCTTGTATCATGGTTATTGGGGGCTTTTCATTTCTATGCCTAGGTATTCCATAGCCAGCTTCCAACTAGACAATGTTAGACAATCTTCTCGCTTTGATCCGAGCTTCTTAGACAAGAATCGCTAATATCAGCACCGATGAAATTAGCGGAAAATAGTATACTAACTCCCATTTTTCGGCTTATGGTTAACGGCTGTTTTTACTTTCTTTGCGAAGTCTTTCATATGCTGTTTTTTGTGCGTAAGCACTTTGTGCAGTTCTAAGCAGAGATCAACATCCAACCTCGTTTTTATGAGGTTGGGTTGCTATTTGGCATTGTTTGCTGATGTTGTTTCTTTGCCCACTCGTCCAACTGTTTGTAGGCGACTCGAATCACCAAGTAAGACACAGCGACAGTAACAAGGTCTGCAATTGGGAAAATAAACCAAATTGAGTGGATTCCCACCAGCGTAGGGATAATCAGCAATAGCGGAAGTTGTACGAAATACACTCGAATACAGGATAAAAATAAGGCCGGTCGAGCTCTGCCAATTGCCTGAAAATACATAGACCAAATATTGGCAGCGCCAGCGGTAATGAAGCCAATAAAAATGTATTGAGCGATATCAACGCCTTCTTCAATTAAGGCACTGTCTGACGTGAAAACACTTAAAACAAAGTGTGGAAATAGCATCATGATTAATGAACAGGCAAAGCAATATAAGGTTGTAACTTTGACTGCTAGAACCGAAATTTCCTTGACTCTAGCGTAATGCTGGGCACCAAAGTTATAGCTGCAAATAGTCTGGTAGGCGATCATCATTCCTAATAGGGGAAAGAACAAAAACATGAAAATACGGCCTAATAACCCATAGGCACTAATCATGTAATCGGATTCTGGCAAAGCGGCATTCGCCAGTGAAAAATTCACCAAGCTAATGACTGCTGAAACACCAAAATAATTAATAAATACGGGCGCGCCCAAAGAAACAATTTCTTTTGTTTCCTGCCATTTTAGGCGCATGTTAGCCAATTGAATACGCACTTCTGTTTTACCTGCTAAGAAGACATACAGCATCAAGCCAAAAGAAAGCAATTGAGCAACAACGGTCGCCAATGCAACACCCAATACGCCCCATTCCAACATGTAAATGGCAATTGGGTCTAAAATAATATTGGCGATAGAAGACAACAGCATGGAAAACATCACAAATTGCATTTTACCTTCTGCCCTCACAATGTCAGATAGAGCAGAAGTAAGCAGGGTAATGGGCGCGGCTAGCAAAATAGGACGTAGATACTCAAAAGAATAGGGCATCAGTGCCTGAGTGACACCCATCAAATCTAATATTTTCTGAATAAAGAATAAACCGATAGCGGACCAAAGTAAGCCAAGGGAGAGGGCGAATGCAATGGCGCAACCTGCTGTTTTCTCAGCAGAAAACAGATTCTTTTCACCTAGCCGACGAGCAACAATGGAGGCGGTCCCTGTTCCAATCAAACTGGCTATGGCGATCACAATCATCTGCAAAGGGAACACAATTGATATGCCACCAATGGCATTTGCGCCTAAGGCTCTGGTAACAAAAAAAGCATCCACCACATTGTATAAACCGCCCACTAACAAACCAAAAATGATGGGCATAGACATGGAGGCAAAAAGTGCTGTAATGGGCGCCTTTCCCAGTCTCTGCGATTGATTTTCTGTCACGGCACTTTCACTATTACCAGCTGGCATTGCGGTATCATTACTCATTATTATGTCCTTGCTCTTTTGGGGAAGTTGGAATGGCAATAAACCTATCTTCACAAAAGCGTCTGATGTCTGTTGGCCAATTTTTTATTGAGCGATAGAATAGAGATCTGTCTTGTCGGTACAAGGCGCGCATAGTCTCTTCCACATTGGGGAGTTGCTCAGCAAAAAACGAAATAAAATTATAAATTTGCTCTTGGCGCAGTTTAATTTCGTCTTCCAAACTGTTTTCTTGTCGAGCTTGATCGACAAGGCGACGTAATGTCACCGAAGCGCCACCAGATTGCTTTGATAACCATTCCCAATGTCGCGGTAACAGAGTCACTTCCTTTGAAACCACACCAAGCTTCGGTCTTCCTCTTTTCGATTTTATGTGCGTTTTGGGTGTTGCTGGCGCGATTAAATCTGATGACAATGGCTCTGCTTGGGGCATTGCATCAATGCGAGCCAGCACGTCTTCTACTGACCCCTGCCAATTTATTTCCAATCTCTTGCAAGAGTTTGTTTCAACCAACAGCGCCTCACGGTCTGGAAACTGTTGTTTTATTTGAGTGATTACGGTTGTTAGTTCACCTGCTGCAAGTAAGCGGGTATCAAGAAAAGCAGAATAATGCATCAGAATACTCTCTATATATTTATCTGGGTAAAATTATTATTACCCAGATAAATATAAAATGCAATTCCGACAGAGCAGTTAGGAAAGGCGTGTATAAATCTTGCTTAACCAGAGTATTAAAACCTAGAGGAGAAAACAGTGAAAAGTGGCTAATTTATTGGTAAGAATTGTGTATCAGTCAAAATGGCATTCAATGGTACATCCCAGTTTGCTGTTGGTATTTGTTCGACTTGTTGGCAGTCATGGGCGAGGCCAATCATCAGTGGCCTCTTCCCTGTGTGTTTGTTGGCAAAGGCTTTATCGTAAAAACCGCCTCCCATGCCTAACCGCGCTCCTGTTTTATCAAACCCTACCAGTGGCAGAAATACGATATCAAGCGTCATGCCGACTACAGGCTTATCATCAATCGGTTCTTGAATGCCAAAGCGATTTTCTTGCCAGCTTACATGAGGGTGGTAATGCGCAAACATCATAGTATCGCCTTGCACAACTGGCAAATAGGTGCGAATGGGGGTGTTGTGGTTACAAGACCAAAAGTGTTCACATAAAAGAGATGGTGAAATCTCGCCATCATTAGCCACATATAAACCAATAGAAACGGTGTTTTTATTGGGCGTAGATTGGCTGAATAAGTCTTTAATCGGTTGGTAAGTATTACTTGATTGTAAAAATGTATTGAGTAATGCCTCTGCGGCTGCGTCTTGTGCTTGAGATGTTAGGCTTTGGCGTTGTAGGCGCAATTTTTTGCGTAGAGTGGTTCTATCAGAAAAAGAGTGAGTCATGATAGGGTTTCCCAAGTTGTCGTATCCACTATTGGCCTTGAACCCAGTGGTTCAAGGTGGAATGAGTCGAGATTTTTAAGGCTTTCCGACGTGAGGACATGCACACCAAACCAACGGACTCTTTCCAAGGGTATATGCATAGGCTCAAGGGCGTTAAGTCGACTCGAGCAACCTAGGAAACAAAACAATTATAATGCATAACTAAGAGAATAACACCAGTATAACGCACGAAATACATGTCTAAATAAGGTCGCTTTTATCTGCCAGAACCTGTTCTAACTGCTCCGTTAACTGTTTAATTTTTTGTTCTTGTCTGCCATTGTTTTTAACGCTTGCAAGGAGTTCGTGTGTGATATTTAAGGCCGCAAGTACAGTAATCTTTTCCAAATTTGTGGCTTTACTTTTGCTCTTTATTTCTAACATCTGTCGATTGAGGTAGTCTGCCGCTTCTCTTAAATCAGATTCATGGCCCGCAGGAAAACTGATTTTAAAGTCATGACCCAGTATTTCTACTGAAATCGTTGTTTTATCCATTACATTACCTTTCGTCAGAAGCGCAAATACCAGTATGGCAGATGTTTATGTAGAGGGGAAAATCTTATTTTTCTTCCTATGTTGTCTCAATAGGATTTTATGATGATAGTAAATTCGTTACAATCGCATCCAGCGAAGAATTACTTTATTTATAGATCCAATTTATTAGAAATTAAAGCCCCTATGGAAATCAACCCGATTACGAACAAAATTAAAGAATTGTCAGAGCGCTCCCAAACGCTGAGGGGGTATCTTTGACTATGATACAAAGCAAGACAGACTTGATGAAGTCTCACGAGAATTAGAAGACCCAGATGTTTGGAACGATCCAGACTACGCGCAAAAACTAGGTAAAGAACGCTCTGCCTTAGAAAATGTTGTTACTGTGTTGGACAATCTTTCTTCAGGTTTAACCGATGCACAAGACTTGCTTGACATGGCCGTTGAAGAAAATGACGACGAATCCGTTGAAGCAGTCAATCTTGAATTAGACGATCTTGAAGCCCAACTGGCCAAATTAGAATTTCGACGCATGTTTTCTCAGGACATGGATGCCAGCAATGCTTTCCTTGATATTCAAGCAGGATCAGGCGGAACCGAAGCCCAAGACTGGGCCAACATGTTGCTGCGAATGTACCTACGTTGGGGGGAAGACAAAGGCTTTAAAGTGGAATTAATGGAAGTCTCAGCAGGGGAAGTGGCTGGTATCAAATCCGCGACGATTCGTTTTGAAGGCGAATACGCCTTTGGTTGGCTGAGAACCGAAACAGGCGTTCATCGTCTTGTACGTAAGTCTCCGTTTGACTCAGGCAGTCGTCGTCATACTTCTTTTGCTTCTGTGTTTTTGTCGCCAGAAATCGATGACAACGTTGAGATTGAGATTAACCCTGCGGACATTCGTACCGACACTTATCGCTCTTCTGGCGCTGGTGGTCAGCACGTTAACACCACGGACTCCGCAGTGCGTATTACTCATATTCCAACTGGCATTGTGGTGCAATGTCAAAACCAGCGTTCACAACATGCTAACCGTGACTTTGCCATGAAGCAGTTACGCGCCAAACTGTATGAATTTGAAATGCAGAAACGTAACGAAGCAGCACAAGCGGTGGAAGACAATAAGTCTGATATTGGTTGGGGCAGCCAGATTCGTTCGTATGTGCTCGATTCCTCTCGTATAAAAGATCTACGTACAGGCGTGGAAACCTCGAATACGGGCGCGGTGCTGGATGGCAACTTAGACCAATTTATCGTGGCGAGCTTAAAACAGGGTTTATAAATACCCTCCAGTAAATAGCCACAGTAGTAAATCAATTTTTTAGATATTTACTTTTTAAAAGAGACAGATAAAGATTATGGCAAACGAAAAGAATTCTGAAGTAACCGCTGAGCAAGCCACGATTGAGGATAATAAACTCATTGCAGAGCGTCGTAATAAACTTGCCGCTATTCGTGAACAGCGCAATGCCTATCCAAATGATTTCCGTCGTGATGCTTACGCAGACGATCTACAGACAGAGTTTGCTGAGAAAGAAAAACCAGAATTAGAAGCGCTAAATCATATTGTTAGCATTGCTGGTCGTATTGTCCGTAACCGCGGTGCATTCATGTTACTGCAAGATATGAGTGGCCAGATTCAAGCCTACGTCAATCGTAAAGTGTTAAGCCCAGAACTTCTAGCTGAGCAAAAGACATGGGATTTAGGGGATATCATTGGTATCAAAGGCCCAGTGCATAAATCTGGCAAGGGCGATCTCTATATTGATATGCAAGAAGCAGTGTTACTGACAAAAGCATTGCGTCCTTTGCCTGATAAACACCACGGTCTTGCGGATATGGAAATGCGTTATCGTCAGCGTTATGTGGATTTAATCGTCAATGAAGAATCCCGTAATACGTTTCAAGTTCGCTCAAAAATTATTTCTACTATTCGTCGTTTCTTGGAAGACAAACGTTTTACCGAAGTAGAAACACCCATGATGCAAACCATTCCAGGTGGTGCATCAGCGAGACCTTTTATCACTCACCATAATGCGATGGACATGCAAATGTTCCTACGTATTGCGCCAGAGCTTTATCTCAAACGTCTTGTTGTTGGTGGCTTTGAGAGAGTATTCGAAATCAACCGCAACTTCCGTAATGAAGGGGTTTCAACTCGCCATAACCCAGAATTCACCATGATTGAATTCTACCAAGCGTATGCTGACTACAAAGATTTAATGGATTTAACCGAAGACATGCTACGCACAGTGGCCGAAAAAGTACTTGGCACAACCAAGGTAACGTATCAAGGTTCTGAGTATGACTTTGGCGCGCCATTTGTACGCATGACAATGGTTGAATCTATCCTGCACTACAACCCTGAACTGACTGAAGCCGACATTAGTACGCTTGAAGCAGCAACAGAAGTAGCGAAAAAGCTTGGCATCCAAGTCAAACCCACTTGGGGATTAGGCAAGCTGCAAACTGAAATCTTTGAAGAAACAGCAGAATCAAAATTGGATCAGCCAACCTTCATTACGGCTTACCCAGCGGAAGTGTCACCATTAGCACGTCGTAATGATGACAACCCGTTTATTACCGATCGCTTTGAATTCTTCGTCGGCGGCCGTGAAATCGCCAATGGCTTCTCAGAATTAAATGATCCAGAAGATCAAGCAGAGCGTTTCCTTAAACAAGTGGCTGAAAAAGACGCAGGCGATGACGAAGCCATGCATTACGATGCAGACTACATCAATGCGTTAGAACACGGTCTGCCACCAACAGCAGGCGAAGGTATTGGTATTGACCGCCTTGTTATGCTGTTTACTGATGCGCCGTCTATTCGTGATGTGATCTTGTTCCCGCATATGCGTCCTCAGGATTAATCCAGAGGCGGGTTAATGATTGACTAAAAAGGCCTCCAATTAGAGGCCTTTTCTTTGCGTCCCTATTAAAGAACTATTAAGTAGAGATTAAAGAGTTATTAAATACACAAAACTATTTACTGATTTAAGATGATGAGTAATTGGGAGAAAATACATGAGTCGTTACTGGACCAATAAAATAGCCTCACTTGACCCCTATGTACCGGGCGAGCAACCGCAAGATAAGCAATACATTAAGCTAAACACCAACGAAAGCCCTTACTCACCATCACCGAAAGCCATCGCTGCTATGCAGGCACAAGTCAGTGATGACTTACGTTTATATCCAGACCCAAACTGCCAAGCGCTAAAAAACGCCTTGGCACAAAACTATGACCTGAGTGCAAATCAAGTGTTTGTTGGTAATGGCTCAGACGAAGTATTGGCACTGGCTTTTATGGGGTATTTCGCCAATGGCAAACCACTGGCGTTCGCTGACATCACCTACAGTTTCTATAAAGTGTATGCAGGCTTATATGGCATTGAACCCAAACTCATTCCTTTAACAGACAGTTTCGATATCGAACCAAGCGATTACGAAAACCTTGATGTTTCTGGCGTTGTGGTAACGAACCCAAATGCGCCCACAGGCAAAGCCTTACCTCTCAGTGATATTGAGCGCATTTTAACGGCCAACCCTGATGTGGTTGTGCTGGTGGACGAAGCCTATGTAGATTTTGGCGCGCAAAGCGCAGCAAGTTTGGTCAATACCTATCCCAACTTATTAGTC
The DNA here is from genome assembly GCA_002173415.2 of Marinomonas agarivorans. Taxonomy (GTDB): domain Bacteria; phylum Pseudomonadota; class Gammaproteobacteria; order Pseudomonadales; family Marinomonadaceae; genus Marinomonas; species Marinomonas agarivorans. The sequence continues at coordinate 153,493 of NHNK02000005.1, forward strand.
GTACAAACTCTCTCTAAATCACGTGCTCTTGCTGGTATTCGAGTTGGTTACGCCCTTGGTCACCCTGATTTGATCGAAGGACTAGAGCGCTTAAAGAACTCTTTCAACTCCTACCCAATCGATCGCATTGCCCTAGCAGGTGCAACCGCAGCGGTTGAAGACGATGTCTATCTAAAAGACATCTGCGCCAAAACCATCAATACAAGGGAAAAAACGGTTCTAGAGTTAGAAAAACTGGGCTTCTCCATCATCCCCTCAGCAACCAACTTCGTCTTTGTGACTCACCCTGAAAAGTCTGCGGAAAGCCTATATCTCAGCTTAAAAGAACAAGGGATTTTAGTGCGCTACTTTGGCAATAAACCCAGAATAGGGGAATACTTACGTATTACCATTGGCACGGATGAGGAAATGGCTGCCTTGGTTGAGGTGTTATGAAACGGTTTTTGAGGCTTTCAGATACTTTGTTAAAAGTCGACTTAGAATGCTCATTTATAATTATAAACTCCGCTTCTGCGTCGACTTTTGCCTCGTCTCTGCGGCGCTCAATACACCTCGTTGAGTTGGGCATGATGATTTTTTATTCTCTCCAATGCCTAAGGGTAGAAGTTAAAAAATCATGGAATTGCAGTGATTCGTCATGCCATTGTCACATAAGCCCAATGTACTACTATAGTGATACATTTTTTACGATGTGAATATGGTGAGAGTAGAACTGGTTACCACACTTAAATGTCAAACCACTAAAACTTTAGCTGAGCTTCATGCTTCCAAAGAACCTGTCTTAATTACCGAGCATGGGCAATCATCCGCGTATCTTGTTGACGTAGAAGGCTTTGAGTTTATGCAACAGCGAATGACAATACTTGAAGCCATTGCCATTAATGGGGAAGTGGACAAGAGCAAGCGATTCAAGATGGAAAATTGTATTCAAATGATCAAACCAAAGAGACAATGGGTAAGTGGCTGAAATAATCTGGGCAGCACACGCTCTTAATGATTTAAACGAGATTGCAGATTATATTGCTTTAGGTAATGTTTTTTAGTTTGCGAACTGGCTGTTAGATACCTGAGATCGCAAAATCGAGTGAGCCGATAATTTCATTTCTGAAATGAGATAGCGTGCCTATAGGCTCCTTTAAAATTGACAAGGGAACGGAAGACAGTTGCGGTGTTAAAATTAAAAATTGTGCTCCTTCATAAGATACTTCTGGTGTTAAGCGATCCATCGCTTCATTTTTAAACGCTGACTTAAACCCAAGTGGAATGACTATTCGACTTGAGAGGTCACTTAGTAATGGGCTTTGAATATCAAGTAAATAGGGTAGGTATTTTTTTGTCGTTTTACTTGGGTTCAAATAGACATCAAATTGCGCCATTAGAAAGACCTAAACTCATCCGAAAACATGCCATTTTCTTCTACAAAACTATTGTAAGCTTTTATCGCTGTGCTGTTTTTATCTTTCCAACTTGCAGCGGCATCTTCAGCCAGTTTCTGATTAAGTGCTTGTTCCAAGGTGGCAGACAAATTGACATCTAGTTTTCGGCTTTTGGCGAGTAGATCGCTGTTGATACTCAAATTTGTCGCTTTCTTGGGAGCATTGAGGTCATATAAAGATGGCATAATAGCGGCCCTATGCGTATATATATGCGCATAGTATAGAAAGGCGTATTTAATAAAGCAATCCAGTAGACTTTCGCTGAGCGTTCAAGCTCTCTTTAATTCGATCATTGAACTCAACAGCAAGTAAGGGGACCAAGTAAAAGGGCTAGGCTCTGCTTACTTGTTTAATTGTTTTTTCAGGAATCACCAATATGAAATCCAGTATCAAAGTTTTTAGTTTACTTTTTCTTGTGCTAATCAGCATGAATCAGGCATTTAGTCGTGAGGCAGTACATGCCAAAGGCAGTTTAGAAGGTGCCTTTTCGTCTTGGGGGCGAACCTCACTGAAAGGGGATTGGCAAATACAAACGATAGAGAATAAAACTTATATTGTATTGGCCGACAATTTTAGAGCGAAGGAAGGGCCAGACGTCAAAATCTTTCTTTCGCCATTGGAAGCAAGTCAAATAACCGGTAAAAACGCCGCCGAAGGCAGTGCCTTTATTCATTTAGTCAGTGATTTTGACGGTGCGAATCGAATTGAAATTCCTGCCGGTATTGACGTAAACGCCTATAAAAGTCTGGTGTTTCACTGTGAGGAATACAGTGTTTTATGGGGTGTTTCGCCGCTGTAATTTCGGCCTCGCCGACATTAATCTGAGGTTCCTTTAAGCTCTATTTGCTGTTTTCATGCTAATTGATCCAATAAGAATGGATATTGTGGTTGGAGGAGAGCAGCAAGATGTCAATGGCGAATGACTTAAATCTGATAAGTTTGTCGCCATACCGCTGACATACGAGAGCCATAAAACTGACGTGCAATAGTAACCCCTGCTCAAAAACGAGCAGGGGCTGTTATCAGGGGCTGTTATATAGTGACCGTATCTCCTTCCCGAACACCACGGTAGTGAATAGGGCCTTCGTCTTTTATGTAGGTCATAGAAAAATGCTTAACAGTGCCCACATCAGGGTCGCCTTTCATCGTTGTGTTGTTGACCTGAAAGCTGGTTTGCCCGTTCAGCACTAATGCTTGAACTTGATTAGTCACGTCTTTTCCTTTATTCCCTGTTGCATACGTAGCGGCTAAAACTGTAATGAACATAATGATCTCCTTTTATTTGTGAAAGTAAAAGGTACCTTGTGCCAAATGAATACACTTGGGAAATGTGATGAAAAATCAAGTCAAAAAGCGGTTTAAGTAACAGACCATAAGTAGAAAAATCGGGTTGTTATTTTGTGTTTCCTATCGTCTTATTGCTATTCTTTTAAACCGTTAACTTATTCAAACACTTAACTCATTTAAACATTTATCTATTAAAACAATTGACGGGAGGCAAATATGGCAGAGCACTATGCGACCATAACATGGCAACGTGCTGATGATGAGGCTTATGTGGATAACCAATATAGTCGTGGACATACGTGGGCATTCGATGGAGGTGTGACGGTGCCAGCATCGTCATCACCCCATGTGGTGCCATTGCCTTATTCCGTTGCTGAAAATGTCGACCCTGAGGAGGCGTTTGTTGCGTCTTTATCGAGTTGTCATATGTTGTTTTTTCTTTCTATCGCGGCAAAAAAACGTTATGTCATCGATTTGTATACCGACCAAGCAGTCGGGACTATGGGAGAGAATACCTCAGGAAAAATGGCTGTCACTAAGGTAATATTACGGCCTAAAGTGATTTTTTCGGGTGATAAACAGCCATCATCAGAACAATTAGAGGCTATGCACCATCAAGCCCATGAGTTGTGCTTTATTGCGAACTCGGTGACGGCAGAGGTTGTGACTGAGATTCAACCCTAATACAGCACTGATAACACAAGATAGAGAAGGAGAGGCAACAATGACATCACTGGTAATACGCGATGCAGTAATGACTGACGCAAGAACCATATTAACCTTTATTAAAGATTTAGCGACGTATGAGAAGGCAGCCGATCAAGTTATTGCAACCGAGCAAGACATTGCCGACTCTTTGTTTGGTGTTGGTGCAAACATAAAAGGGGTTATCTGCGAGTTAGATGGGGTGCCGATCGGTTTTGCGATATATTTTTATAATTACTCTACTTGGCAAGGCAAAAAAGGCATCTATTTAGAAGATTTGTATGTTACGCCTGAGTCTCGTGGTGTGGGGGCAGGAAAAGCATTATTAAAACACCTAGCGAGTCAAGCGATTACCGAAGGTTGTGGTCGTTTTGAATGGTCTGTTTTGGACTGGAATGAACCTGCTATTCAGTTTTATGAGTCTATTGGCGCAAAACAAAAAAGTGAGTGGTTAGGTTATCAGTTATCTGGTTCTGCGTTACAGGACTTTGCACTCAGTTAAGAGAAATGGATAAAATTCATTGACAAATCATTAGACACTATAAGTCTGCAATATTGAGATATGGCCTTAAGTAAGAAGCCAAAGTTTGAAGTCGTGCATTCTGGAAGGGGTGGAACTATTAACTTCAAATTTGAAGGCAAACAAGATTGTTTTACCATTGAAATGGGTGCAGAAGGGCACTTTTCTGTCTTTACGGGACGCTCTAAAAAGTACGTTGATATACGTATGGAATTACGGGCTTTTTTAAACTCTACTGACCGTGAAGGCTGGGTAATTGAGGAGTAAACTCAATGATAACCAGTATACAAAGTACGACAGCTATTCTGACGTACTTTGTATGATTCTTTTCATTTTCTAACCTGTTTTTTCGTTGTTTGTTGCATGTGTTTTACGCTACGATGGCACGACACCAACGAGCAATGCTGCGTATGTTGGCAGTTTTATGTATTAAGTAACAGTATGATTATGAGTGTTATTGAAGAAGTTAAGACGCTTCATAGAAAGGCGTGGTGCAATGATGATGACTTTACAAAGCTGCTAGAAAAAGCCGTCCTGTTATGTGAAGTGGCATATAAAGACAGAGAGCGTTCTCCGCTTTTCATCAATAACTATGCAGCGGTACTGCTTGATCTTCATCGGGATGATGAGGCGCTGGTTTTGTTAAAAAACAGTAAGCCAATATTTTCTGAATATTGTTCAAACTATGCGATCGCTATTGCCAAATCCGCTTATGATTTAGATTTAATCCGTTATTGGAACCAAGAGGCTACAAAGCAACCCAAGCAGTCTGGTGCTATTTTGGCTTATATAGACTGGCAGGCGCTGTAATTCGAAAAAGTGCAGAAGTCACTTATTTTTAATCGTATTATAGAATCGCATAATTCATTCCATCAAAGTTGAAGTCACGATATTGCAGGCATCTAAGTTGTTTGACTTTTAGACTTTGCATTCAGTCAAGAGGAATTGATAAAATCCATTTAGTGATAGCTCAAGGATGAGTGAATAAAATATGGCACGTATGTGCCAACAATTTTAGTACGCCCTGTTTTTGAGTGCACATTATGACATGTGTTGCGATAAAAACAGGGCGTTTTTATTGGTTGCAACTGATAACAAGGAGGAAAACAGTATGCATAGACCGATCAGGAATGCACATGCATTCGCGAGCATAAACCGACAAAAAGGGAGGGTATGTACTAAAGAAAACACAACAGCTTTGACAGCGTTAACTTTAGTACATACAATGTACATATGATTGTGTTCGAATGGCATACCGCAAAAGCCGCATCGAACATCAAAAAACATGGTGTATCTTTTGAAGAAGCACAATCGGTGTTCTTTGATGAAGATGCAAAACAGTTTTTTGATAACGAGAACTCAATCACCGAAGATCGCTTTTTACTACTAGGAATGAGCAACCAGCGGAACCTTTTGCTTATTTGCCATTGTGTCAGTTGTGATGGCAGAAATATAAGAATTATTTCTGCCCGCAAAGCCACAAAGAAAGAAGCAAAATTCTACCAACCAGATAACTTGAGGGTGCATTGATTATGAAAGATGAATACGACTTAGGCAGCATGAAATCGCGTAAAAACCCCTACGCGAGCAAATTAAAAAAACCCGTCACAATTCGCTTGGACGAACCTGTGATTGATTACTTTAAAAGCATGGCAGAGGAATCAGGTGTGCCTTACCAAAGCCTGATCAATTTATATTTGCAGGACTGTATGGCGACAAAAAAGAAAATTGACATTCGCTGGATGGCGTAATTCGATGCTTTGTCAAGCAGAGAATATATTAGGTGTATGCTATTAATGGGGAAGTGAGCAAGTGCGTTCGACAGATTCCCTGTGTGAGTGACGTGTTGCAATAAATGCGTATTTGACATGCAATTGTCATGATTTTGTCATTTTTAGCTTTTAAGGTGGGTAGAAACCTAACCTAGGAGCAACAAATATGAAATTAACGTTTTTACCTATTGCAACCAGTTTGATGGCAATCACTTTACTTACCGCTTGTGGTAGTGCGACTGTAAAAAGCGAAAGCACGGCTTCTGTAAACAATGATGATTTATACGAAGTGCACCATGAAGGTCGTATCTATATTTTTGATGATCGCGACACATACGCAGAATTTTTACAGGTGGGTGAAACCTCGTATCGTAAAGTTCGTATTGGTGCTGGCCCTAAAGGTGAAACCCTTGTATTTGGCTTAACCAATGAAGATAAAAAGAAGTTCTCTGGTATTGCGTCGATCGACATGTATGACGGTGCGTTAGCAGGGGCAGAATCGTTTTATGGTGAAATGCGTGTTGAAGGTCGTATCTATGTGTTCGGTTCGTTAGCAGAAATGAATGACGCTCGCTTAGTCGGCGAAGTGCCATTACGTTATACCGACATTGGTGCTGGTCCAAAAGGTGAAACGGTTGTTTATGCGCTAAATAGTGGTAACAAAAAAGTGAAGCCAGAAGCCATGATTAAGCGTTTTAAGAAAATGAATGGTATTAAGTAACTAATATCTTTTACGTCTTAACGTGGCGAGTTATCAATATTGTTGAGAACCTCGTCGATGCAAAATGCCTCATACTTATTATAAGTACGAGGCATTTTTCGTTTAAGGTGTTTCCTATTTGCCAACGGCTTTTTCTTACCCTGTTAATTACTTTTTTGTATCAAAAGTTGGTCTTTAGAATGGCTGCTTTTCATACGCAAGTTCTGGTGAAATCGGCTCATAAGGGCAAGCATTTACTTGCTCTAATGTGGCGTTATCGATTTGTTTACTTGTGAGTAAATAGGCAAGATCCTCACGGGAAAGCGACTTGAGTAATCGTAATTTAAGGGTATTAAGGTCGAGGCCTTGATCCAAAGCGTTGGCCGTGTTTTTTATCGATTTACGCAAACTAGACGGCTGTAAATGTGTTGGTGAAACAGAGTGAGAAACCATTTGCCAATACGCTATAAAATCCTGCCTTGGGTCTGGTAAATGTTGTGCTAATAATCCAAGACGAATGGTTTCAAGCCAGCAGTCGTAATAACGTCTTGTGGTGTCTGTCTTTAAATGTTGCTGGCACCATTGTGCCATTACTTGCTCATCGGGCAGGGGTAATTCCCCGACAGCGGTTTTTAAGGCGTATTTGGCAATCATCTCAAAGTAAGGGCAAGCAGTGCCAAAGGCTTCGGTGTGTACTGGGGTATTGATGATGGTCAAGCTTGGGTCTTTACGATAAATAAAATGCTCGTAGAGGTCGCTAGCATCAAAGTGTTTGATAAACGCATAGTTTGGCAGGTCGTATCCAGTACAAAAAATAATATCGTCGTACTCTTGCTGTTGGTCATTGCTAAATTGCACCGATTTACCTTTGATTCCTTTAAACGCAGGCCGCAGTGTAATCGCCCCTTTTGCTACCGCAGGTACAATACGGTCATTGATATGAATGGCATTATTTAAGGTGTGTTCAGGCAATAAACCGCTGGCTTGATATTGTTGCATGTACTCAGGCATACGTTGTTCTAGGTAAGTTAGAAAGTCTTGATAAGGCATCTCTTGTGAAGCAATGCGGCCAATATAAGAAAAGAGTTCGTCGTTATAAATCTGATTGATCATGCGGGGTAGGAAGAGTCGAGGTGTACGGATAGACCAGTCAACCTGAGTATAAGAAGACAGTTCGGCGGCAATGTCCGCACCGCTTACGCCACCACCAACGACGAGTACACGTTTGCCAATAAACTCGTCCGGAGTGTTGTATTCTTTTGCGGTTCGATAGGGAATAGCCGTGTTTGCTAGTTTTGGTAACTCAGGCAAACGAGCCTCCCAGAGTTCACCACTGGCCACCATCACAATGTCTACTAAATCTGTATGTACCTGATTGTGGGTCGAGGTTATTTGCCATTGGTCCTTGAGTTTCTCAATGCGGGTGACGCTGGTGTTGTAACGAATATGTGGGCTGATGTGATAGGCGTCGGCATATTCAACAAGATATTCATACACTTCATCACGAGTTGGAAAATCACTGATGGTGGATCTGGGGGCAAAGTCCGAAAAATGAAAACTCATTTTAGAACTTTGCATTTTAACTGAGGGGTAGGCACCTTTACCGTATTTATTCCAAATCCCACCTAAGTATTTCTGTTTTTCGTAAACAATTACCTTAAAACCACGGGCTAGTGCTTGTTTGGCACTGGTTAAACCAGCAGGGCCAGCACCGATTATGCCAACCGTAATAGATTCAGGGTTCTTCGTATTGATGGCGGTTGTCATAGTTTTTCCTTAGCTATTTGTGTCTCTTTCAATCGATTTACGGATTAAATTTGCCATGCGACAGACGCAATTTGTATTAGCATCTTGGTTTCGCCATATAACATGAAAGGGCTACTGACGGATTTAAAATCGCAACCAATATCGGCTAACGCATTCAATGGCACAGTCACTTCTGACCACGTGTTGATCGGGCATGCTCGCAGTTGATCGCTAATATCCAGCGCCGGTTGATTTGGGTATTCATTATGATTCGCAAGAAAAATGGCATCTTCTGGTGGGCGAATCACTTTGAGTGTCATGGTAAGGCAAGCTTCAGCACTGAGATAGCCGCTGAGGTTTTCAGCCAAGCAATCTACAGGTTGTAAATGAAAATAGAAGTCGTAGCCAAAATACTCTATTTCAAAAACATGACCTTTTTCTGAATCATTTTTTAAGCAGCCTCTGCCACCGGTTTGAATGCGGTCTTCATCAATCGTCACCAATGGTTCACCAGACCAGCTGCTGCGCCCTGTAATTCTAGGTTCGTAATCATAGGTGTGTTTGCCATCCATTAGTAAAAGAGAGCGAGTGGCGGGGGGGAGCGTTGGGCGTTGGTCATGATAAGTAAGGTCTAATTGGTTTAGAGGAAGATGCTCTTCTGCTGCTGTGTGATAGGTCATGCCATAACCGTAGGGGAACAAGGGGGTATCATTGCCACCTGCTTGTTGTTCTTGTTCTGGAATAGCGTGTTTTGGCATGTGTAGCAAAGGGCGATTAATGGCATATGAGAATGGATAGGCTGGCCATGAATAGGCTAACTTACCTTGAAAATCATGGTGAATGTGGCCGTGTTTGTCTCTTAGGATGACATCGGTTATGCCTAGAGCTTGGGTACCGGGTAACCACGCGGCAACAAAGGCATCACTTAAACTTAATTCTTGGTTAACGCCTAAAGGCCGTCCAGAGTAAAAGAGGGTTATGACCTTGAAACCGGCATTTTTTAGCGTTTGTATTCGCTCCAAATCCATTTTATAGCTAGGCTTTAGTAAACTAAAAATAGCAGGACGCCAAGGTTTGATGTCTCCTCGCATTTCCGCATAAGCATCTTCGCCGATAACAACAAGAGCGGTTTTTTCCTCTGCGCCATGCTGATTTGTGTGTTCCTCTAGGCGAGATAAGTCAGGGTCGTAGGTGAGTTTATCGGCTCCCATTTCATTTGTAAGTGCGCCTAATAAGGTATCTGCATTGGGGAAATCATCTAAGTGATTGTCGGTGGCCTGCCATGATAGGGTCCAACCTCCGGTTTGCTTGGTGATATCGTTGACGGCTGAGCCTGTTACCAGCAGAGGTTGTTGACGAGACAGGGGCAGTATTCCATGTTGATTTTTTAACAAGACTAATGATTTTCGTACGGCTTCACGGGCCAACAGCGTGTGTTCTGTACAGCCAACAATATCTGGCTTTTTAGCATAGAAACGGTTACTGGGTTTGCCCTTCTCCCAGAGTCCAGCGCGCATTTTTACGCGCAAGATGCGACGAACAGCGTCATCAATACGTTCCTGTGGGATTTCGCCTTGTTGTACACCCTTGATAAGGTTTTGATACACGGTTTGCCAGTTTTCCGAACCGGATGCCACCATCACAATGTCCACACCTGAGCGTACGGAGTAATTCGCATTGGTGAAACTGCTACCTGTTACTTCGGCGTGGCCATCCCAGTCTGTGATAACAATGCCATCAAAGCCGAGTTTTTTCTTGAGTACTACGGTATTTAAATAATGACTGCCATGCACTTTATAGTTGTATGTTAACGGCTGAGTTGAATTGGCCAAGGGCAGGGCTAGATTGGTTAACGATAGGCCATAATTGGCGTCGTTTTGCCAACTGTTGAACGAGACCATAACTATTTGAGCGCCAGCATTCAGTGCACTGATGTAGCCATGAGAATGGATATTGAGTAATTCTGACTCAGTGTAGCCGTTTACGCCTCGATCGATTCCTTGCTGAGTACCGCCATCACCTAACCAGTGTTTTACATTTGAGAGAATGTATTGCTCAGAACGTAAGTTATTGGTTGTTGAGCCTTGTAAGCCTTTGACCATACTGCGTGCGTAACGCTCGACCAGTTCTGGGTCTTCGGAATAGCCTTCATAATGGCGCCCCCAGCGTATGTCTCGTGGAGTAGTTACTGTCGGCGCAAACGTCCAATCAATGCCAGTGGCAGCAATTTCTTTAGCGGTTGCCCTACCGATGCGTTCAATGAGTTCTGGATCATTTGTAGCACCTAACCCAATGTTATGGGGGAAAACAGTCGCGCCGTATACATTATTGTGGCCATGTACTGCATCTGTCCCCCACAATAATGGAATAGTAAAGGGACGATCTTCAAAAGCGTCTCGCACTGCTTGCCAGTACTGATCAATGGTGGTCGCCCAGGTTGTTACCGAACAGTGTTTGTCTTCGTTAGGCCAGCCGCCAGCACCATTTAAAATCGATCCCAATTTGTATTGTTTGGCTTCTTCAGGGGTGACGGAGAAAATTTCTGGTTGAATCATCTGCCCAATTTTTTCTTCGAGTGTCATTAAAGAGAGCAGCCGTTGAACCTCGGCTTCAATGGTCGGGTCGGGAGCAATAATTGAATGGGTTTGAGGCCAATCTTGATAATAGGGTAAGGCAGCTTGGTCAGTGGTGTTATATGACGCCATAATCGTCTCTCAGGTGTAAATCTATCTATTAATATTGATGTAACCAAAACTCTTCGATGTTGGCTTGTTCCACACGTCTGTGCTGAAACTCTATTGGTACAACAGGTTTACTCTGTTGGGGGGAGAATAACTCTGCCTGTGTTTTGTGTTGTCTGAAAGCGGCAATCTTTTGCACTAGGTAGGGTGTAACATCAAAACGTAGCTTCTCTTCATGAGTGTTATGTTCTTGTTGCAAATCTGCACGATTTTGAAAATCAAAGTCGGTTTCTGTTTGAGCGTCCCAAACCACGTATTTGTATAATGTTGGCTGTAATGCTAATTGTGCGAGGGCGGTGACAATTAATTCGCCTGTGTATCTGTGGTCAGAGTGCATTTCCAATTTTTCGTGGGGCATATAGATTTCATCAATGGTTTGTTGACTACGTAGAATTGCTTTGATCGCTTCAAGAGCATGGGGCTGACTGGCATGCAGTTGGGTATCTTCAATGCCAATAAAAATCACATTGCCTGGCGCAACGCCTAGAGCATGCACCGACTTTTGCGCTTCTTGTTGACGGATAAAGGTTAACTCGGTAGGCGATGGATTTGTGGCAATGCCTAGCACCGCCAGATGACTGTGGGAACCATCGGTAACAAAAATAACTCGTACATCATGGCCTTCTGACACTAACCGAGCGATGGTTCCTCCACAGGCAATGGCTTCGTCGTCAGGGTGGGGGGAAAAGATTAAGATATGTTTTTTCATTATTATGCTCCTCGCTTTCTCGCTTTCTCGCTTTCTCGCTTTCTCGCTTTCTCGCTTTGTCCTTGTCTAGATGAATAAGTTAAAGTCTTTTATTGGTGCTGGTGGGTTATCGAGCGTCCGCATTTTTATGATTTCTAAATTGGAGTCATGACGTGGGCAAAAAAACTTGCAATGCTCTTTTGGATTGACTTTGGTGGTTTGTACTTGCTCCCAAAAAGTGGGGAAGTTTTGGGTACTCACGTCACCCAAATACCCATCTGAGCTACCTCTGTGGGATGGACAAGCAAATACCCCATTAGGGGTTACCGTAGTTCGTAGCTCCATAATAGGGCATACCTCGTAGTTTTTATGCTGTTCCTCGTGATTTGGTACTTTTAATTCGTCGTAAGTGCTGGAGTAAAGTACGCGAAAATGCGCATCTTGTAGGGCAATCAAATCAGGCAAAACACGCTCGAACTCATTTAGCAGGTTTTGAGGTGGCGAGATAACATGGTGATCGTCATCATACATGGCTTTCACTTCAAAATAGTCACATCCTATGTCTTTCGCTAGCCGTGCGGCATTTAACACATCGCTGTAATTTGAATCGAGAATTGTTCCGTCATCATTGAGTCGATACATGAGCAAGTAAGAATAGCCAAGAATGCCAGTTTTTCGAGCGGCTAATAAGCGCATGTTTTCAATGACTTTAGGGAAAACACTTTGTTTTCGACCGCTAGGACGATAGCGGTCATACACCGCTTGTGAACCTGCATCCATAGAAATGCGCACCCAATCCATTTTTTGGCTTAATGGTTGTAGGTAACGGTGAATCAAGGTGCCATTAGAGACCAAACCTATTTTTACACCGGCTTGATGCAAAATATCGATAATGGCACCAATGGATTTGTGCATAAGTGGCTCACCACCGCCAATAAGAACCACGGCTTGCACGCCTGAAAGAATAAGCTCTTTTGCGAGCTCAATAACACGGCCTTTATCGAATTGACCTTTGTTGAGCACGCCTGCACTGATGCACTCAGGACAGGCAAGGTCACAAAAAGTTGTTGGGTCAAGATCAACAACGACAGGGCCTGTTAAGCGTTGGCCCTTAGCGACTTGGTAGGCTTTTGGCAAAATAGACTGCTGATGTAGCTTTTCAACCAATGCCAGCGTTTTGTCTGTAGTCATAGTTACCTCCTTTACTTTTTATCGCCAAGAGGCATCCCATTGGCGAGGTAAAATGTCAGGTTATACAAAGACTACATAGGCGACCCTAGTCGCCTAACTTTGATTGAAAAAGAACGAATAAGTCGATCTATCTGTAGATTTACTTTAGCTCCTTTTGTTCAAAACGCTGTTGGTAGCCAATGGCCATAAGCCACCAGCTGGTATGAGGGAGCCATTGTTCTGACCAACGCCAGAATTGGCGATAATGGTCCGTTTCCATCATGGCAATATCAAATGGTGAAAACAGGCTAGCAGTGATGCCATTACAAATACCGCCAGGGGTATTAGGGAAGGCATGTCCATCGTCCAGTTGTTGCCAGTTACGACCTTCGCCATACACCATGCTGATATCAAAAGGGTTCATACCAAATAACCAATTGCGCATGGCAACCGCTAGCTCTAACAGTTTGTCTCGCTGGTCACATTCAGGTACTAAACTAAGGTACTGATAAATAGCACTGCTTAGTGATCCCAAACGTGCATTCTCTCCTTGCCACCAATAGCCTGTCTCATTGGCATGGGGTAAAAAGAACGACAGGGTTTTTGGATGACCAACCGGTTTCGCGTAATGACGTGGGTAATGGTATGGATTGTAAGTACTTTGTGAAATATGCAGTAGATAACTGAGCCAGCGGTTACAGGTGTTTAGTATTTGCTCTTTCAGTGTTTGGTTGTCTAGCACACCATAGGCATTTAGCAAGGCGATTACCGGTAACCCTTCATCTGAGGCATGAGTAAAGGGACGATCCAGATTGGCTCTTGAGCGAAAATAGCCTTTGACTGTTTGATCTTCTGCTTGACATCCAATGAGTTTATCAACCCAGTGCTGAATATCGATTTGTTGAATAATAGTCGAGCCTGCTTTGTATAGTTCAACACTTGCCATTAGCGCGGTGTAATAATCAATGATGTTTTCTAAGCCGTCTTCACAATAGGTGGCATTGTGGGTTAACAAATGTTGATAACCTTTTTCTGCGATTGCTAAGCAGCGTTTATCATACTTGGCTCCTTTTGCTAACGCAGCGATTGACATACCTGCACCTTCACGAAAAGCGGCTTGATATTTATCATTACGATAACCTTCTTGTGTGGTAAAGGCGCAAATTTCTCGGGTCTCTAATTGTTTGTTCCAGTTATCGAACACATTGGTGTAAAAATAGCCGTCGTCATCTTGGGCCCGACAGAGAAAATCAAGACCAAAGAGTGCCTCGTCTAGTAACAATTGTTTTTGTTGACCCTCATGCAACTCAATTTGTGACAATAATACATACACAACCAAAGGGATTTGTTGTGGATTCATAAAGTTTGCAATAGACAAGTGAGACAAATATTTACTGGTATCGCCTGAGGCGTCATACCATCCACCAGAGAGGTCAACGACTTTGTCAGGGTTGTCAATTGGGGTTGAGCGTTTGTCCTTTTCATCGGTGGGGCCATGACTGCGCTGTTTGGTAAAATAGCTGGTATAAATTTGGGTGAGGTAGGTGTAATCCTCGTGTTCAAGCACTGTAAACGCTTGTTCATGACCTGCCACATGGATGGTGTAGTCGCCGGTGGTCAGTCCATCCAGATTGAGTTCTGCACAATAACCAGTATGCCACTCTTCTATCGCTTTGCCTGCGTCGTAACGGCAATTACGTACCCTAGTGTTTGTGGCATCTAATACATAAGCTTCCCCTTGGTCAAAAGGCTCGATTGATTGGATCATGACCCGAACCGGATAATTGTATAAATAACCAATGTGGTTAACTAACAGCTGCATTATTAAGGTGCTCCTTATTCTACGTTGGTATTTGTTGTGATTGTTTGATGGGTAATGCTTGTGTCGTACGATAACTTTTGCGATTCAATGATGTCGTTGATGTCATCAAAATGGTGATAAGGCACTAAATCGGTAATTGGGTTCTTGTATTTATTGGCAAAGTATTGATAGTTTCCTGCGGCTGATTGCATATTATTTTGGTAACTTTTTGCGTGAGGATAGTGGATAGCGCAGGCTTGTCTGTTCAGTGCAAAATGTGCTCCAGCCTGAAAAAGCCGATAACCCAGCTCCACGTCTTCTGCTCCCCAACTGGTGAAGTGCTCGTCAAACAGGCCCACATCTATTAGTAATTGGCGTGGTGCCGATGCATTGCCTGCCCAATAAACTAACCATGGCGCTTTTAGTTTGTGTAAGGCTTCTGAATAGCGTTGATAAAACGACTCACGTATATCAAGGTACTGTTTTGTTTCCTGTAATAAACGTATTGTTTCGTTAGGATGACCTGGCTTGATGAGACGAATGATGTCTTGAGCATCCTCATTATCTTCGTTAAAACAATAAACGTAACCGCATAACGCCAGCTTAGTTTTTGACCGATGCGCATGCCAGTGTGCCGCAACAAAGCCTGTCGGGGCAATGACACCAGAATCAATAAAAATGCATATATCACCTTGTGCATGGCGAATACCAGTATTGCGAGCCTTAGCGACCCGATAGCCTCGATCAGCTTGATAGAAATAAGAAACTGTTATTTTGGTTTGGTAAGACGCGACTAACTCTTTGGTGTTATCGCTTGAGCCATCATCGATTACAATGACTTCATAGTCTTGTTTGACAAAGTCCTGCTTAACTAACGAATTAAGCGTTAGAGCAAGCAGTTCGTAACGGTTATAAGTCGGAATAATGACACTACACAGCATGAGATGAGTCCTTTCTTGGGTGATAGATAATGGCGCAACCCGCAAGGATGGCTAGCAGAGAACATAATAAAAATGTCTGTTGGAACCCTAAATAACTCAATAGTAGGCCACCCACAGCGCCACCAAAAAACGTACCAAACTTAAAAGCACTACTGAATAAAGATGACGCCATACCGTGAAACTGTTGCAATTCATCTTGTAGCATCACAATCGGTAAACTCAGTACGATTGAAACCCAAATTGCATTGGGTATTTGAATGAGAATAAGCGCCGTTACCGACTGACTCAGGCTCAATAAAATAAAGAAACCGCCAGCGTTAAGCGCGGCAAAAAGTAATAGCCCTTGTTTTGATAGATGGTTTGCCAAAAAGCCAAATAAGAGCATAAAAGGGATTTCTAGCGCAGAACCAATGCCCACAACCCAGCCAATAACCGATGTGGCCAGCTGTAATTCTTGGGAAATATAAAGCGCAATATTGATTTGATAAATCATGACAACAGTCAGCAGCAATAGTACAAATACGAGAATTCTGTACGTTCGAAAGTTGAGTGACTGCCACTGAAACGACGTTTTTTTATTATGGCCTTGATGCAAATTGAAACGACCTGCCAGCAATATAAAAACAGCGCTAAAGTAACAAAACGCCGCAATCCCATATAAAAAAGCAAAAGAAGTGATATCAATTAATAAAAAAGCAACCGGAGGGCCGATGACCCATGATATGGATGTCATCGCTCTGATTAAAGCGTTGAAAACGTTTACATTGATACCCTTAGAATCCGCCACGTCGCGTGTTAATGCAAACAATTGTGGAAAAATTGCACCACCTAAACCGAACAGCACTACAGATCCCAGCATCAACAAATAATAGTCTCGAACCAGCATGAGTAGTACGGCGCCACCACCTGAAAGTAGCGTGCATAAAATAGCAATATGTTGACGTTGGTAACGGTTTTCCGAAAGGTAACCAATGATAAGATCGGCGCAAATTTCAGCAATGGCTCTTACTGCGAAAAAAATACCGACAAATAGAGCAGAAACACCAACTTCTTGGAAAAGAAATAAACTGAGTGTGGTAACAATGAAAGCGCCAGCAATGCCAATTAGTGCCGATGAAGAAAGCAAGCTAAGTGTTTCTTTATGCATCAAGTCTGATAAGGCGAGCTTTATCATTGATAATCCCTGCTTGTGCCTTACTAAAAGGTTTTAGTAAGGCTTCATTGTTATTATTAGTAATGATGAAAATAGCAGAAATTATGCGCTAATTGGCAGTAAAACTTCTCTTAATTAACTTAATTTATCTTAATAAATTCTAGTTAGGAAGGAGATCGCTGGCTTAACAATAAACCTAATAGAATGAGTATCGCCGCAATAACTTGAGCAAAAACAATCGCTTCATTGTAAAAAAGATAGCCACCAAGAATACCGAACACAGGCACCATTAAGGTAAAAGGTGCGACGGTCGAAAGAGAATATTTCATGATAAGTTTATTCCACAACCAATACCCGAGTAATGTTGTTGGGTAGGCTTGAAATAAAATAGAAAGTAAGGCGTATTGATTAAACTCCGTGAAAGAATGGTAGACAGCATCACCACCATGACTTACCCAAGCTAATGCCAATAATGGTAAAGGTGCAAACAACATTGACCAAATATTAAAAGCAAAAATGGCGTTGGTATTTGCTTTTTTCACAATCAGCCCGTTCACACTCCAAAACGCAGATGCGCTTAAAACCAAAACCAGTCCTTGCCAGGTAATGCTGCCATCGTCTGTACCTATAATGATGAATAATCCCACCAGTGCCAGTATCGAACCGGATATCTTCCATATGGTAATTTGTTCTTTCAGATAGAAGTAACCTAGTAGCAAGCTGCTTACTACGCTCAAATCCAGTAATAGGGACGCCATGCCAACAGAGAGGCCTAAATCAATCGACAGAGTGGTAAGCCCCCAGACACCGACGCCAAAGCTCACGCCATAAGCAATCAGAAAACGCCACTGAACGTCTGGCTTTTTTATAAAGAAAATTAATGGGAAAACGGCAAAAGTAAATCGTAGGGCGGTTAATACTAATGGATCAATATTATTAACCCCTAGTTTAATCACACTAAAGTTAAATCCCCATAAGGCCATTAACGTACTGAGGAAGACGATATCGGTTCTTGTCATAGTCACTTTTTATACTCTTTATTGTTTACTTTATTGATTACTTTATTGGTTAGTAATCTGATTTGTTGTTTGCTAAAGCGAAGCACATCAAGTGTGTCTATCTGCCAGTAAAGAGTACAGGCTCAATTTTTTAAAAATAAAAGAGTACAATTTGTTATAATAGAACAAAATGGCCGTATAACTTAGGTGAACAAGATGGCAAAAATGACCCTTTATGAAACATTAGCGCAAGATTATATCCATCGTATTCAAATAGGAGAATTGCCATCAGGTTCGCGTTTACCTGCCCTTAGAGTATTGGCAAAGCAGCATGCTGTTAGCATGACAACGGCAAACAAGACCTATGCGTATTTGGAAGCAACGGGTTGGATTTTTGCTCAACCTCAGTCAGGTTTTTTTGTATCGCAGCAAGCAGTAGAGACAGAAACACCAACGATGCCAACGTTTAAAGCGGCTAAACGAGACCCAAAGAGCCATACTCCAACCGCGGGTTATAACAGTAAAGTTGATTTTTTCTGCCCTTTAGGCACTGCCATGCTAGCCCCTTCGTTACAGCCTAAAACTCAGTTAAAGCGTGCTATTAAACGCAGTACAGCACGTTTGTCGGATAAAATGTTTTTTTACCCAAACATACAAGGAGAGCAGACATTAAGGCGTGCCTTAGCAGCCCACTTCTACAAAGAGCATTTTGCCTTTCAGGCAGAAGAGCTGACCATTACCCACGGTTGTATTGATGCGGTGCGACTGGCATTAGAAACAACCACAAAGGTGGGAGATACCATCGCCATTAGCTCCCCTTGTTTTAACGGTTTATTGGATCTGTTGGTTAGTCTATCTCGTAATGTAGTTGAAATTACCAGTACAAAAGATGGGCTTGATTTAGACAAGCTAGAGCAAGAGATGAAAGCACAACGTATTCAAGCCTGTTTGTTTAATTCTACTCACATGAACCCAAGCGGAGTTAGCCTCAGTATTGAGCAAAAGCGCCGCTTGGCTGAACTTGCAGCAGCATATCGTATTCCCATTATTGAAGACGATGTCTATTTCGAACTTTCTCATTACGGCAAACCGCCTTTACCCATTAAACATTGGGATCATTCAGGTTATGTTATCTGGTGTGGCTCTTTTTCAAAAAGCCTTGCAGAAGGAGCAAGAGTTGGCTGGTGTTTACCAGGTTACTATTTTAATGCCTACTTACAGCGTCAAAAACTAGAAAACTATGGCGTTAACTACTTAATGCAAACCAGTCTTGCTGAATTTGTGTATAGCGGAGAATATCGAACGCATATCAATAAAACTCGCTTGAACTTATCGCATCAAATACAACAATATCGACAACTATTGAAAGACCATTTACCTGATGGAGTAAGAATTAGCAGGCCAGAAGGCGGTTTAGTTTTGTGGGTTCAGCTACCGCAGTTAAGAGGCGACTGGTTAGAGCAAAAAGCCAAAGCAGAAGCTATTGATATACGATCAGGTGCTAATTTCAGCACGCATTCATTTTACCAAGATTGCTTTCGTATCAATTGTGGTTGGCCTTTGGATGAAATAGATCAATATAACGCCATAAGTGCAAGAACACAGTTATTGCGGCTTTGTGAGTTAGTGACACAGTACTTTTCGCCGCAAAAAGTGTTTTTAGAAGAACCTAAAATTCAGTGACATTAAGAGTTTGTGGTAAACATGTACTGAGTGCAATATTGGCATTTTCAAGCAGCTCTTCTATGTTCTCGCCGTCTTCAGGGAAAGTTGCCACACCTGCACGTATGGCTAAATGACAGGTCGCACCATCTGACAACATCAGTTTTTGCTCTTCAATGGTTTTAGTTAATCTGACTAACAAGTTCTGGGCGTTTTGCATATTGGTATTGGGCAATAATAACAGCAGTTGCCCTGACGATAGTCTAGCCAAAATGTCCGAGTTACGAATGGCATTGTACAAATGTTCAGAGGTGGTTTTGACGATGGCATTTTTGTCTTCTTGCGAGAAGGTATCAAGGTTTTCTGACTGATCTGTTCCCATAATAATTTTCATAATGCTGAGTTGGGTGTATTGACGTTTGGCCAACTCTAATTGTTTATTGAAGTGTGTCATGGCGGCGGCATAAGTTAACAAACCGGTTATTTCGTCAAATGTCGCCTGTCTGCGTAAATGCTCTTCTAATTCTTTTTGGGCATTAATATTTTCAATAAACCCCGCGGATTTAATAATGTTGTTGTTGCTGTCACGGGAATAGGCAAAACCCCGTTCTTTTACCCAGATAGATTGCTTTTTACTATTGATAATGCGGTAACTCGCTTCATAGTTTTTGCTATTTTCTGCAATATGTTGGTCGACAATGTTTTTCAGGGCAGCTTGATCGTCTGGGTGAACAAATGCATACCATGCTTCGGTGGATTTAGGGCTGTCAGTCAAGGAGCAATCAAGTAGTTCGCACAGAGGCTGGGAGCATTCAATGTAATCAGTTTTTACTTCCCATACCCAGAAACCACAGGTGGATTCCGATAATACGAACTTGAGCAAATGATTTTCTGCAATTGCTAAGTCAATATGTTCTTTGCTGTAGAGGCAAACTAGTATATGCGCTTCGTCAATAGACTGTAACTCTAAATCCATGTCGAGAGTGTCTTGACCGAATTTAATATGGTCTTCTATATGCAGTTTTTTATCGGCGTCAAGGTTGTCAATCAGGTGTTGCCATTGTTCAAGAGTTGATGATGTTTGGCTTAATCCTTGCCAATTAGCGGGAACTTCGTAAGAAGTATGATCGAAGAGATTATGGAATGCATTGTTGCATTCCATAATCTCCCCAGTCGCTTTGCTGACAATAAAAGCCGGTGTCGGCATATTGCTGAAGGCAGATTGAAAAAATGAAGGTGCTGATGCCATAAAATAACTCCATTGTTCAATGTAACTTATGTGATTGAATAACCTGTTATTTTTAACTTATTCTGGGGTTATCCAGCGAATTTGAAAATGGGCTTCGTTGCTGTTTTTATCTGCTAAGTGAGCAGTTAAAACGGGTAAAAACTCTTCTGCATTTTGTTTTAATGTCCAGGGTGGATTTACCACAATCATGCCACTACCGTTCATGCCTCCTTGTGCGTCATCGTCACGAATTGATAGTTCCAGTAATAGAACATTACAAATTCTAGTCTGTTGTACTGAATTGGCAAGGTTGTCCGCCTGCTGGCGTGAGAGAATCGGAAACCATATGGCATAAATGCCTTGAGCAAAGCGGCGATGTCCTTCTACGAGTGTCTGGACGACAGTGTCATAGTCTTGTTTTACCTCATACGGTGGGTCCATTAAAATCAGTCCACGTTTTTGCGGTGGTGGTAACAAGGCTTTTACTGCCTGAAAACCATTGCGTTTTTCAACGGTAACTTGCCTATCGCGGTGAAAAAGATCGGCCAGTATTGGGTAATCATTTGGGTGCAATTCACACAAATACATTTTATCTTTGTTGCGTAAATAGGCATCGACCACTTTGGGGCTGCCAGGATACCATTGCACATTATTCTTGTTATCAAGGGAATCATTCATCGTCTTAACGATATCAAGCAAGCGAACAATAGCCGTAGGAGGATTGGGCAACTCAAGTAACTGGGAAATACCAGAGTGGAATTCTTTATTCTTTTGAGCTTGTTCAGAATCTAAGGCGTACTGTCCTATACCGGCGTGGGTGTCCAAATAAAAGAAAGGGCTGTCTTTTTGCGTGAGGTGGTGGCAAATTTCGCTTACAACAATGTGTTTTAAAATATCGGCATGATTGCCGGCATGATAAATATGTCGATAACTTAGCATCTTGATCCTTACATAGAAAAAAACCGTGAAACTCTATCGTTTCACGGTTGAGAGTGCTTTGATTAATTTCGTTAATAGGGCTAATCGTCCAACATAGTTAAGTCACGCACAGCACCTTTATCGGCGCTGGTGGCAAAGTGAGCATACACTTTCAGTGACGGCAATACTTGTCTGGCACGAGGCTTGGTTGGCTTCCAAGCCTGTTTGCCCTTTGCGTCCATCGCGGTACGGCGAGCAGCCAGCTCTTCATCAGACAATAAAACGTTAATACTCCTATTTGGAATATCAATGCGAATAATGTCGCCAGCTTCAACCAAACCAATGGCGCCACCGGATGCCGCTTCAGGAGAAACATGGCCAATTGATAGGCCAGACGTACCACCAGAAAAACGACCATCCGTTAAAAGAGCACAGGTTTTACCAAGCCCTTTGGATTTTATGTAAGACGTTGGGTAAAGCATTTCTTGCATGCCTGGGCCACCTTTAGGGCCTTCATAGCGAACAATCACGACATCACCACTTTTTACTTTGTCTTCCAAAATATTACTAACGGCCTCATCTTGAGATTCGGCAATATGTGCAGGACCTTCAAACACAAGGCAAGACTCATCAACACCAGCGCTTTTCACAACACAACCATCAACGGCAATATTGCCATATAACACCGCTAAGCCCCCTTCAAGCGAGAAAGCATTCTCTAGTGAACGAATACAGCCATTTTCGCGATCGCCATCTAGGGAAGGCCAGCGTGTTGCCTGACTGAATGCGGTTTGTGTTGGAATACCAGCAGGACCTGCTTTGTAGAATTCAACTACTTCTGGTGAAGGTGCGCGCATAATGTCCCACTTTTCTAATGCCTCAGACATGGTTTTAGAATGTACGGTATGCACTTCAGAATGCAGTACGCCAGCACGATCTAATTCGCCTAGTAAGGCAAATATACCGCCAGCTCTATGGACATCTTCAATGTGATAATTCGGTGTATTGGGTGCAACTTTACAAAGTTGTGGGATGTTACGCGACAGACGATCAATGTCTTTCATGGTGAAATCTACACCCGCTTCCTTGGCAATGGCCAACAAGTGTAAAATGGTATTAGATGAGCCGCCCATGGCGATGTCTAGCATCATGGCATTTTCAAACGCCTTGAAAGAACCGATGGCACGTGGTGCCCAATGGGCTTCATCTTGTTCATAGAAACGCTTGGTGATGTCAACGATACGTTTACCGGCTTCTTCAAACAAACGACGACGATCCGCATGAGTCGCAAGTGTTGTGCCATTACCGGGTAGACTTAACCCTAGTGCTTCTGTCAAACAGTTCATGGAGTTAGCTGTGAACATCCCAGAGCAAGAACCACACGTAGGACAAGCTGAACGTTCATATTCAGCAACTTTTTCGTCGCTGGCAGTAGGGTCAACCGCAATGACCATGGCATCAACCAAATCCAAGTTATGATCCGCTAATTTGGTTTTGCCTGCTTCCATTGGGCCACCCGAAACAAAAATAACAGGGATATTCAAACGCATTGCTGCCATTAACATCCCAGGGGTGATTTTGTCACAGTTGGAAATACAGACTAATGCATCTGCACAATGGGCATTCACCATATATTCAACGGAATCAGCGATAAGATCACGAGAAGGGAGGCTATACAGCATGCCATCGTGTCCCATTGCAATACCATCATCGACGGCGATGGTATTAAACTCTTTGGCGACACCACCTGCTTTTTCAATTTCACGGGCGACCAGCTGCCCCATATCTTTAAGATGTACGTGACCAGGTACAAATTGCGTAAAAGAGTTAGCAACAGCAATGATGGGTTTATGAAAATCTTCATCTGTCATTCCAGTTGCGCGCCATAAAGCGCGAGCCCCAGCCATATTACGGCCAGAGGTCGTTGTTTTTGAACGATATACAGGCATTCTTGCTCCACACTAGACGGTTGTATTATTTTAGTACAACATGTTATCAATTTTATTTGTAACACCCAATGGCAATTTTTTAAGAATGGGTCAACACTTACAAACAATATACGTACTCTTGCATATCAAGGATAACATGACATTCCTTCATTAAGCTGTTGTTAAAGCAGAGACGTTGTAGACAAAGCAAGGATACACAAGAAGAAAAGTAATCATGCCTATTCATGGAAAGTTTGTACTTAGAGCTTTTCTATTCAGGTTAAGGTCATTCATATGAAGGTTAGAGGATGGATAATAAGTTTAATATAGATACCACAGTTGCATTGGCTCGACAGCCGATCTTAAATGCTCAGCAATCTATATGGGCTTATGAATTGTTTTATCGTGCAAGCAGCCATGCCATTGATGCAGAAATTTATGACGGTTCAAGTGCTACCGCCCAAGTAATTAGTACCAGCTTACTTGAAATTGGTATTGATAACTTAATAGGTAATAAAAAAGCCTTTATTAACTTTCCTCGTCACTATCTGCTCGATCCTGCGAACGTCCCTATTACAAAAGATCAAGTTATTGTTGAGGTGTTAAATAACTCTGAATTTGATCCAGTTCTGCTTGAAGCATTACAAAAATGGCAAGATTTAGGGTATGAAATTTCATTAGATAATTTCTCCTTCAACACAAAACTCACACCTTTCCTAGCCTTGGCTGATTATGTGAAGCTAGATTTGGTGGAGCTGGGTTATGAAAAGTTGATGGAACAAGTCGAAATATTAAGAGATTTTGAGGTAAAGATCATTGTAGAGAAAATAGAAGCATGGGACGAATTCGACTTCTGTCGGAAACTGGATGTGGATTACTTTCAAGGTTACTTCTTTTCTCAGCCGCAAACGATTTCTCGCAAGGCCGTTAGAGTCAACAATATGACTTTGTTGCAGGTGATGGGGAAACTGTTAAATCTGGACGATTTTTCTGTCAAAGAATTGGATGACATTATCAGTCAAGATGTAGGCTTAGTACACAAATTACTAAAATATTTGAACTCACCTGTAACAGGATTGGTCGCGACAGTTGATACTGTTCAGTTAGCCATAGTGCTAATTGGCGCTCAACAGTTGAAATCATTAACGAATCTATTGCTCATGTCAGAAATGGTGGGCGATAGGGAGTCTCTGCTGAAGGAAGTTTTAATTCGCTCCAAGCATGCTGAGCTATTTGCAGTGAGAATGGGCTATGCTAATACAGACAAGTACTTTTTAGCCGGTATGTTGTCAATGATCGATGTCTGTATGGGACTTGATTTGATTGAGGTGCTCGAAGCGTTACCACTGCCTACAGAGCTAGCGAATGCGATTTTAAACCGTAGCGGTAAAATAGGTGCAACACTTAATCAGGTGGAACAGTATGCAAAAGGAGGACTGATTGCTGATGAAGACACCATCATTGCTCTAAAAGAAAGCTACATTGAAGCCGTTATCTGGAGTGATCAACTGTGTAGCGCTATCTAGTTTTTACGCTATATCTCAAACTGAAAATACAGCGGTACTAATTACATTTAAAAAGTAACCTGTTTGACTCAGTTGTCCCAAAAAATACTATTGGTCGCGCTAAGAAAGAACGTCTATTCGCAATTTTATTTGTCTTGCAAATAAAAAATTTATCTTTTTTTCGTTTATTTGTACGAAATCTCTGACAAACGTGTAAGAGATTTCTTTTTGTTGTGTAAGCATCTGTTAATTAAATCTGTAATTTATAGATAAGTATATGATTTTAAAGAGTAAAATAATTTCTTAGTAGAAGTTTTGAACTATTGAAACTCTATGTGGAAGTGGTAAATTGATCTCATCCAGACGGAACTCAAGGAAGAGTTTGAAGCAGGGATTGCTGTGGTACGGGATGTGCCGATGTCTTAAGACTAGATCAAAGGAAATGATCTGTCGAAAGGAATCTAAAAAATGGATTTACACCAACATACATATTAGTAAGTTGGCAAACTAGGAGCGTTTGGATTATTACGGATGATGGTGAAATGGATTTTCAGCTCACTGGAAGAGTCACTGACAGGGTGTTGGTGATAAATAGGGCGGCGTCTAGCCGCCCTTTTTTGTGCGTGTTTTCTATTGATAAGCTTGCTTATTATTTTATCTATAGCCTTTCTTACTTGTAGCCAAACAACCTAAATAAGTGGAACCTAGTGATATCCTTACTGCTCTAAGAACTCAAGTTTATCAGCGACGCCATCCCAAGTTTCTGCATCTGGCAACGCGTCTTTTTTCTCTGAAATATTTGGCCATACCAATGATAAATCTTTATTTAACTCTACAAAAACTTCCTGTTCTTCAGGTAATTCATCTTCAGAAAAAATCGCATTTGCAGGACATTCTGGTTCACACAAAGCACAGTCAATGCATTCATCCGGATGGATAACTAGAAAGTTGGGACCTTCGTAAAAACAATCAACAGGGCACACTTCCACGCAGTCAGTGTACTTACAACGAATACAGTTGTCGGTAACGATAAAAGCCATTTAAAAACCTCTTAAAAGTAATGATGATAGAAATCATCTAATATTTTTAGCCTAATGTAATGTTAACTATTTTAGTTGCTAACTTTGTTTGTCGGCAAGATAAATAATCCTCTGCTGAGGATGTGCTATTACAGTCGTGCTTTTTTAATAAAACCACTGCAGGTAATTGATCTGCTCTTCTACTGAAAAAAGCAAAAATCAGATCAGTTTTTTTAGTTCGTAAAGAAGATTAATCGCTTCTCTAGGTGTTACCTGATCAACATCAACTTCACTAAGAGTGTTGCGCATTTCCTGTTCGAAAGAATCCGCAAACATATCTGCTTGCATAGGTTGATCCATTGTAGGGTTTGAAGATGAATACCTTGGTGATATAGCCTCTTCTACTCTTGTTGTGACCGAATGAGAGATTTCGACTGCGCTTTCTTCAGTACTGTCTTCCAGTTCTGCTAATTTGCTTTTGGCCGAGTTAATGACACTTTTTGGCACGCCAGCTAATTGTGCGACCTGCAAACCATAACTTTGACTAGCGGCACCTTCATGCACTTTATGTAAAAAGACAATTGAATCTTCATATTCTGTTGCAGTGAGATGAACATTGGTGGCATTGACTAATGAGTCTGCCAACAGGGTTAATTCGAAATAGTGTGTGGCAAATAATACCTTACATTGAATTTGATTTGCCAAATGATCGACGGCTGACCAAGCTAATGATAATCCGTCAAATGTGCTCGTACCCCGACCAACTTCATCCATCAACACCAGACTTTTAGACGTCGCATTATTTAAAATATTGGCTGTTTCTGTCATCTCTACCATAAAGGTTGATCGTCCGCCGGCTAAATCATCAGATGACCCCATACGAGTAAATATTCGGTCAACTAATGATATCGTGGCGGTTTTAGCAGGCACAAAGCAGCCAGTATGAGAAAGTAAAGTAATCAATGCTACTTGTCGCATATAGGTCGATTTACCGCCCATGTTTGGACCAGTAATCATCAACAATGAACGTTTATCATGCATAACAAGATCGTTAGGCACAAAAGGTTCTGCAATTACCGACTCAACCACAGGATGACGGCCTTCAACGATATCTATGGTGCTGTCATTTTGCACAAGTGGGCGCACATAATGGTGACGATCAGCACGCTCAGCAAAGTTAGTTAATACATCCAATTCTGCCAAGGCTTGACTGCTCGTTTGCAATTCAAAAAGTTGGGTGTTGATCGTCGCCAATAATTTATCGTATAGCACTTTTTCACGGGCCAATGCTTTGGATTTTGCACTAAGAGCCTTGTCTTCGAATTCTTTTAATTCTGGGGTGATAAAGCGTTCAGCATTTTTTAATGTTTGTCGACGAACGTAATCAACTGGAGCGAGATCAGACTGTAGACGACTAATTTCAATGTAATAACCGTGTACTCGATTAAAACCAACTTTCAGGGAACTAATCCCCGTTTTTTCTTTTTCTCGGCTTTCTAGTTCTGCTAAAAAATCAGTGGCATTAGAAGAGAGCGCTTTTAGTTCATCCAGTTCAGAGTCATAACCTGTTGCAAAGATTCCTCCGTCACGAACTACGGATGGAGGATTGTCGACAATAGCTAAGGTAAGTTCTTCTGTTAGCTCTGGTAATTCAGTTAGATTACGATTTAGTGCTGTTAATAATGCACTATCAAATAAAGTAAGTTGTGACTTAATAGCTGGAATACGATCTAATGTCAGACGTAGTCGCAATAAATCTCGTGGTCGAGCAGAGCCCAAAGCGACGCGTGTTAAAATACGTTCCACATCGCCAACATCTTTCAACTCTTCTTTAACCGCTTCATAAGCATAATTAGTCAATAAACTTTGTACTGCATCTTGACGACTATTAATTTTATCCAGATTGCGGCATGGCTGATGCAACCAACGTTTTAACAATCGGCTTCCCATCGGAGTCGCACAGCGATCTAAAACTGAAATTAGCGTGTTACTTGTATTGCCAGATAAATTAATGTCTATTTCAAGGTTACGACGAGTTGCTGCATCGATCTGCACACTGTCATCACGTTGCTCTAAAATTAAAGACTGAATGTGAGGAAGGGATGTGCGTTGAGTGTCTTTTGCGTATTGCAATAAGGCACCCGCTGCGGCAACCGCAGCAGACAAATCTTCACAACCAAAACCGCTTAAATCTTTTGTGGTAAATTGTTGAATCAGTTGCCGATAACAAGACTCATAATCGAAATGCCAAGGGCCAAGTTCACGTACCCCTTTCTCTAGAGTGATTAAATGACGAGAAGGAAAGTCCTCTGCGAGTAATATTTCAGTAGGAGCAAGACGGTGTAGCTCATTTATAAATGCTTCATCACCTTCCACTTCAAAAACAGAGAAACGGCCACTGGCCATATCAAGGTAAGAGAAACCATATAAATTGCCTGCTTTACTTTGGTGTTGAGCAAGCGATACCAATAAATTCTCTTTACGTTCATCAAGAAACGCTTCGTCACTTAGTGTGCCTGGAGTAACAATACGAGCTACTTGACGATCAACAGGGCCTTTACTGTTAGCAGGGTCACCAACTTGTTCACAAACAACAATGGATTCCCCCATACGTACTAAACGAGCGATGTAGTTTTCGGCGGCATGAAATGGAATCCCCGCCATAGGAATCGGCTGTCCACCTGAATGGCCTCTGGCTGTTAAGGTTATATCGAGCAAATGAGCCGCTTTTTTTGCATCATCATAAAAGAGCTCGTAAAAGTCACCCATGCGATAAAACAAGAGTTCTTTGGGATGTTTTGACTTCAGCCCAAAATATTGGCGCATCATAGGGGTATGTTGCTCGTTAGCTACTTGACTCATTCTTAATTACTCGATTGTTATCCCTGAAATAGGTCGCTATTCTACGGTAAAAGTGCATTCGTTTTAAGGTGTTAGAAAGATGAATTTGACTCAAAAAATTGCTCAAACAGCAGAACAAATTGGACAGAAACTGAGTGAAACAGAAGAGATGCTCATTACTGCTGAATCATGTACAGGAGGCTTGATTGGTGCTACTTGTACCGAGATCGCTGGCAGTTCACAGTGGTTTTATGGTGGCATCATCAGTTATGACAATGAAGCTAAAAAGCGCTTGTTACAAGTGAAAGAAAAGACATTAATCAGCGAAGGAGCTGTTTCTACTGCGACAGTCGAGCAAATGTGCCAAGGTGCCTTACAACACGGTGGCGATATTAGTATTGCCGTTAGTGGTATTGCTGGCCCAGCAGGAGGAAGTATTGAGAAGCCCGTTGGCACAGTTGTTATCGGTTGTATGCATAAAAATGTGGAACCGAAAGTAGCAACATTTCACTTTGACGGCGATCGCCTACAGATTAGACAACAAGCCGTATTCAAAGCGCTAGAAATGGTACTTACACTCCTCGAGAATAGGAAATAATTTATACTGTTTTTTTATACAGTATTTTCTTGAAGTTGAAGAAAAAGCAAGGTAAAGTTATTGCCAACAAGTTTAGTTCACAGAAAAAAGGTTTTCACATGTCAACAGCAGACAACAAGAAAAAAGCATTAGAGGCCGCGCTTTCCCAAATTGAGCGTCAATTCGGTAAAGGTGCCATCATGAAGATGGGAGAAGGCGCAAAACTGGATATTGAAACAGTATCTACTGGCTCATTAGGATTAGATATTGCACTTGGTGCTGGTGGTTTGCCTTACGGTCGTATTTGCGAAATTTATGGGCCTGAATCTTCTGGTAAAACAACCCTGACATTAAGTGTTATTGCTGAAGCACAAAAACAAGGTAAGACTTGTGCTTTTGTTGATGCTGAGCATGCTCTTGATCCTCAGTACGCAGAAAAATTGGGAGTGAATATTGGAGAGTTATTGGTGTCTCAACCAGACACTGGAGAACAAGCTCTTGAGATAGTTGACATGCTCGTTCGCTCTAATAGTGTTGATATTATTATTGTTGACTCAGTTGCCGCATTGGTTCCTAAATCTGAGATTGAAGGGGAAATGGGTGACTCGTCTGTCGGTGTACAAGCTCGTTTACTTTCTCAAGCAATGCGTAAGCTAACTGGCTCGATAAAAAGTGCTAACTGCTTAGTTGTTTTTATCAACCAAATTCGAATGAAAATTGGTGTCATGTTCGGCTCGCCAGAAACCACAACAGGTGGTAACGCACTGAAATTTTATTCTTCTGTACGTTTAGATATTCGTCGTATTGGTTCAGTGAAGCAAGGCGATGAAGTCGTCGGGAATGAAACCCGTGTAAAAGTTGTAAAAAACAAAATAGCACCGCCATTTAAGCAAGCTGAATTTCAAATTATGTATGGTGCGGGTATTTACCGCATGGGTGAGATCATTGATATTGGTGTTAAACAAGGTCTGGTTGATAAATCTGGTGCTTGGTACGCCTACAATGGCGATAAAATAGGACAAGGTAAAGCTAATGCCGCTCAATACCTGACGGATAATCCTGCAATTGCGCAAGAAATTGAAAGCAAAATTCGTGCTGAACTATTACCAAAAAACTTGCCTGCCACTGAAGAAGTTGAAGAAGCAGATCAACTTGAGCTCTAATGACATAACAACTTGATTGATAGTTAACTAAAAATAACAACTGAGAGTTTATTAATCGAGATGATATTTATTAGTTGAGATTGAAGTCCTATAAATAAAGGGCAGAATATCCATAAAAACCGTTGCGAATAAAAAAACAACCATGACTCCTCACCTTAAGCCGCTTTTTTAATAGCGGCTTTTTTATTACTTTCTCAGGCTCTTTTCACTTGAATGAATAACATAAATCGCAATCACAACAGAATTTGATTATATTTTACAATGTAGTAATTAATTAGCCTTCAACTAGACAGATAATGGAAAACTATGCATGTAATTTGGTTATTAGCAGCATTGTCTGCTTTATTGCTTATAATTCTATTAGTGTTATTAATGGCATATTTTCGTAATAAGACTTCTAACAAATCAGAAGAGCAAGATACGAAAACAAACTCTGCCGCATCTGATGCTGTCATAGCCACCTGTCTGCAAGAATTGCAACAACAGAAAAAGATAGTAGAGCAACTTATTATTGACTGTGATCCAGAAGACAAAAAGCGACTAATGCTGTTTGAGTGTTGGGCACTGTTCCTTGATGTGGAATACTCAATTATTTCCACACAAACTATTGATAGTGACATTGATACTGCGCTCGAAAAATTTGTTCCTCTGACTGAAGATGTTGGCTTCGCACAGTCAATGGATATATTAGTCAAACAGATAGCAGCTCAGAAAAAATTAGCTAGTAATGTGACGGCCGAAATTGAAGAAAAAAACAAAGTCCTTAATCTCAAAACAGAAGCCACGGATCAATTAAACGCCAAACTAGAAAAATTACGTGCCGAACTGAATGAAGAAAATAGTCTTGATGAAGCGCTACTTGATATACGTTTAGAACTATCAGAGCTTTGGCGCCTAGAAAGTCATGCAAAGGATCTTGTTGCCAAAGCGAAAGAAGAAAATCAAGCCCAATCTAACTATGACAAACTCTTAGCAGCATTTGTAGAAGACTCGGAAATTGACGACATTCTTACACCTATCCAAGCTGAATCTCAAAGCAAACTAGAACAATTAAAAATGATGGCAGATTATCAAAAAACTGTTATCGCCGAATTAAAAAATGCCATGAAAGATACTACTCATGAAAATGTAGCAAAAAGCTCTCTGAGCTACGATGTTGCATTAGCAAGACTGGAAAAAACCTTTGCAGATAAAAAAGATATTCTTCAAAAACTTGAAGCGAAATTGGATAGTTTACAGGCAATTAAGCAAAACTTAACGCTTGATTTTCAAAAACAAGATGCTTTAGTAATGGCAAAAGAGCTAGAACTGAATGCTCAACAAAATAACAGTCAAGAGCAAGAAAAAATGCAAGCGATACTTGCCCAGCAGCAAGCTAGTGTGCAGACAATGGAAGGCTTGCTAGACCAAGCACCATTATTGAAAGAGTCGGAAGAATTAATCAAACAGCAGACCAGCAAAATTAGCCAGATTAAAAAAATGATAGACGAATCAGAATTATTGGTTGAAGTTCTGGAGCAAGACTTAGACACGGAGCAAAAGCGTCAAGATGAATTGCAATCTCAACTAGCAGATCTGTCTCAGTTAATTGTTAATACAGCAAATAACAATATCACCGATGATGAAATCAATGTATTGCAAGAAGAAAACAATGCATTAGCAGATGAAATTAACACGATGGAGAAAGAACTACTTTCTCACTCAGCGCCACCTGATGAAGAAATTATTAAGTTGAAAGAACACATAATCGAACTTGATGAAAAAATTATAAAAGTGAAAGGTGAGTACGATCAAATGGAAGAAAAATATTTATCGGCTTTGTTATGATTTAATGATTTTAGAAATTTTATAATATCAGTTCAATAGTAATACAAAAAGCAATATTAGGGCTCGTCCGCTTGTATAAAGTAATCTCAAAATTGCCAAAGAAGAGACTAAATTTCAAAGTTATGTAGAGAAATATCGACACTCTTTGGTGTATGGATAAGTTTGATATATAGATCAATTTGACGCATGGATAAGTTAGAAAACATGTTTAAGCATCTTTTCGTTTTCTGTGCTTTAACTTGTGTAAACTATGAGCTCGGTTTATTTTGTAAAGAACGTCGTTGGCCTGTACACAGATGCATGTTCAGGCAACTAAGTAGTCCCCCCTGAAAAACGCCCAATACATTGAATTTAATAGGTTTTTGTAACATAGTGAGTACCAGAATCTTACGAAAAATCCCCCTTTAGGCCCAAAAAGTTGCAGAATCGGTAAGTTTTAT
>NHNK02000050.1 GCA_002173415.2 Marinomonas agarivorans
ATGACAAAACAGAACAAGAACCTATCACCGATGACAGCAAAGATACGCTGGACGAAGAAAAAACCGCCTCTGTTAGCAAGGGCTTTAATATTGGCAAAGGCGAGTCCAACCGTGCGGTGGTCGATCAACAAAGCGGCATCATTGCGACCAATGTCAACATCCAAGCCAAAGACACCTCTATCACAGGCGCAACAATCGCTGCCGTGGATGAAAACGGCATTGAGACGGGCAACCTGAATCTCACGACCGAGACGCTCTCAATTGAAGACATTCAAGACACCGACACCAGTACCCAAAGTGGCATTGGTCTCTCCTTGAGTGGCAACTCCACAGGCATTACGGCCAACTTCTCTGGCCATGAAACCGAGCAAACCACTAAGGCGACTATTGGTAAGGGTACTGTCACTGTGGGTGGCGAATCGATCGACAATCAAGATCAATACGCCGACCTTAACCGTGATATCAACAATAGCCAAGAAGTCACTAAGGACATCCAGCGTGGTGGCCTCAACGCCGATGCGCAAATCGATCATCGCCTTGGCAGCCTAACGGGTATGAGTGAAATCGCCAGCAACCTTGTGACCACAGGCACACTGGCCGTGAGTGCAACAAAGGCCGCTACGGGGGATGAAGATTTTGCCGATGCCTTCCAGAACTACGCCATCGAAAATAACGAAGCGAGAAAGCGCGCGGCCAATGAAGCCGAGCAAAACAAACTCAAAGGCGAGGCAGGGGCAGAAGGCAGTGAGCAAGCCGCTCAAGCATTAAGCGATGCCCTCAGTGAGGCGCAAGGGTTAAACCAAGATGGCAAAGACGGTACAGCCGATGTCTC
>NHNK02000051.1 GCA_002173415.2 Marinomonas agarivorans
AGTTCATCGAACACGACCGCAGGTTGTCTATAGCCAAGACACTTTCTTGGCCTGAGGTTTAATGACCGCTGCACCTTCGCAATCTCTGCATCGGTCACCTTTCTGAGGTCCGTTCCCTTAGGGATATATTGTCTCAACAGACCATTAAAGTTTTCGTTTAAACCGCGTTCCCAAGAGGCATAGGGATTAGCAAAATACACATCGGTCTTGAGCTTCTGGGCAATACTTTCATGAGCACAGAACTCTGTTCCATTATCTGCGGTAATCGTATGCACATGACGACGATAACACCACAGCATAGCACCGACGGCTCGACAGACGTCTTCAGCACTTTTCTTGGATACTTTGCGGATTAAATACATCTTGCTCTTTCGCTCAACCAAACTAACGATCGCTCCAGTACCTTGTTTACCTAAAACGGTATCGACCTCCCAGTCACCAAAACGTTGCTTGGTATCTACTATTTCAGGACGCTCTTCGATGCCAATTCGATTAGGAATAATGACCCGTTTGGTACGGCTTCCTTTTCGGTATCGCCTACCACTATGTCGTAAGTGCTTATAAAGCTTACCGCCTTGGCGTTTGTTTCTTTGTACATAACCATAAATCCATTCATGGCTGACAGGTAAACCTATTAGGCGGCTTACGCC
>NHNK02000052.1 GCA_002173415.2 Marinomonas agarivorans
GATATGAATAGCAGCACTTATCAATACCCGGTGAGTCGTTTTCAGAAAAGCCACTTGTTTGAATAACAGGAGGGAAAGTTGTTTAATGAGAAGACAGACACACTTTTTGGGACAGTACCTCATGGATTTGGGACTTCCACATCCCAGTGCTGGATTTTGCCAACACCTTTACACAGTAGAATCTTAAGAAAATAAAGTCAATGGGGAAATTAGATTGATTAGGAAAAGGCAAAGAAAAGTTTGAGGCAAGACCTTTGTATGAACAGAGCATAGTTTACATTTTAAACCGAGCACATGCTTTACACCCCACCCTAACCCTCCCCTTGACCCTTTTTTTCAAAAAAAGGGGAGGGAAACAAGACAGACACAACGAATTACCTACGCTGCCTGCTCCTCCCCCTTACCAAGGGGGAGGCTGGGAGGGGGTTAATCAACCTGGGGTTACAACTCACTGATAACGATCAGAAATAGTTTTAAATCTGATCCTAAATATCACGTTTTTTACGGGCAGAGTGTACTTGATCGCCTTGTTATGGCTTTTACTCATGCCTACCTTCGGAATCCCAAAGAATGAAGGTTTGGTTTTGGGCTGATGACATTGACTCAATGAGACGCTCATTATTAAAGGTCGGGA
>NHNK02000053.1 GCA_002173415.2 Marinomonas agarivorans
ACCACCGCACGGTTGGACTCGCCTTTGCCAATATTAAAGCCCTTGCTAACAGAGGCGGTTTTTTCTTCGTCCAGCGTATCTTTGCTGTCATCGGTGATAGGTTCTTGTTCTGTTTTGTCATCCCCACCGCCACTGGTGCCCACATTCACACCCACGCTGCTGTTCTTGCTGCTAGAGGTATTTTGCAAGCTCACCACGGTTAAGTCGTTGGTGGTGATGTCGATCTCATCGGCAACAAGGTTCCCGCCCTTAATCGTCAAACTGTCACTGGTGCTAACAATTGCGCCTGCATTGAGCTGACCATTCACATAGTCCGTACTCTGGAACTCGCTGTCACTGCGACTGGCATTGACGCCCATATTGTAAGACGGGGTTTGATTGGTTTTGCCAACACTCACACTCATGCTGCCGCCTGTGCTTGTGGTCTCAGACTGCTCTGAGTAAGTGTTGGTGCCAGCGAGAATCTGGGTGTCTTGGGCATCGATGGTTAAGGTGCCAGCCACATTCACATCCGAGCCTTTTACCGTCAGATTGTCGTCGCTGTCGATACTGGCATTGCCACCCACATTGATGCTGGAGCCATTCCAATTGCCTTGAGTGGTTGTCGTGGTG
>NHNK02000054.1 GCA_002173415.2 Marinomonas agarivorans
CGGTTACCACGGAGTGGTCAATGACTGGGGTGAAGTCGTAACAAGGTAGCCCTAGGGGAACCTGGGGCTGGATCACCTCCTTAAACGAAATGGTTGTTTGGTGAGCGTTCACACACATTATCTGATGTTATTAAAAGATGCACAGAAGTATTGGGTCTGTAGCTCAGTTGGTTAGAGCGCACCCCTGATAAGGGTGAGGTCGGCCGTTCAAATCGGCCCAGACCCACCATGACATAATCTTTTTAGAGATTGTGTATGGAATCCTAATACGAAAGTACTTGTTAATGGGGCTATAGCTCAGCTGGGAGAGCGCCTGCTTTGCACGCAGGAGGTCTGCGGTTCGATCCCGCATAGCTCCACCATTACTTATCTTCTCTGTGTATATCAAAATGCTAAACAAGCTGTTGCTGCTTAATTCAATCATAAGTATTGAATCGACTAGTAATGTCTGATTTAGCATTTTTGCTAATAGCTCTTTAACAATATGACTTTTTGAAATAGATCGAGACGATGATGTATAGGATATGTATGCGATGCATATATGTGTTGTGTGTTGTTGTTTCAAAAGACGATAATCAAGCGTCAAAC
>NHNK02000055.1 GCA_002173415.2 Marinomonas agarivorans
TGGTTACCTGCCGATGCGGCGATGACACCTTGCGCTAATTGCGTTTCCGTAAGTCGACGTAATTTATTGTAGGCACCACGAATTTTGAAGGAATAAACGGGTTGGAGATCTTCACGCTTTAAAATAATGTCATTATCAAACCTAGCACTAAGTTGTTTTGCTCGTACGAGCGGGGTTTCTATTGCCACGTCGTACACGTTGGCTTGTAGAATTCTCTTAATGATGGAATGAGGTATAACATATCCTAAAACAGGGTAAATAAAGTAGCTCAGTAACAAACCTTGTGACTGACTAGACACACGCCCAATGGCGGATTAAGAAATATACCTACTTAAACGACATCTTCAAAGTAGCTGTGTGGATATTTGAAGAACTGTTGCACGCGACTTAATTTAGTCCTCCCTGAATAATGGCGTTTCAAGCAAGAAACGCCACACGATTTTTAGATCTTTCCAGTGGCAAAACTATTTTCAGCCATAATGGTCTTACAAATTGTCTAAAATAGTGGGCAAA
>NHNK02000056.1 GCA_002173415.2 Marinomonas agarivorans
ACCCATTTGATGATTTAGACACTATTGCGGGCCAAGGCACGATCGGCATGGAAATCTTACGTCAACATGAAGGCCATCTCGATGCGATTTTTGTTCCCGTTGGTGGCGGAGGTTTGATCGCCGGTGTTGCGGCTTACATTAAATATTTACGTCCTGATATTAAGGTGGTTGGTGTTGAGCCAGAAGATGCCGCCTGCTTAAAAGCCGCTATGCAGGCAGGTTCACCAACCCGTCTTGAACAGGTAGGAATTTTTGCCGATGGCGTGGCGGTTGGATTAATTGGGGAAAACACCTTTGCCATTGCCAAAGATGTGGTTGATGAAGTGATTACCGTGTCGACCGATGAAATGTGCGCCGCCATTAAAGACATTTATGACGATACTCGCTCCATCACAGAGCCAGCAGGCGCCTGTGCATTGGCAGGCTTAAAAAAATACATTGAAAAAAATAAGGCACAAGGCGAAACCCTTATTGCGATTAACAGTGGCGCGAACGTGAATTTTGACCGAT
>NHNK02000057.1 GCA_002173415.2 Marinomonas agarivorans
GCGGTCTGAGCGACCGAGAGCGACAACGCTGCAAGGGAGCTCCTGCAGCGCCGGTACGAGATGGTCGCCCGAGCGCGCACGAGGCGACGATTCGGGACCGGTCGCGCGGCAGGAGGGTGCGCGGCAGGTGAGTGCGTGGCCGGTGAGAGCGTGGCCGGCGAGTGCGCGCGCGCACTTAGGCGCGGAAGAACGCCTCCGCCACTCGCGTCAGGTCGAAGAGGTCACTGACGCCCGCGAGCTCGCGCGCGGAGTGCATCGACAGGATCGGGATGCCGACGTCGACGGTGCGGATGCCGAGCCGCGTGGCGGTGATCGGCCCGATCGTCGAGCCGCACGGCACGGTGTTGTTCGAGACGAACTCCTGGCTCGTCACGCCGCCGCGCGCGCACCAGTCATGCCAGGCAGCGGCGCCCGCGCCGTCGGTCGCGTAGCGCTGGTTGGCGTTGATCTTCAGGATCGGTCCGGAGCCGAGCACCGGCTGCACGACGGGATCGTGCT
>NHNK02000058.1 GCA_002173415.2 Marinomonas agarivorans
TGTACTTGATCGCCTTGTTATGGCTTTTACTCATGCCTACCTTCGGAATCCCAAAGAATGAAGGTTTGGTTTTGGGCTGATGACATTGACTCAATGAGACGCTCATTATTAAAGGTCGGGATATCTTGAAGGCGCTTAAGTAATTCACCTGCGCCTGTTGCCCCACTTGGATATGTTATGACACCTTCCTTTGTAGCTAAGTGCCACCAAACATCCTCTACAAATGGCCCTTCATCTGTTGTTTCAATAGCAACGCCAATTAATTTACTCCAAGCGATAGATTGAGGCTCTTTTTCAGGCCATTGTACCCAAGCATTTTCTTTATCAAACCACACCCTCACTGTTGTACAAGAGCTGCCTACTGGAGGTGAATTTTGACTTGTATCTTCAGTCGATTCATTTTTTGAAAATAGGGAAGATAACCATTTAAACAT
>NHNK02000059.1 GCA_002173415.2 Marinomonas agarivorans
ACTTGGAAAACTTCAAAAAGCGCCTGAAAGCATTAGAAGAAAAGGTTGCCAACGACGGTATTATTCTCACGGATGAGCAAGTTGCAGCCCTTGAAAAGAAAAAGAGCGATGACGAAGCTTGTGGGGAGATTGAAACCGCTCACCCAGGCTATCTGGGCTCTCAAGACACGTTCTACGTGGGCAACCTAAAAGGTGTTGGTCGTATTTACCAGCAGACGTTTGTTGATACTTACAGCAAGGTCGCCTTCGCTAAGCTCTACACAACCAAAACGCCAATCACAGCGGCAGACATACTCAATGATAAGGTACTCCCTTACTTCGAGCAGTATGAGTTACCGATGCTGCGCATTTTGACGGACCGAGGAACGGAGTATTGCGGTAAGGTTGAACACCATGATTATCAACTGTACTTGGCAATTAATGATATCGACCA
>NHNK02000006.1:0-179441 GCA_002173415.2 Marinomonas agarivorans
TTAGTTTTAAGGTATCCATAGTCTCTCTTTTGTTAATGGGTTTATTTTTTGGTTGAATCAAACACATTTAATGAGAGAGAGGCGCTTTTTTCAACGTCACTCTTGTAGACACACTTTTTGGGACGGTATGTTGTTTTTTAGACAAAGCCAATGAGAAGCGCATACCCAAGCCTTGAGCAGCGAAATGAAGCAGAAACAAAAAAGCCCCGATCTTGTAACAGATCAGGGCTCTCGAATTTGGTAGGACTAAGCAGATTCGAACTGCTGACCTCCACCATGTCAAGGTGGCGCTCTAACCAACTGAGCTATAGTCCTAAAAAGTGTTGGCTATTATACGCAGGGCTTGGCGTTTGACAAGTATTTCATACGCTTTTTTGTCTATTGACGGCTTTGTATTCAAGCCTCCACTGGGCATTTGCAATTCACAATCAATCACGTTAATAACTACACCCAAAAAGCCACTGTATACACCACCCTAGCCCTCCCCTTGACTCTTTTTCAAAAAAGGAGGGAATTGCTTAGTCTGCTGTGGACGAAGTACTTTAAAAGTCGACCCACTCCGCAACATAGTCGGGTAAATCTTCAGCTCTAGGAACTGGCGTTGGTTTACCTTCTTCATCCAATGCCACAAAAGTGAAAATGCCTTCTGTTACTTTTTCGCGATTGTTAATTCGATTACGACGAACCCATGCTTCCACATGGATTTTCATCGAGCTTCTACCGACCTTATCCACTTTGGTATACACGCCTAGAATATCGCCCACTTTTACAGGTTTTAAGAAGCTCATACTGTCAATTTTAACGGTTACCACTCTTGATTGAGATCGCTGGCTGGCGCAAATACCAGCGGCTATGTCCATTTGTGACATGACCCAACCACCAAAAATGTCACCTGCTGGGTTGGTATCTGCTGGCATGGCAATGTTACGGGTTGTTAGACGCCCTTTCGTTTCTTCTGTCATTTTAATCTCGCTATCTTTTTACTCAGCTAAGGATTAACTTCGCTTTGCTGTATTTTACTCTGCTCAGTTATAACCGACTTAAAAACCGCTGACAAAGGTCAGAATAGGTTAAGAGCTTATCAAGCTTCGCCAACTTCTTTTAGTTTTTTCTGCAAGAGGCGAATTTGATCACGATAGCCTGCCGCTAATTCAAATTGTAAGTTTTCTGAGGCTTCCATCATGTCTTTCTGAATTTTGATGATGGCTTTACGCACATCGGCAACATCATCCATGCTTTCGACCTGATAGTCTGCTGCCATTTCTGCCACTTTCTTAACTTTCTGACTACGAGATTTACCAGCACCTGGGTTATAAGCACCTTCCATAATATCTTCAACGGATTTAGATACTCCTTTGGGAATAATGCCATGCGCCTTGTTATGCGCTTCCTGTTTGGCTCGACGGCGATCCGTTTCTTTCACTGCTCGATCAATTGATCCTGTAATGGTGTCGGCATACAAGATAGCACGCCCATTAATATTACGGGCCGCTCGACCAATGGTCTGAATAAGTGAACGCTCAGAACGTAAGAAACCTTCTTTATCTGCATCTAAAATAGCCACTAAACTGACTTCGGGAATGTCCAAACCTTCTCGTAATAAGTTGATACCGACCAGAACATCGAACTCACCCAGACGTAAATCTCGGATAATTTCGACCCGCTCCACCGTATCAATATCCGAGTGGAGATAACGTACCCGAATGCCATGTTCGTGTAGGTATCCAGTCAAATCCTCAGCCATACGCTTGGTTAATGTTGTGACCAATACACGCTCGTTATTTGGCAGGCGTTTGTTAATTTCTGATAAAAGATCATCCACTTGGGTGGCTACAGGGCGAATATCAACCGGTGGGTCAGTTAAGCCTGTCGGTCTGGCTATTTGCTCTACTACTTGGTCTTGGTGCTCTTCTTCGTATTTACCCGGTGTGGCGGAAACAAAAATAGTTTGTGGCTTTATTTGTTCCCACTCTTCAAAACGCATTGGGCGATTATCCAGAGCCGATGGCAAACGAAAGCCATACTCAACTAGGTTTTCTTTGCGCGAACGGTCACCTTTATACATGGCGCCTATTTGCGGCACGGTGACATGGGATTCATCAATGACCAATAAAGCATTTGGTGGCAAGTAATCAAACAAGGTTGGTGGTGGCGACCCTGCTGGCCGCCCAGATAAGTAACGTGAGTAGTTTTCGATACCAGAGCAATAACCTAGCTCTTGCATCATCTCTAAATCATAACGAGTGCGTTGTTCTAAACGTTGTAACTCGACCAATTTATCCAGTGACTTTAATTGTTTTAGGCGCTCATCCAGCTCTTCTTTAATACTGTCGATCGCCTCTAATACGGTTTCCCTTGGCGTAACATAGTGAGTTTTCGGATAAATTGTAGCCCGTGGCACTTTATGCAATGTTTTATTGGTAAGTGGGTCAAAGTAACTAAGTGCTTCCACTTCATCATCAAACAGTTCAATACGAACGGCGGTATCTTCTGAGTCCGCTGGGAAAACATCAATAATATCGCCCCGCACACGAAAATTGCCCCGTTCAAAGACAGCATCATTACGA
This sequence comes from Marinomonas agarivorans, assembly GCA_002173415.2. GTDB lineage: Bacteria > Pseudomonadota > Gammaproteobacteria > Pseudomonadales > Marinomonadaceae > Marinomonas > Marinomonas agarivorans. The sequence goes on from NHNK02000006.1 coordinate 2,568, forward strand.
GAGTATTGCAGCTCAGCAAGACGTCGCAAGATATCACGTTGATCGATGCGATCGCCACGACTTATATGTAACATCATTTTTAGATAAGACTGAGGGTCACCCAAGCCATAGATAGCGGAAACGGTTGCAACAATAATAACGTCTTCCCGTTCTAATAAGGCTTTTGTTGCTGACAAGCGCATTTGTTCAATGTGCTCATTGACCGAGGCGTCTTTTTCGATAAAGGTGTCCGAAGCTGCAACATAAGCTTCGGGTTGGTAGTAATCATAGTAAGAAACAAAATATTCTACGGCGTTATTAGGGAAAAACTCTTTGAACTCCCCATAAAGTTGCGCCGCCAAGGTTTTATTGTGTGCCATGATAATCGTAGGACGCTTCGCATGAGCAATCACGTTGGCGACTGTGTACGTTTTTCCTGAGCCAGTGACACCAAGTAATGTTTGATGAGCCAGCCCTGCATCGATACCCAGCACTAATTGCTCAATCGCTTTTGGTTGGTCACCAGCGGGTTTGAAAGGGGAAACTACCTTAAATTCTTCAGACACTGTCACTCCTGTTACGCCATGCTCGACACACAATAGTTTGATAAGGAAAACTACAGGTAAGTCTATCAAAAAGCGGATACATTTGCTGTTTTCTACTTAGTCCATAAAGAAAAATTAACAAAAACACTCGCCAGCATATAGTAAAAAGCTATAAACTTATTCCTTAACTTAAGCCCTTTTGCAACTCTTTAAATGAATGCCTATAACGAATAATAATGGTGTTAGCTAAGAGGCCGTTTGAGGGAAAATAAGATAAAAATCATTCATATCACCTTTACTAACGGATAAAAATAACAATGAATGCATTTGAGCGTTGGATTCCACCTGCACAATGGCTAAAAAGCTACAATAAACGAGATTTCACATCCGACATCGTCGCAGGCTTAGTAGTTAGCATTATGATGGTGCCACAAAGTCTTGCTTATGCATTATTGGCTGGTTTACCGCCAGAAATGGGGCTATATGCGAGTATTTTACCGATTCTTGCTTATGCATTGCTTGGCTCAAGTCGCGCTCTATCCGTTGGTCCAGCTGCTCTGATCGCCATTATGACGGCCTCTTTCAGTAGCCAATTTGCCACACCAGGTACGCCTGAGTACAACACAATTGCCATATTATTAGCCTTGATATCAGGTGCCATTTTAATTTGTATGGGGGTATTACGCTTAGGCTTTTTAGCGAACTTGCTCAGTCATCCTGTTATTTCAGGCTTTGTGACAGGCTCGGCGATCATTATTGCCATGAGTCAGGTAAAACATTTTCTTGGCATCAACGCCAGTGGTAATTCCCTTTCTGAAATTATCATGAGTTTATCCGCAAGCATTTACGCCACCAATTTTTATAGCCTTGCTATTGGTCTTGTTTCGTTAGTTGGATTATTTTGGTTAAAAAAATACTTTAAAAATATTCTTGTACGTGTCGGTTTCAGCTCATATATAGCAGGCTTGATTGCCAAATCAGGACCAGTTTTTGTCATTATTTTAGCGACCCTTGTGGTGACAACTTTTGCCTTGGTAGACAAACAGGTGCTTGTTGTTGGAGATATTCCAAGCGGTTTACCCGCTCTTGCCATGCCTGATTGGTCATTTGATCTTTTGAAGAACCTGTTACCCGCTGCGGCTATTTTAAGTTTAGTCGGTTTTATTGAGTCTGTTTCAATTGGCCAAGCCTTTGCAACCAGAGAGCGGCAAAAAATCGATACAAATAATGAATTTATTGGTCTTGGCAGCGCTAACTTAATCGCAGGCTTTAGTGGTGGCTTTGCTGTGACAGGCAGTTTTTCTCGCTCGGCTGTTAACTTTGAGGCTGGAGCTAAATCGCAATTATCTGGTGTTTTAGCCGCGTTTATTATTCTGTTAAGTCTCTACTTTTTTACCGATATTTTTTATTTCATGCCAAATGCCGTGTTGGCTGCCACCATCATTCTGGCTGTCACATCCTTAGTGGACTTTAAGGCGATCTTCTCTGTCTGGCGTTATTCAAAGCAGGATGGCATTGCCATGGTTGGCACTATTATTACGGTACTAATTTATGGGGTAGATACCGGCATCATTGTTGGTGTCAGTTTATCAATACTGCTCTTTTTATGGCATACGAGTAATCCACACATTGCTATTGTTGGTCAGATTCCTGGTACAGAACACTATCGCAACATCGAGCGTCATCATGCCGAGGTGCATCCTAAAATCTTAACGCTACGCGTTGACGAAAACCTGTTTTTCGCTAATTGCCGAACCCTAGAGGAAAAAGTATCGCAACTCATGGCAGAACGTACGGAAGTGAAAGATGTTGTGCTTATGTTTACCGCGGTTAATATGGTGGATGTCAGCGCTTTAGAGAGTTTAGAGAGTATTTCCGAGTCATTAAAATCTATCGGGGTAAAATTACATCTATCGGAAGTAAAAGGCCCTGTTATGGATAAGTTGAAAAAGTCTGATTTCTTAGAACACCTAACTGGCGATGTATTTCTCAGTCAACATAAAGCCATTACGGCGATCACACAAAGTAAGGTATCTTAAACCTTAGCTTTAAAAAGCCCCGGAACTGCTTTGACCGGGGCTTAAACTCATTGTAAAGGTCCAACTACTTATCAAAAAGATAAGCTTATGATCGCCTTACAGAGGTTCATTATCGACAATTTCAGGTTCAAATTTTTCCCCTTCCCCAACAGAAAGCAAGGCTCTGTTTTTTTCCAATAGTGCAGGGCCAATCCCCTTAACAAAGATTAAGTCATCCACCCTGGAAAATGTGCCATTTGCTTCACGATATTCCACAATTGCTTGTGCTTTTGTTGCGCCAACGCCAGTCATTACCGCTGAAAATTGCTCAGCAGTTGCGATGTTAATGTCCAAAGGCTGAGCAGCCAGTGCCATATTGGTACACAACAACAAAATCGCAGCGAAGCAAAAGTGAATAAATGGAGATAAGAAGGTTGAACTATCGATTGTTTGTTTCATAGAAATATCCTTTTTCTATCAAGTTGAGACGTCATGCTATAAGTATTTCTACTTTATTCCATTAACATTCTCATTGTTTAGAAGTGATTACTGACAAACTCCATGTATGTCAGTAGCTCTACTATAAACACAATCTAATTATTTACAAGCCATTATTATGATGAATTTAATAATACAACTTCATCATTACTACTCTGAAATAAGGTTAAGAGAAGCATTAACGGCGTTTAATGTCGCCAGAGGATCAGCCGATTGTGTAATGGGTCGTCCCATCACTAAATAATGACTGCCTGAGTCCATAGCCTCATATGGCGTCATAATACGTCTTTGATCATCTTGAGCGCTGTCTTCTGGGCGTATGCCTGGCGTCACTAATACAAAATCACTACCAAGTTGTGCATTTAATAAAGCTGCTTCCTGTGCTGAACACACCACACCATCCATACCTGATAATTTGGCCAAGGTTGCTAATCTTTGTACTTGCTGTTCTGGCGTGCAATCGATACCGATTTCTTGTAAATCATTCTGTTCCATACTGGTGAGAATGGTGACAGCAATTAATAGCGTATCATCATTGTGCTGTGTGACTGCATTTTTAGCTGCTTCCATCATACGACGCCCGCCACTAGCGTGCACGTTGACCATCCAGACTCCAGATTTAGCGGCAGCAGTAACCGCTTTTGCGACAGTATTAGGGATATCATGAAATTTTAGATCGAGAAAAACATCAAAACCTAATCCGTGCAGCGCATCCAAAATATCGGGACCGGCAGCGGTAAAAAGTTCTTTACCAACTTTGACTCGGCAATAATCAGGATGCAGCCGTTTTGCCATGGCAAGGGCTTGTTCTTTTGTAGGGTAGTCGAGAGCAACAACAATAGGGGAAAGGCAGGCCATTCTATTTCCTTCGTCTATAAATAACAGGCTTAAAACTGAATAGCTTTAGGCAGTCAAATACTATCAAATGTTTTTAAAAGAGGTGAAAACGTCTTGATGATGTCTACATTATTCGCCTTCTAAACCATGAATCGGCTTTACAGACCCCCATGTTTTGCAACTAGGACATTGCCAATGTAATTGAAAGCCAGAGAATCCACATTTTCGACACAAAAACTTATGTTTATTACCGGTTAATTGATCCAGTAATTCGTACAGTACTTGTAAATCATCTCGACCTTCCCCTTTAGCACCAACGAGCTGCATTTTAACTAGTTGACGGAACCCCTTAATAGTTGGATGCTCTTTTAATTGCTCAACTAAAAAAGTTTCTGCGGAATCCTGATTTTTAATAGCCAGTCGGTCGGCTAGTGCTAAAATAACTGTGGCCGATGAGGCAATACGATTTTGTTCTTGCAAAAATTTTACAAAACCACTGCTGCCCCACACTTTATCGTAACATTCTTTTAATAACTCAATCGTAATAGGAACTTGCTCTCGATCTTGTTCGGCGACTTGTTTTAGCTCCTTGATGGCATCGCGATAACGTTTCTGATCAATAAAAACCGCGGCGGCTCCCATACTGGCACGCACACAAAAAGCATCGATATTTAATGCAGCTTTGTAGTCCATTAACGCTTCTTTGAAAAGCCTATTTTTGTGTTTTTCATCCGCCACTTCACAATAAAAATGCGACAAACGTTGCGCTAATACGGTTTTATGCTCTAACAATAATAACTGTTTACCGACTTGAATTGCTTTATTCCAGCTTTGCTCAAACTCGTATAAATCGACTAGTAAAGAAAGCACGGTTGCTTGAAATTCTGTTTGGTAGGACGCTATGCTCAATAAAAGTCTTTCTGCTCTATCCAACAAGCCTGCAGACATAAAATCACTGGCCAGCTCTAATTGCACCAAGCGCATCTCTTTTGGCGTAATTTCTGGACGAGCTAAAAGGTTTTGATGCACATTGATGGCTTTTTCTATTTCACCTTTTTTGCGAAATAAATTACCAAGTGTTAAGTGAATATCAAACGTTTCTGAGTTGACTTGAAGAGAATCAACAAATGCATCAATTGCTTCAGAATGTTGATCATTGAGTAAGTGATTGAGACCACGAAAATAGTCTTTCGGGACAGACGAAGATTCAATATTTTTTGATGATGATTTTCTGCGCCCCATCAGCCAGCCGATCAGCAGAGCGCAAAAAATTAAAGAAAAAAGTAACACTTCGGACAAAGCGCTTACTCCCCGTCTCTAGTCAAATTCTGGGTAAGTGAGGCTTTGCGCAGGGTATCCAGTTCTTTTTGCAGTAACGTACAACGTTTTCTTAATACTCGTAAGCTGGTCTCTGTACGTATAAGTACAACACTACTAGCAATAAACGCAATTACGACACCAAGAAAAAATGCCAGCAATAGGTAAAGTGAAATGCTAAATTCTGGTGAAGTCCAAACGATAAAATCAAGCGTTACCAATCCTGGATTGCGAACAGCAAAAAAGATCCCTACAACAAGGAAAAATACCAGAACGACTATAAAAATAACGCGTGAAAACCAATTCAGCATAAGGGTACCCGCCATGCATAAATAAACTCATTATGACGCGAATCTAAAGGGATTTCGAGTAAAAAAACCAAATTAGTTTAGTTCATTTACTTCTACATCGGGGCTATTCACCAGCTCTCTTAACTCTTTACCTGGTTTAAAGTGAGGGACATATTTGGCAGCTAAGTCAACTGATTCACCTGTCTTTGGGTTTCGTCCCATTCTTGGTGCTCGATAATGCAAAGAGAAACTACCGAAACCTCGAATTTCAATACGGTCACCATCAGCCAAAGAAGAGGACATATGCTCCAGCAGAAGTTTAATGGACTTTTCAATATCTTTAATAGGCAAGTGAGATTGTCTATCTATTAAAAGCTCAATAAGCTCGGATTTTGTCATCACAGTCTCCACGACTAGATTTTGATCAATATTAAGACTAGCTAAATTCAGAGAGAAAGCAACAAGTTAACTGCAACTCTTTATCTTGGTACATTACGCTGTACTAAAGTTCCAATTAATCTAAAACACATTGACTACTGAACTAGCGTCTAAACCTGTAAACTTTTATAATGCTGGGCAATTTATATAACTATGGAAAAAACCATGAGCTACTCAAAAATCCCAGCTGGCAAAGATGTGCCACACGACATCTATGTCACTATTGAAATCCCAGCAGAAAGTTCACCTGTAAAGTATGAAATAGATAAAGACATTGATGGCCTATTAGTTGACCGATTTATGTCTGCACCTATGTTCTATCCTGCTAATTATGGTTATATCAATAATACACTTGCCGATGACGGAGATGCTGTTGATGTATTAGTCATTACACCGCACCCAGTCGTGCCTGGCTCGGTTATTCGTTGTCGTCCTGTTGGCATGTTAAATATGACAGATGAGGCTGGCGTTGATGCAAAACTGGTTGCCGTACCACACGAAAAGCTCACCCCTATCTACAACGATATAACCGACGTTGACCATATCCCTGAATTGCTACGCGACCAAATTGAGCACTTCTTTGAAAACTATAAAACACTTGAAAAGAACAAGTGGGTTAAAGTAGAAGGCTGGGCTAATGCTGACGCCGCTAAACAAGTTATTGTTGCTGGTGTTGAAGCTTATAACGCCCAATAGCAATATTTTTACTTTTAAAACCTCGCTACGATATAACATAAATATTGTAGCGAGGTTTTTTGTTTTTACTTACCGATATTTTTCGGACTGATAGATGCTTTACTCATTATCAAGGAAACGTTCTGCATCTAAGGCAGCCATACAGCCTGTACCAGCAGAGGTAATTGCTTGACGATAAATGTGATCACTCACATCACCGGCTGCAAATACTCCTTCAATACTGGTCTGAGTTGCATTACCTTGCGAGCCAGATTGCACGACTAAATAGCCGTCTTTCATATCAAGTTGACCTGCAAAAATATCCGTATTTGGCTTATGGCCGATTGCGACAAATACACCAGCCAGACTTAACTCTTTTTTCTCACCTGATTGATTGTTCACAATACGTATCCCTGTTACACCAGAACTATCTCCCAAGACTTCTTCTAATTCTGAATGCCATTCTATTTTCACATTGCCATTTTTAGCTTTCTCTAGCAGCTTGTCTGCAAGAATTTTTTCTGAACGGAATTTATCTCTTCTATGGATAACCGTCACGGTTTTAGCAATATTTGCTAGATATAACGCTTCTTCTACTGCTGTGTTACCGCCACCGATAACAGCAACATCTTGGCCACGGTAAAAGAAGCCATCACACGTAGCACATGCCGAAACACCTTGCCCCATAAATGCCGTTTCGCTTTCTAAACCGAGATATTGTGCACTGGCACCTGTACAAATAATCAAAGCGTCACATGTATAGGTTCCGCTATCACCTTCTAGGGTAAATGGACGATTTTGCAAGTCCACTTTATTGACTTGGTCAAAAATAATTTCGGTTTCAAAACGTTCCGCATGTTTGCGCATGCGTTCCATTAATTCTGGGCCTTGCACTCCTTGATCGTCACCAGGCCAGTTATCAACGTCGGTTGTTGTTGTTAGTTGACCGCCCATTTGCATTCCAGTAATCATAACTGGTTGTAGGTTTGCACGCGCTGCATAAACGGCGGCAGTGTACCCTGCTGGGCCAGAGCCTAGAATCATTAATTTGGCGTGCTTTGCATTACTCATGTAATGGCTCCTTTTATAAATAAGGTATGTAATTCAACGAATAGTTTTTCTTGAAGAAAAATTGAATGGCAAGTTGAAAACTGTGCCTGCACAAAAATTGCTAACATCGACTACATTACAAAGTTAATAATTAATTGAGCACAGTTTAACGAATTATAAAGGAAGTGTTTACTGAATTTTTTTTATTAGCAACATAGAATTTAGTTATAAGAATGACAATGAGTTAGTAAAGTTGCTATAGATTAAATACCACATATCAGACATTGAGGATCTTGTGTTAAACGTATTTCTCGCCATTGTCCTTGTGCACCATCAAATAGTCGAAGTTTTCCGTGTTCAACTGTGCCACATCCGCTAAGTATTTTAATTGCATCTAAAGCTTGCAAAACACCAATTGTCCCTATCACTGGGCTAATTACACCAGATTCACTACAGTTAAGCATTTCATCGTCTAGGTGAGGATATAAACACTGATAGCAAATTTGTCTTTGGTCTGAAAACAAAAAGCTTTGTAATTGTCCTTGCCAACGAATACCTGCACCTGTAACAAGATTAGTTTGAGTCTGGAAGCACGTTTTATTGATTGCCTGCCTTACAGTAAAGTTATCGGTACAGTCGAGTACAAGATCTGCACTTTGAATATAGTCTGCTAGCCTTGCATATGTCATTTTTTCTTGTACAGCAACAATTTGAGTATGAGGATTTTGTTTTAGTAACTGTTCTTTCGCTGCCGACACTTTTGCCATATGTATATTGTCATTGGAATAAAGTACTTGCCTAGCCAAATTACTTAACTCGACTTCATCGTGATCTACAAGCGTCAGCTTTCCAACGCCTGCCGCAGATAGATATAATGAAGCAATGTTGCCTAAGCCACCAAGTCCGACTACCAGCACATTCGATTCATTTAGTTTAAGTTGTCCTTCTATGTCGAAGTCTGGCATTAAAATTTGGCGACTATAGCGCTCCAACTGTAAGTCGTTCATCGTCTTCTCTGATCTAGTTAATAATCTCGCTAAGGAGGATAGCGTAGCCTATACGCTCTCTTCGCCATCATACTGTTTATTTTGTTAGCATGGAGCACTATTAAGTATAAAAAATCTTATTTTTTCTATTGTATCTTTGTTAATATTTCTCGCTGCCTTTAATACGTATTTTAATCATCAAGCTCGGATAGAAAGCATGAAATTCCCTGGTCGTCGAAAGTTAAAGCACTATTTCCCTGTTTCTCAGCCAAAACCTATTTTACCTACTCATGAAGTTCAACCTACTGAAGATACTTATATTGTTGGTTTAGATGAAACTATTGTGGATGTACTAGCCAATGTTGATGATGAGTTTTTGACCCGTTATGGCATACAAAAAGGCCTTTCCAACCTTGTTGATAAAGATACGGCCACGAAAGTTTATAATGAACTTGTTGAACGAGAATCTATTTCGGATCATTTTGCTGGCGGCACTATTGGCAACACATTACATAATTACTCTGTATTAGCAGACGATAAATCAGTTTTATTGGGTGTTATGTCAGCAAGCATTCAATTACGATCTCCTGCTTATCATTATATTTGCCACACCAGTAGCAAAGTAGATATGAATCACTTACAGGCTGTTGATGGCGATATTGGTCAAGGTATTACACTTATTACGCCAGATGGAGAAAGAACCTTTGCCATCGCTCCCGGAGATATGGATGAACTCAATCCACAGCATATTCCAGAAAATATTATTGCTCATAGTGCCGCTCTTGTTACTTGTGCTTACCCATTACGACATCAAGACAAACCAATTTATCAGGCAATGATGACAGCAATCAACACAGCAACTAAACATGATATTCCTGTGGTATTAACGTTAGGTACTCAACATTTAGTTAGCGAAAATAAAGATCTTTTAATGCCTCTGATTTCACAATCTGTTGGTGTTCTTGCCATGAATGAATTGGAAGCAGAAGCACTAACGGGTCACCAAGACCCTTTGTTGGCGGCAGACGCGATTTTAGACCATGTTGATATGGTGCTAATTACGGCTGGGGCGGAAGGGCTTTATTTATGTGGTCACACAACGGTAGATCTTGCTAGAAAAACCAGCAATCCCATCAAGTCTGGTGCCATTACAGATTTTAACTTATACGAATTCAGTCGACCGATGAGAAAAGCAGACTGTCAGGATGCCATTAAAGTTTTCTCTCATATTGACCCCTATATGGGAGGGCCTGAACAAATTAAAAATACGAATGGTGCTGGCGACGGTGCCTTATCTGCTCTACTACATGACATTGCGGCCAATGGCTTCCACAGATCAGCGGTACCGACCTCCAGTAAGCATAAAGCGCCATTTTTGACTTACTCATCTTTTGCTCAGATTTGTAAATACGCCAATCGAGTCAGTTATGAAATTTTAGCCCATAACGCATCTCGACTCTCAAGAGGGTTACCAGAAAGGGAAGACAGCCTAGAAGAAACATATTGGGAATAGAAGAAACATATTGGGAATAAATACTTTTGCAAGTACAACTCCTTCTTACCACCTTACAATAAAAAAGCCATCTCTTGTGAGATGGCCTTTTATAAAACATTTTGTCACGTTCAGATCATTATTCTTTCATGACTAGAAATGAATATGGCTAGAAAGAATATGGTTAGAAACGAATTAAGAAAGAGCTTCTATTCCTAGCGCTTCATTACTTTCAAAGAAACGATTCAATTCAAGTAAAATAACCAGTTCTTCATCTTTTTGATAAACACCTTGAATGAACATTTGAGCTTCAGCATTCCCTACGTTTGGTGTAATTTCAATTTCACCTTGGTATAGGTAGAACACTTCTTGTACTGCATCAACTAGTAAACCAACTTGTTCATTTTCATGTTCAACAATGATAATACGAGTATCGTCAGTGATAGTAGCTTCGGGTAAGCCAAAACGAACTCTAGAATCGACTACTGTTACTACATTACCACGCAAATTAACGATGCCCATAACATAGGTTGGCGCGCCCGGCACAGGAGCAATTTCACTGTAACGCAATACTTCGCGTATATGCATGACATTAATGCCATAGGTTTCATCGATTAGTTTAAAAGTAAGATATTGAAGCAGTTCTCCTTTCTTACTTTCCGCAACCCCTTTACTAGAATCATCTACTACCGCAATTTCTGACATAACAGCATCCACATTTAAATAGTTTTAAAATTATAAGGTATCCATTTATACCTGTTTATAGTACACAGATTATAGCGCCTTATTTCGTATTTTTAAGTATCAATTCGTGATCTTAGCCTATTCCACACAAAAATATCTTGTCTAAAACAGTAAACTTGTCACCCTTGAACTTACATTTTAATAGTTAAGAAAATGACACCAATCCCATTGCTTGTCTAGCTGAGGTCACTATCAGTTTCGCTCTAGTGCGTGCTCTTACTGCTCCTGCTTGTAAAATATCTTCTATTCGTTGAGGATTAGCCATTAAGGTTTGGTATTTTTCTCTTGCCTCTGCAAGTTCATTATTGACTAGCGCAAATAATTCTTTCTTGGCTTCACCCCATGCAATGCCATCAAGAAACTTCTGACGCATCTCTTCTTTTTGTTCAGGTGTTGCGAAAGCACTATAAATATCAAACACAGTTGAGTCATTAGGATCTTTTGGTTCACCAGGTTCTAGCAAATTCGTATTAATTTTATTAATGGCCTTTTTGAGTTTTTTCTCGCCTTCAAACAACGGAATAGTATTGTTGTAACTCTTGCTCATTTTGCGCCCATCCAGCCCTTTTAGTAAAGGAGTGTCTTCATCTACAACCGCTTCGGGTAAAACAAAGTTATCTTTAAAAATATGATTAAAACGTCCTGCGATATCTCGAGCCATTTCAATGTGTTGTATTTGATCTCGACCCACAGGGACCTTATGCGCATTAAATGCCAAAATATCGGCTGCCATTAATACTGGATAACAAAACAGTCCCATATTAACGCCAAAGTCTGAATCTTGCTCTGCTTCAACGTTAATATCTACGGCTGCTTTATAAGCATGAGCTCGGTTCATTAGTCCTTTGGCTGTCACACAGGTTAATAACCAGTTCAGTTCTGCGACTTCTGGAATGTCCGACTGCCGATAAAAAGTTACTTTTTCAGGATCAAGGCCGCAGGCTAACCACGTGGCGGCGATTTCTAATCTGGACTGTTTAACACGCTCTGGATCCTGACATTTAATTAGGGCATGGTAGTCTGCTAAAAAGAAGTAAGATTCAACATTGGCCTGCAAACTGGTTGCAATAGCTGGGCGAATTGCTCCTACATAGTTGCCAAGATGAGGTGTACCACTGGTTGTTATTCCTGTTAAGACGATTTCTTTAGCCATGTTTTATTTTTTCTCGGTTTTACATTTTTTCGAGTTGAAAAGTACTGGTCTACCCTACCACAAAACCTATCAGGCAAAAATTGCATTAGCACAATTATTTCGTTCTGACTTATTAAGCAATTGATCGCTATGTGCGCCATAGTAAATCGGTTAAACCTGAATAACGCTTTACATTTGTGGCCAATGTGGCTTTTACACTGCTCAAGGTCGCCCATAAACGAAAGCGTTTTTTTGCACGGGTAATGCCGGTATAAAATAACTCTCGGGTCAAGATAGAGTTATCATAAGTGGGTAAAATCAGTTCGACATGCTCAAACTCTGAGCCTTGTGATTTATGCACTGTCATTACAAAAACCGCTTCATAGTTTGTGAGCCGACTTGGCAAATACCCTCGAACATCACCATTAGCAAGTTCAAACCAAACCCGTAATCGCCCATCTTTACTATTATGATCTGGCAGACAAATACCAATATCGCCATTAAATAAATCCAGCGCGGCATCATTGCGGGTAATAATAATGGCCTTACCCGCATACCATGTTGGCATTTGCTCAGTTATTTGGCCTGATTGAATCCAACCTTGAGTAAAAAAGTGACTTTGCAGATGTCGATTCAATTGTTCAACGCCAAATGCTCCTTCCCTCATGGCAGTCAGTACTTGGTATTGGGAAAAGGCTTTGAAAACAGACTGGATTGCTTTATTTGCGACCAAACTGCTTTCAGTTAATTCATTTGCATCGACATTATTACTCGCCAAATAGTTGGTTATTTTTTGCCAATATGGGTGATAACCCACAGCTAATTCTGCAATATCAATGACGGATTCACTTATATCTTGCTTTTGCTGTCGAGTTTTTCGTGTTGCTTCTGACAATGGTAGCCATGCGACGCTGTCGTTATCACTCTGAGCTGCAACGGTGGAAGGAGGAAATTTTTTTGGCGCCGCTTGCAGTAACTCGATGCTGCGTTCTATATCGGCTTGATTAACAGCTTTGGCTAATTGACCAATACCGCTGTTTGCCGCAAAGCGATAACTTTTTGAGAGCAACGATAAATGCTGTCGCATAGGAAAGTTGTATAGATGGGTGTCTGCATTGTTTTCTGTCGCAGCATTGTTTTCATCTACATTGTTAGCAACTGGTGCCTGCGTGACTTTCATGCCACTGGCTTGAGTAAGTTTTGCCAGCCAATCAGCACTGTAAAAGTGGTTCTCAATACCATAAGTCAAATCCGCTAATGCGCTACCAGCTTCAACCGAAGCCAGTTGATCCTTATCACCCAATAAAATCAGACGCGCATGCTCTGGCAAAGCATCTAGTAATTTAGCCATCATGGGTAAGTCTACCATTGAGGCTTCATCGACCAAGAGCACATCCAAATGCAATGGGTTTTCTTTATGATGAATAAATTGCGAACGACCAAATCGACTCCCTAATAGTCGATGCAGTGTCGAGGCTTGCTCTGGTATTTGTGTGAGTAACTCCGTCGGTAAGGCGTTATCGTGCAGAAGCGCTGCTTTGGCACCAATAATCGATTCTGTTAGCCGTGCTGCTGCTTTGCCTGTTGGTGCCGCCAACTCTATTCTGAGTGATTTCCCCTCTTCATGGGTTTGTGCAGTTAATAATGCCAACAGTTTGGTAACTGTGGTGGTTTTGCCAGTTCCTGGGCCACCACTGATAATGGAAAACGCTTGTAGAGCTGAATTTGCTACCGCTAATTTTTGCCAATCTATTTCAAATGGAGATGTTGAAGTCGATGTGGAGTTTTCGCTAAATAATGTGTCTAACCAGGCTTTTTTAAATGGATAAAGTGGCCGTTGTTGGGCCTGCTGAATAAAGTTGACCAAACTTGTTTCATAGTCAAAATAACGACGTAGGTATAAACGATCATTCACAAGCACCATGGGTGCTGTGGTGCTTGTATTTTCCAACAGCGAATGATTAGGCCGTGTTCTATCTTCCACTAACACTGATGTTCGTAATTCATCCAGTATTTGTTGATAAGAAACTATCCCGAAGGAAGACAAACAAGCTTGCCAACTTGCCACATCGTTTATTTGACTCTTTGCCATCTGGTTGGCTTCAAGTAAACCTGCAAAAGGCTTGGCAAACAGCTCAGACAACAACAAACAAACATGCCCTTGGCCAAGTGAGTAGCTAACGGCCATGCCAGCCAATAACACACTAGCCGGCGTTTTGGCCATTACTTCCTCCGATGCGATGGCCTGTGCCACAGTTTGCTGAGAGGCGTTTTCTGTGAGTAAACCTGCTAACTCTTTAATCCAGTACAGATCAATTGCTCTGATAAGACCAAGTTGTTGCCAATGGGCCATCTGTTCAATTATTTTGTCAGAAGAGGTCATATTGCGCTCCTTCTGAAACTGTTTCACCCTTCATTGCCGTTTTTTCTTCTGTGTACTTGCCTTGCATTAATTGATCAAGTGCTTCGACATGGGCCTTAGTCAAACGCGTCGTGAAAACACCTGCTCTCTCTCTACAATTATCATTGCTATTATAATTTTTTGGCTCAGCACTGAGTCCACGTAGGAATAGATAACACACTCCACCAACATGTTTATCGTAGTCATAATTCGGTAATCGCTGCGATAAAAAACGGTGTAGCGCTAAGGTATAAAGTTGGTATTGCAAATCATAGCGATGTTCAACCATAGCGATTTCCATATCGGTTTGTTGATAATCCGATAAACTCATACCAAGGTGATTAGACTTATAATCCATCACATAATATCGCCCTTCGTGCTCGAACAGTAAATCGATAAAACCTTTTAACATGCCTTTGAGATGCTGCTCTTCAATCATGGGTGTCTGTGCAGACATCCGTGTTAACAAGGGATCATGCTGTCGAGCCAACTGATCTAACTGCTTGGCACTAAACCCTGCTACTGGCAAAAAGAATTCCATTTCTTTATGACACTGTTGAGCCGACAAATCCTGCAAACAAAAACCTGCCATGATCTCGGTAGTCACTATGTCTTTTAACCAATTAGACAGTGGCGTTAACCAACCAGAATAGTTTTGCTGAGTAGCATAGTCATCCAGCAATGTTTGATGCTGGGTTTTAATTAAGTCGGCAAACGTGGCTTTGTTGGCCGGCTTGTTGAGCCATTTCCCTTCGAGCAAATCGTGTAGAAATGTGCCTGCTTTGGCTCCTTTGGGGAAAGTGAAGGCATTCAATAACGTCTGGTGGTCAGGTGACATTTCTGCCAGTGTGTTTGCAGCTGGCTCTGTTATGTCTGTTAAAGAGACGCGTGAAAACTCATCTTTACCTGGTTCGCTGCTTTCCACGGCTGATGTGTGGCTTTTTAATTGGTTCGCTTGTTCTGTTATCCCGTTCGTTATGCTTTCTTTTGGGTTTTCCTTTGAGCCTTCCTGTGCAAAAAGCCCAGTTGCTTTCACTACCAAGGATGAATAACTACCAACCCACCAGTCACGTTCAATAGTGCCATGAAAAGTGGCGGCTTTAAGCGGCTGTGTCGCCGCTAATTCATGTTCAAGTGCATTATCCAATACACAAACTTCGTCGTCTTGATGGATGATTTGTAATGCCATTAACGGTGTTGGATACTCTTCAAGCCATTGGCGTATATTGTTCTCAAACACGCCCAGCTCTTGTGGTTTCCCGCGACTTAACAAGGCTCCAACACCACTTAAATGCACCTGCAGTTCTGCTGCTTTGCTCTTGGTTGCTGGTTTACCAACTTGAGCACAACCGATATAGCACACCTCTCGTGCTCGCGTTAAAGCAACATAGGCTAGGCGCATTTCCCCAGCGTATAGTTCTTGCGTATGTTTTTCACTTTGCTCTTCTGCCGGTGTAGGGGCGTAAAAAAGTTGATTGTTTTGTCCATGATACAGTGCATATTTGTCTCTATTACGAAACGGCATGCAAGCAAAAGGCAGATACACAATAGGATATTCAAGCCCTTTACTTTTATGAATGGTGATAATACGAACTAAGTCATCGTCTGTTTCTAGCCGAATTTTTTGTTCATCACTATTGCCATCAGGTTGTTGTATAGCTAACGCGAAATAACGTAACAGACCTTCTTTTGATTCCAACTCCATGGCCTTTTGCTGTAATTTTTCGCCTAGGTGTAGCAAGTCGGTTAAACGTCGCTCACCTTGCATACGCCTTTCTGCAACCGAGTTCGAGTCGACACTCTCTGTCAATGTACCACCAGCCAATAGAGTTTGTGGCAAAGCAAGATCCTGCATAAAGGCTCGCAACATCGGCAAGATGCCGCGCTGATCCCATAATTGGAAATAGTGCTGAAACTTTTCGACCCATTGCTCATAAACCAAATCATCTTGGTTGAGCAGATCAAGTTCCGACAACTGCCATCCTAGTAAATCCGTTGCTAAGGCAGATCGTAGAGGTATTTCTTGTCCTTTACTCAAGATGGCTTGCAAGATCAGTAACAGATCACGTGCCTCATTACTAGCAAAGACAGAGCCTCTGTCACTTAAATACACGCTGGCAACACCACGTTTTGCCAGACTACGTTTCATCAATTGGGCTTGCTGATAGCCAGACACCAAAACGGCAATATCGCCTGAGTAAACCGCTCTTTTTGCATCCTTGTTTTCGGCTAGGTGCGCTTTGCCTTTGGCTCCATCAACCAAGAGTTGGGCAATATGTTGGCCTGATATCTCTGCCATTTGTTGCTGGTATTGAGCAGGAGAAACAACCGCTTCATCCTGAAAAACAGACTCGTCACACAATAGTTGCAACGCAGGTTCAACAGCATCATGACGATAAAACTGACCATTTTTAGCACGATCTTGCACTGGCGAAAAAGGAATGCCTGTGACCTTAAAAGGCTTATCATGACCATTAAAAAGTGCATTCACACTTTGAATCATTGCCGCAGAAGAACGGTAGTTAGTGCCAAGTGCATAAATTGCATCAGCCTGTTCTCGTGCTTTTAGGTAGGTATAAATATCGGCGCCTCGAAAGGCATAAATAGCCTGCTTCGGATCACCGATCATAATGAGACCAAGGTGCTGGCTGTCCTTATTCGCTGCCCCATAAATGCGGTTAAATATGCGGAATTGCACTGGGTCCGTGTCTTGAAATTCATCAATTAACGCAATGGGATATAGCTGTCGAATTCGCTTGGCCAATGAGTATGTTTCTGAGAGTGTCAACGCTGCATCCAAACTGGTCAATAAATCGGTAAAGGTCAGCTTTTGGCTTTGCTGTTGCCATTGAACCAGCCGAGTTTGTACCTGCTGCCAAAATGTCGCTAATAGCGCTGGCTTTATTTTTTCGACTGTGGGGTATTCTTGATACAGTTTGGCCACTTGCACAAAAAAGTCATGTTGAGGTAATTCACCATTCTTCTTGAGCTTGGTTTTATGCAAGTCACTGTTAAATTTTTCCAGTTCTTTGGGCAAGCTAAACGTGTCGCTTTGTGCCCATTCAAGTATTGTCTGCGCAACTTGCTCTTGTTTTTTTGCCACCCAAAAACGGCCATCTAACCCACTAGCATTCATCGCAGTAAGAATTTCTGTCGCGCCGGCCAACCACGCTTTTTTGATGTGGTTAAGTGTTTTTTGTGTTGCTACTAAGGTCGCAGATAAGTCAAAACGCTCGCCTTCTTCACACGCTATTTCACTAGGTGCTATTTCATTAGACACTATTTTACTAGACGATTGAATTTTTATATCCGGTTGGTTTTGCAAAACTCGCAATTCTTGTTGCAACGCATCTGGCCCTGACCAAATAGGCTTTATTAACGCTGCCTCTGCTGCCGTCATAGGGTAAACGTTTACCCGCCATACATCTTTTACGGCAAGAGCCAGTGGGCTTTGGTCATCGGTTTCAATGCTCTGTTGAAACAGCATACGACTCTCAAAGGCATTTTGACTTAACATACGCTGGCAAAAACCGTGAATGGTAAAAATAGCGGCTTCATCCATTTGCTTTTCCGCATAAAGCAAATATTCAACCCCTGCGTTTTTTTGCTTTTCATCCAATGATTGAATCAGTTCGGCGAGAAAACCATCTTGCTTAGCCAGATGGTTTAGTGCTGTTTGATCGTTGGCTTGTAATAAGGCTTTACGTGCTTGTCGGATTCGTAGGCGAATACGCGCTTTTAGCTCAGCGGTTGCGGCTTCAGTAAATGTCACCACCAGTATTTGATCAACGGTCAGAGGGCGAGCAAAGTCATACTCTGATTGAGCCGAGAGCAACAAACGCAAATACAAGTTCGCAATAGTGTAGGTCTTCCCTGTGCCGGCACTGGCTTCAATTAAGCGTTTGCCGAATAAGGGGAATGTCATAGCATCAAGTGCATTCACTGTCATGCATTCGCTCCCTGCGTCAAATAGACTTCGAATTCTTCGTCTGTGACTACTTGCAAATGCTCTTGTAAAGGTACCCAGACTTGCAAGCAATAATAAGTAAATGGAACTTGAGCGGCGGAGAAATCAGGTAAGAAACGTTGCCAATACACATTACGCCCCTCAGCAAACTCGTTAAAGGTGTCTTGGTAACTAGTCAAGGCCTTATTCCACGCCCTTACTTGTTTATCTTTTTCATCTTCGTCTTCGTATTTGTCATCCAAATAGGCTTGAGTCCAAATATCAGCGGTTTTAGCGGGTAGTGGCAACACGTCACGATTGCCATAACGAAATAGTTGGGCGTAATTGCTCAGCAGAGCTTTTGCCTGTTCTGGTGAAATCTGAGTAAATTTATGAGTGACAATGTCTGTCGAGCGACTGTTTTTAAAACTGACTATATGACTTTCCACCTGTGCACCTTGCGCAGATAAGGCGAGATGTGCCAGCCAAACGGCAACTTTTTTGTTCGCCCCTAACTGCCCTAAATGATGATGTAAAGCGAGGTTATTTGTGACTGTCGGTAACCACGCCACTAGCCTATCGCGATACTCTTTTTGATTTTCTGTAGAGTTTTCATGATCTCTTACATTCGCTTGCGCTGTTTGTTTATCAAGCGTTTGTTGGATTCCTATTACTGTTTCATCTCCGGTTGACACTGGATCTGTGCTGAGAATATCCAGATCAATATTAACGGAAGTTGGGCGTGATTTTGGGTACGCAGCCAAGGCCTTGGCCATGATTGTAGCTTGGTGAATGAGTTCTTCCACTTCCATATCACCAAACACGCCATAAGGGTATTTACCAGATAATTTAAGTTGTTTAATCATTAAGGGTAACTGGTCTTTTTGTATGGCGGCCAATAGGTTTTCTTTCAACTGATAGCGAGTCAAACCATCTAAAATAAAAGGTTCATTTTCTATTTCTTCCGTTTCCTGCTGTTGCAAAAAGGCTTTTAAACGATGTTGCATAAAGTAGCGAGCTGGGTGCTGATAAAAGCGCACCATCTGCTCTAACTCTACTACCTGCTCTTCTGGTTGTAAGTCTATTAAGATGTCTTTTGTTTTTAGGTGATTTGTTTTTAGGTGATTCTTTTTTGGATCATTCTGTTCTTGACTGTTCTCTGCTTGATCACTCTCTTCTTGTTGGGCTGGTTTGACAGTCTGTCCCTTAACTTGTTTCTGCAATACGGTTGGCAACCATGATGAGTTATAACTGATGTATTTTTTGTCACTTGTTTGGCTATAGTAATTGACATGAAAAGGTTGCAACTTATGCTCTGTAATCAGATGGGACAGCAGAGCTTTTTGGCTCGCTTCTGGTGCTAATTGTTTGTCTCTTGCTAGGGTGCAACTTTGTCCCACATAGTCGATGAGTTCACTCACGAGAATAGAGGGATTTAATTCACTGTTCTCTTTGACGGTACGACCCACATAACTGATGTATAGGTTTTCTCGGGCCGACATTAAGGCTTCTAAAAATAGGTATTTATCGTCTTCTCGACGACTGCGGTCACCACTGCGATATTCCCCTGCCATGAGGTCAAAACCCGTCGGCACCAAACTTCTTGGGTAAGCGCCTTCGTTCATTCCTAACAGACAAACGACTTTAAATGGCACAGAACGCATCGGCATCAGGGTACAGAAGTTCACCCTGCCAGCTAAAAAGCGTTTACTGCCTTGCGTTTCTTGTAAGTAAGGCACTAATACGGCTTTAATAACACGAATATCGATAACATCCGTAAAATGGGTATGCTGCCACTCGTCAATCAAGCCGCTGATTTGCTTGGCCAACAAATCAGGGAACGCATCGTTTTCCGGCAGAGTGAAGAAACGGCTGCTTATTTGATATAGGGTCTGACACCAATCAGCAGGTGTTTGAGGTTGTTTTAGTGCTTGCTCGGTTATCCGGATAGCATTTAGAAATGCGGCTAATTTGCCAGCCAAATCGGCTTTTAACCCTTCGACTTCACCATAACTGAGTAAATCTTGCCAAATACTGTCATGGCCAATTGCATAACCCAGTAACATACGATTTAAACCATTTTGCCAAGTATTATGTTGCTGTTGTGGTAACGCAAAAACACCAGCGGTTTCTGAGTTTAGTCCCCATCGTACCCCAGCCTCGTAACACCACTGTCGTACTTGATCGAGCTCTTGCACTTGGATGCCAAACGTTTTTAGTACAGCGGGAACTTCCAAAATACTGATCACATCGGAAAAAGTAAAACGGCTTTCCGTCAAACTCAACAGGTTAACATACGCATCAATAACGACGTTTTCCATCTGGGCAGTCTGATCGATCAAGGAGTAAGGTATTCTTTGCGACTCAGGGGCTTGGCCAAAAACGGCCTGCACAAATGGGCTATATTGATTCACGTCCGGCAACATAACAATCACATCTTTTGGCGTTAATTCGTCGTCAGCTGCAAATAAACTTAACAGGTAATCATGTAGTACTTCGACTTCTCGCAGTGCACTATGGCATACCTGAAAAGCCACACTCTGATCATCTAATGCAAGTTGGTGTTTATAAGTAGAGTCTTGGGCAGATAGCGTACGCTCTTCCAGAGCACCATGATTTTCCATTAATAAGATATCTTGTTGGATGTAATGTAGCAGTAATGGCAAGGTTGAGTTGTTTGGTGAAGTAGAATGCGCATCAAAGTCGTGATAATCCACAAAGGCTGTGACCCCTTCTTCGGCAAAAGACTGCAACTCATCAATATAGTCGCGCCCTAAACGCCCCCAAGAGGCTAGAAGTGGATTCGCATCTAGATGCAACGTATCAGGGTTTTGATTGGGCTTGAGGTTTTGCCGTTTAAGTTGGCGTCCTAAATAATGTTTATCAACAATGTCTCCCCAATAGTAACGACAAGGGTTTTGTAAGAAAAGGTGTATCTCTACCCAATCTGCTTCAGCGAGTACACGCAGTGCTTGCAGTGTGTTCGGAGGCAAAGACGAAACGCCAAAAATAAAAATTCGTTTGGGCATTTCTTCAGGTTGTAAGTGGGCACGAGTGATATCTAAGAGAGCTTCTGTGAGGTTCGCTCTATGGTATAAAGATTGGTCATGGGCCACCGTATCGGCAACAATATCTTGCCAGAGTATTGGTTGCCATATTTGTTCAGCGAATACGGTTTGCTGTTTGCTTGATAGCAAATGCTTAGGTATGTTGTCTCCCGATTCCCACGCTGCAATCCAATCGGGTCGATACATTAAATACTGATCATAAATATCCGCGATCATATTACAAAGTTGAAAACGCCGTAACAGTGTATCGTCTTCCTCTAAATACCACGCCAGTTGTTGAAATTCTGGTTCTGGGAGATGTTTATCTAACAAGCGCATAATACGCCAAACTAAAAACGCCTTATTAAATTCACTGTCATTCGGGATATCATCAAGCGTTTGCTGAAAACAACGCCAAACAAAAGTCGAGGGTAAGGGAAACTCATAACCTGCTGTAATACCCTGAATCCCAGCAAGATGTATTTTTAGCCATTGGGCCATACCCGGACTTTGTACCAATATTTGTTCTTGCTCAAAGGGATTTTTTGGCACAGATAAACTGAGGATGCGCGCTAAAATTTCCGCTAAGTCTTCTAATCGGTTACCGGTATAAAGGTGAAACATGTTTGCTCTCTACTAGCCACTCTCTATTAGCCACTCTCTATTAGCCACTCTCTGTTAACCACTCTCTGTTAGGTAATCAGCTAAGCGCTACTTTACTATTGCGTTACTTTCTATTCGTTGTGTTTTTTGTTGGTCTAATAACATTCGTTCGCCCATAACATAGGCGCAATTCATATATGAGAAAGTTTACCACTTCACTCACGATAAATAAGTGAACATCAGGATTATTTCCCCCTCTCTTTTACAAGAAATTCATGGTGAAAAAAAAGCATAGATGGCACCATCTATGCTTTTCAATCTAATAACGGCTATACCTTGAGACAAAAGCCTTAAAACAAAGGTCTTAAAACAAATGCCTTAAGGCAGATGCCTTTAGATAGAGAAAGTTGACATCACCTTCTTCGTTTCTAACGATGTTTCTGACAGGAATTCGCTCGACTCATTCGTTTTCTGCATACTTTCCATACTTCGACGGGCAAGATCGGTTATTTCATGCGTTAATTCACTCAGGTTTTGTACTGCATGGTTCTGGTTCGCCACACTATCAGAAATAACTGTACTCGCTTCACTGATGTCACTCACAGACGCCGCAATATCATCCAAAGCTTGTTGAGTAAGGCTGATATCCTGTGTAGTTTGTTTTGAATGCTCATGACTATTCATAATTTTGCTTTGTGCCTCACTGGCACCTTCTTGCAGTTTATTAATCATAGTTTGAATCTCATCCGTCGAACTTTGAGTACGGCTTGCCAAGCCACGCACCTCATCCGCAACAACTGCAAAGCCTCGACCTTGTTCACCAGCACGCGCCGCTTCGATGGCTGCATTCAAAGCCAGAAGGTTTGTCTGCTCTGCGATGCCACTAATAACATCTAACACTTTACCAATGTTTTGTGATTCTTCTGCCAATTGAACAACGGAGTCTACCCCTTCGTTCAACTCATCTGACAACAGTTGTAATGAAGAAATAGTTTTTTCGATAGACTCTTTACCAATTTGGGTGCGTTCTTTGGTTAAGTTAGCCGACTCGAACGTGGATTGGGTACTGACTGTCACTTTATCTTTTTGAACATCTACTTCCGATATAGCATCTGACATTTTAGTAATTGCATCGGATTGTTGTTGTGAGACATTACTAGCAACACTGGCAACATCACGTAGTTCAGCACTATGGCTGTAAACTGATTCATTGAGGGAAATAGCTTCAGATAAGGTGCCAGATAGTTTTTCAATAAACTTATTAAAAGAAACAGCAATGCTCGTAAGTTGATCTTTGCCCTTGACTGGCAAGCGTTTTTTCAAATCGCCCTCGCCTTGTGAAATATTTTCAAACGCTAGCAAGGTTTCTTCCAAAGGCTGAGAGATTGAACGTACAATTACGATAGAGAAGGCAACACCCAAAATAATGACCAAGAGACAAAGCACACCAATGGACATTAATTCTTCAAAAAATTGAGCATCCACATCATCAACATAAATCCCTGAGCCAATGATCCAGCCCCACTCTTTAAAGCCTTTTACATAAGAGATTTTTTCCACTGGATCATCAAAGCCTGGTTTTGGCCACAAATAATCAACAAAACCTTCCCCCTGATCTTTTACTAGAGTAACCATGACTTCAAAAAGCTTCTTGCCGTTTTTGTCTTCTAAGTCTTTGAGGTTTTGATTTTCTAGTCTGGCAGCTATTGGGTGCATTAACATGACATGGTTGTAATCGTTGATCCAGAAATACTCTGTACCACCATAGCGTAACGAGCGGACTACTTCTTTTGCCTGATGTTGCGCTTCTTCTGTTGTGAGTTCACCTTTTTCTGCCAAAGCTGCAAAATGAGTAATAATCGTATAAGCAGACTCAACAACATGCTGTGTTTTTAACCCTTTTTCAGACAACAAGGAATCTTTATAGGCGTTTAAGGAGATAATCGACATAACGATTAGTCCCAAACATAAAAACAGCACTAGTCCTTTCAACCTGAAGTTAATCGATATATTTCTTAATAAATTCATAACACAGCTACCCTTAAATAATTATTTTTAGCTCCACTATCATCATTCGCAAAAAAATTGCGATAAATCAAGAAAAACTTTGTTAATCATTTCGCTAGAGTGTACTGCATACCCACAACAGCAAATTAGAACATTTTCTAAACTATTGAATTTTTCTAGACTTTTCAAGTTATTAGTGAATGGAAAGGGCAAAGGCGTGTAATTTATGAATAATGAGGTCAACAGCAAATATTTTTCAATCTGTCACTGACCCAAAACGCAAAAAGCCCGAGTAAATCCAATGTCATTACTCGGGCTTTTTATGATCTTGGTGGAGCCTAGGAGGATCGAACTCCTGACCTCAACGCTGCCAGCGTTGCGCTCTCCCAGCTGAGCTAAGGCCCCTAAAACGACCCGCATTCTATGCATGAAATCTCAGTGTGTCAACTATAAAAAGTTACCTTTTTGCTGTTTGTAAACGGCTCTGTATTATCCCAATATTAAGCCTGTTATGTAAGAGACCAGTAATGACAATTAGGGAACTGGCAATGGCAATGTTCCTTCAAGTAGAAAGTCAGTAAGAGGGAATTTAATGATTCTTTTTTCATCAACTTGCCGAAATGAAACACTCTCTTCGCCTGTTTCACACAACCAATAAGACATATCTTTTGGTTTGGTATCCGAAAAGGCTTGCGGATTAAATAACCCCACACAATGGCCACTTTCAGCTCGAGCGGATTGATAGGAAAATGCTTCGACTCCAGCCTCCCTCATGGCTGTCCCTAACTGTTGACAGATCGCATAACTAGATCGATGCGTCAATTCTGCTTCGTAGTTACAGAAAGGTGGATTCTCTAATTGGATACCATAGTTGGTTTTGTAATCAACAGAAAATAAGGTATGTTCCGACCGAATTTTGGTTTTTACTGGCTCTCCCAGCATAGAATATAAAAAAACGAATCGATAGTAGGCGGCTTCACACAAGGTCGTTTCGATATGGCAACCACCATAAAAAATACTGGTTTCATGAGCTTGCCCAAAGCGGGAGCCCCATCTTAATGGAGGATAACGAAAAGGCGTTTTTAATAAGTAGTGTAAATGGGTTGTTGACTCTAGGTAAGGTGGCTTCACCTCATCTAACATGTCTTCTAGGATATTTTGTTCTTCTAATGTATCAACGTAACTCAACGTGGCAATTTGTTGCTGGCTTTCAACTAAACGAAATAAGGTACCTTCAAGTAGACCTATATGTCGCGCTCCTTCACAACGACTCCAAATCATTAAATTTTGCCTCGCATTGCATCAACGAATTGCAACACACAAACTAAGCCTTGGATACTGGTAATTTGCTGAGCAGGAATACCGCCCGTTACTTGATTTTTACTGTGCATAAAATGTCGTATCCAAGCTTTATCCCCCCCTGTTAAGGTAAATAATGAGCGAGCAATACGAATAAGAAGTAGCGCTAACTCACCCTGCTTAGATTTTGGATCAAGACTCAAATTTTGCTTCATCCTACTAATCGCAGTGCGATGTACGCCTAGTACAGAAGCAAGTTCAGTTTGTTTTAAACCTAGTTGCTCAGCCGCGTTTAAGATGGCTTTGGCTAAAACCGTTTCAGGTAGAGGTGTAACATTTTCTAGTGCAGACATAATTTTACCTCGACGTCATTTTGTGTGTTTATTAAACAGTTCAAATCATAACACAATATGTTTATATTGCACAAATTAAACAAAAAGTTGCGATTTAAATCAAAAATCACAAAAAAAAGCGGCACACATAATAGTGTGCCGCTTGGTTTTATCAAGGCTAGTTCTCACAAAGAAGGGTGATCTCTGTATACTATTTAGTACTTAGACTATTACTTTAGACAACCGCTTCTTTTTCTACCGTAAAGGCAAGCACATCATGCTCTTCATCCAGTTTAACCAGCACTGTCCCTCCTTCATTCAAATCACCAAACAGAATCATATCAGCCAACGGCTTTTTCAAATGTTCTTGAATAACTCGAGCCATTGGTCTTGCTCCCATTTGTCGATCATAACCTTTACTGGCTAGCCAACCTCTCGCTTCATCAGACACATTCAATAGTACCGATTTTGAATCTAATTGTGCTTGTAGCTCAACCAAGAACTTATCCACCACATTAAAGATCACCTTCTCATCAAGCTGCTCAAATTGAATAACAGCATCAAGACGGTTTCTAAACTCAGGCGTAAAGGTTTTATTGATTACTTCCATGCCATCGGTCGAGTTATCTTGATTAGAAAAACCAATCGTTCTTTTCGCCAGCACTTCTGCACCAGCATTGGATGTCATCACTAAAATAACATTTCTAAAATCTGCTTTACGACCGTTGTTATCTGTCAAGGTGCCATGATCCATGACTTGCAGTAACAAGTTAAAGACTTCTGGATGGGCTTTTTCAATTTCATCTAGTAGAACAACGCTATGGGGTTGTTTAGTAACCGCTTCCGTTAATAACCCTCCCTGATCAAAGCCGACATACCCTGGCGGAGCACCAATTAATCGCGATACAGCATGGCGCTCCATATATTCGGACATATCAAAACGAATTAACTCAACCCCTAATTGTTTTGCTAATTGACGAGTCACTTCTGTTTTACCTACCCCAGTAGGTCCAGCCATTAAGAATGAGCCAATCGGTTTTTGTTCTGCTTTAAGTCCCGCTCGAGATAGTTTGATTGCATCAGCCAGTGAAGTAATGGCTTTATCTTGCCCAAAGACCACCATTTTCAAATTACGCTCAAGGTTCTCCAGCACTTTGCGGTCGTCTGTATTTACAGATCTCACTGGCACCCTTGCGATTTTTGAGACAATGTCTTCAATTTCTTCAACCGTAATGACGGCTTTGCGTTCTTTTTCTGCTTGCAAACGCTGGAATGCACCCGCTTCATCAATGACATCAATAGCCTTATCAGGCATATGTCGATCGGTGATATAACGCGATGCTAATTCAGCAGCAGCCAGTAACGCTGGCTCTTCATAACTGATGTCATGATGTTTTTCAAAAACCGGCGCCAATCCTTTTAGGATTTGGTACGTATCCTCTACAGACGGTTCGTTCACATCAATTTTTTGGAATCGACGCGCTAATGCACGGTCTTTCTCAAATACGCCTCGAAATTCTTGAAACGTTGTAGACCCCATGCAGCGTAACCCTCCAGAGCTTAGAGCTGGCTTTAAGAGGTTTGATGCGTCCATTACGCCACCTGATGCTGCTCCGGCACCAATAATGGTGTGAATTTCATCAATAAATAGGATCGCATTCGTTTGTTTTTTTAATTCACTTAGCAGGTGTTTTAATCGCTTCTCAAAGTCTCCACGATACTTTGTTCCTGCCAACAACGCCCCTAAATCTAATGAGTAAACAACGCCATCCTTAATAACATCAGGCACAGATCCGTCTACAATACGTTTCGCTAATCCTTCTGCGATGGCTGTTTTACCAACACCTGATTCCCCAACCAATAAAGGGTTGTTTTTACGACGACGAGAAAGCGTTTGGATAACACGCGATACTTCTGAATCACGTCCAACTAAACTGTCAATTCGCCCAGCTTTCGCCTCTTCATTTAAGTTAGTTGCGTATTTTTGCAGTGGCGCTGTGTTGTCTTCGCCTTCCTCATCCTGTATTTCCGATGCCTCATTTTCACCAGACTTGGAAATACCGTGAGCAACATAATTCACCACGTCGATACGAGCAACATCATGACGTTTTAGCAAATAAACGGCCTGACTCTCTTGTTCACTAAAAATAGCAACAAGTACATTGGCGCCAGTGACTTCTCTTTTACCAGATGATTGAACGTGAAACACAGCTCGCTGTAAGACTCGTTGAAATCCCAGAGTGGGCTGTACTTCCTTCTCTACATCATCTTCTGCTATTAAAGGGGTTGTTGTATCAACAAATTCGGTTAACTCTTGTCGCAGAGTTGGTAAGTTAACGCCACAAGCACCAAGGACGCTGGCAGCCGCTTCATTTTCAGTTAAGGCCAAAAGGAGGTGTTCAACTGTCATGAATTCGTGTCGCTTTTCACGAGCCAGTTTGAATGCACTGTTTAGGGTCTGTTCCAATTCTTTGTCTAACATATTTGTACCCTCTCTTAACTATTACTCGACTTTTTGCAAATCGCACAGTAGGGGATGTTCGTTCTGCTTTACAAACTGCTGAACAATGGCGACTTTGGTTTCTGCTATATCAAATGGGTATATCCCACATACACCCTTACCTTTTGTATGCACTTCGAGCATTACTTGCTGTGCTTTATTGGCGTCCATATTAAAAAATTTTTGTAATACAAATACGACAAAATCCATTGGTGTGAAGTCATCATTGAACAAAACAACCTGATACATAGATGGTGGCTGTAACTCCAATTTTTCTGGAGCCAGAATGGTATGTGAGTCATTCTGTCCATCTTCTAAGGTTAATTCAATCTGTGGCTTTGTTGTCATTTTCGTTCTCTGATTTACAAATAATTAAAATACACTGCTGTTTTTTCAAACAAAAAACACGCTTTACAATTACTTTAGTAGTGATTTGTAAAAATTACCCACCTTGAATTTTACAAATAATATATCTACTTCTACGCTTCTAGTTGTGTGACTTAGAACGACATTAAATATGTTGTAGACAAATGAGTAGGTAACAAGTTTGTCAAAAAAAACGGCAACTAAATTTGTTATCAACTTTATAGAAGCATAGTACTTTGTTTAAAATAGCCTTGCTACTAACGCTATGTTGCAAATGTAATATAGAGATAGGGCAAAATATCTTTAAATCAAGGACTTTACATTTAATTAGGCAATACATTTATTGAATTGCCGCAAAAATGAAGTAATACGGAGTAACTTATGTATCATGGAACAGTGAAGTGGTTCAATAACGCAAAAGGATATGGGTTTATTGTATCAGATAGCTTTAATGAGGATTTATTTACCCACTATTCATCAATTAATATTGAGGGCTATAAAACCTTAAAAGCAGGCCAGTCAGTCACCTTTGATATCACCCCTGGAAAAAATGGTTTGCATGCGGTTGACATCAATACCATTCCAGCGAGCGAACAGGCTGCAACCAATAGCTCTCTTGCTAACGATATAAATATGGATAATCTACAGCAACAAGCTACCTCTCAAGTTGAAAGTTCAGTAACTAGCTCTGTTCAATAAACTGATACTTGAGGCGCTGATTTAATCAGCTAAAAGACCTTATGTCTTAACCGTGACAATAGAGTACTTTGACTCAGTCACAACTTTGGCATAAGGTTCTTTTATTTTTAGCTATTTCTATGCCATCCATTTTACTTTTCAACAAACCTTTTCAAGTACTAAGCCAATTTACCTCTGACGATCAAAAAAGTACTC
The DNA here is from genome assembly GCA_002173415.2 of Marinomonas agarivorans. GTDB lineage: Bacteria > Pseudomonadota > Gammaproteobacteria > Pseudomonadales > Marinomonadaceae > Marinomonas > Marinomonas agarivorans. The sequence goes on from NHNK02000006.1 coordinate 31,964, forward strand.
TGGCAGACTTTATCGACTTACCCAATTTTTACCCTGCGGGAAGGCTTGATTACGACTCCGAAGGCCTATTACTACTCACCGATTCAGGCCCACTACAGCACCTTATTGCTTCACCTGAGCACAAAATGGCAAAAACCTATTGGGTGCAAGTGGAAGGCGCAATAACTGAGCAAGCACTCACCCATTTACGCCAAGGGGTCACCTTAAAAGATGGGAAAACATTACCCGCTCAGGCAAAGTTAATTTTAATGGAAGAGCCTTGGCCAAGAATTCCCCCTATAAGAGAAAGGAAGCATATTCCCACCAGTTGGCTAGAGTTAACCATTCATGAAGGTAAAAATCGTCAGGTCAGACGTATGACTGCTGCTGTTGGTTTTCCGACACTGCGCCTAATTCGAGCTAAAATAGGATCATACACACTTGAAAACCTTGCCTTGGGTGAATGGTGCCGTGTGGATATTTCGCCGTTATTACAACAGGAGTTAACTCGTTTTGAACACATTAAAAGTAAGAGGGGAACTACCTCGTATAACCGTCGCAGCAATCGTTATAAAAAACGATAAGTTTCTTATGGTAAAAGAAACCATTGGAGGCAAGCAGGTGATTAATCAGCCCGCTGGACATGTTGAAAATGGGGAGAGCCTTGAAAAAGCAATCATTCGTGAGACACAAGAGGAAACTGGCTGGCTGGTAAAACCAGAAGGTATTATTGGTATTTATCCCTTTACTCCTGAAGGTCAAAACAGTACCTACCATCGAGCTTGCTTTTTCTGCTCGCCAATCAAGCAAGTAAGCCAAACTATTGATGAGGATATTGATGAAGCGTTCTGGCTGTCAGAGACAGAAATTACAGAAAGTCCACATCGTAGCCCTCTAGTGAAAAAATGTATTGAAGATTACAAAAATGGCACCATATTGCCATTAGCGTTATTTTGTAATGACTACCTATAGGCATGCTAGCTATAGATATGCTAGAAAGCTGCCGCTATGCTAGAAAGTAGTGGATGTGGTAGAAAGTTTTAAGCTTCAAAACATTCTAGGGTATGATCACAAAATAGCTGTTTACTAACTTTATGAGATTCGATGTTTTAAATGAATACCGCCAGTTCACCTGTTAATACGACTTCCAAAGACAACGCCACTACCCCCAAAGTAATAGTTGGTATGTCTGGAGGCGTAGATTCCTCTGTATCGGCTTTGCTTTTGTTACAGCAAGGCTATCAAGTGGAAGGCCTCTTCATGAAAAATTGGGATGAAGACGATGGCACAGAATACTGCACAGCAAAGGACGATTTGGCCGATGCTCAACAGGTATGCGACAAACTCGGCATAAAGTTACATACCGCTAATTTCGCAGCGGAATATTGGGACAATGTATTTGAACACTTCTTGGCAGAATACAAAGCCGGCAGAACGCCTAACCCAGATATTTTGTGTAATAAAGAAATCAAATTTAAAGCATTTTTAGAATACGCTCTCATGCTTGGCGCAGACTTCATTGCAACTGGACATTATGTTCGCAAAGGTCACAAAAGCCGTGAAGATGGTGCAAACGATGGTCAAGCGTTGCTATTAAAAGGGCTTGATAACAACAAAGACCAAAGTTATTTCCTACATGCTGTCGGTCATAAAGAAATCGCACGCACGCTCTTTCCTGTGGGGGAATTAGAAAAACCTGAGGTAAGACGTTTAGCCCAAGAACATGATTTGATCACCCATAACAAAAAAGACAGTACAGGTATTTGTTTTATCGGTGAGCGCCGTTTCAAGGACTTTTTAGAGCAGTATTTACCCGCCCAGCCTGGCGACATAAAAACACTCGAAGGCGATACCATTGGTCGTCATTCTGGCTTAATGTATCACACCATCGGCCAACGTCAGGGGTTGGGGATTGGTGGGTTAGCAAATTACTCAGATGAACCTTGGTATGTGGTAGAAAAAGACTTAGACAACAATGTGCTTTTGGTCACGCAAAGCAGTGACGATAAACCACTTTATAAAACCCATTTGCAAGCAACTAAGTTAGATTGGGTAGCAGGTAAAACACCGCAACTTCCTTTAACCTGCAAGGCAAAATGCCGTTATCGACAAGCTGACCAAGACTGCACAATATATGCCCTTGATGATGATATGATTGAAGTCGCATTTGCTACACCACAACGAGCAATCACACCGGGTCAATCCGTTGTCTTCTACGTAGACGAAGTTTGCCTTGGTGGCGGCATCATTAATAAAGCCTTCAACAAGGTGTAAGAAATACTATAGATGTTCGGCTAGTCTTAATTACATCTCAATTATATAGGTAATATAATCAACGTGAGTAACAATATCACTTATCAAACGATGGCCCTATCGGCTATTTTTCAGGCGGCAGAATCCGTCACTATGTTAGCGAAAAATGGCTCTGTTGTTGACCATAATCTCAACCCTCTAATGGGAAGCCTTTTAATCGTCAACGCCGACTCGCCTGAGACAATATATGGCGGCCATGACATATGGGAAGGCAATTTATTACTTGGCAGACAGACATTTATTAAGGCTATGGACAAAGCCCATAACCATTTAGTTAATCCAAACACCTTACGCTATGCGCTCAGCATTCTGCATTTAGAAGCAAAGTTAGCTAAACAGCCAGATATGTTGGCAACCATCGGCCAACGAATACAGCAATTACTCAGACAAAAAGAGCACTTTGATACGATTTTGCATCCTAACATGCTGGCCTCAGCCTCGGGCATTTATCAAGATACATTAAGCAAGCTCAGTTTTCGCATTCAGGTACGGGGTAATAGTGACTATTTAAAGCAGCCCCAAGTTGCTGATCAAGTACGTACTTGTTTATTGGCAGGTGTACGAGCTGCTATGCTCTGGCGTCAATTGGGTGGTCGTCGTTGGCATTTAATCTTCCGCCGAGGTCGTTTGCTAGAAGCAATTAGACAAGTCTAATCGGCATAACAATTCGAATAATAAGCTAGAAGAATAAAAAGCCTTGCTCAACAACCTAATAGCATGGCTTCTATTCTCTCTTTTACTTATACTACCTCACCTTATTGTTCATACACTTGTTTTATCAGATAAGCTGTCTATCTCTTATCTGACTTTCTTTTTCATGACAATTGAGGCGTTAACACGATGCAGCTCACCAGCTTAAATGCGATCTCCCCTATTGATGGCCGTTATGGTTCAAAAACGCGTATTCTTGGCAAATCTGTCAGTGAGTATGGTTTATTAAAAATGCGCGTACTGGTTGAAGTTCGCTGGTTACAGGCTTTAGCCAAGCATCCACAAATTAGTGAAGTTCCTGCGTTAAGTGATAAAGCTAATGCATTTTTGGATGAACTAGCCGCCAATTTCAGTGAAGCCGATGCTCAAGCAATAAAAGATATTGAGCGCACTACGAATCATGATGTAAAAGCTGTTGAGTATTTTATCAAAGACAAAATGACCTCATTACCTGAACTGGCTGCGGTATCTGAGTTTGTGCATTTTGCTTGTACCTCTGAAGATATTAATAACTTATCGCACGCGTTAATGCTAAAAGAAGCATTAGAAGACGCCCTATTACCCGAACTGAATGCGGTATTGGGTGCCATTCAAAACTTAGCGTTAGAGCACTCTAGCCAGCCCATGCTTTCCAGAACCCACGGCCAAACCGCCTCACCATCAACAATGGGGAAAGAGATGGCCAATGTGGCGGCGCGTTTAGCTCGCCAATTACAACAAATCCAAGCCGTTGAGTTTTTAGGCAAAATCAATGGCGCTGTTGGTAATTACAATGCTCACTTGAGTGCTTACCCTGATATTGATTGGCAGGCACATGCTGAGAGCTTTGTTACTTCCCTAGGTTTGACTTGGAATCCTTATACAACTCAAATTGAGCCCCACGATTACATTGCCGAATTGTTCGATGCGATTTGCCGTTTTAATACCATTTTGTTGGATTTTGATCGTGATGTTTGGGGCTATATTTCCATGGGCTTCTTCAAACAAAAAACCATTGCTGGCGAAGTCGGTTCATCGACTATGCCTCACAAAGTTAATCCAATTGATTTTGAAAATTCAGAAGGCAATTTAGGGATCGCCAACGCCATTATGGGGCATTTAAGTGCCAAGCTACCGATTTCCCGCTGGCAGCGTGACTTAACGGACTCAACGGTATTACGTAATCTTGGTGTTGGATTAGCCCACAGTTTAATCGCCTATCAAGCCACATTAAAAGGCATAGGTAAATTGGAAATTAATGCGTCACGTTTGGCCGAGGATTTGAATGCTGCATGGGAAGTATTGGCCGAACCAATTCAGACTGTTATGCGTCGCTATGGTATCGAGTCACCTTACGAAAAACTAAAAGAACTGACCCGTGGCCGTGCCATTGATCAAACAACCATAGAAGCCTTTGTTGATACATTAGCAATTCCTGATTCTGCCAAAGCAGAACTGAAGCAACTGACCCCAGCAACTTACATTGGTAATGCGGTCGCTCAGGCACAAGCTATCAAGGGTTGATCGATACGGCTAGACGCCTATTACCCACACTAGATAGCCAATCCTTGATTGGCTATTTTTTTATCTGTTCTAATATGAGTTATTTGAAATATGAATTACCTTGATCGTCCACTGAGCATTTTAGGTGGAATGTCTGCCAGAGTGTTTTTAGCGGACTACTGGCAAAAACAACCACTATTAATTCGCCAAGCATTAGCGGACTTTTCTGCGCCACTGGACCCAAATGAACTCGCGGGATTGGCAATGGAAGAGGATGTTGAGTCTCGTTTGGTGCTAGAAAATAAGCAAGGCGATACACCTTGGCAATTACACAAAGGTCCATTCAATGAAGACGACTTTGCTAACTTGCCAGAACAAGAATGGACCTTGCTAGTTCAAGCCCTTGATCATTGGGTGCCAGAAGTACAAGAGCTTAAAGAGCGCTTCCGTTTCTTACCCAGCTGGCGCCTTGATGACGTTATGGCAAGCTACGCAACAGAAGGCGGAAGCGTTGGGCCTCATTATGATCAATACGATGTATTTTTGGTGCAGGTCGCAGGCAAAAGACGTTGGCAGGTATTAACGCCCAACGCCTATGAAGACAAATACCTTACCAATACGGATTTGCACATATTAGCGAACTTTCACCCTGACAAAGAGATGGACTGGGAAGTTGAACAAGGGGATATTTTGTATATTCCACCCAATTTTGCCCATTATGGCCGCGCGCTGGATAGTGACTGCATGACCTACTCCATTGGCTTTCGCGCACCAAGCATGCAAGATGTGCTGCATGGTATTAGTGACAAAATCAGCACAACTGACTTACAAAAACGACGTTTTGCTGCCCCATCTGACCATGACGAGCCTCACCATGCCGAAATTCATCAGTCTGATATTGAGTACTTAACCAGCGCCTTGGCAGACTTTATTAATCAACCCGAGCTACTAGCCGATTGGCTTGGTAACTATATGAGTGAAGTGAAATACCCTGAATACCATGCCGATCTAAACCAACAAGAAACGGCCACAGCATTGGATATGGCAAAGCAAGGCGCCCTATTTTTTCGACCGGGTGATGCAAGAATTTGTTATCGCTACAGTACAGAACCAGAAGGTCTTATCCTATATTGTAATGGCGATCAAATAACTATAAATAAAGCACTAGACAGTTTTATTAAGGCCGTTTGCGATCAAACTGAATTTGATTTTAGCGACATTCTCCAGCAAGAAAATCCTGATATTACGGAAGTGCTCAACTTCCTAATTCGTAAACAAGGTCTTGTACAACAAATAGAAGAGTAAGGATATCATTATGAAAGTACTGACTACTGATTGGCAGAGCAGCAAAGCACAGCTTACATTTGTTAGGCATCAAGTTTTTGTGTTAGAGCAAGGTGTGCCCGAAAAAATAGAACAAGACGGTGAAGACGAACAAGCCGTACACTTTGTTGCCTTTGGTACAACTGCGGTTCCTACTGGTGTTTGCCGTTTACAAGAAAGTGGAAAAATAGGTCGTTTAGCGGTATTACCCGCCTATCGGCATCAAGGGTATGCCTCGTTATTGATGAAGAAAGTAATTCAAGTCGCTAGAGAAATGGGACTAACCAGAGTGTATTTGCATTCCCAAGCCGATTCGCAAGTATTTTATGAAAAACATGGTTTCAAAGTCGAGGGAGACACCTTTATGGAAGCGGATATTCCCCATGTGTTAATGACAAGAGAGATTTAGCACTGATAGAAATAGCAAGATAAATAGAAATAAAAAAGCGAGTTAAAAACCCGCTTTTTTTCAAATCGAAATACGCTAAAAACCTTTACAGTACGGCGATTAGCTCAACGTCAAAAACTAGTACAGAGTATGGTTGAATCATTGCGCCAGCACCTTGAGCACCGTAAGCAAGCTCTGCTGGAATTGTCAGGCGGTATTTCGCACCTTCTTGCATCATTTGTAACGCTTCAGTCCAACCAGCGATTACACCAGTTACTGGGAACTCAATCGGCTCACCACGAGCAATAGAGCTATCGAATACCTGACCGTCAATTAAACGACCTTCATAGTGTACTCGCACAGTTGAATCCGTTGTTGGTGTTGCGCCTGAGCCCGTTTCGATGACTTCATATTGCAAGCCACTTTCAGTCACTTGTACACCGTCTTTGCCTTTATTTTCTTCTAGGTATGCAGCGCCTGCTTTTACATTACCTTCAGAAGCGGCTTTCGCTTTTTCTTCCATTTCTGTTTGTAGACTCGCAAAAACTGCTTCTAACTCGTCACCAGGAACGCGCATTGCCGCGCCATTTAGTGCATCTTCAATGGCAGCAAAAAGGTGAGGTAACGAAATTTCTCCCAAATCGCTTCCTTTTAGTTGATCACCAATTTGGCGACCAATACCGTAACCGATTTTTGCTTCTTTTGAGTCGAACGACAGTTCTGACATAGTTTTACTCTCTTTATTGTATGAATGAATCGAAGGTTTCTTAAATTTCGCGCCATCATAGCATAAACAGACTTTATCACCGAATCTAAGGTAAATTTATGTTTTTAGCGCTTTAAATAAGAATCATTATCATCTATGATATTCTATCAATCAGACGTTATTATGTTAGACAAGGAATCGCCATGAAACTTCATGAATTTTCTAACTTATCACCCCCTACTCATCAACCAGATCATAAACTGAGTTGGTATCGAGTGTTTGTTTTAGTGGTACTTAGCAGCATTGCGGCTATTTTTATTTACGATGCCCACACCGAAAAAATAAGTAAAGCCAACTCTGAGATTATCTCCAACGTTAAACACAACCGACATTAATCAGGAGGAGACGAACAGGCACATTTCGCCCATGTTATTAGGAAACTGGTGTTCAGAAGGAGAATTAGATAGAATCAAAACTGTATAAATAACCAGTAAACCCTATGATTCTTTATATTGCCGAAAAACCCAGCTTAGCGCGCGCGATTGCCAGTGCCTTACCAAAGCCTCAAAAAAAGGAAGAGGGTTGTATTTGGCTACCCAATGGCGATTGCATTAGTTGGTGTATTGGCCACTTACTCGAACAGGCGGAACCTGATGCCTACAACCCAGCCTACAAAAAGTGGCAGCTAGACCACCTACCTATCATTCCATCCCAGTGGCAATGGCAAGAAAAAAGCCAAACGAAGAAACAATTCACGATTCTTAAACGACTCATAAAAAAAGCAACTCATATCATTCATGCGGGTGACCCTGACCGTGAAGGGCAGTTATTAGTTGATGAGGTTATCCATTACCTGCAAGTCCCAGCAGCTAAACAACAAAGTATGCAACGCCTGTTAATCAGTGATTTAACGCCTGCTGCTGTTACCAAAGCCCTTACTCGCTTACGTTCTAATAAAGAGTTTGCCGCCTTATCTCGCTCAGCATTAGCCAGAGCAAGAGCGGATTGGCTCCATGGTATTAATTTAACTCGTGCTTATACGATTAAAGGCCAACAAGGTGGTTATCAAGGAGTATTATCGATTGGCAGAGTCCAAACCCCTGTACTTGGCTTAGTGGTACAACGAGACTTGGAGAGAGAAAACTTTGTACCAAAGGATTTCTATCAAGTTTTGGCCCATATTCACACACCAGAGCAACAAACATTCGTGGCAAAGTGGATACCGAGCGAAGCGTGTCAACCTCATATGGATAATGAAGGGAGAGTACTAAATAAAGCCTTAGCAGAAAACGTGGTCCGACGTATTGCTAATCAGGTCGCACTTGTGAAAAGCAGTTCATATCAAGCGAAAAAACAAACGCCACCTCTACCTTATAGTTTATCAAGTCTGCAAATTGAGGCAGCAAAGATCTTTAATCTATCGGCCCAGCAAGTATTGGACACCTGTCAAAGCCTTTACGAAAAACATCAACTTATTACTTACCCTCGCTCAGATTGTCGCTACCTTCCGACCGAGCAGTTCAGTGAAGCTGGTAACATATTGGCAAGTCTTGCGAGCAACCTGAATAACGAAAGCCAACATGATTGGCAAAACAAAATCGATCAGGCCGATACCTCGCTGCGTAGTAAAGCGTGGAATGACAAAGAAGTTCAGGCCCACCATGCGATCATTCCGACCAGCAAAAAACGCAGCCTCAGTACATTAACCGCCAATGAGAGTAAAATATATGAACTGATTGCCCGCCAATATCTTATGCAGTTTTACCCACCTTATGAGTATCTAAACAGCCAGATTGAACTCACTATTGCCGGTGGCGTCTTTCGAGCACAAGGGAATACACCGCAAAAACTGGGTTGGAAGGCCTTATTGCCCAGCCCAAACCCACGTAAAAACCAAGGCAAGAGCCAAAGCTCAGCATCGCCCAATACGCGAGCAAATAACGCGCTAGCAAATGACAGAGAAGGAAATAATGCGACAGAAAATGATCCAATGGATTCGACCTTACCAAAAGTAAAACAAGGCGATCAGTTGCACTGTTCACACGGCGAGTTAGACGAAAAAGTCACCACTCCTCCCGCAGCGTTTACTAATGCCACGCTGCTCGCTGCCATGACGGGGATTAGCCGTTACGTTGCGCAAGCGGATATCAAAGCCATTTTGCGCGAGACGGACGGTTTAGGAACAGAAGCCACTCGCGCCGGCATTATTGAATTACTGTTTAAACGTGGTTTTTTGAGTAGACAAGGGAAGAATATTATTGCGACCAGTACTGGTCGAGCACTTATTAGCGCGTTACCTGACACCTTAATTCGCCCAGATATGACGGCGCAATGGGAAGCAACACTTAATGCAATGAGCCTTGGAAAGGCTTCTTATCAAAATTTTATGCAAACTCTAGGCAACAATCTCCATAGCCTTATTACACAAGCCAAATCCGTTTCAAGCCAAACCTTTAGTGCTTTACCGCCCGTTAAAAAAACATTTACGAAAAAGCCTTCCTTCAAAAAAAGCACCAAAAAACGTGGCAAAACATATAAAAAGTCCCCTGTTACCAAAAGCGCCTAACCTCGGTTTAAAACCTATCTGTAGTAAACCAAACCCCACTAAACATTATTAAATTCAATCTAAGCCCAACTAAATTAAAAAAAGAGGCTAAAGCACTTACTTTAGCCTCTTTTATCTGCCAACCGAAGCCGACCTATTTTGTTCTCTATTATGAGTTTGTTCGCTAAGGCACTGCCATACAGGTTAAATTATTTAAACTGAACAATGACGGTTTGATTGGCGCCCCATTGCCTTTATTGATTTGCAAACCAAACACAATCTCTCCACCATTGGCAGGAATTGTGCCATTCCAATAGCTTGCCAAGCTGCTAACTATCACCGTATTCATTGTGTTGGTAACAGAACCAATATTCCAGGAAGATAAGTAGCTTTCATTGGCGCCTAACGTAAAGGATAGACTGTAGCCACTTATATCAACTGACTGGTTGTTTTTAATATACACATTGATATGTGCGCCAGCGCCCCAGTCATTATGAACATCGTAATTTACTTCACAGGCAGCGGTATTACCAACACCTCCAGCAGACACAACAGCAATACTAACCATTTGAGGATTAGAAATAGCCCCACTGTTATCTGTCACAGTGTAGCTAAAACTGTCAGAACCGGTATAACCACTATCAGGCGTATATTCCACATTTGGCCCAACAATAGTTAGTGATCCATGATTTGGCTGCGAGGTGATGCTATAACCTACTATCGTTCCATCCAAATCTGTTCCGCTAAGTGTGATGTCTGTTGCTGTATCCTGTAATGCTGTGGCAGATAGAGGGATAGCCTTCGGCGGGAAAACCCCACCCACACCACCAGTAAATACCGAGGCAATTTGCGATGTATTACCAATGCCGTAGGCACTGTTCAACAAAAAGTCACCCCAAGGGGATAGATTATTCACATCATAGCCAATAGTAATGTCTAAAGATTCTGTACCACCAGAGTTACCTGACCACGACCATCCCAAGTAGCCAATATTATATTGATCGGTTAACTCCAAAATAGAGACTTCATCCACATCGGCACCAATATGATCGGCACCAAACTCCCCAACGACTAAAGGCAGTTGGTGATCATTCACAAATGTGTCTAGGTAGTTATCTATGATTGAGCGATTGTTGTAAATGTCATACATATGAACGCTAAAAACAACATTCGCTAACGGGTCAGCGGCGAATACTTCTGGCGCTCTGGTTAACATAATTTCTTGCCAGTCTTGCCCCCAATTAGCCGCATCAACCATCAAAGTGTGGGTAAAACCTGCATCACGCAAACGCTGAATTGCCGTAATATGCTCATCTACCCAAACTTGGTCAGTCACAGTGTTACCAAAAGGCTCGTTACCAATATTGATGATGACATAGTCTTCTTGCCCCATTAATACATCTTGTATTTCTATCCAGTAATCTACGGCGGTGGACAAAGGTGCTGAGCCAACTTTTTCTGGGTAACCGGTTACATCATGAACCTCTAAAACAGAAATCATGTTAAGTGTCTTCATCTGTGTAATTATTTGCCCTACCGATGCTTCTGAATCCTTCCCCCAGCCCTCTGTCTGTTCACCATTACTGAGCACTATACGCACAGCATTTGCCCCGACTCCTGCAATATCCTGCAATGCTTGCGGCGTTTCATGTTCATACCATGTATGGGCATGATTTACACCCCGCATAATAAATGGGTTCCCATAGCTATCGAGCAACAATCCATTGTTAACACTAAAACCGGCAAATGCGTGGCCTGACAGCATGGCCGTGAACACTCCTAAACCAAGAACAAACTTGGACCATGTACAATTGACTGCTTTGTTTTTTTTATCAGTAATCGTTTTCATCATTTCACCCTCACGAGGTTCAATCCAATTTGTCTGTGCCGTTTAAAACGAGACAAACGTTAAATACGCCATCCATATAAATACGTATTCAAGACGGCTCTTTCCGATACAACCAGAACTCAAACATCAAATTCAGAACAGAGAAAGTAAAGACTAGATAGACTTTTGAAACTTCGTTGGGAAGAATTTCAAAACGTAACAAAGTGACATTAATAATCAAAGAAAATACAAGATTGAGCTGTAGAAATAAGACAAAACTAAAGCAGTTTAGTAGGGGGATTTCCTTTTAAAGAATGAATCTGATTGTATTCAATATCTTTAGGTGCAACAGAGATAACTGATCTAGCTAACTTATTCCCAGCCATAAGCCGACGCCAATCATGAGGCTGCCAGATAAACGATTTAACAAACGTACATTGTGTTTATTGAGTAATAAAGCTCTTAAGATTTTTCCGCCAGAGGCGTAAATCAGCAAACAGGTAAATTCAAGCAACAAAATAATGCTAATTAAAGTAGAAAGCTGCAGTGTTAGTGAGCGCTCAGTATCAAGAAACGGGGGCAATAGAGCAACGAAAAACGCCCAACCTTTTGGATTAGCAATAGCAGTTACAAAGCCTTGAGTCATTAACTCTGTTCTTGAGGCTCGTTTATTTATGTTTCCGTCTCGATCGTCAATAATAATCGCCATTTTGCCTTTTGAGCGCCACATCTGTATACCAATATAAGCAAGATAAATGGCGCCAACCAATTTAAACGCCGTAAAATAGTCGGGATAGTTTAGTAGAAAAGCAGCCACTCCAACGGCAGCCGCAATCGCCACGAGTCCAACACCAACTAACTCACCGAACATCATCCACAGTGTACGTTTAATTCCTTGCGTCATACCAAGAGTCATTGCCAGTGTCATACACATACCTGGGGTGATAGAAACAAAAAAGAAGGTGGGAATAAATACCGATAATAAAGCGAACGCCATACTGCTTATCTCATAATAAAAGCGGCAAAAGGCCGCTTAACTTAATAGAATGAATAGCATAAATTAACAAAGAAACGATTGAAACGAAAAAAGCTTGTAGGGTGGACAAAAGAATAAATATAACAACCTGTTAGAATGTTCTCTTCTTGGTAAAACCATCGTCATCTTCCATGAATTTATCCCACTCCTCCGTCAACTCTTCATCTTCTTGTTCCGCTAACCTCGCCGCTTCTTCTTGCTGCAATTTCAGGTCACTTTCGATTTCAACAACCATTTGTTTGAGTTTATCTTCTAACTCTTTACAGCCGTCCATGCCTTGAATGGGTTCTAAATCGACTAACGCTTTTTTATATAATTCAATGGCTTCTTCCAAGTTACCAGATAGAAAAGCACGACGAGCTACGAATGCTTTATTATCAGAACTCAATTTATAGCGGTTAAAGGCAATACTTTGACTGTAGCGTTCGAAGGTTTCTTTATCCAATTTTTTATTACGAACTGAGATTTCTAAAAAGTTAGAAAGAGAATCCAGTAAACGTCTTAGATTAATGACCATCATTTCATCACTAATTGCTTTGGCTTTGCGTTTCTGTTTACTACTTTTAAAAACTTCCAGTTCTTCTGCTACACGTTGACGTCGATTACGTGTTTTCTCATCCGGGGACAAACGTTGCAGTTCATCAAAAATATCCAGAAGACGTGAAAAAAGCCAAAGACGCATATCTTTAGGTTGATACTGCGCAGGTAAATCATCCAAATAGTGTCTGACTTGTCTTGTTTGATTATTGAGAGCAGCAACTTTCCTAAGCTTATCAATACGGGCTTGCTCTTTTAACTGCAAGTAAATGATAAAACCTATGAGGCCACCACCAAGTAACAGCAATCCAGTTACAATAATTACTGACATTGATTTGCCTTACTGTTTATTTGACAGACCATTATTTGATTGCTCATGAAAAAAGCGCCACTTTCACTATACCTGTACCCATTTTTGTAACAAAGAAAAAACCATTGTTTAGCCAAAGTGTTGTAGAAGTTTTTATAATCGACCAACATTTTAGTAAATTATTTCCACTATCATTGTACAATATAACGGCATTTAAAGCACTTTTATTGCCTATTTGGCATTAATTCATCAAGAAACAGAAGTAGTAGATAGAGAAAAAAGAAGCGAAGAAAAGTATTACAAAAAGTTTATCAAACAGAGAAGGCAGTAAACATATATTCACTTTACTGCCCTCAAATACCTGTTGTTTAGGCGTTTACAAGGTTATAGCCTACTAAAATATAAAAGATAATGGCGGATAAACACGCGGAAACAGGTACCGTCACAATCCAAGCAGCTGCAATTTTAAGTAATACAGAACGCTTAACTAATTCCTTTTTAGTGGCTTTTTGCAGTCCTTTTCTCTCTTTTTTGGAGATAGGTGTTGTATCTTTTTTACTCTTAATGCTTCGCAGGATTGCTCGCTTACCTTCTAGGTTTGCACTCTGAAACTCCGTAATAAAAGCTTCGATTTCTGTTTGATTTAAACCAGATTTTTCTGAATGCTCAACCAAAGCATTCAACTTTTTAGCGTACGACTGCTTTAAATATTCGCGTAGAAAGCCAACACCAAAAATACCACCAACAGCAATATGAGTAGAGCTAACAGGCAAACCAAGTTGGGAGGCGATAATAACGGTAATGGCCGCAGCCATTGCAATACAAAATGCCCGTGTTTTATCCAAATCTGTGATTTCACTGCCCACAGTTTTAATCAATTTAGGGCCATACAGTGCTAGCCCAAGTGCGATACCAAGACCCCCTGCGAGCATGATCCAAAGCGGAATTTCAGCCTTGTTCGAAATCGTACCCGACAACAGCGCATCGTTAATTGCAGCCAGAGGGCCTATGGCATTAGCAACATCATTTGCACCGTGAGCAAAGCTTAATAGCGCCGCAGAAATAATAAGTGGAATGGTAAATAAATCGTTGACACTTTCTTTCGTGTTTTTCAGTGCATGTGAGGCTTTATTAACTAAAGGACGCACGATGAAATACGCCACTAACGCAAAGACAAATGCGATTCCCAAGGCAGTGATAAAGTCAGCCTTCCAAATTGCTTTGAGGCCTTTAAGAATTAAGTAGGTTGAAAATGCCCACACCATGATCCCTACTAACAAAGGCACCACTCGTTTAGCGGCATCAATCATGTCGTTCTGATAGGTAATGGCTCGTTTAATATAAATGAGAAATGCCGCCGCAATTAAGCCGCCTAATACCGGCGAGATAACCCAACTGGAAACGATTGCTAACATTTGCCCCCAATTCGCTATGCCCCAACCACCAGCAGCAATACCAGCGCCTAACACACCACCGACAATAGAATGGGTAGTGGAAACTGGCGCACCAAAATAGGTTGCTAGATTTAACCATATTGCCCCAGCTAGCAAGGCCGCCATCATCACCCACACAAATGTCATGCTGTCGGCGATCGCATTTGGATTGATAATGCCTTTTTTAATGGTACTGACTACATTACCACCAGCAATTAAGGCTCCAGATGCTTCAAAAATAGCGGCAATTAAAATCGCCCCTGTCAGACTTAATGCTTTCGCACCTACCGCAGGTCCAACATTGTTTGCGACATCGTTGGCGCCAATATTTAACGCCATATACGCCCCAATTGCCGCAGCAATAGCTAAAATAGAGATATTTGATATTTCTGCATTATTCATGGCTGCATACCAGCCAGTAATAAGTACAAACAGAATGGCTGTCGTTAGCCGAATAATATCCATATTTGGTTTAATTTGTTCATCAATAACAACTGTTTTCACAAAACTCATTCGGGTGGTTCTCTAGTTAATGGAAAGGAATTAAGGATAAGGAGTTCAATCTACACACTGACACATTTTTGTTACAAAATTGAAACGAAAATGTCATTTTATCCTGCCACAAACAGAAGAAACAAGTTTTCAAGTAAGTTTTTGCTGAAGAGATGGGCGAAAGTATTTATACAGTTTTGTCGAATACCTTGCCTAAGAGACCGTGGCCTGAAAATAGTGACTATTGCCACAATGTTATATGGTTTTTTTAGTCACTTTTACTACTCCTCTTTGCGCTACCAAGATATGGGGCCAAAGTCTCTATTTAGGTCAGATAATGCACAATTTAGATCAAATAATGAATAGTTTAGGTCAGATAATACAGAGTGAAACCGAGTAGTGCAGAGCAACAAAGCGTTTAACATTCAATCACGTTAACGGCGAGCCCACCTCGTGAGGTTTCTTTGTATTTGTCATTCATATCTCTGCCCGTATCACGCATCGTCTTAATCACTTTATCTAGTGAAACATAGTGTGTTCCATCGCCCCTTAACGCCATAGAGGCGGAGTTGATGGCTTTCATTGCTGCCATTGCATTACGTTCGATACAAGGCACTTGCACTAATCCACCGATAGGGTCACAGGTTAAACCTAAGTTATGCTCCATGCCGATTTCTGCGGCATTTTCAATTTGTGCTGGTGAGCCTCCTGTCGCTGCCGCAAGGCCCGCCGCAGCCATTGCACATGCGGAACCCACTTCGCCCTGACATCCAACTTCAGCACCAGAAATGGAGGCATTCTCTTTAAATAAAGACCCTATTGCCGTTGCCGTTAGCATGAACTTGATGATGCCATCTTTATCCGATCGCGGGCAAAAATCACAATAGTAGTTTAATACGGCAGGAATAATGCCAGCAGCACCGTTGGTTGGTGCGGTTACAATTCGCCCTCCTCCGGCGTTTTCTTCATTAACAGCAAGCGCATAAAGATTAACCCAATCCATTGCCCCAAGTGATGGCGTAATCATATCCATCGCTGTTTTTTGATTTAAATCTCGGTACAGAGAAGCCGCTCGTCGTTTTACCTTTAAACCTCCTGGCAAAGTACCTTCGCTACGCATTCCTTTATCGATACAGGCTTTCATGGTTTGCCATAAAGAAAGAATACCGGCACGAATTTCTGCTTCAGTTCGCCATACTTTTTCGTTTTCTAACACGATTTCGGCAATGGTCATCTTATGCTGTGAGCATAGTGCTAATAATTCAGCACAACTATGAAAAGCAAAGGGTAACTCGGTGGTATCCTCAACAATCTGTATTTCGCCTTGATCATTTTCTTGCACCACAAAACCACCACCAACCGAATAATAGACTTTCTCTAACAAAAGCTGTTGTGCGTCATCATACGCTTGTAGTTTCATGCCGTTTGCATGGTAGGCAAGACTTTCACGTCGATAAAAAATAAGGTCTGAGTCAATGGAGAAAGGAATCGGATGTTGTTGTAATAGCGCAAGGGATTGCTGGTGTTTAATCCTAGATACTCGCTCGTTAACTGTATCTGGATCAATTGTTTCTGGTAAAGAACCTTCTAGCCCCATCAAAACGGCTTCGCCTGTACCATGACCTTTACCCGTTGCGCCTAAAGAACCATATAAATGGCAAGATAGTTTGGCGACTTGATTAAGTTTTTTGCCGGTCAATAACTGTTGAGCAAATTTTTGTGCCGCCAACATAGGACCTACGGTATGAGAACTTGAGGGGCCGATACCCACTTTGAACAAATCAAACAAACTTACTGCCATATCATTTGCCTTAAATTGAATACGCGTTACTTTATCATCAGGTGTTTCTGACTAATCAGATCAACACCTATATACCAATTTCTTCGAATAATAAAAAGACCCCCAGTAATTGGGATCGCCAACTACTGGGGGTCTTTTTCTATACTAGTACAATTGTTCGAATACTTTTCTCAGTAGCGAAGAAATTCTGCTTTCGCTGTATCCGTATTTTTAAATACGCCTCCTAGAGCCATTGTTTGCGTTGATGAACTTGCATCCATCACGCCTCGCGCTTTAACACAATAGTGGGTTGCATCCATAGAAACAGCCACATCATCAGTATCGAGCAAGGTTTGTAGTGCCACTAGAATCTGCTGAGTTAATCGTTCTTGTACTTGGGGGCGCTGAGCAAAGAAACGAACTATGCGATTAATTTTTGACAACCCAATGATTTTTTTCTTAGGAATATAGGCGACACTTGCCATTCCATCGATTGTCACAAAGTGATGTTCACATGTGCTAGTAAGGCTGATGGATTTCACTTTCACCATTTCGGTTAACTGCATCTTATTTTCGATGACAGTAATTTTGGGGAAGTGGCTATAATCTAATCCAGCAAAAATTTCTTTGATGTACATTTTTGCAATTCGGTGAGGTGTTTCGGCCAAACTGTCGTCGTCTAAATCCAGGCCCAACGTTTTTGCTATGTCGACAAACGATGCCTGAATTCGTTGATACTTTTCTTTTGCCGTTAAGCTATTTGGCACCATTGGTGTTTCTAGGCCGTGTTCAACCAATGCTTGGCGAACAGCAACAGCTTCAGCACTCAGTAGTTCATTTACTACCGCTTTAGAACCCTGTGCAGCTTTCATAATATCACCCTAATATTAAACACTCTTGGCTTTCACCAAGCGTAAACCTGACTACTATTTATGGATAATTGGATGAGAAACAACCCTGAACTTACAATTAAAGTTAAGATTTATTCTGCCACTATCCACCCTATTACTCTCTTCATTCCTAAACATGTACAAAACATGAGAAAAATCTAAACCAGATGCCGACCGCCATCTAATGCCAATGCTCTGCCTGTCATATAGTTGCTTTGCAAAATAAAGCGAATCCCTTTTATTGCTTCATCAAAGCCTGGTTCGACTTTTAACAAAGACTTTTTTAATCGTTCTTGGCGATATTCAAGGTCGTCACTTTCATTGAAAGCTAACAAGGCTGGAGCCAACGAGTTGACTTTTACACGCGGTGCAAATCGTTTGGCAAATGATAGAGTAAGATTGGCTAGACCGGCCTTACTTGCCGCATAAGCAATATGGTGAGTACTACCATTTTCAGCAACATAATCAGTAATATGAATAATGTCGGAATATGCCCCTGTAGAGGCATTATTCTGCAAGAGCTCAGCCAGTGCCATATTGAGTTGGTATGGTACATTCATATGAATTTGCCATACTTTTTCCATTAAGATATGAGGTTCACACTCTCCTTCTTCGAGCCATTCAGAAGCGTTATGAATAATGCCTCTAAGACTGCTGTATTGCGTTTTAATTGCCTGCAAAAATACGTCAATGCCACTTTGTGTCGAGAAGTCTGCTTGCATGCATACAACTCCAGCATCTTCTAATTGCTTGAGTTCTTCCCTGCTTTTTCGATAGGTAATAATTACCTGGTGTCCATCTTGTTGTAACGCCATTGCGGTAAAAAAGCCTAAACGGCTACCGCCTCCTGTTATTATAATAGGCGCTGTCCCCATAGAATGTCTCCATCTGAATAATTACTTCCACTATCCGTAAAACGTATCTATTGCGAAGGGGTTAACACGTTCTACATAAGCGACAAACATTACCTGCTATTTAGAGTTGTTTCCTCATAATGAATCGACGTTGCTCAGGAAATAGCCTCTTGCTATTTTCCAAAAACACCGTAGACCGACATATAGTTATAGCACCGATTTTGTGAAAAGCTAGGGCTGATAGAGGAAGCTGCTCATGGGAGAGATAGATAGTTCCTCTTAGATAAAGAGCACTTTTACAGAACAAAAAACAGCGCACTTTTAGCCTACTCTGCCAACTCGGATTACTATTCAATATTGAGAGCAATAGAGGTAATCAAACTGCCGTATTTTCTAATCACAAAATACGGCAATGTACTTTTTATACGGTAAATCTCTTAAAAAAGTTTCGTGGTAATAAAAGAGAAGTGATGAGCTAATGCCAAATCCGTTTGGCTTAACACTTGAGGATGGTTAATTGAAAGAGAAAAATTAAGAGACAGTTTTGCTGGTTTCTGCTTGCTGCCAAAGGTCGGCACACAAGTTTGAAATGGGTTCAACCGCCCCATTTTTAAGCCAATTGGTTACCGCTTGAGCAACATCAGGGTAATGGCATTTCACTACTTTCCCTGTGTTGAGCCAGTCTGTTATGGCGGATGTTGAGAGTACATTGATGGCTTTCGCGTAGCTCAATGATTCAAGCGCTAAGGCATTAGAAAGTTGTTCTACCTGCCGTTTTAACGGTTTTACCATGATACGTTTGCCCATTTGCAACGACTCTGACACCAGTTCAAAACCAGCATTACACAACACAGATTCACTTTCTTGTAGATTGCTTTTGAAGCCATTTAAACTAAATGGGTGTACTGTGATATTGCCATACTCCCCTGGGGCAATGTCTTTGCAATGTAAATGAAACTGATAGTCTTTTATGGGGCTGAGTAGCGCCATAATTTTTTCGGTTTTTTCGAACGGCAAATAGACCAGCACCTTATTTTTTAAGGTCGCATTAACCCCTTGATCAACATGAATAATAGGCGGCAATATATCGCTACCAAAATGATGCCAATGTGCCCCAAGTTTGATTGGTGCAGGAGCAAAGCACTTCATAATTAAGCTGCCAATTGGGTCTTTTCTGTACCTAGGCACATCTTGTGCAAAAGCATATTGATGCCCAAGGCCGATACAGGGTTTCCCCTGACGTTTTGCCGCCCATGCCGTAATAGGCTCAAAGTCGGTCAATACTAAGTCATAGCCACTTAAATCCAGTTGCTTGATGGATGCAAACAATTGGCGTATGGAGGCTTGCTGTAACGTCGCCATCAATTGCAAAGCGCCATCTTTTGTTACAAAGCTCAGCCCCTTCGCCACTTGGTAG
This sequence comes from Marinomonas agarivorans, assembly GCA_002173415.2. Classification (GTDB taxonomy): domain Bacteria; phylum Pseudomonadota; class Gammaproteobacteria; order Pseudomonadales; family Marinomonadaceae; genus Marinomonas; species Marinomonas agarivorans. The sequence goes on from NHNK02000006.1 coordinate 51,988, forward strand.
TCACCAAAACACTCCATGTCAAAAAAATCTTTTTCATCTCGACCAGAGAAAAGGTACGTTACCTCGATTCCAGCGTCTTTTAATAGCGGCGCCATCGCTCTAGCACGGGTAATATGACCATTGCCTGTTGCTTGTACCCCATAAAAGATTTTCATTAGGACAAAGCTCCGACTATGAGGATGGCACTCATGGTACCTAAAATGGCTCCCATGGCAGTATCCGTCGGAAAGTGTACGCCTAGGAAGACTCGTGATAAACCAACACACACAGCCCAACTGTACCAGAGCATATAAAACTCAGGCAGTAGCATGGTCAGAAAATACGCCACTAAAAACGCACCAGATGTATGACCAGAGGGAAACGAAAATTGATCTGAGGGTTGAATAAAACTACGGAAATTTTCTAGGGCAGCAGAAGGACGATTACGTTTAAAGCCCTTCTTCATAATAAAATATAAGATGCGCTCAAAACAGAATGCCACACCCAACATAGTCAGGACATCGGTTTTGCCAATATAGTAAAGAAATAGTGCCAGAACAGCATACAAATGACCATCTGCACTATGGGAAATGAAGCGGCTTAATGATGTCATCAGGGCTCGATGTTTTCTTGCCATGCACCAGTAAAATGTCTGTACGTCTTTGTTGTGAATACTCTCTAATATATTCATGACATATTCCTCGCTTTTATCTATCAGCCTAGTTGAGAAAAATGTCAATTCGGTTGCCGTTATATGAATATTTAATGACAAAAGTTAAAACGCCTAACGAGTACAGCGAGTCTTGTATAAGGACTTAGACGCTATTAACACTGCTAATAATGCTGCAACAGACACCAACAAAGTGAAAATTGATTTGAAATATTCAAACATATGATCTATATATTTATATGTTTTTAAGAGCTAATACTCTTCTAAACTCAGCTACTTAAATAAAAACAAGAATGTTAGAGAGCCATTATGATTAAGCAGATATTTCGCTGTGCAATTGTGTTGCCATTGAGTTTAACAACGGCTTACACAGTTGCAGACCCTCTTGTACCTGGACAAACACTACAGACCATACAAGCTACTCAAAGCGCATACGAGCAACAAGCGCGTGCCAAAATTACCCTCTTGCAGAATCAAGTCAAGGATGCCAAAGATAAAGGCTTTGATACCACTCGAGAAGAAACAACCCTCTGGTTTGCAAATGAATTTTTAAAATTTGCCAATTGGGATGAAGCAAACCGCGACGCTGTTGCGTTTATGTTTGAGCAATACTACCCCTACCGAGAGAAAAAAGACCAACTCGCTGACGACCTTCCTGACTTTGAGCGTAAAAAGGTCATCGAGATTCTTGATGCGAGCATCGCCGAGCTTGCTCAAGTCATCAGCGGTAAAATAACCCGTCGCCCCGTTCCAAAAGTGGACTGGCAAAATATTACTGTGGCAGACAACATGCTATTGAGTAATGGTAAACCCATCTTCCTTTATGATTACTTCTCAAAATCGGTAGGACGCCCACTGACAGATACGGATGTATACAACGATCACTTAGGCGCCATTTATCACGGGGGGGAAAACCTTTACCCTGTTGATCATGACCGCGCCATAAACTCGTTTTTGTTGAACGAAGATGGCACATTTGATCAAAGTTTAATGAAAGAAGTCACGGAAATTGATAACAGTAATGTTGGCTTTTTAATTTATTGGAATATGGGGATTCCCGCTTGGGCAGAAGCATTAGAACCTGAAATTCGCAAGGGCCGTTCTCTCTTCACTGGGTACGATATTGATAACCCTCTTGCCAGAGACATTTGGGGCAAAATTGCCAAACACACAGGTGATCTGACCAAAGACAAAAAAGTTAGTCAATTAGGTTATATCTTGTCGAACGAGCCTCATTGGTACTCTGAGAAAGGCCATTGGAGTCACAACTTTCAAGAAATGAACAACATCAGTTCTTATACCTTGAATGGCTTTCGGACTTGGTTACGTAACAAATACGACAACAATATCAGTGAACTAAACAGCAATTGGAATAGCAACTTTGCTAACTTTGATAGCGTTGCCTATGACGTTCCAAATGATCGTGGCACTCGTGGTCAACCTAGCTGGTATGACTGGTCACGTTACAATATGGACCGAGTAACAGATTGGTTTAGTTATTTGCAGGGAGAGCTACGCAAAGGCAATCCAGATGCAGACACCAGCGTCAAAATCATGCCAAACACCTTTACAGAGAATGTTCGTTCTCACGGTATTGATGTCGAAGCGTTAACTGAGCTGACGTCCATGATAGGTGACGATGCCAAAACCCGTGAAACACGACACCTAAACTACAAAAAGCCAGAAGCTTGGGAATCCCACTACAGTTGGTTCTGGGAAGAACTAAGCTTTAGCTATGACTTTATGGAGTCAGTGGCGCCGAATAAGATTCATGTGAATTCTGAATCTCACTTCTTATCCGCCTCTTGGTGGCGTAAGTTGGATACCTCGGTGGATTATGTTCACAGCGTTTATTGGCTCGCTACACTACAGGGTATGGACGCCAATATGGCTTGGTTTTGGGCGCGTGACCCAGACGGTTCCCCAGAAGATCGTCTTGAAGGTGATTTAGACTTTTTTGATCCTGCGCTTGCTGGTTCGTTTGCTGGGTCAGTAAACCAGCAGCCACATATCGCCAATGCCTACACGCAAGTAATGTATGATTTAAACAGTTTTGCTGAAGAAATCATTGCGCTCCGTGAACAGCGTCGTCCAATACGTTTATTCCATTCTGAAACCTCAGCGATCAACAAACAATATCATATGAGCCAGCAGTTTAAGCTGTATGAAAGCATGTTCTTCGATGGTTTCCCTGTCGGTTTTGCCACCGAAAATATCATCAAGAAACAGGATAATGCCAATTGGGATGCTGTAGTTGTGTACCGTACCGAATATGTTACCGCCGACGAGTTGCAGTCTCTGCAAAACTATCTCGATAATGGCGGCACTGTGATTGTTGATAACGATAAAAGTCTGCGCATGGATGAGTACGGCAAACAGCACAGCAAACAACTCACACAAAGCAATGGCAAACTGCTTGTATTGGATACAGACAGTATCCCGCAAATCAGACAAGCTGCTTTGCAACAAGCCAAAGCTGGTTTACCTGATATCAACCTTGTTGAAAATAATGGTACTGATCACAAAGGCAGCACTTGGCGCGCCATCAAGCAAGCCGATGGCAGTTATTTAGTGGTTGTCTTGAACATTGGTAAAAACATGGCGCAATTGGACCTTAATATTAAAGGGAAAACGCCTGCCAAGGTGACAAACTTATTCACTGGCAACAGCATGAGCAATAAGTTTGATCTGAAACCGAAAGGTGTGGCGTTATTAAAAGTAAACGCCAAAATGTAAAACGAAAACCAACCACCCTATTCCTGCATCTTGATTGGTGTGGGAATAGGGTTCCATCGAGACAAGTGTGAAAAGTGCTCAATACTACAACCAACTTGTTAGCTGAATGCCTGCACTCAAACTTTGAATGCGTTCGTCATATTCAATTAAAGATTGTCCATACCCATTAAAATATTGAATGTAACCACGTGACTTACCAATAAGTGGGAAACTCACACCAACTTGTACAGCTCCTTTGTTTTTTGCACGGTTTCCTGCACGTAAATTGTTACGCAGCATAAATTCGATTTGATATTGATTAAGGGTATGTAAGAACTGAAGTTCTGCATAGCCGTAGTAGCGCTCAATATTCGGATTGTTATCTAGCTCATCGTCTTCAGGTAAACGATACCAAGGTTTAACGATCATAACGGTGTTGCCTGATTCATAAAACAACTCCGCAAATAAACGGTTCCAAGAGCGGGAAGTATCGCCGCCACGCCCATTTGATTGATGATTAAAACCAAGGGTTAAATAATCCGGCTTAAGTGGATTATCACTGTCCGATAGGTCTATACCTAAGAATACTTCAGGCTCGTAGTTCGTTTCCCGAAACGGCGACGAGTTGTCTGTATTGTAAGATTGCCAAAGCGATTTTTGAGTGTAAGCTGCCCACAGTCGGGTATGTTCACCAAAAAGACCATCAACCAAGGTTACTTTGGCACTAAATTGAAACACAAACTCAACTTTATCTGCCGTTGCATTTTCTGGCAAAAAGTTGTCATCGTTGATATCGGTTTGATAATGAAAGGGGAAAAAGTAATTTGGTTTATGGGGCGTTAAAGCAAAGGCATTTGCTAAATTACTATTTTCCTGCGCTAGGCGCTGGGCAATACGACTTGTTATTATTTTATTGTCTGACGTCTTGCTTTCAGGAACATTACCGTCTAGAACACTATCGTCTAGAAAGCCGCCTTCTGAAATCAAATTTGATGGGGTAGTCGCATGTAATAAAGAGCTGCATAGTAAGAAAATAATACCAAATAAAGATAAGTTCATAGTGGGTCTAATTAGTGATAGCCGAAAGTCTGCTTTTTGATCATTTGTAAAAAACATTACATAAATAAGGTTTACTCACTGTTAAGGCTTTTATATAACTAGATAAGCCAATAATAAGTATATGGTTATATAATGCCTGCGAGAGACTATCCTACCTTATCATGAATACGCAAACCTCAGACTGTAAAGTACTTGTTATTGAGAGTAACAATACCCATTATCGAGCCATACGCCGAGTGTTAGAGGTCAGTAACATATCATTTGCTCATGACAGAATTAAGTCATTAGAAGAAGCGCGGCATCACTTAAAACACCATGTATATCACGTCATTCTATTGAGCATGTATTTACCTGATGCGAATGCCGTCGAAGCCTTGCCCATTCTTTCTTCTTTACTCAAAAAGCAGCCTATTCTTGTAGTGTCTCATGATAGTGATATGTCATTAGCTGCCTTGCAGGCTGGGGCGTTTGATATCATTCCCTCGCAAAGTTTTAATAACATTCCATTAATTAGTCGAATCCTGTTAAGTGCCCATGAACGCTCGCAACAACTTCATCAGCGTGCTTTTATCGATCAGGAAAATTACCTTGCCTATTATGATCAAGTCACTTCGTTACCCAATCGGGCTCTCTTCTTCGATCGTTTGAATCAGGCTCTTGATCAGGCAAAGCGTCATGAACAACAGTTTTTTATTTTTTATGTGCGTCTATCCTTTAATTTACAAGCCAACAGCACCTCGAATGATAATAAAGATATCATTGCTTCTTCTGGTAATCGACTATTAGCAGAGGTAAGGAGCAGCGATACCGTTGCCCATGTGAATTACTCTGAGTTTGCCATATTGTTGCAACGCAGTAATAGTTTAGGAGCTATGGAAAAGCTGGCGACAAAAATGATAAACAGCATCAATCAACCCATCCAAATAGGGCAACATGCCCACCCTATTTCTTCCAATATTGGTATCGTCAACTACCCTACCCACGGCAGCAATGCTGAAGAATTAGTGAAAAACGCAGAGTTGGCCATGCACAATGCCCGCTTGCATGGTCCCAATCAAATTCAAATGTATGCCGACGATTTGCTAACTCGACAAGCGGAAATACTCAACCTAACCGCTGTTTTAAATCAGGCACTGAAAAATCCAGATGAACACTTTCAGCTCTATTATCAGCCAAGGGTAGATTTATCGTCGGGGAATATTCGCACAGTCGAAGCACTGATTCGCTGGCGTCATCCAAATTTAGGCAATATCCCCCCAGAACAGTTTATCCCCTTGGCAGAAGAGGCAGGCTTAATCGAGCAAGTTGATCAATGGGTTATAGAGCAGGCATGCCAACAATTAACACGCTGGCATACCATACAAAGTGATCTCAAAATTGCTATTAATGTGTCGCATCATTCACTTAAACAGGCTAATTTCGTTGATACGGTTATAGTCCCTTTATTAAGCCGTTATCAGATTAACGGTAACAGTATAAGCATCGAAGTTTCGGATAGTGTTTTAGCTACCGGCTCCAGTTATGCATGGCAATCCTTTACTAAATTAGCAGAGCTTGGAGTTGCTATCACTCTTGATGATTTTGGTAAGCATTTAATTTCTTTACGAAAACTAAGCGCATCACCGGTTGAAGCAGTCAGTATTGATACCAGTTTCTTGTGTGATGCATACAGCACTAAAACTGATCAAGCACTTTTAAAAGCTATTATTGACTTAGGTAAAAATTTGCAGATAAAGGTGATTGCTAAATCCGTTGAAACAAAAAACCAATTGGATTACTTAACCAGTTTGCAATGCGATGAAGGACAAGGCTTTTATTGGTTCAAGCCTGCGCGTCGTTGGATGCCACAACCACATAGAAGAAAAGCCATGACTCTTGGCAAATCCTCAGGCTAACCATCTGATTGTACCTAATGATGTAAATGTTCACGAACAAAGCGTTCGGGGGCTGTAGGTTTACCAAATAAATAACCCTGATAAATCTTGCAACCCATTTCTTGCAATCGAACCAGCAACTCTCTACTTTCTACGCCTTCGGCAATCACTTCAATACTAAGGGCGCCAGCTAAGGCAATTACGGCACTGACAATTGCTGCGTCATCCATATCCACCAGCAAATCACGTACAAAAGCTTGATCAATCTTTAAACGAGAAATTGGCAAATTTTTCAAGTAACGCAGTGAGGAATACCCTGTACCAAAATCATCAATGGAGAGATGGATACCTAAAGAACGAATATGTTCCATTTTCTCTTTACTGCTTTTTAAATCATTTAACAGTGTGTTTTCGGTTAACTCAAAATCAACCAAATCCGCCGGTATGCTGTACTTTTTCAGTAGTCTTTCAACAATGTGAATAAATTCAGGGTGCTGAAACTGTAAAGGGCTCACATTGATGGATAATGTCCAGTCAGTGCGCCAAAGGCCTACATCAATCCATTGTTTTAATTGATCAAAAGCGGATTCAATTACCCATTCGCCTAAAGTAATAATGACGCCAAGTTCTTCCGCTAAAGGGATAAATTTGTTGGGCGGGATAAAGCCTTGATCGCCATCTCGCCAACGAATTAACGCTTCTGCGCCAATTAATTCACCATCAAAACGGTTTTGTGGTTGATAGTAAAGCTCGAACTCTTGATGCAATAAGGCTCTGTGCAAGCCTTTTTCCAAGGCCAACCTATCATCAATAACCGCTTGCATTTCAGGTTCATAAAAACGATATGTGTGCCGCCCTGCATCTTTGGCATTGTATAAAGCCGTATCGGCTTGTTTGAGTAAAATACCAACTTGTTCTTCTTGACCGGTAAAAAAAGTAATACCAATACTGACGGATAAATGCAGTTCATGGGGACCAACATGATGAGTTTTATTACAGAGATCCACAACTTGCTTTGCAAAGCCAGCAACTTGTGTTTTGGATTTTTCGTCATCGCCTTCCAAGTAAGGAATCAGAAAAACAAACTCATCACCACCTAAACGCCCAACGGTAATATCACCGAGTGCTAATTGATCAAAACTTTTTGCAACCACCTGTAATAATTGATCACCAACATCGTGCCCTAATGAGTCATTAATGTTTTTAAAGCGATCTAGGTCTAACAATAGTAGGGCACCTTTGATGTTGTCTCGACGACAAGAGAGCACTGCCTCTCTTAGTTTCTCCATAATTAGGTGTCGATTGGGGAGATTAGTTAAGCCATCGTAATAGGCAAGCTGATGTATTTCATCTTCTGCTTTTTTTCTCGATGAGATATCACGGGCTAATATAAGAACCTCTGCCTCTTCATGTAAGACGTATTTGATTAAACGAATTTCAATAGGAATAATCTCACCAGATAAAGACTGATATTGGGTTTCAACGGTTCTAGGCACATCCAAAGGCTGTTGAATGAGTATCTGATAGAAACGATGCCATGTGCCATTGGCGTGCAAGTCACGCAAATTCATGCTTTCAAGTTTCCTTCGATCGATACCAATGATTCTGCCTGCTTCTTTATTTGCTAAGGCAATTTGACCATCCACATCGGCAATATAAATCGCATCACCAGCCTGAGAAATGATCGCTTTTGAATAAGTATCGCTGCGTTCAAGCGCTTTTGAGGCCTCAGATAATTTCTGCCAAAGTTGACTAAACGTATCACTTAACGCGCCCAATTCATTATGGGCGAAATAGGCATCGTCTAATTTAGGCAGCGGTTTAGAAATGTCGTCACCGTGTTTTCTCAAAACCTTCGTTAGTCGATTTAAGGGGTTCATAACAAACACAAATAGTAGAAAACAGATCACCATCGTTAGTAATAAGTTTTCCAGCAACAAGGCGACAAATTCGTCTAATTGCTTATCAATAAAGTTCTTACCAAACACATCATGATCAACCCAAATGCTCAATTTACCCACAAACTTATCTTCTGGTTCGTAGTACAGTGATCTTGTGTAATGACCGACTTCAGGAAAAATTAACTGGGATATCCAACTATAGAGCCGATCTCGTATATCAAAATTCTGTTTTGATGCCAGCATATCACCATCATGATAAGCGAGCTCAGCCCGATAAATTAGGGGTTGGTTAAGCAATTCGCTGACGATTCTCTCGGCAAATATATCGTCTCGATTAAATGCTGCGTATTCGGATGATACTTCTACTAGGGATAGCAATCGCTCATATTCTTTAGCCACGGATACACGAGTCTCTTGTGCTGCTTCAGAAAATGTTAATGAGCTAATCCCCATACTTAGAAGGACCGCAATTAATACTGATAAAAACGCCTGCTTTAAAATAAGTGGTCGGGTTATTGGCTGCATTAAAAAGTATTCCTGTTTCTACAAACTCCCTGACTTTTTCTATAGCGAGGTAGAAGACCGATATAGAAAGTCGAGATATAAAGCACTCATACTTAGCTTAGTGCATTACGTTAAAAAAGGTATATTCTTCACCAATAACACGAATGTTTTTTCCATTCAGCCTGTTTACCTTCTATGGGCTAATGCTGTTTTTGTACAATCTTCGGTTATTTTTTCTTGCTCTTCATCCAAAATTGCTTGTGGAAATTGGCCCATAAAACAGCAGCAAATGCCTTCTCCTATCATGGTTCTTGGCCCCAAAGGGTGCGCTATATGTCGATAAACGCCGTGGCTATGACCGTGGTCATGGTGATGATGGCTGTGGCCATGATTGTGACTGTGATGTTCATGGCTATGGCCATGATCATGCGTATGGTCATGATGATGAACATGATCGGATACAGACAAGCCCTGCGTATCATCTTCTGGGTCAATATATTCCGCATGATGATGGTGGACGTCCACTTCCCCAGCCGCCAGACGACGCTGAAATGAATGCATCAATGTCTCTTCTGTCATGGCGTGACTGGGCGACATTATTTCCAATACCCGATTTTCAAACGCATCAATTACTTTTGGATGGTCATTTAAATAAGGCGTTTGAATAAATTCAATATCAGAGTATTCTGCCGCGACCTTATCCACATAGCCTTGAATACGTTTTATCAAACGTCCTGTAAACAAAAAGTACGGCGCAACGACAATACGCTTAAAACCAAGTTTGACAAGTCTTTCCAAGCCTTCGCCAACTGAGGGATACGTCACACCAGAATACACGGTATCGGCCCAACCAAAGCCCATATTTTCATTAACGATGCGCGTCAGTTTTGCCGCTTCGGCATTGGCTTGGGTGTCGGATGTGCCGCGTCCAACAACAACCAGCATTGTGTCATACAAGCTGTCTGGCGCATGGTTTGGGTCTATGCCTAATGATTCGTAAATACGAGCTTGAAACGCATCAATCATGTCATCTTGCAGGCCAAGTTCGCGGCCATAAGTTACCTCAACCGAGGCCGTTTTATCAGCAAAGGTCGTCAGAACAGAAGGAATATCATTTTTCGCATGCGTCGCTGCAAACAACATACCCGGCACAGCGTAAATGTGCTCGACTCCTTGGGCGACTAATTGGTTAAGGCCCATGTGAATATTCGGAGCGGAAAACTCAAGAAAACCATATTCAACAGGCATATCAGGGAATCGGGCTTTTAAGCCTTTTGCCACTAAACCAAATTCACGCTCAGCATCCTTGTCTCGGCTGCCATGCCCACAAATCATGATGCCCGCTTTCTTTGCTGGCACAGTTGCATTATCAAGGCCTTCTACATGTGTGTTTGTGTATTTCATGAGGTGTACTCTATTTTCTCTATCAATTTTAATGAGTCTTTAATCAGTGATTATTATAATGACTTAATTTGCTTGCTCTTGCTGCTGATCCAAATCAAGCAACAAGTCTTGGAGGCGTTCAGCATAATTCGCCTCATCTTGCCACATCCCTCGCTGGCAGGCTTCTAATAAACGTTCTGCCATTTCCTCCAACGCATTGGGGTTTGCTTGCCTTAAAAAGGCCTGATTATTGCTGTCGAATAATAAGGTGTCGCATATTTTTTCATATTGATAATCGGCAACAAGGTCCGTAGTCGCATCATAAGCAAATAAGTAATCTACGGTTGCAGCCATTTCAAAGGCGCCTTTATAGCCATGTTCTTGCATGGCATGAATCCATTTTGGGTTAAGCACTCTGGAACGAATTACCCGATTCAGCTCTTCTTGCAGTGTCCGTACTTTTGGTATTGCTGGGTTAGAGTGATCATTATGATAAACCTCTGGCGTAGCATGGCCATATGCTCGCACGGCATTGGTCATACCACCTTGAAACTGATAATAATCGTCAGAGTCCAGTAAATCATGTTCTCGATTATCTTGATTTTGCACTACCGCTTCTAATTGAGAAAGCTGGTGCACAAAAGCGTTTTTTGCTTCAATGCCATCAAAGTGACCTTGGGCATTTTTAACACCATAAGCATAGCCTCCCCAGTTGACATAAGCTTCGGCTAAATCTGCACTTGTGTCCCAACAGCCTTCATCAATCAGCCCTTGTAAACCAGCGCCATAAGCCCCCGGTTTACTACCAAACACGCGATAACTTGCCTGTTGACGTGCTTGCTCAAGTGACATGCCTTGTTGTTGCAACTTTTTTGTTTGAGATTCGATGTTGGCACGAATTGTATTGTCTTGCCCTGGCTCTTCATAGGCGGCAATGGCTTCCACCGCTTTCTGATACAGACGCATCACATTGGCAAAGGCATCACGAAAAAAGCCAGATACACGTAGGGTCACGTCAACCCTCGGTCGCCCAAGCAACATACAGGGTATAACCTCAATGTCTACCACCCGATTTGAGCCTTCGGCCCACACTGGTCGTACTCCCATCAAGGCTAACGCTTGAGCAATATCATCGCCGCCTGTGCGCATGGTTGCCGTCCCCCAAACAGACAAGCCAAGCGTTCTCGGGTAATCGCCATGCTTTTGTAGATGACGTTCGATCAGTGCCTGTGCCGACTTTTCCCCTAAGGCCCAAGCGGCAGCAGATGGAATTGCCCGATTATCAACAGAGAAAAAATTACGCCCTGTTGGCAAGGTATCCAATCGACCTCGGGTTGGTGCACCACTGGGCCCTGGTGGAATAAAGCCAGCATTCAAGCCGGTTATAATGGCATCAATTTCAGCCATCGCACTCTGTTGTAAGGCAGGGATTAACATATGACGGGCCTGTTGTAGCACCAAATGTGTTGCGGGATAATTCGCTTGCAATTCACGCTCATTTAGAAGGTGGTGTTGTGGCATATCCAATCGTTGTTCTACGCTAAATAGTTGTTCCATGCTCAATAAATGGCATTTTATAAGTTCTACCGCACAACGCTCCAGTCGTTCTTTGGTGTCCGCATGGGTTCGCCACGAGGCGGAATCCAGCATTTGCAATACCTCTGGTTGTGGCCCATGCCAATCAGAGACGTCCACAGCCATAGGGTTAAAATCCAGTGCTGGCACTAAAAAGCCAAAATCTTGCGCTAGCGCTTGAATAATACCCATGTCCTGAGGTTCTTTCCCTCTTGGTAAACGCAGTAATGCCACCAGAGTATCCGCCAATTTATCTAATGCCGGCAATTGCCCTAAACGATGCAAACCATAGCGAATTTGCGCATCTTTAATTTCACACAGATAAGTATCTAATGACATTAATAGTGCATCGTCTTGATCCACCTCACCTTGGGTTGAAACCTCTAATTCCTCCAGTAAGTGACTCTTTTTTACCAAGGCGATAATTTGCGCTTTTAGCCACTCTTCACGGCGTTTATCCATGCCCAGTGCCTGATAATACTCGTCGACAAGATTTTCAAGCTCAAGCAATTCGCCATAACTTTCTGCACGGGTCATCGGCGGCATGAGGTGGTCAATAATAGCAGCCTGTGTTCGTCGCTTTGCTTGCGCGCCTTCACCTGGGTCATTAACAATAAAAGGGTAAAAATGAGGCGTCGGACCTAAAGCAATATCTGGCCAACATTGATCCGATAACGCTGCCCCTTTACCTGGGAGCCATTCTAGGTTGCCATGTTTACCAACATGGATAATGGCATCAACTTGGTAGATGTGGCGTAGCCAAAAATAGTACGCAAGATAACTGTGTGGTGGTACTAAATCTGGGTCATGATAATTGGCCACCAAGTCCAAATTAAAGCCTCGGGCAGGTTGAATACCAACAAAAATATCGCCTAGGCGAATGCCGGCAAGCATGATACGAGCAACGCCGTCTTGCCAACGACACTTATGGTCTTCTTCGGGTTGCCCCCAACGTTCAATAACAGCCTGTTGAGCAGAGGCAGGCAATAAGGCGAAATAGGTTTTATAGTCATCAATCGCCAGACTTTGCCAACAGCCCAAGTAATGCAGTGTGTTTGGGTTGTTGGTAATACTGCCCAACAAGGTTTGTATGAGGTCATCGCCATTAGCTGGTAACTCATCAATCGAATAACCAGACCGTGCCAAGGCTTGTAAAATGTGTACTGTTGACGCTGGCGTGTCCAAACCAACGCCATTGCCAATGCGCCCATCTTTGGTCGGGTAATTGGCTAACATCAGCGCAATACGCTTCTCTTTGTTGGTTTTTGTGGCTAGGCGAATATAGGCTTTTGCCAGTTGAGCAACAAAAGTAGCTCGTTCAGGTTGAATGGCATAACGTACGAGATCAATCTGGCAGGCGTCGTCATAATGGCTCATGGTTTTGAAGCTGATAGCGCGGGTAATAATCCGACCATCTAATTCGGGAAGTACAATCTGCATGGCCATATCTCGGTGACGTAACCCTTGCGTTTGGGCATGCCAATCCTCTTCTGTGCTGCTGGATAAAATCAGTTGCAGCACAGGCATAGAGCGATTAAAAACCGAATCGAAAGCCGTAGGTGCTGCACCTAAAGCAGGATTGCCAGATTTATTGTCTGAATTGCTACCCGATTTATTAGTAGCAAAGCCCGTGGTATTTAATACGATCTGTACCTTGGTCTGCTCAAGCAAGACATTGAGTTTTTCCAGTACCTCATCGTCTTTTAAAGAGGTCACGGCCACAGCCAATGGCGTCAATGCCTGTTGCTGTAAAATGTCAATCAAGGCATCAAACATGGCGGTATTACCGCTTTGCAAATGGCTACGATAAAAAATAACCAGACAGACAGAATTTGCATGGGGAAAACACTGCCGCCACTGCGCCAAACTGATGCTAGTGCCATTGCGATAAATTAAGCAGTTGCCTAGCTCTTTGGGTGGTAAAAGCGCCGCTTTTTTATCATGTATTTGGGGTTCATAAGTCGGCAAACGTGACCATAAATAGTGCAGTAATGCCTTGATATTATCAGGGCCACTATGACGTAAATAGCGCCATACAACTTGATATTCTGCTTGGGTAAGATGGTTGGGAGTAAGTTGACAGGCGCTTTGCAAATCAGGATCAGGCGCATCATCCCCAGGGACGAGAATAAGCGTACGGCCGGTTTTGGCTTCAGCCCAGTGCACAAGGCGCTCGTAACCATAGGGCCAGTAGTGCTTGCCCCCCAAAAAAGACACTAACACCACGCTGGCGTGCTCCAGCACTTTGTCTTCGTAAAGATCAAACGCCGCAGGCTTGAGTAACTGCATCCAATTCGCAAGACGAATCGTCGGCAGTGTCTGTCCTTTATAGGTTTGCCGAAATTGCTGAGCCCCTTGGGCTAACGCACTCAGCAATGAGTCGGCTGCTGCCATGATGATGATATCACCCGCGGTTTGGTTTAAATCAATAATGCCTTCATCATCGACAAAACCACCCGGTTTAGCGGCTAATAAATGCATTACACCCTTCCCGTCATCACTATTAATTAATAAAAATTAGGTTCAAACACCAACGAAAAGACCCATCATTAGGCCAATCATTACTCTGCCAATTGCGCCTTTAATTGCGCTTCTATTGCGGTTTTATCAAGCTGTTTGCCAATAAAAACCAACTGGGTTTGACGTGCTTCGTCTTGACGCCATAGGCGATCGAAATAGTGGTCTAAACGCTTACCAACAACTTGAAAAACTTGACGCATGGGTTTTGCCTTTACCGCGGCAAACCCTTTGATGCGGTAAATATGGTAGCGATTCATTAGCTCTGTCAGGGCGTTTTGTAGTTGACTTGAATCCACATCACCAAAACGCAACACGAATGAATCGAAATGATCATGGGCGTGGTCATGCTCTTCCCCGTGAGCGTGATGATGGTCATGGTGATTATGCACTGCATCAATGCGTGTTTCTGTCGCGGCCTCCATTCCCAACAACATATCCAACGGGGCAATACCATGATTGATGTAGGCGGTTTTCACATTAGCAGGCACGCCTGTATTCACGACATTTTGTACTTGCTGTTGTTCCGCTTCGCTTAACAAGTCACTTTTACTGACTACCACTAAATCCGCGGCACTTAGTTGGTCGTCTAATAACTCTTGCAAACTAGGGTCATGATCAAGGCTGTCATCGGCCAAACGCTGTTGTTGAACTTTTTCTTCATCATGGGCAAAACGTCCTGCGGCTACCGCAGGGCCATCAACCACAGTAATTACCGCATCTACCGTACAATGCTCTTGAATACCGGGCCAATTAAATGCCTGCACTAATGGCTTAGGTAAGGCCAAACCACTGGTTTCAATCAGGATATGATCAATATCCTCTCGACGTTCAACCAACTGTTGCATGACAGGTAGAAATTCTTCTTCGACGGTGCAACAAATACAGCCGTTTGCCAATTCATAAAAACCGTCATCCCCTTGTTGAGCGGCAACATCCTCGGCGTCATCACAATCCAATGGGCAAGAACGTAATAATTCGGAATCAATATCTAACTCACCAAATTCGTTGACAATAACGGCAATACGTTTGCCTGCGGCTTGCCTTAGCACGTTGGACAATAAGGTGGTTTTACCACTGCCTAGGAAACCCGTCACAATGGTTGTTGGTATTTTATTAAGTTGCATACATTCCCTCAGCCTCAAACAAGAGGCGGCTCTATTTGTTTGGTTGATTGCTTTTTTGGTGGATTGTTTTGTTTGGTTGATTGCTTTTTACGAAATAGGTTTGGTTGGTTTTTATCGTATAAGTACGAGTCATTAAATTCGTTAGTGTCTAAGACATGCCCGACTAGAATCAAGCTCGTGAGGGTAAACTTCTTCTCTCTCACCTTGCTGACAATATCGCCCAGTGTGCCAGTAACATAATCTTGATCAGGCCAACTGGCACGATAGCACACAGCAACAGGGCAATCGGCGCCATAGTAAGGTTCAAGCTCGGCGACAATTTTATGAATTTTGGTAATACCAAGGTGAATCGCCAGAGTTGCGCCACTTTGCGCTAAGGCAGGCAATCGCTCTCGTTCTGGAAACGGCGTTTTACCTTCATAGCGAGTCATAATGACGGTTTGAGAAACACCCGATAGGGTTAACTCTTTGCGTAACAATGCCGCCGATGCGGCAACGGCGCTCACACCGGGGATCACTTCATAATTAATATTAAGCGCTTCTAACCGTCGAATTTGTTCGCCGATTGCGCCGTACAATGCAGGGTCACCACATTGTAAACGCGCTACATCTTTTCCTTCGCGGTCTGCTTGGACAATAATGGCGGTCGTTTCATCCAAATTCAAAGAAGCCGAGTTATGGATAGCTTCAGCAGTATTTTCTACTGAAGCAAGCACTTCTCGTGGAATTAGCGAACCTGCATATAAAACAATAGGGCAGTGTTCAAGTGTTCGCATGCCTTTAATCGTCATTAAATCTGGATCACCCGGTCCTGCGCCAATAAAATAAACTGTCATCTACTTGCCCTATTTTTATATATTTTGGTCTTATTTGTTACGATCATGCTGCCTTATTGATAATAGATAGTCATTATTAAGCGAGCTTTTTACTATACCCTCTTGGAGTATAAATCCATTCTTGCTGTCCATTCACAATATGACGAGATTCACTGTTACCGACGCTAACCATAGTAAACATATCTACTTGACTCGCATCCAATTCAGCTAGTGTTGTTAAACGAATTGTTTCATCTGGACGTGTTAATTGGCGACCAATTAACACAGGGGTGGTTGCAGGTCGGTATTGCAATAATACATCTCGCGCATGATTAAGTTGCCAATCACGCTTTTTTGAAACAGGATTATAAAAAGACACCACAAAATCCCCTTGGCCTGCCGCGTGAATACGTTTGTCGATGGTTTGCCAAGGTGTTAATAAATCCGATAACGAAATCGTACAAAAATCGTGCCCCAATATGGCACCGACTCGACTAGCACCTGCTTGCATCGCCGATATACCGGGTATCACCTCTATCTCAACCTCCAACCATTCAGGGTGCTTTTCTCGCCCTTCTAGTTGCCGATCAATCAGTTCAAAAACCAAGGTTGCCATCGCATAAATGCCAATATCACCACTGGAAATCAATGCAGTTGGTTTACCTTGAGCAGCTAAATCCAGTGCTAAACGTGCACGATTGCTCTCCTCTCCTAGGGGCAAATTATGATGCGACTTGCCTTGCATCAGCTGTGTTCCTAGTAATTCTAAGTAATACCCATATGCCACCAAATCTGAGCAGTGTTGCAATGCAGCTAATGCATTTGGCGCTACCAGCCCTAAATCTCCTGGCCCCATTCCTATGACAAATAGTTTGCGCATGTCGCTTTTATTCATTACTGACAATAGCCTTAATTCAAACTGTTAATGGCGCCCATTGTACAGGAGATTCAACCTTGGCAATAAACCAACTGGATGAAAAGCACTTGAAAAAAAATGAGATATGTTCAAGATAGCTTTATATGATTGTTTATTAACACTTTTATGGATTGCGAAACATGCAAAGCTCATCGATTAATGTGATTGTTGGTTCACGAAACCCAGTCAAAATAAATGCGGCCCATAAGGCCTTGTCGCAATTGTTCTCTCATCAAAAAGTCAATTGCACTGGAATTCATGCTCCTTCTGGGGTGGCTAGACAGCCAATGACACTAGCAGAAACTCGATTAGGCGCAATAAATCGTGCGAGTTATTGTCGCAATAATACCGAAGCCGATTTTTATATTGCCATCGAAGGTGGAGTGGACGTACTAGAAGATGGGCCCGTGACTTTTGCCTATGTTGCCATATTAGATAACGACACTCGCTCCATCACGTGTAGCGCACAGTTACCCTTACCAAAATACGTTTATCAAGGTTTATTAGATGAAGAAGAGCTTGGTGATGTGATGGATAAAATGTTCAATACCAACAATATTAAACAAAAAGAGGGAGCGATTGGTTTACTGACTAAAAATTTGGTCACCCGCGAAACTTGCTACACCCAAGCAGTGATCATGGCAATGGCACCTTTTTTAAATAAAAGTCTGTATGAATAGTAATACGAGTATAAAAATGCCGACTCCCACTTTTTACCTATCGAGAGTCGGCCTTTCATCACAGCACTCTTACCACTGTTATAGTGTTTGTAATGCTTTTACCACTTCTGATGGTTCTTGACGTTTTGTGTAATCCGCATCAACAAAAGCGCTTGCCACTTTGCCATCTTTGCCAATGACAAACGTTGCCGCTAAAGGCAGATCAAATTGGTTTGCACCGTTGTGTTTTTCGACATCGATGCCAAAAGACAAGTAGATAGGACGCAGCTCTTCTGGTAAAGAAAATACAAGACCAAGTTGCTTGGCATAGTCTGAGTTCGCATCGGTTAACACCTCAAATTCCAGCGCGTTTTTTTCTGCCGTTGATAACGACTCATCTGGCAATTCTGGTGTGATGGCCACTAACGTTGCATTTTCGGCTTTTATATTGGCTAACTGATCCTGATACGCCTTCAACTCCAAGTTGCAGTATGGGCACCAACCACCACGATAGAAAGTCACAACAACAGGACCTTTTGTAAGCAAATCAGCTAAAGCAACCGTGTTGCCATTCTGATTTGGCAATGAAAAACTCGGAAAAACATCCGCCACTTTTGGCGCATTATTAACGATACCAGACTCAGCAAGTTGTTGGGTTGCAATCTGCATAACTTCTTGAATATCGGTAGGCACTTTTTGGCGAAATCCCGCTTTATAATCTGCGATTTGATCTTGTAATGACATGAAAAACCTCATTAATTGTTTGTGTTTAAGAATGGCTTATTCGAAAGCTGTAAATATTCAAACACAAACTTGAATGATCATTCAACAACTATTTTGAATGATCATTCAATTATTTGTCATCACCCCTTAATAATGGCTATACTGCTACTCTTAAACATCAATTTGCTACAAACAGGCTGTACCAAATGGCAAAACCTCAGTTCAATCAAGAGCACATTCTCACTCAAGCATCTAGTGCATTTTGGCGCTTTGGCTATCACGCCACCTCGATGCAGCATGTGTTCGCCGCTACGGGACTGAAACCGGGAAGTATTTATTTGGCGTTTGGTAACAAAGAAGGCTTATTTAAAGCATCATTAGATCACTACACTCAACAATCACTCCTACGAATTCGCAACAAACTGTCGCAATCACCTTCTGTTGAGCAGGGTATCTTTGATGTACTAATGGAGTTTGTTAATGAGTCTTGTCAGGCAGATTATTGCAGTTGCTTCCTTGTTAAAAGCCAGTTGGAGTTAGGTAGTCACCCCGAACTTTTACAGTATGTTTCTACTCGCTTAAAACAAATAGAAACGCTTTATTGTGAGTTTTTACAGCAAAATCACCCAATTGAAGAAGCACAAATTAAAGCGACAAGCTTAATGTTACATATTTTTGGGATACGAGTTTATGGCTACCATAGCCAATCAAAAGAACAGATTTTGTCTGCATTAGAGTCAAGTTTACCTTGGTTGCCATGGACTAAATTAAAACACTAGTTTTTCTTTATTTGGGCTATGGGACT
Source organism: Marinomonas agarivorans (assembly GCA_002173415.2). GTDB lineage: Bacteria > Pseudomonadota > Gammaproteobacteria > Pseudomonadales > Marinomonadaceae > Marinomonas > Marinomonas agarivorans. The sequence goes on from NHNK02000006.1 coordinate 71,210, forward strand.
TCCTTCTTTCACAACCCATCTGTACAAAAGGAAATCGTATGAAATCATCTTCTAAACACCGATATAAAACCAAAGCATCACTGCATCGCTCACCTTTGGGTACCGCATTACTGACTGTAGGTCTGTTATCGAGTTTGTTGCCATCAACTATTCAAGCAGCTTCACAAGTCACTGATGATATCGCTCCAGAAGCGGCAAGCAGCGTAACCACTAAGTCCTTAGTAACAAGCAAACAATTTATGGTCGCCGCAGCCAATCCACTCGCCACCAAAGCCGGTTACGAGGTTTTGCAAAAAGGTGGATCCGCTATTGATGCCTTGGTTGCGGTGCAAATGATGCTTGGTTTGGTTGAGCCCCAGTCATCTGGTTTAGGCGGTGGTGCATTTGTGGTTTATTACGATGCTAAAACACAAAAAATAACCACATTTGACGGTCGTGAAACGGCACCACAGGCCGCGACACCAGAGCTGTTTCAAGACGCAACAGGCAAACCATTAGGTTTTTATAATGCCGTTGTTGGCGGTCGTTCTGTTGGTACGCCAGGTACAGTTAAGTTAATGGGAGATTTGCATAAAAAGTATGGCAAGCACTCTTGGAAGTCATTACTTAAACCTGCCCAAAAAACAGCCAAAGAAGGCTTTTTGGTTTCCCCTCGACTCGCAGGAGCCATTGCCAAAGATAAAGCCCGTTTAAGCCGTTACCCAGAGACAAAAGCCTACTTTTTCGATGAAAATGGCGCACCGCTCGCTGTCAATACTCGCTTAAAAAACCCCGCCTATGCAAAGACGCTAAAACAACTTGCTAAGAAAGGCGCAGACAGTTTTTATTCTGGCAATATAGCCAAAGACATTGTTAAAAAAGTGCAAGGCTTATCTGACAACCTTGGGTTACTGAGTTTGAATGACTTCCAAAGTTACAAGGTGAAAGAACGCGCAGCAACCTGTTTGCCTTATAAACAATACGATATTTGCGGGATGGGGCCACCTAGCTCAGGTGCCATTACTGTGGGCCAGATTCTCGGGATTACTCAACATTTTGATTTAGCCGCTATGGGGCCAAAATCTGCTCAAGCATGGCAAATTATCGGTGACGCCTCAAGGCTAGCGTTTGCAGATAGAGGCCGCTACATTGCTGACACCGATTTTGTGCCAATGCCACAAGGTTTATTGGACAAAGATTACTTAGCTAGCAGAGCAAAACTCATCGTTCCAGGGCAAGCTCTGACAGAAGTTGAAGCTGGCACGCCTGAGTGGAAAACGCCTTTAGCACTTGCAGACGATATTTCTATCGAACTACCATCAACTAGCCATATTTCTATTATTGATGCCGAAGGTAATGCGGTATCTGTCACAACGACGATAGAAAATGGTTTTGGTTCACGGGTAATGAGCAATGGCTTTTTACTGAATAATGAATTGACCGATTTTTCATTTGCCAGTTTTAAAAATGGTTACCCGATTGCCAATCGCTTAGAACCCGGCAAACGCCCTCGTTCGTCTATGTCACCAACGATTGTGCTCAAAGATGGCAAACCTTACCTAATCGTTGGCTCCCCTGGTGGCTCTCGTATTATTGGTTATGTTGCTAAAACGCTTATCGCCCATTTAGAGTGGGGAATGGATATTCAAAGTGCCATAAATTTACCTAATATGCTGAATCGGTTTGGCACATACGATTTGGAAAAAGGTACACCAGCTGAATCTTTTCGACCATCTTTAGAAGCAATGGGGTTCAAAGTGTCTATTCGAGATCTCAACTCAGGATTACAAGGGATTGTAGTTGATTCTCAAACTTTCAGAGGGGGAGCAGATCCAAGACGTGAAGGCATTGCTCTAGGGGATTAATGGTACTGGGCGACTAATTGTCTAGGCGGTGAATTATATTAGGCGATTCATATGGTTACCAACTCTACTCGCATGGAAGGCAAAGTAGAGTTGGTTTTTTGCTCGTCATTTATCTTGTCTATACTAGACTGCTTCTACTGTACTGCTTCTATTATCTTGCTTTTAGCAAAGAGCAAACTAGCGCAGAAAAAACAGTGCTGTAGTTAATGAAGCTATTGGCCATTGAGAATATTCGCAATGGGAACCAATTTGATTTCACGAATATCGACTTTTTCCCATACTTTACCAGTGATGTAAGGGTCATTTTGTATCCATTCATCCAACGCTTCCCGTGTATTAAAATCCACATGCACAGACGAGCCAATCATTTTGCCATCCTCATTTAGCATGGCCCCACCGCTGAGAAAAATACCGGCCTTTACTAACTTCTCTATTCCTTGAACATGAGCATCGCGATTCGATAAGCGTCGGTTAATGGTATCTTCGTCTTGATAGTCATAGGCAGTAACAGCAAATTGCATAAGGTTTCCTCTTGAGATCAATACTGTCAAATAACAGATAAATGAAAGTGATGGGATAGTATAAAGAATTTACTGAAGATATTAAGGCTAATGCGTCTTCAACATGATCATATTTTTAATATAGTCATGTTGAAAGCATAATGGATGAGGTCACATGAAACTATTTTTCAGCGGCAACCTATCCTGTTGTCAACAACTAACCGTGAAACTCAGTAAGATTAACTAAAATAGCGCTGCGCATAGCTTTGTAAATTTTGATAGCGGCGATATTGACGGTGCTGAGAAGAGATATGTCCAATCCGTGCTAACGCATCAGAGCAAAGGGAAATCAACTCATTTTTTACCCCTTGATCAGACATAATTTTAAAGGTTGTCTGCACTAGGTTCATATTCAGACCTGGGTGTTTTGGAGAATATTCCTGCGCTTTCATAAAAGCATCTAACGCTTCTTCGTATTTGCTCTCATCATACAAGGTTAGGCCAAGCATATTATATTTTTTCGCTTGAGTTCGAGCGTTATTACCAACAGGCTCATCAATAAATGCTTGGATTTTAGCAACCAAAGTTTTATTTTTCTTACGACTTTCTTTAATTAAATCAGTAAAAATAACATTAGCTTCTTCCTTACGATCTAACGCATACAAGGCTTTACCCATTTCAAACGAAACCTCAGGCGTCAAAATGGCCGGTTCTTGGAAAAGTAAGGTTTGAGCTTCTTCTAAACGGTCATTCGCTTCTTTCATTTTGCCTTGATTATGAAAAACACGACATTCCACTAAACATTTTTGCAGTTTAACTTTCGGGTCATCTGGAAACTTTTTGCTGACTATTGCCAGAAGGTTAAAGGCTTCTTGACATTTTTTTCTTCCTTCATTGGAAGAGTCCATAAAAATAGATTCCGCAATCACTTGTGCTGAATGCAGATATTGCTCTGGCGATTCGTGCATTGAGTTAACACTCAATTTTAGAGCTTGATTACTGGCCTTAAGGGCTGTCTCTAAATCGCCATTGGAGAGACTAAGCTCCAACAAACTTTGTTGCCTTGAAACAACACTAGGAGAACGTTTAACCGCTTCTTGCAGAACTTTCTGAGCTTTCTGGAATAGGCCTTTTTCAGATAGGTATTCCACCAATAAATCATAAGCCTGCATACAGTTAGGAAATAATTTAACCGTTGAGTGCAAATGTTGTATGGCTTTATCAATTAACCCTTTTAGCTTCATTAATTGCGCTTCCATAACCATAGCCCAATCTAAAGGTCCTTTTTCTTGCGCTAAACGGCAAATGCTCTGTGCTTTCGATAGTTGACTCGTGGAATAAAAAATATCCGCCATTTTTTGCTTACACCACGGGCCATGAGGACTTTTCTTGTTGATAAGCTCAACACAAAGGGCGATTGCACGCTTGTAATTGCCTAGCCCTTCGGCTTGTTTTATTTCTTTGAGAACTTCATTCTTTTGTACTAGTTTCTCAATTCTTTCTTTCAAGGTACTAGGTGAGAAAGGTTTTGTTAGATAGTCATCAGGTTTCGCTTCCATGATGCTCATGACAATATCACGGCTGGTTTCTGCGGAAACGATAATAAACATTGAGGTACTTTTTAGGATGCCTTTTAATCTCAGCTCTTCTAGAGCCTGACGACCATTTTTACTACCGGCTAAATTAAAGTCGCATAAAATAAGATCATATTGTTTGGCCTTACAAGCATCAATGACATCCTTCCCTGCCGAGGCCATATCAATTTTTTCTATACCAATAGAATTTAAAATTTTCCTAATCGACTGACGTGAGTAGTCAAAGTCATCGACGATTAGCGTTTGAAGCGATTGCAAAATCTTAATCCTTAGTCATTTAAGTTTAACGCTCTAGTACTTTATTTATTTCTATACAGTTCTTAAAAAACCAACATAAAAACTGGTTATATCAACATTTTTTTGTCAATTAATTCACTGCGAAAAAATCAAATCAGTAACAAGAAAATACATTTATATTATTTTGTATCGTTTTGTAATAGAAATAATAGGTTTTAATTTGTCTGATATCAAGAAATAAAATAACCATTATTATGTAAATATTGGATACAAGTACATAATCTTCAAACAAAATAAAACCAAGTTATTACAAGAATAACAAAAATGAATAATATTAATCCTATTGCACAATAGCTCAGTTTTTATTGGCTTCGCGTTACTAACCCCTTACTATTTAGCCAAAACAAAACAAGGAACCAATAATGAAGCACTTAATTCTTATAGCATGCTGCTTTTTCGCTATGCACATCCACGCCACGCAAGTCTCAATTATTACTAACTTAGGGGACATTGAAGTTCAGCTATACGAAGAGCAGGCCCCTTTAACCGTTAAAAACTTTCTGAGTTACGTTGACGAAGGTTTTTATAAAGAGACCATTTTCCATCGGGTTATTCCCGGTTTTATGGCGCAAGGAGGCGGCTTTACAAAGGATATGGAACGAAAAGCAACAAAAAAGCCCGTACCTTATGAAGGTAAGAGTAGTTTATCTAATGACCGAGGAACGCTTGCTATGGCCAGAACATCGGATCCAAATAGCGCTACTTCACAGTTTTTCATTAACTATGTGAATAACATTCATCTTAACCATGGTTCACGGGCAGGTTATGCTGTATTTGGTAAAGTGACTAAAGGGATGGATATCGTAGAAGCAATGGCAGCCGAAGAAACAGGCAATGTTGGCCCCTATCGCAATGTACCGTTAACACCTATCGTTATTCAGGATATTATTCGCCTTCCTTAATAATCATAACCAAAACAAGCGTATATTTTGACAACTTATAGACTTGCTCCAGCCACCTTGAATTGGGACGAAAATGGTGCCCCTCATTCTGATCAGTTCAATGATGTGTACTTTGACCGCGAAGCAGGGCTTGAAGAAACACGCTTTGTGTTTCTTCAACACAACCAACTGGAACAGCGTTTCACGCAGCTTGTTTCAAATACCCATTCCACCCATCAAAAGCACGCCTTTACCATTGCTGAAACTGGCTTTGGTACAGGGTTAAACTTTCTTTGTAGTTGGCAACTGTGGCGACAAATACAAGACAAGGTAGATGCCAGCCAGCCAATGCAAGTCAATAAAACACGTTTGCATTTTATTTCTGTCGAAAAATATCCTCTATCAAAAACACAATTAGAAAAAGCATTACGGATGTGGCCTTCATTAAAACCACTTGCAGATGAACTGCTCGAGGTTTATCCAACATTATGCAAAGGCCTACATCGCTTGCAGTTAGACAACAACCAAGTGCAACTCACGCTTTGGTTCGGTGATGCAAATGAGGGTTTTGACAGTATCAATGCTGATGTGGATGCGTGGTTTTTGGATGGGTTCGCACCCAGTAAAAACCCTGATATGTGGAACGACGCATTATTTCAACATATAAAGCGTTTGAGTCATATTGATACAAGTTTTGCCACATTCACCGCAGCAGGCATTGTCAAACGTGGCCTGCAATCGGTTGGCTTTTCTGTCAATAAAGTAAAAGGGTTTGGGAAGAAGCGTGAAATGCTGGTTGGCGTGTTAGCGACTCAAGAACAGAGCTTTGCTCAGCGAGCTACAACTGGAGAAGCATGGTTCAATAATCGACCAACATCATTACCCGCCAGTACAGACTCGAACATACTCGTCGTTGGGGCGGGCTTAGCAGGTTGCCATACTGCTCGAGCATTGGCAGAGAAAGGGTTAAAAGTTACCCTATGGGAACAACACGATCAGCCTGCTCAAGAAGCATCGGGCAACCCTCAAGGTATTTTATATCCTAAATTAGCAAGCACAGACTCTCCTTTAAATCGCTTTTACCTTGCCTCTTACCTGTATGCTAATTCGCTACTAAATCGTTCTCTCTCATTTGTCGAAAAGACAGCAGGCGAAGAAACATGTATTTGGCAACAAACAGGATTAGAGCAAAGACCCACTTCAGAGGCCGAACAGGAAAAGTTTGCTAAGTTACTTGCTAATGCGACGTATCCAGATGAGGTATTAACAAAGTCTGCCAATCATTCGAATCTTGATACTTCTATATGGCTACCTCTTTCAGGTTGGGTCAAACCTGCGAAATGGTGTCAGGCGCTCATTCAGCACGATAATATTCACTTTGCTCCACATCATAGGTTAAGCAAACTAGAACAATTACCGCCTCAAGCAAATAGTAGTGACTTTCTTTGGCAAGCCTTTGCAAACAATCACACCAAGATAGCCAAGTTTTCTCATGTTATTTTTTGCTCTGCTAACTACACCGATGTTCTTAAGCAGTTTGTCACATTACCAACCAAACCAATACGAGGTCAGGTTTCTTCTGTGGTGCTGGATAAGAACATATCGTTAGATAGAGTGCTATGTGGTAACGGTTACGTATCACCGCCATTACTGTCTCAAAACCAGCAAGAGCTCACATTGCACTTTGGTTCAACCTACCACATTGGAGACTCTACTATGACGGTAACGAATAAAGACCATAATGAAAATTTAGCAAAGTTAGCGGAATTATTACCTGACACAGATTGGCAAACGTATCAAGACCAGTGCGAAGGGCGAGTCTCTTTTCGTTGCACCGTCTCAGATTACGCTCCTATCATCGGCCCAATTCCACATGTAGACTCTTTTGTGTCCAATTACAAACCATTAAATAAAAATGCCAAATGGACCTCGGATAATGTTATCTCGCACCTTGAAAATCTTTATGTAAATCTAGGGCATGGTTCTCGTGGGTTGATTTCAACGCCACTTGCAGGCGAATACATTGCGAATTTAATTTGCCATGAAACATCTGTTTATGAACGCTGCGTTGAACATGTGGTCCATCCGGCACGCTTTTTGGTACGTCAATTAAAAAGAGGGAAATTATAAAAAAGGTAGCTCTGTATGCCTTTTAATTACGCCTTAAAGACATGAAACGGCACATAAGATTAACAGCGCTACGTGCCAAGCACTTATCAGTTATTTAAAGAAGAGGTACTCACCTCTTCCTTTACGCATTTTATCCACGACTTTCAAATAGTTCACACGCTCTTGGAATCAACTCTTCTAATGTGGTGATTGTTTCGGTTCTAAATAATAAACCATCTAGATCTGGCAATAAGTTTCTTAGTTTACGACTTAATTTAATAACACTAGGTGTGCTAGGTTCATAAGGGTATTCATGATCTTGAACGCTCAGTTTGTGCAGTTCGTCCAGCTCTTCCTGCAATAAGCTTTTCATAGCAAAAAACAAATCTTTGTTATTGATATCGTTGGTTTCCCAATAAGCATTTTCAAATTCGCGATTTAAGTCGTAAAACACATGTAGTGCATCTGCAACTGTTTTCGTAGCCATATCATCTCCAAATTATGCAAAAAAGTAACGTTGCGCTTATCCTTGTATTGTTACATTCTAACCCCATTAAACTTTATCATTAGTAATAAATAAAACCAATTAGGTGACATTTTGACTCAATCAAGTTCAGCCATTCCAATTTCTTCACAAGAAAGTCTTTGGCAAACTCTACAAAAAGAAGCTGAAGAGCTATCACAAGTAGAGCCAATTCTTGCAAGCTTATTCAATACCGCCATTCTACGACATGAATCCCTTGGTTCTGCACTCAGTTTTTTACTTGCCAGCAAACTGGATACGCCTGCTGTACCTGCTTTGGTATTACGAGAGATTTTCGAAGAAGTTCTGTCCGAGGCTAAATCAACTATAGTACAGGATGTGGAAAAGGACATTTTGGCAATCTGTGAACGGGATGCGGCCTGCGATTCACTCACAACCCCCTTGCTGTTTTTTAAAGGATTCCACGCCTTGCAGACACACAGAGTGGCGCACTGGTTATGGGTAAATAACCGTAAGAGTCTTGCACTGCATTTACAAGCTCAGATGTCGAGTGCCTTTGGTGTCGATATTCACCCAGCGGCCAAAATTGGTTCAGGAGTAATGCTGGATCACGCTACTGGATTTGTGGTGGGTGAAACCTGCGTTATCGAAGATAATGTGTCTATTTTGCAGTCTGTCACCTTAGGGGGTACAGGAAAAGAGCAAGGTGATCGCCACCCTAAAATTCGTCGAGGTGTACTGATTGGCGCTGGCGCGAAAATACTGGGCAATATTGAGGTCGGCGAAGGGGCAAAAATCGGTGCTGGCAGTGTGGTGTTAAAATCGGTAAAAGCTCATACGACCGTAGCAGGTGTTCCTGCAAAAGAAGTAGGTCGTAATACAGATATGGAACCTGCTCTAGGTATGGATCACGACATCAACCAGTGTGTACGCCATAAAAATAACGTACCAAAGTGATCACTCATTGATATTGATTAAGCTGCTCTTTATTGAGCAACTTAATTGTCTCACTCTCAGTATCAAAGACCAGAAAAGCGTTACCCTGTTGTAACATGGTCATCGCTTGCTGACATTTTTGCTCTAAAGACAGATCATAATTGCCATAGTCGGTCCCATCTCTTGTCACTATATCTTCTAAGATATTTGCTAATGTTGCTGGTGCCAAGCTGTCATAAGGAATTAAGGTATCCATTATGATACTCCATGTTGTTCAAGCAGAGTGATAACTGCCGTTTCATCCATAATATCAATGCCTAAATCCTGAGCTTTAGTCAGTTTTGAACCCGCCTTTTCTCCCGCGATTAGACAATGGGTTTTTGCGGATACGGAGCCACTAACTTTGGCCCCTAATTGAATGAGTTTATCTTTCAGTTCATCACGAGAGAAATTCGCCAGTGTCCCTGTGATAACGTAACTCAAACCAGATAGCGGTTGCTCTGTTACTGTTTGATTTTTTTCAACATCTGGCCAATGAACTCCAACCTCAATCAACCCTTCGACAATATCAACATTAGCGGATTGCGAAAAGAAGCGACGAATATGTTGGGCGACAATAGGACCAACATCATCAACATTCAGTAAATCATCGCTCGTCGCTTTTATGATGTTATCCAATGAGGCAAAGTGACCCGTTAATGCTCGGGCTGTTGCTTCACCAACCTCTCGAATACCTAAGGCATAAATAAAACGATGCAGTTCGGTTGTTTTTGAGTTTTCGATAGAGGTTAATAAATTGTCTACCGATTTCTCTCCCATTCTTTCTAGGCTCAATAAGATGTCTTTTTTATCTATTAAGCGATAGATATCAACTGGATTATTAATTAAACCTAAATCCACTAGCTGATCAATTAATTTATCGCCTAGTCCTTCAATATCCATAGCCTTGCGGGCCACAAAGTGCTTCAGAGACTGTTTGCGTTGAGCACTGCAAATGAGGCCGCCAGTACAACGAATAACGGCTTCACCAGTAATTTGCTCAAGCTCAGAGCTGCAAACAGGGCACTCTGTAGGAAAATGCACTTCTCTACTTTGCTCAGGACGTTTGTCTAGCAAGACTTTTGCCACTTTGGGAATTACGTCTCCCGCACGATGAATAGCAACAAAATCACCAATTTGCACCCCTAGCCGATCGATTTCATCTCTATTATGCAGTGTGGCGTTAGACACAGTTACACCTGCCACAAACACTGGCTCTAAGCGAGCAACAGGTGTAATTGCACCAGTACGCCCGACTTGAAAGTCCACATCGATAATTTGAGTAATGGCTTCTTCTGCTGGGAATTTACGCGCAATGGCCCATCTCGGCGCTCTAGCAATAAATCCTAATGTTTGTTGCAAGGTTAACGAATCGACCTTATAAACAATGCCATCAATATCATAGTCCAGTTTTGGCCTTTGCTGACTAATACGTGCGTAATAATCAAGACAATCAGACATACTTTCAGCCCGTGTCATCAGGGGATTAATTCTAAACCCCCACTCTGACATGTTTATCAATGAATCATAATGGCTATCAGGTTGCTGCCAACCTTCTGTGTAACCAATCGAGTAAGCACATAACACCAAAGGTCGTTTGGCCGTTAAGGCTGGATCGAGTTGCCTCAGAGATCCTGCCGCGGCGTTTCTGGGATTGACAAAAGTTTTGCCACCAGCTTCTTCTGCTTGTTGATTTAAACGCTCAAATCCTGCTTTTGTCATATACACTTCACCCCTTACTTCCAGTACGGGAGGCGGTGTTTCCGTGTTTAAACGAATAGGAACGGAACGAATGGTTTTTAGATTTGAGGTGATGTTTTCGCCAGCAACACCATCGCCTCGGGTTAAGCCTTGCACCAATAAACCATTTTCGTATCGTAGACTCACTGCTAATCCATCTAACTTTGGTTCGCAGCAATAGGTAATCTCTTCCTCTGTTCCTATTAGTTTTTTGAGTCTTTGCTCAAAATCAAGCAACTGCTGATTATCAAACGCATTGTCTAGTGACAACATGGGGACTGTATGTGCAACCGTTTCAAAACCACCTGACGGTTTTTCACCAACACGTTGGCTAGGCGACTCTGGCAAGATGAAATTGGGGGCAGCTTGCTCTAAGTGAATAAGTTCCTGATAAAGGTGATCGTATTCAGCATCCGATACCAAAGGTTCATCCTTAACATGATAAGCATAACTATACTCATTAAGCTGTCGAACCAGCTGATTAATACGATTGGCAGTTGTGTCAGACATGATAAATGCTTTATAAACCTCAGAACAATTTAGAAAGGATGGCGATTTTTTTTTACAATTAGAGTTGAGCCGCACTTGCTAAAGACAGTAACGCTTCTGGACTATTTTTTTGCACGCATCAAGCGACGGCGTTCAAAATCACGAATGCGCTGTCGGCAATGCTCAATAGTTTGTTCACTCATTAACGCCCGACGTTCGTCACGTAATTCACCATCAAGATTTCTCACTAGAGATTGTGCCGTTTCCAGCATGAAATCAAATGCTTTCATGCTATTTTTAGGTCCTGGCAACCCCATAAAGAAACTTACGCCTGAAGAGGTGTTTTCCCCAATGGTATCCAGATCAAAGGTGCCTGGTTCAATGGCATTGGCCATACTGAACTGTACACGACCACGATCGAACCCTTCTTCATGACGATGAAAAATATTCATGTCTCCGTAACGCATGCCACAGTTTAATACCAGTTGTAGCAGCTCCATTCCCATAAAAGGCTTCTCCGCTGTTGCAAATACATTGATAACGATGACTTCTTCAATGTCTTCTTGCGGCTCTTCTTTTTCTTGGACTGTACCTAAAGGCGTATCTTGTTCGATATCGGCGCTGGAGTACTGTCGTTCAAATTCCTCTTCTTCATAGGGTGTTTCAAATGCGGTTTCATTATTTAAGGAAAGCAAGGCGTCTGGTTCGTTTTGGTTTTCTATTTCTTGTTCTGGAATTAAGGCCGCTAATTCATCTAATTGCAGATCATCCTTTTGCTCAAAGTGAGGTCCGATGGTCATTTCGTGAGGTAATTCTGTTAAACGTGCATCAACTGAGCTTTTGGCATTCTCAAAGGCATTTTTAACTGGATCTGGTTCATGCACCATTACTCTGGCTTGGCCGCTAGGTAGTTCTCGCCTAACCATGGCTTCTTTGAGCAATAAGTCTGGATCTAAGTCATCTGACTCAGCCAGTTTTTGCGCACTTCTATAGCGGCGAAAGCCATCGATTAAAATAATGAAAATAATCACTATTCCAATAATGATTAACCACTCTCGTAGACTAAAGTCCATTAATGACCTCGAGTGCTATTAATCGGCGCAACATCATACAATTTCTTCTCATTATAATTGAATGGCTATATTAACTGTTTCACTGCTATTAACAGAAAGATTTTTTACTAAAGCCACATCCTTACCTTTTGTTAGGTCTTGGGCATGTATGCTTGTGAGTTTCACGACAACATCTACCTTAGATAAGTCTTGCAAAGACGCTCCAGGCATTAGGTTATCAAGATTTGTTAATTCTATTACATTATTAAGTTGATTGGGTAATATCCGTTTAATTGCCACCGGCATAGGCTGCTGTGCAGTTTTAGCATAGACCAAAAATAGCGCATCATTCGTTAACTTTTCTGGGTTGTTAAGGGAAGCTTTCACTTTTATCCGGTGAGTGATCAACTCAGGTATTTGTTGGTTACTGATATTACCTACTTCTCGCGCCTTGGCTATGCCATCCAATAAGCTCGCTCTTTCTGAAATACCGGCACCAGCACGAATTGCTTTTTGCCATAATAGAATTGCCTCTTTAAAGTTCGCTTTCTCGAAAGCAACAACACCTTGTAGCCCTAAGGCATCGGTTTGATTTGGATTGATTGTTAAAATTCGAGCCAACACACGCTCAAGCTCTGGGGTGGGTTTTTGATTGTTTTCAAAAAACAAGCTCTGCGAGTAGGCAATTAAAATAGCCAATTCATCTTGTGACTCCACCGCTCCTGCTGTGGTTAAACTATTTAATGCCTTTGCAAAAGCTTGAGACGCTGCAACATAGTTTTTTTGATTTAACAGGTCTTCCCCAAACCAATACCAATCCTGAGGTGCTTGGTATTTTTGCGCTCGATAGGATAAAAATTCGGATACATCTGCTGGCGTTGTTGTGCCTTGGCGTAATTTGTCGGTAAACATAACTTCATTGTTGAAGCCTAATGTCTGGTATAAGGCAACTGAACCGAGTAGCGTCAAAGCAATAAAAACAGCAAAAACCTTTATGGCAAAAGGACTAATAGCCGCATCATAATAGGTATGACTAACCTGTTTATTGGCCAAGTTGGTTTCTATTTTTAAGTCTTTGGTGAGCTGTTGTGCCTCATCTGTCGATAAACGCCCTACTGTGAGCTCTTCTTTTATTTCTGCTTGTCGGACATCAGAAAAGTTTTGCGTACACCCCTTGGCATTTTGAAAATCAATGTGCTTTAAATACGTAATGAGATAGGCAAAGCTTGCCAATAAAAAAATACTGATAATAACCCAGATTAGCATTAGCGTTTTTCTCTTTTCGTTTGACGACGTCTTGCATTATTAAAAATAACCAGAGCAAAACTTACTAGACCGATTCCCAAAATAATGAATGGGCCATACCATAGAATAAAGTTGCTCGCACTGTGTTGTGGCCGATACAGCACAAACTCACCGTATCTTGCGACCATGTAAGCAAGAATTTCAGTATCACTGGAACCGGCATTAATCATGCTGTAAACCTGATTTCTTAGATCAATAGCAATTTCCGCATTGGAGTCAGCAATATTTTGATTCTGACATTTTGGGCAGCGCAATTCTGCAATCATTGAGTTATAGCGTTTTTCGTCTAATTGCGAGTTAAAGGTAAATACTTTTTCGGTTTCAGCATAGGAAAAAACACTGCAAAGCATGAGAAAGCACAGCATGATGCATTGGCGATTCATTATAAAAACTCCTTCATTTCTTGCCACACTTGCGCATTGACAATGCCTTGATGACGATAAGTAATAATGCCATCACTATTAACCACAAAAGTTTCTGGTGCACCTGTTACCCCCATGTCGAGACCAAAGTTGCCCAGTTCATCAAGTAAGACAAGATGGTAAGGATTACCACGCTCTTCTAACCAGACAAGCGCTTTGTCTGGCTCGTCTTTATAGTCAATGCCAATAATGGTAATGCCTTGCTCTGCTAGCGTCATTAAATACTCATGCTCATAACTGCAAGCTGGGCACCAAGTTCCCCAAAAGTTAATTAAGTAAGGCCCTTGTTGATTCAGATCTTGATGCGTTAAGACCTTGTTAGTTTGCAACTCAACTAAGGTGAAATCTGGAATAGGCTGCCCGATTAATGCAGAAGGCATGTATTGAGTATCTTTTCCAAGTTGAGAAAAGAACATGCCGGCCAATAAAGCAAACACCAAAAACGGTAAGAAGAGCGCCATTTTTCTGGTACGTGTCATGGAAAACTCCTACATTATATCGTTGCGTTTGAGGATTTTTTATAGCGCTTATCTAAGGCTGATAAGATACCACCTATTGCCATCAAGATACCGCCTAACCAAATCCAACGTACAAAAGGTTTAATGTGCAGTCGAACACTCCAAGCGCCATCCTCTAACTGCTCACCCAGAGAAACATAAAGATCTCTAAAGAGGCGACCATCTATCGCCGCTTCTGTCATAATTTGACTACGTTGCCCATAAAGACGCTTTTCTGGGTATAGGGTCGTTATCTCTTTACCATCTTGAAAAACGGTTAATGTACCTCGTTCTGCTTGATAATTCGGACCTTCAACATGCTGTACGCCTTTGAAAGTAAATTCGTAACCCGATATTACCACGTTATCATTTACTTCCATTCTGACCATTTCTTCATTACTGTGCACACTGACAAAAATAACGCCTATTAGAGATACTGCCATCCCTAAATGTGCGATTAACATGCCGTAATAATTGCGGGGCAGTTTTTTAAGCCTTTGCCAGAAAGCACTTTGATTGACAAAAATCTTCGACAGCCAATCGATAAGGCACAAAATCAACACCCAATACGCAACAGCCACACTGACAAAAACCAATGCATTAAAGGTTTGCCATAGGAATGTCAGTGCTGACAAAGCCAACGATAGCAATACAGGCAAGATCAGTTGTTTCGATAACGTAGCCGCCTTAGTTTTGTTCCATTTTAATAGTGGCCCAACACCCATAAAAATCATTAATAACAGCGCAATCGGAGAGAAAATAGCATTAAAATATGGCGCACCGACAGAGATTTTACCTAACCCTAAAGCATCAAAAGCCAGTGGGTATAAAGTCCCAATAAGCACAGTTAGTGCTAAAGTCACTAAGATAATATTATTCAGCAGTAAACCGGCTTCTCGTCCGGTTAAACCAAAGGTAACTTCCGATTTTACATCCGCAGCTCGTACAGCATAAAGCAGCAAACTGGCGCCAACCATAATCAGTAACAGAATTAGGATAAATAACCCTCGACTTGGGTCTGCGGCAAAGGCGTGTACCGAGGTCAAAACGCCAGATCGAACTAAGAAAGTACCGAGCAAACTCAAGCTGAAAGTAAATATTGCTAACAGCACTGTCCAACTTTTAAACACGCCACGTTTTTCTGTAACAGCTAAAGAGTGAATCAGTGCTGTGCCAACTAGCCAAGGCATAAAAGAGGCATTTTCAACCGGATCCCAGAACCACCAGCCGCCCCAGCCTAATTCGTAATAAGCCCACCAGCTACCTAAACCGATACCGAGCGTTAAAAAGGCCCAAGACATGGATGTCCAAGGACGAGCCCAACGGGCCCAAGAAGAATTTAAGTTACCTGTAATTAACGCTGCAATAGCAAAAGCAAAAGCAACCGAGAAACCAACATATCCCATGTAAAGCATAGGCGGATGAATAATCAAGCCTATGTCTTGCAATAAGGGGTTCAAGTCCGCACCATCAGCTGGCGTATTTGGTAATAAACGTACAAACGGCGAAGAAGTAAAAAGTAAGAAAGATAGAAAGCCGACCGCTACGCCACCTAAAGTTGCAAGCACCAAGGCTCGGATGTCTCTCGGCAAAGATGCGCCTTTAATGGCGACAGCTGAGCCCCAGCCACAAAGCATTAATACCCACAATAAAAGTGAGCCTTCATGACCACCCCAGACGGCACTAACCTTAAACCAGATTGGCAGTAAACTGTTCGAATGTTGACTGACATACTGAATAGAGAAGTCATCGGTTACAAAACCATAAGTCAATGCACAAAAGCCCACTAGGACAAGTACGCTGGTAACATGAGTTAGAGGCGTAGATGCCTCCATTAAAACACTTTGCCGTGTCGTATAGCCAATTACAGGCAAAACGAATGCAGCAGTAGCGAAAAAAAGAGCAAGTATTAAAGTAAAATGGCCAATTTCAGGTAACATAACTAAACAACTCTATGAATAAAGTAGCTGATTCCAGCGATACAACAAATTAAAAGATTTCTTAAGTAGGTAGAGCATGTATTGGTAACATACTCTCTCCTGTGACTCCCGTTACTCCACTAGCGTTGTGCTGTAGCTTTTGGCACTTTCTAATGCTTCTGATACTTCGGGAGACATATATTTTTCATCATGTTTTGCTAGCACCTCTTGTGCGATGAAAATACCATTTTCATTGAGTTTCCCTTGGGCAACAATACCCTGACCTTCACGAAACAAGTCAGGCAGAATACCATCATATTCAATAGCAATATTGTGAACAAAATCAGTCACTTCAAAGCGTACAGCAAGGCTGGTTTGGTCGCGCTGAACACTATTTTCAACTACCATACCACCTACCCGTATGGTTATATTTTGTGGCGCTTCGCCTTGTGCTACCTGCGTTGGTCCATAAAATAAATTAATATTTTGCTGTAACGCATATAAAATTAAACCCACCGCTAAACCTAAAATGATAAGAATGGAAAATAAAGCAACAAGGCGCTTTCTTCTAACTGGATGCATAGTTACTTTTCCCTCTCCGATACGTCTTTCACTAATATGCTATGAAGTCGTTTTAATTGTTTTTTCTTTGCTGAGAGTGTTTGAAGCACCATGCCAACCAAGAAAACTCCAGTAATGCCATATACAGACCACACATATGGTCCATGTGTTCCCATTGCTAAAAATTCACTAAAAGATTCAAACGCCATGTTTGGTAACCTCTTTTTTAACCCAACTTGCTCTGCGCTCACGAATCAACAGTTCGGTTTGCATGCGCCAACAGACTAACGCCGTTACTATGCAATAGAACCCCAGCACGGAAAAAAGCAGTGGCACCCACATTTCTGACGGCATAGACGGTTTTTCTCCGATAACAAAGGTGGCAGGCTGATGTAATGAGTTCCACCACTCAACCGAGTACTTAATAATTGGCAGATTGATCAAGCCAATAATGGCAATAATCGCAGCGGCTTTATCCGCTAATTTCGTATCATCAAAACTATTTTGAATTGCCACAATCCCTAAATACATTAGGAATAAGATCAGCACTGAAGTAAGCCGAGCATCCCACACCCACCATGTTCCCCAAGTAGGTTTTCCCCAAATAGCACCAGACATAAGCGCTAAAAAGGCCATAACTGCACCGATGGGAGCCATTGCTTTCATAAAAATAGGCGCCATTTTCATTTGCCATACCATAAACACAATACCGGCAACACCCAAAGCCAAATAACAGGACTGAGCCAACATTGCCGCAGGAACATGAATATAGATAATGCGAACACTATTGCCTTGCTGGTAATCCTCAGGAGCAAAGCCTAGCCCTAGAACTAGCCCAACAAGAAACAAAGCAATGCCAATATAAAAAATCAACTTACCCCATTTATCAGCCCATTGGAAAAACCATTTAGGAGACCCAAATTTATGAAACCATGTCCAATTCATTAATTCATACTCGCTTTAATTGAAACTGCAGACATTCCAGGTGACAGTGCTAATGACAATAACGAAATAGCACCCAATATAGCTAATTGACCGGAATAATCTTGACCTGCCTGCGCAGCACTGATCGCTCCTGTGGCAAAAATAATGACTGGCAGATAAAAAGGTAAAATAATTAGTAAAACCAATACTGCACCGCGTTTTAAAGATACGGTTAAAGCAGCGCCAATTGTACCAACTAGAAATAATGCTGGGCTACCTAACAGCAAGGTAAAAATAAGGACATGCACAATAGACCAAGGTAGAAATAGCATTTGTGAAAACAAAGGTATTAGCAACAATAGTGGCACAATAACAGCACACCACTGAATCACTAATTTAATCAGAATCGTAATCGGTAAATATAAACCACTGGCAATTAATTGCTCTAATGAGCCATCATTAAAATCTTCTTTAAACAAAGATTCGACAGATAAAAGTATCGCCAAGGAAGCAGCACACCATACAATGCCTCCTGCAGCTGGCTCTAAAAAGTCTGCTGAAGGATTAACACCTAAAGGAAACAAGGTAATAACAATTAAGAAGAAAGCCAATGCATTGATCGTATCTTGTTTGCGATAAAATACGGCTAATAGTTCAGATTTTAAAAAAGATAAATACGTCATGAATCTAAACTTAACTCTCTAGCATGCAAGGTTGAATTCAATTTCTGGTGTGTTGTTAACAGAGTCATGCCGCCTAATTCTGCATGTTGCTGTAACTTTTCTTCCAACACCGTCACACCTTTGGTATCTAGTGCTGTAAATGGTTCATCTAGCAACCAAACTTTCTTATTCGTTAACCATAATCGGGCCAAACCAATACGTTTTTGTTGCCCTGCAGATAACTGATAGGCAGGCGTTGTTGCGTATTTCTCTATATTTACTGACCGCAATGCTGCAAGAATTTGCACTTCAGTTGCGGCAGGAAAATGCAATGCCAAATTTTCAATAACCGTGAAAGAGGATTTTACACCTGCTAAATGGCCCAAATAACAAAGCTGCGCCTGTAAAACATCCCGATGGGCTGTAATACGCTCTCCGGCAAAAAAAAGTTCACCTTCTAATGGCGACAAAACACCCGCTATAACCTTTAATAAACTGCTTTTTCCAGCACCATTCTCACCAACAATATGTACTATCTCTCCAGCATGAATCTCGAACGAGAGATCTTTGCACAGCAATCTTTCGGCTCGCTCAATTAACAAATTAGAAACAGATAAAGTTAGTGTAGATTGCAAAAGGTTTTTCCAATTTAGCCGATAAAGAAATATCAATAATAATGACGAATACGGGATTTAGCCCTATAACTTAAGAAAACTGAGTTAAGCTATCTTCCAACAGCATATATGTTCACACTCGTATCTTACTTGCTGATTTAATAGCCAAATAAAGCCGCATTATTATAGGGTAAATTCTGCAAAATAACGACTTTAAATAGGTAACGGATATGGTCAATTTTCTGAATAATTTGATCAACAGCAATCCCACTGCAAAATCCAACTCTGAGGGAGTTGCAACCAAAAACACTATTGGTACGCTTGCCAAATTAGCAAGCGAAATGCAGCTTATCGAAGGTTTACAGCCAATACGCATTACTGGTAGTCGAACTGTTTTTTTGCAACAGGCCCCTATTCAGCTGATTGAAGCAATGACCAACAAAAACCAACCTTTCTCTTTACTGAATAGTGGCCCTGCAATTGACACTAAAGTAAATAAAACGGCCGAACTAGACCTCAACGTTAAAAAACAAATTACCAATCTCGTACTACCGACCAAGCAAGGCCAGCCAGCTATTGTTCCTCAGGGGCAAAGTATATCTTCTGAAAAAACCATTTCAGACAAAAGTGCCGCATCTCAATCTACATCACAACCAACATCAACTCACCCTGTTGGTAATTTCACGACATCACAAAAACCTGAAGGGCAAACACCACAACAAATTGTGCAACACCCTGTCTCATTAAAAGCAGTAATACAACAAAATGTCACACTTGCCTCAGCAGTACAAACACTGCATGTTGTTGGTAATGGGCAATCTCTGGCAACGGAGCCTGCAGCAAATTTAGCGACACAAACTTTGACCACACAAGCAAGGTCGGCATCAACAGATCGACAAGCACAGACGAGCAATCTGCCTAATAACACCATCTACACTCAACCCAAGCAGCCTATTTCTCTAGCAAATTCACTTACCAATACACCTCCAACACAAGCAACTGCCACAACCGTGCCAAGTCACGAAAACCGCCAAACTGCTCAAATCAATTTAGCCACCACAACAGAAACCAAACCCCAGATAACAACAACTGCAGAGCCATCTTCATCATCAAAGCCGATTCGATATGATTCAACACCTACAAACTTTCAATCACCTGCAATTCAGCAAAAGCAAACAGCGACTGCAAATTTAAATGCAAATACACCTACTAGTAATAGCACGACATCTAAACCACCAGAGGAAGCAACGAGTCAGCAACAACCAGTTTTGCGGCAATCAAAAACTCAGCAATTTACTGTGACGGATGGACAAAGAAACTTTACGGTGCAAAGTGAGAAACCATTGTCAATTGGTTCTAATTTGCAAGTCTTTGTTGATCAAAAGGGGCAGCTTCAAGTTATCCCACAAACAGATACAAGCAAACCAACAATCATTAGCAATGCATTATCACAAAGTTTACCGCAGCAGTTTAATGAAAGAGAACTCACTCGCGCTCTTCAAGAACTCAATACTGTGATGCAAAATAAAAACACGCCTGCCCATATTCAAAAAGCTATTGGCGAACTGTTACAGAATTTGCCTACCCCAAACGAACTGAGTAACGCCAGTTTAGTAAAACAGTCACTACAAAATAGCGGTATGTTTCTAGAAAATAACCTTTTAAACCCAACCCCTGAAACGCCAAAAGACGTTAAGCTAAGCTGGCTCAAGTTGCATGCAGCCGCTCAAGCAACACCTTCCCAAACCCCAGAAGTGCAAAATATTGTTGCAGAACAAGTTAAACTCTCTCATCAGGCATTGGAACGAATTACAAGCCATCAACTGAAAAGTCTTGTTGATCAAAGTAAAGTCGATCAGCCAAATTCTCCTATTTTTATTGAATTGCCAATTCGAGATAAAAACTCAACCTCACTGGTACAATTTCAGATTGAAAGAGACGCATCTCAACCTGAAAAAACGCCAAAAGAAAAGCGTCGTTGGTTAGCTAAATTGAGGTTTGACTTTCCTGAAACAGGTAAATTTGAAGCGCGAGTGCGAGTGAAAGAAACGCAAGCAGGGGTAATTTTTGTCGCCGAAGAAAAAGCGACAGAAAGAGCGATCCGCCAACACTTTCCTGAGCTTAAAAATGATTTGGAAAAAAAAGACATTGAGTTAGAACAATTGGATTGCTTCTGCCGCTCTTTGAGCGAAGAGAAAGTAGCAACACCTTCTGACCGCCTAATTGATGTGAGAACATGATGACAAAAAAAGCGGTAGCATTGCATTATGATTACCAAAATGCCCCTGTAGTAACTGCGAAAGGCTCTGGTTTTGTCGCAGAAAGGATTATGCAAGTAGCAGAAGAAAATGGGGTTTTATTACATAAAAGCCCTGAGTTGGTTGAAGTACTAGGCTCTTTAGAATTAGGAGATGAAATACCAGAGGCGCTTTATTTAACTATTGCTGAAATTATTGCATTCTCTCATCGAATCAAAAACACTTCCTTTTCTTAGTGAGTGATAAGCATCACTCACTGGTGCTGCGCTTAGACTCTTTAAACAACAAATCAATGAGTTCTGCTTCAGCTCGAATCAAACCACATTTTGCAACAAGGTCATCCACAGTTGCCCCCATATCAAGCAACTCCATAGAACGGTTATAAGAAACACCACCTTCTTTTGCTAGTATTTCTGATTGACGTTCTACCGCTATATTTAGCTTTTTTTCAATAGCAACAAGACGCCGCCCCATGCCAATAGAACCAGAAGCTAACACTTGTATTTGCTTTTTTTGACTCGCATCGTTGTCGGCTTGAATACGCATTGTTTTTGTCAGCTTTCTTGAAAGTAAAAAGATCCAAGTAAAGCTGGCAAACAATAAAACGAGAGCTACAACCAAGAGCAAATTAAATAACCACTGTGATTCCATTTAATACCCAATATTGTTACATCGAGGCAATATCTGCCCATTCATCTTCTGATAATAACTTATCGAGATCAACCAAAATAAGAAGGGTGTCATTTTTGTTACAGACCCCTTGGATGAACTTAGAGGCATCATCGTTACCAACGTTAGGCGATACTTCTATTTCTGACTGACGTAAATAAACGACTTCGGAAACCGAATCAACTAGAATGCCAATAATACGGCCTTCTATTTCTAAAATCATGATACGAGTATTATCAGTAATTTCACCCGTTTCAAGCCCAAACATCTGGCAAGTATCAATAACAGTAACAACACTACCACGTAAATTAATAATACCCAGTACAAATTGAGGCGCTCCCGGAACTGGGGCTATTTCAGAGTAACGCAATACCTCTTTTATCTGCATAACATTAACGCCGTATACTTCATCATCCAAACGAAATGTCACCCATTGTAGGACTGGATCCTCAGCACCAGAAACTTGCTGCACTGCTGTTGTCATTGCTTCCTCCATATCAGGAGCACCTGATTATGATCAATTCACTTTATTTTAACGTTGACGGATTAAAACCATTTTCTGGGTCATCCAATAAATTGATAAAACCCTGTACATCAAGAATAGCACACATATGCTTTATAACTGTACCTGCCAACCATGGACGTTTGGTTCTATCTGTCCGCCACTTAACCTCTGATGGTTCCAGTGTGATAGCTTCAGCCACTTCTTCACATGCTAAGCCCCAACTGGATCTATCTAATTGAATTATAAATTGAAACTCGCTCGTTAATTCACCTTTATAATGATTAGGCATGACCCACTTTGCCGTATCAACTGTTCTAATGCGCAAGTCATTAACACTAGAAATACCAATAAACCAATCAGGCTGGCCAAATATACTCGTAATTGTACTCTTGTCTGCTTTTTGAATACCACCCAACTCAACTAAGGGCACCGCAATTTTCAAACCACCAACATTGAATAACAAGCATTCAAAGCGGCTTTCATTCCAAGGTCGTTCAGCTTCTTTTTCTGCTTTGGGCTCTACTTCGACAAGATTGACTTGCTCACTCTCATTATCTAGTTGAGTAACATCTGAGTCTGCATTTTCTGGAATTAGCTCTTGAGAAGGAGCAATAACATCTTGAGAATCAGCTGTCGGAGTCACTCGGTCGAAGTCTTCGATACTGATCGGTAAATCAACACCTATGTCGTCTGTAGAAACAGAGCTTATAACTTCTACGTCATCTGAAGTTGACACAACATTTTCGCCTAGTGCTGCATCAGCAGCTTTAGTAGGTTCTAATGTTGCTTTCTCTATTTGACTTTCGGTTTTTGACTCTTCTTTTACGGTTTCAATTTTTACAGCTTCAATCGAGGAAGCCGAGGTTTGTTCATCAACGCTTTCTTGAAATTCAGCCGTTGCTTCTTGTAACAGTTCATCTAAATAAGATTGAACAGCTAGCTGTGGGCCTGATAACTTTTCTTTTTCTACAACATCATCTTTCATGTTAACTTTAACTCACAGGCTCTTTTAATGTGGCCAGCAAATTACCATATGCTTTTACACCTCTTGCATTTACGTCGAGGGCTGATGGAGCAATGCCAGCAGTACTAGCGTCGCGTAATTTTGTGTCTACAGGAATAGCAGAATGCCAAACCACTTCTTCAAACATATCTTTTATAATGCGTAGGCTTTTATTCGAGGCTTGGGTTCGACGATCAAACAATGTAGGAACAATAAGGTAAGGAATGGGCTTTTTCCTCGCTCGGTTAATCATGGTTAATGTTCTGGTCATTCTTTCCAAACCTTTAATCGCTAAGAATTCGGTTTGAACAGGAATAACCAAACGTTGGCAAGCAGCCAAGGCATTAATCATTAATACACCAAGTACTGGTGGGCTATCAATGAGCACATAATCATAATCATCCCATAAAATTGCTAGGGCTTTAGAAATTACCAACCCCATTCCACCTTGCGCCTGAGCATGACGTTCAAGAGTTGCTAGAGCAGTAGAAGACGGTATTAACGATAAGTTCGGGTGGCCTGTCTCAATAGTAAGTTGGTTCGGCAAGCTCTCATCAACTTTACCGTTACCTAAAAACAAATCATAAGCACTTTTTTCAACAGAGTCTGGATCAAAACGAAAGTAGCTCGTTAAAGAACCATGGGGATCCAAATCCAATAACAAGACACGATTGCCAGCGTCAGCAAGTAAACCGCCTAAGGTAACAACTGTTGTTGTTTTTCCTACCCCGCCTTTTTGATTTGCCACAGCCCAAATATGCACTTTCGATCCCCTAATCCAAATTCATATTTTACATTAGATGCAAATTCTAAACTTACCGAAAATCTAGCGAAAACTCAAAACAATGCCGGATTTATAGCACATCAATAACACTTATTATCGAAATTTATTTTCTTATTTAATTGTATTTTACTATTGTTCTTTTAGCTATAGAGCAAAAAGCTAAAAATATACAAAAAGTGAACAAATACAAGAACTTTCAGTAAACATACTATTTGGTTCTACTTTGAAAGATATAAGCCTTTACTTCTTTATTCTAATCAGTAAACACTTCGAAAGGAGTCACTTTGAGAGGTAAAAGCGTATAAGTACTAATATACGCTTTATAAGAAAATACTAGTCGACTTCTCTGGCAATACGCTCGCCTATTTGCTCTAAATGAATAACATCATCTGAGAGCCCTTCCTTCTCTACTGCCATTGGCATACCATAAATAACGCAAGACTCTTCGCTTTGAGTCCAAACCCGAGAACCTGCTTTTTTAAGCATTCTCGCACCTTCACGACCATCTGCGCCCATTCCGGTCATTACAATTGATAATACTTTCCCCGGAAAACACTTAGAAGCTGAACCAAAAGTAACATCGACAGAAGGTTTGTAGTTAAGACGCTCATCGCCATCTAGGATGCGAACGCTACCGCCATTACGCGGATCTACCATCATTTGTTTACCACCTGGTGCAAGTAAGGCAACCCCTGCAGTAAGCTTGTCACCATCTTTAGCTTCTTTTACTGTAATCTCACAAATTTGATTCAGTCGCTCGGCGAAAGCGTTTGTGAAGGCGGCTGGCATGTGCTGTATCAAAACTAGAGGCACTGAAATTGTTTTAGGCAATTTTGTTAACACTGCTTGCAGGGCCATGGGCCCACCAGTTGAAGTCCCAATAGCAACTAAACTGGTATTCTTTCTGCGTCTTGGAATAATAACGCCACGTTCCGTTACAATAGGCTCGGGAGCTACTTTCTTAACAGGAGTATATGATGGTTTAGACTGACCACCAACATTGGTACGCGCAACAGCTAATACCCTGTCTATCAGCAGTTTTTTAACGACTGTTGAATCACCAGAAATGTCTTCAAAGTTTTTTGGCATAAAGTCAACAGCACCGGCTTCAAGTGCATCGAGTGTTACTCTTGCCCCTTCATGCGTAAGCGACGAAAACATTAAAACCGGTGTTGGATTCTGCTTCATGATATTCTGCACCGCAGCGATACCATCAAGAACTGGCATTTCATAGTCCATAGTGACAACATCGGGCTTTAAAGCAGCAACTTTGTCTACAGCTTCTTTACCGTTTGATGCCGTATCAATCACTTTTAAACGAGGATCAGCACTGAAAATTTCAA
Source organism: Marinomonas agarivorans (assembly GCA_002173415.2). Taxonomy (GTDB): domain Bacteria; phylum Pseudomonadota; class Gammaproteobacteria; order Pseudomonadales; family Marinomonadaceae; genus Marinomonas; species Marinomonas agarivorans. The sequence continues at coordinate 96,642 of NHNK02000006.1, forward strand.
CCAAACGCCGACGAAAAAAACCTGAATCGTCGACAACCAGCACATTTACTGGCATAAACTCACTCCTGGATTAAAATGCCTCTTCTACTGAGAGGCATAATGTTTAAGCATACTTGGAACATCCAAAATGATAGCTATACGCCCATCACCAGTAATCGTTGCTCCAGACATTCCTGCTGTACCTTGTAGCATTTTACCTAGAGGTTTTATAACAACCTCTTCTTGGCCAACAAGCTGATCAACAACAAATCCAACCTCACTCATTCCAACTTGAACAACAACAATATGAGCTTCTTCAGGGTTCATATCTGCTGTTTCGCCCTTAATGAGCCAATGCTTCAGGTGGAAAATTGGTAATGTTTTCCCACGAATAACAACAACTTGTTGTCCATCAACAATATTGGTTTTCTTAAGGTTAAGGTGAAATATTTCATTAACGCTTACCAATGGGAAGGCAAAAGCCTGATCACCAAGCATTACCATTAACGTTGGCATAATTGCCAATGTAAGTGGCACCTTAATTGAGAAACGCGACCCTTTGCCTAGAACAGACTTAATATCTAAGGTACCGTTTAATTGGGTGATTTTTGTCTTTACAACATCCATCCCCACACCACGACCAGAGACATCAGTAATCTCAACTTTTGAAGAAAACCCTGGCGCAAAAATTAAATTAAACGCTTCTTCATCTGACAATCTTTCAGCAGCATCAGCATCCATTAAACCTTTAGTAACTGCTATCTGTCTAAGCTTCACAGCGTCCATTCCCGCTCCATCGTCTTCGATGGAAAGCAGTATATGATCACCTTCTTGTTCAGCTGACAGAATTACTTTACCGATGCGTGGTTTGCCATTTTCTTCTCGAACGTCTGGTGCTTCAACACCATGGTCTACTGAGTTACGCACTAAGTGAACGAGTGGGTCTGCCAAAGCTTCAACTAGGTTTTTATCTAGATCGGTATCTTCACCACGTAACTCTAGATCAATTTCCTTCTTCAAACTACGAGCTAGATCACGAACAACTCGTGGAAAACGACCAAACACTTTTTTGATCGGCTGCATACGAGTTTTCATCACAGCATTTTGCAAATCACCAGTAACGACATCCAAGTTCGCAACAGCTTTGCCCATGGATTCATCTTCGCTTTGCAGACCTAAGCGCACTAGGCGATTACGAACCAATACAAGCTCACCAACCATATTCATGATGTCATCAAGACGTTTTGTATCAACTCGAACCGTAGTTTCTTGAACTACAGGTGCGTTCTGTCCTTTGTCATCTGCTGGTTTTGCTGTCGCTGCCGCAGATTTCTTGGCAGCGGGTGCAGGTTTAGGGGCTGCTGGTTTAGGTTTTTCCGCTTTTGGCTTTTCTGCTTTTGGTTGTTCTTTAGCAGGTTCGGCTTTAGGCGTGTCAGCTTTAGAGTCAGCTGTGTTCGCGTTCGTAGGAGATTTGCCATCGCCATGTAAGGTATCAAGTAATGATTCAAATTCATCCTCAGAAATTAAGGAAGAATCACCTGATTCCGTCGATGTGGCTTCTGGTTTTTTAGCAGATTCATCAGCAGTCGCTTTTTGTTCTTCTTGACTCGATTTTTTATCGTGCCCTGGCGCACCACCTTGATGAAGTTCATTGAGCAAGTCTTCAAACTCATCTTCTGTTATTTCATCATTTCCAGGAGCTGGAGCTGCGTCATTCTTAGATTCACTCTTCGTGGTTTCAGGTTTATCCTCGGGCTTTTCTGCTCCAGGAGCACCTTCACCATGGAGTTTGTCCATCAACTCGTCAAACTCACTTTCTGTAATTTCGTCGCCTTCTGGAGAGCTTTTTGCTCCTCCAGCAGCCACTTCTTTATCATCTAACGCGTCCAGTAATGATTCAAATTCATCATCGGATATATCATCGTCCGAACCTGAGGAAGATTCTTCTGCTGGAGTCTCAGCGACTTCTTCTACTGCTTCTTCAACAACAGGCTCTGTCTCAACAGAGGGTTCCTCTGCATCATCATCTTCGTTATCTGAAGGGGGTTCTGCATATTTACTTAAAGCTGTGATGAGTTCTGGATCGGCTGGTTCAGGGTTCGCACCAGAGCGAACAACCTCAAACATATCATTTACTGCATCCAATGCCTGTAAAACAACGTCCATTAATTCTGGGGTGACACTTCGTTGACCATTACGCAATATATCGAAGACGTTTTCTGCGTAGTGACAGCAGTTAACCAACGCTTCGAATTGCAAGAAACCTGCCCCACCTTTGACGGTATGAAACCCTCTAAAAATAGAATTAAGTAAAGCAATATCTTCTGGATTTCTTTCAAGATCAACAAGTTGTTCAGATAGTTGCTCTAATATTTCACCAGCTTCAACTAAAAAATCTTGTAAAATTTCTTCATCTACTTCAAAACTCATTCTTAGCTCCCTTTAGAAACCAAGACTTGATAACAAGTCATCGACTTCGTCTTGATTGCTCAAAACTTCTGGATTTTCACTATTAATCGCAGGACCATGACCTCTGTCATCATTAGCTTCTTCTGCTTTTCTTTTTTCTTCGTGCTCAATACCGGAAATACTGTCAACTCGACCTGCTACAGCAACAAGATGAACCAGCTTTTCTTCTACATCTCTAATTAAATCTGTTACTTTTGTAATTACTTGGCCTGTTAAGTCTTGATAACCTTGTTCGAGCAATATTGAATTTAGATTAGAATGTAATAGTGTCGCATTTTCATCAGTATCTTTGAGAAATGTATCCATCCTTTTATATAAATCTCTAAACTCTGTTGGGGTAAGGTCTCGCTGTATTAAACGCCCCCAATCTTTTCTTAAGTCTCTAGCCTGCTCTTGCAAATTACCTGCTACAGGAACACTACTATCGATCATGTCCATAGTGACATTGGCTGCGCGACTAGTCATTTCAATAACATAGTTCAAACGATCCGTTGCGTCTGTGATTTTTGATGCTGCCTCATCTTTCGTAACAATTTGGTCAACTGTGTCAATTTGAAAATCACGAATAGCATCATGCAAACTACGCGTTAAATGGCCAACCTCATTATAAAAGCTTTTGTGTCTTGCTTCGCTTAATTCTTGGATAGTCTGCATTGCTTCTGCAAATTTACCAGACTCTACAGATTGCAATAGATCTGCTGCACCTTCCTTCATAGCCTTTTCAAAGCTGTCAAATTGCGATGTAGAATTCTCAGACATACTGGCCCCTAACTTCCACCATCAATACGCTCAAAAATCTTTTCAATTTTTTCCTTCAATGCAACTGCTGTAAAAGGTTTAACTACATACCCATTAACACCTGCCTGAGCTGCCGCAATGATTTGATCTCGCTTTGCCTCCGCAGTAACCATTAAAATAGGAATAGATTTTAGTTTTTCATCCGCACGTACAACTCGTAACAGCTCAATCCCAGTCATACCTGGCATATTCCAGTCCGTAATTAAAAAATCAATTGAACCTGCCTGCAGTATTGGCAACGCAGTTGTGCCATCATCTGCTTCAACGGTATTAGTAAAACCTAAATCCCTGAGCAAGTTTTTAATTATTCGTCTCATCGTCGAGAAATCATCAACAATGAGAATTTTCATATTTTTATCCAATTCAACCTCCACAAGCCAAAGCTAATGATTCAAAAGTTATTCTTGCCACTCACTTAACCTTGATTTTAAACGCATTGCAGCTTGGCTATGTATTTGGCTGACACGAGATTCACTCACGTTTAATACGGCGCCAATTTCTTTAAGGTTAAGTTCTTCATTATAATAAAGAGAAAGCACTAGCTTCTCTCTCTCTGGTAGCTGATCAATCTCATGACTCAACTGTTCTTGAAATCCTGCATCCTCGACGAAAGAGTAAGGGCTACTTCCAACATCGCTGACCGCATCAACTGAGACTCCCTCGGTTTCAATCACCTCTTCGAAACTAAAAATCTGGCTTGTCATACTATCTTGGAGCATTTCATGATATTCACCAAGACTAATATCCATCGCTTTAGCTACTTCGGCGTCGGTCACCTCTCGACCTAGCTTTCCCTCAAGTTCTTTTATTGCATTTGCTACGTTTCTACCATTACGTCTGACAGATCGGGGAGCCCAGTCACCTTTGCGGACTTCATCAATAATGGCGCCTCTGATTCGTATACCAGCATAGGTTTCAAAACTGGCACCTTTTGTCGTTTCAAAGCGTTTAAAGGCCTCAATCAACCCCATCATGCCAGCTTGAATAAGATCATCAATTTCAACACTGCTAGGCAATCTCGCAAGCAAATGATACGCGATTTTTTTCACCAAATAACCGTAATCATCAATGACACGATCCATTGATAAGGCTGGTTTTTGATTATAAGCATTTACACTGGTTTTAGACTGCATAAACAATAATAGACATAACCTTAGTAATTATTAAATCTATTCTCTTAAAAATTTGTTTTTCCAAACCATACCATGCCAAACGCATATTCTTAGCTACCGTACTTTAAAGTGCTGTAAATATGGCTATATTGCTCAGCAGTATAGACGGCCCTACTAATGATATTGTGAGCTCGGGCAGGTTGAATATCGTCCGGAATTCTCTGACCATCTGCTAGATAAACCACTGGCAAGCTCTCTTCAATCACTACGCTGATAACTTCACCAAGCGAAGCAGACTCGTCCAACTTACTAAGAACACATCCATCAAGTTGAACTTGAGCATACACATCTAATACTGTTTTTAAAACCTGTCTTTGACTTGTACAGGGTAAAACTAACAATTTCTTTAGTCTCGATGGCGCCCTTTTTACCATTAAAAGCTGGCGTTCCAAGTTACGATCCCTAGGATTCATACCGGCAGTGTCTACTAATACTAGGGAGTAACTTTTATATTTATCAAGCACTGTGTTTAAATCAGTATACTCATTAACAACCACTACTGGCACATTTAAAATTCGTCCGAACGTTCTTAATTGTTCATGTGCTGCGATACGGTAAGTATCTGTTGTAATTAACACAACGCCCTCAGGACCATATTTAAGAACATGCTGCGCCGCAATTTTACCGATAGTGGTAGTTTTCCCAACGCCTGTGGGACCCATAAAAGCAAAACAACCTTGCAACTCTGCGGGCTGTTTTTTAACTGGTATAGACTCTGCCAAGTGAGCTAAAACTCTATTCCAGTCATCTTCCCTGTTGTTCAAATCAACATCGTCTAACACAGATGTAATAAGCTGTGTTGAAAGACCTAGACCAATAAGTCTTTCTTTAACCTTAGCTTGCATTGGGTCAAGGTCAATAGAATCGACACTTGAAGCAGTTTGTTGTTTTAGCTGCTCTTTTACTTTACTTAGTTCGTGCTCGAGCTTTTTAAGGTCTTGTGTTTCTGCTCGTTGCTTAATTGAAAGTGATTCATCAAGAATGGGATCTTCAACCACCTCTTGGGGTTTTCTTGCTGATTGGATTGACTCCGAAGGTGATGACTCGCGTGCCAGTTTGATTCGCTCCTGATAAAACTGACTAGTGGGTTCGGATACTTTAGCAGATGGAGAATTTGATTTACTTGGTATAGAAGAGGGCAAGCTGCCATCGTAGTCTAGCGCAGCTACGATTTCAATTTCTCCGCTCGCCAAGCGCTGATTAGATAAAATAACAGCATCAGGCCCAACCGCATCTCGTACTTTGCGAATTGCCTGACGCATATCTTGCGCTCGAAACCTCCTAATTTGCATTAATTTTTTACCTTCTAATCTTTTATTTAGCTTATAAATCCATAGCTTACCCGAAAGAATCTCATAAATACAGGCTACAATTTAGGCGATATGTAGCTTTTTATTGCCCAATAACACCGACAACTGTAATCCGCTTATGATCAGGTACCTCTTGATACGATAGTACAGACATACTAATGCCGCCATATCTCATAAATCTTGCTAACATCGGTCTTATAGGAGCAGATACAATTAATATAGGTGAATTACCAATACTTTCCTGCTGCTCAGATGATTTCTTTAGGGAGTCCTGAAGTTGTTCAGCCATTGCGGGCTCTAAAATAAGAGCTTCTTCATTTTTTACACCGGCTTGTTGACTTTGCTGGACTGTCTGCATTAAAACTTTTTCTAGCTCAGGATCTAAAGTTAAGACAGGAATTTCTTCGACGCCTTCCGCTAACGTTTGAATAATCAGTCTTGAAAGTGATGCTCGAACTGCCGCAGTAAGCACCATTGGATCTTGAGATTTAGGCACAACACCCATAATCGACTCGGCGATAGTTCTCATATCTTTTAAAGGAACTCCTTCCACTAACAAGTTTTGTAAAACTTTAAGTAACACACTAATAGGCACGGTATTAGGAACAAGCTCTTCTGCTAACTTTGGATTGTGTTGCTTCAACAATTCCAGTAATTGTTGCACTTCATCATGACCGATAAGTTCGTGTGCATGCTTAAACATTATTTGATTGATATGAGTGGCAATAACAGTACTAACATCAACCACTGTATAGCCATAGGTTTGTGCCTGATCACGTTTTTGAGGATCAATCCAAACTGCATCTAAGCCAAAAGAAGGATCTTTATCTGCAATACCATCAATAGTGCCATACACTTGCCCTGGGTCGATAGCCAACTCTTTATCGGCATGCACTTCTGCATCAGCCAAACTAACCCCCATCAATGTCACTCGATAAGCACTAGGCAATAAGTCTAAGTTATCTCGAATATGGACACTGGGAACAAGGAAACCTAAATCTTGCGATAGTTTACGACGAACACCTTTGATTCTCGCCAATAGCTCCCCGCCTTGCGATTTATCAACAAGTGGAATCAAGCGATAGCCCACTTCCAAACCAAGGATATCAACCGGTGCAACATCATCCCAACTAAGATCTTTTGATTCAGGAGTCTGAATTTGCTCCTGTCCATCAACATTCTCACCTGGTCGAGCAGTTTTCTCTTTTTTGATTTTGACTCTGTATTCTAAGAAGTAAGCTAACCCAGCAATAATTGCAGCCAAAGACAAGAAGGCAAAATGAGGCATGCCAGGCACAATACCCATGATAGCCATAACTGCTGCGGTGATATAAAGCGCTTTCGAGCTTGAGAACATCTGGTTAATCACCTGAGAACCCATATCACCAGACTCATTGACCCTAGTTACCATTATGGCAGCAGATGTTGAGAGCATGAGGGACGGTAATTGCGCGACTAAGCCATCACCAATCGTTAGTAGAGAATATTTTTCTATGGCATCGTTGAAAGTAAGGTCGTGTTGCGCCATACCAATTGCCAATCCACCGATAATATTAATTGCAAGAATCAATAGGCCAGCAATTGCATCCCCTTTGACAAATTTGCTAGCACCATCCATAGAACCATAAAACTCTGCTTCTGAGGCAATTTCGGCACGTCTTGTTTTCGCCTCATCTGGATCTATCATGCCGGCATTTAAGTCCGCATCAATAGCCATCTGCTTACCTGGCATTGCATCTAAAGTAAAACGAGCACTTACTTCTGAAATACGACCGGCACCCTTTGTAATTACCGCAAAGTTAATAATCATCAAGATGGCAAAAACCACGAAACCAACCACATAGTTACCACCTATCACCACTTCACCAAACGCTTCAATAACCTTGCCTGCCGCATCACCACCTTCATGCCCATACAACAAAACAACACGCGTAGAGGCAACATTCAACGCTAAACGCAATAATGTTGCTACTAACAATACTGTGGGAAAAATAGCGAAGTCCAAAGGCCTCAGCGAGTAAATTGCGACAAGAAGAACGACGATAGCTAAGGCAATATTAAAGGTAAACAATACATCTAGAAGAAAGGCGGGGATGGGCAATATCATCATCGCCAACAGTGACAAAAGTAAAAAAGGCACGCCTAAATTGCCATTAGCGAGCCCTCTAACTTGACCTAAAACTTGTTGACGATCAAATTTCACTAACACTTCCTAAAGCATAAAAATAATTAAAAATCACCATTCCACTGATATTCTTCGGGAACCTCGACTGTTGGTACTGATTCTGGTGGTTTGCCACCAAATAAACGAGCCTGCTTTAACTGATAAACATAAGCTAATATTTGTGCAACAGACTGAAATAAGCCTGTCGGTATCTCTTGTCCTATTTCTGTATGATGGTAAATTGAACGTGCAAGTACTGGCGATTGTACCACAGGGATTTCATGAAAGGCGGCTATTTCCCTTATTTTCAAAGCGACAAAGTCATTTCCTTTTGCAAGCAATGTTGGTGCACCTTTCGCCCCAGTTTCATACTTTAAGGCTACAGAAAAGTGTGTCGGGTTGGTAATAATAACATCGGCTTTTGGCACATCCTCCATCATTCTGCGCATTGCTGCCTGACGTTGAAGTTGGCGCACTCTCGCTTTAATTTGTGGATCACCTTCTGCGTTTTTATATTCGTCTTTTACTTCCTGCTTTGTCATTTTTAAACGGTCTTTATGTGCCCAAACTTGGTATGGCACATCTATGACGGCAATTAACAATACGGCACAAGACACAAAAATAAAGGCCCAAATAGTTATATCGATAGCATGCTCTACAGCTATTGATAATGATTGAAAAGGCACTTCAAGCATTTCAGGCAAATAAATATTTAATACAAAAGTTGCCACCCCTAAAACAAGTGACACTTTTGCAATGGATTTAAGAAGCTCAACCAAAGAGTTCTTAGAAAACATACGTTTGAGGCCAGAAATGGGGTTCATTTTGCTTAATTTTGGCAAGACAGGCTCCCAAGAAAAAGAAAGCCCACCTATTGCGATGCTACCAATTACACCAGCCGAAAATAGAATCAGCATCATTAACAGCATTGAATCGATCATGGCGATAGATGAATCCGACAAATGTGTTGCCATTTTAGAAGTATCAAAGACATCCGCCCGATCTAAAATAAAGTTTAGCGAAAACACAAACGACATATCGCGAGCCAATAGTGTTCCTGTGGCATAAAGAGACGCTGCTGCAATCAATAGCAACATTGCTGAACTAAGATCTTTCGAACGGGCCAGATTACCTTTTTTACGGGCGTCATCCAGCTTTTTGGTACTGGCGTCTTCCGTTTTTTCTGTGCCGTCTTCGTTTTCAGCCATTAATTCGTAGCCCCCATGTGTCTTTCATCCAGAGCATTAATTCTTTAAAGAATAGACGATATATATCTGTGAAGTCTTCCAACATAACCCAAAAAAAGAATAAGGAAAACATCATAATGACAGGAAAGCCCAATGCAAAAATATTTAATTGCGGTGATGCTTTGGCAACAACACCAAATGACAAGTTCATAACCAAAGTGGCTATCGTAAGTGGTAATATCATGAGCATTGCTTTTTCGAACATCCACCCGCCCAAGGTAACAATTTCATAATAGTGAACAGCTTTAAAACCCTCACCAATAGGCCAATACTCAAAACTGTCAACGAGATATTCAAACATAACGTGATGGCCATCTGTCATTAAAAAAGCAATACTTGCCATCGTTAAATAATATTGCCCCATTGTGGCAACAGAAACACCATTTGCGGGATCATTTGACATTGCAAAACCTAACCCTGCTTTCATCGCCGCCAACTGCCCTGCTAACGAAAAAATTTGAAACAAAACACTAACGACAAAACCCAAAACAACACCGATAATGATTTGCTCAAAAATCAAAACAATAAAGGCTGGAGATATAGGATCGTATTCGGGAATTGGGACTACTGGGGTCACTATAATGGCAATAACAAAGGCAAAAGCAATTCGAATTTGGCTGCTAACCAGTTGACTACCCAGTAATGGCAACGCCATAAGAAACGCCCCTATCCGAAAAAAGGGCAACAGAAAGCTGATTGTTAACCCAAGCAATTCATCCGGATAAAGTTGCAACATCAGCCAATAATCAAGGGAATATCAATAAAAAGTTGTGACGTAAAGTCTACCAACTTTTGTAGCAACCAAGGCCCAAGATAAATAATAACTAAAATAGTCACTATCAAACGCGGTAAGAAGGTTAATGTCTGCTCGTTAATTTGAGTTGCGGCTTGGAAAACACTCACCATTAAACCCACTAGCAAACTAGGCATCATGACAGCACCAACCATAATAACAATAAGAAAAAACGCCTGCCCATATAAGTCTAATACAACTTGAGGATTCATATCACACTCCGAAACTTGCTGCCAGTGTTCCCATAATCATAGCCCAGCCATCAACCATAACAAACAGCATAATTTTAAATGGCAAAGAAATAATAATGGGAGATAGCATCATCATACCCATTGCCATCAAAACACTTGCTACCACCATATCCAGAACAAGAAATGGAATAAAAATCATAAAGCCTATTTGAAATGCTGTCTTCAGTTCACTAGCGACAAATGCCGGCATTAAAATCGTAAATGGTAAAGTTTCTAACGATTCTATTTGTCCTTCTTTATCGGCTAAGCGTACAAACAAAGCTATATCATCTTCTCGCGTTTGTGCCAGCATAAAGTCCCTAATTGGGACAGAAGCAGCCTCAACTGCCGCAATCGATGTCATTTCGTCATTCAAATAAGGCTGCAAGGCCACTGTATTTATTTTATCCAGCGTTGGAGACATGATAAACAGAGTTAAGAATAACGCCATACCGACCAAAATTTGGTTGGATGGTGTCTGCTGCAAACCAATGGCTTGGCGTAAAATAGCTAGCACAACGACAATACGAGTAAAGGCCGTCATCATAGTAAGCGCTGCTGGTAGCAAGGTCAGCGCTGTCATTATAAACAGAATTTGTAATGACACGCTGTAATCCTGAGTGCCGTCAGCATTCGTGGTTACGGTGAGTGCTGGCAACCCTGTTTCTGCCCAAAGATAACTAGATGGAAATAAAAGGAAAGGCAGTAAAACCAATTTCATTCAGCGGCACCCGATGTTTTTGCTGTCTGATCAACTCTATTACTATCAAGGTACTCTGAGAACTCGATATTCTTATCAGATAGGGTTTTCAGCAACGCTATATTCTGCCCTGTCACGCCAAGCAAAAGCCGTTGCTGTTCAACCTCAACAACAACCAACTTTTCTTTAGTGCCTAAAGGCTGCACACTAACGATCTGAATTGGTGTTTTACCATATTTATGCTGTAGACCTTGCAGCTTTTTCAGCCCAAACAAAACAATTGGAACTAAAGCAACAACGAAGACCAATGAGAGAAGCAATTTCCAGACCGAGGGGCCAGAGTTGCCAAACGTAACACCAGCATCGGCAAACAAACTACCAGAGAAAAACAGCAGAAAAAATAAAAACTTATGCAAGCTCTGAATCATCTGATGCGCTTCATTCTCTCTGTTGGGCTAACTACATCAGTAAGACGTATTCCATATTTATCGTTAACCACAACAACTTCGCCATGCGCAATCAAGGTGCCATTTACTAGCACATCAAGTGGCTCACCTGCATAGCGGTCTAACTCTACGACAGAACCTTGAGTTAATTGCAGTAAGTTACGAATAGCGATTGAAGTGCTGCCCAACTCCATAGAAAGGGTAACAGGGATGTCCATTATCATGTCCATACCCTTAGGAGCAACTTCATTACCACTAGCAGAGAGCTCTTCTAACTCAACAGGCTTGACGTCCTGTTCAGACATGGCAGCAGCCCACTCATCTTCAACATCACCACCAGTTTCACCGGCTTCTTCCATCGCTTCAGCCCACTCATCAGCTAGGCCTTCGTCCATACCTTCTTGATCTGGAGACTCTTCAGACATCTATTCAATCTCATTATTTTGGTAGTTTGTAGTTTTCAATTACTTGCACTGAATACTTATCGTTACTCACGCCCAGTTTACCTTTTAGTGTCGGTAAGCCATTCGCCCTAACAATTAAGAATTCTGGCATATCAACAGGGATAATATCACCCTCTTTGAAATCTAATACATCCGTTAACAGAACTTCCGCTTGAGCTACTGTTGCTTCTAGTTTGACATTAAGCTCTTTTATGTCTTGTTCAAGTGAGTTGCCCCAACGTTCATCTTTTTCATCAACATCACTTTGCACACCAGCATCAAGTAATTCACGTACTGGTTCGATCATGGAGTAAGGCATTGTTATATGCAATTCTCCGCCGCCACCATCAAGCTCAATATGAAAGGTAGAAACAACCACAACTTCACTAGGACTTACAATATTAGCCATAGCAGGATTCACTTCAGAGCTAATATAATCTAAATCTATTTTTAGCACTGGCGCCCATGCTTCGGTTAAGTCAACAAACACCTGCTCGAGCATTAGTTGTACAATACGAATTTCTGTAGGGGTAAATTCCCGACCTTCAATTTTTGCATGCCGACCATCACCACCAAAGAAGTTATCAACCAATTTGAAAACCAGTTTCGCGTCTAAAATAAAGAGCGCTGTACTTCTTAATGGTCTAACTTTTACCAGATTTAAACTCGTTGGTACGTAAAGAGTATGTACATACTCTCCAAACTTCATTATTTGCAAGCCACCAGAGGAAACATCTGCGGTTCTTCTAAGCAAATTAAATAAACTGATGCGTGTATATCGAGCAAAACGTTCGTTAATCATTTCCAGAGTAGGCATGCGCCCACGAACAATTCGCTCTTGGCTAGTTATGTCATACGATGCAACGCCCCCATTATCACTATCATCCTCTTCTGGCTTTTCATCTCCGCCATGTAAAAGAGCATCAATTTCATCTTGTGATAATAAGTCTTGCGCTGACATAATAAGTTACTGCATTACAAAGTTAGTAAAAAGAATTTTTTCAACACCCTCTACTCCAGTTTCCTGACGCAAAATGGCGTTAATAGCATCAACAGCATCTTGTTTCAATTGCTGTTTACCTGAAGCTGTTTGTAACTCGGCAAAATCCTGACTCGAGAAAAGTAGTACTAGGCTATTACGAATTAATGGCATATGCGTTCTAACGGCATATATTTGCTCTTTCGAACGGGATTTTACCGTCAAATCCAACTGCAAATAGCGCTGCTTTCCTTTAATGTTAAAGTCAACAATAAAAGCTGGCTCTAAACTCAAGTATTGAGCAGGTCCAGCAGCACTTGCGCCTAAATTTTGGTTAGACACTACGGCATCTTCCGCAGTGGAAGCATCATCCCCACCACTTAGTAAAAAAAACGCGACGCCACCACCAACTAATAACAATAAAACGGCTGCTATGATAATTATAAGCTTAGTTTTTCCGCCCTTACCGTTATTTTCTGTATTTTCTTCGTTTTCGTCAGCCATGAAACATCCTTAAAAATAATAAAATGTAACCGTAACTTATTGCGTTCACGCTGCCATTCTACTGAGTTTTCTTAGTAAGTACTATCAAAAGCAAAAAGCACCGTAAAATCTAAGCGTAAAAATCTACTCGATTAGAAGAGACATGCCCTACATTCATAGGCACATCTACATCTTCTAAAGCAGAATCACTCTGGTCTGACTCTAAATTTGACACATGACCTTCAGTATTGCCAGCAGCACTTCCATTTGAACCAGCACCTTGACGTGATACATCTACATCAACCGCATCTAAGTTGATGTTTTGTTGTGCCAACATTTCTCTCAATCGCTGCGCTTGTCCATCTAACAAATCTTTTACTTGTGTCGATGCAACAACAAAACTGACTGAAGCGGTGTCTGCATCAACGGACACTTTTACTGTCAAGCTACCGAGTTCAGGTGGATCTAGATGAATTTCAGCCTTGTGGACACCTTGCTTGGTCATCCACATCAACTTATCTCCCATCTCATTACCCCAATCAGGGTGAGTTGGCGGAACTTGCATAGTTAAACTCGCACCAATTGAAGCATTTGGAGCACCTGCCATGAGATTCAAGGGCGCCATTTTTGCATTGATAGCCTGCGCAGTCCCAGACAAACCACCAGATACTGCTACATCATTTATTGTAGCGCGGGAAGAAAGTTGGTCTTTATTAATAAATTCAAGCTCCCCACCCTCTGTATTGAGAAGAACATTGTCTAACAGCTCCGCAGACTTATCGACAGAATTTGAATTAGCCAAATCCAAGGGCTGGAAGTTAGCGTTTTTAGCTTCTGGGTTCTGCAAAGCCATATTAGAAACCGGAAAACCACTTTTTACAGTTGCTGCAGCTAATTCGGCTTTCAATCCAGATTTTGGATCGACTCCTTGATTTTCACTGCTCGCCATTTGCTGCAAAACCCAATCCAGCTCTACCGAATCCTCTACGCCTGCCTCTAGGTTATGGGCCATTTCACTTAAAGACGCATTACCCTCCTTAGCACTGGCTTTGATGGCATCAACTGTATCGGCAGTATTCGCCTTCTTTCCTTCTTTCCCTGACACCATACTCGATAAATTCTGTGCGGCGCCTGCTAATTGAGCCGACAAGTCAATAGTTTTTTCATCTGCTGATGGCATTAAAAGACTATCTTGGTCAACTTTAGCTTGAGTTAACGGATTCAGCTCTGCCGCTTTCGCTTTTACTGCTTCTGTTTGAACAGAAGGGTTTTGACTATGCTCACCAACCAGATTGGGTGTTTCGTCTATTGGTGACAGACCTGCTAATAATTGTACACTCTCTTCAACAACGATTTGCTGGCCTGAATCGGTAAGCGCTATTTCTGCCTCTTTTGCTAATCCCACAGCACGAGCACTATCGCCTGCTAGCTCAGCACCGGCAGCTCCTGCAATATCATGAGACTCAACATCATGGAACTCAACAGCGCCAGCAGACAATGTCGTTTCAGTGGATAAAGAGGCAAAGTCTGCTGCGTTTTTGGAGGTAGTAGCCTCTATCTCAGACTTAGAGTCCACCATATTGTTTAAAGCGGCATCATTTGGCCGATCAATTTGCAGCGCCTTGCCATCTAAACTCGACTTACTTTGCTCCCCCATTGATAAGTGATCAGTAGGCGTTATAGAAGAGAGTTCAGTTGATGTTGTTGCTTCAGAAGTAACACTAGATGATTTGGTATTTTCAGTACGTAAGGTGGTATCGGCAGAAGATGTGGACTCAGTTGTTTCATTACTATGCTGAGCGTCAGCAGTATGGTTTTTATCATCTGTTGACTTGTCGTTGGCGGCCTGCTTTTGCGATTGATCTTTCTGTGCGACGGTATTTTTCTCAGAGGTAGAAGACTCTGTTGTCTGCGATTCCGTCGAGTCTTTCTGATTGGGAGATGCTTTTTCTACAGGAGAAGATCTATCGGCAGATTGCTCTCGGCGTTCTACATTGTCTGCCTTTTTGTCCGCATGACTGTCTACTCTATTGCTGTCTACTCTATTGCTGTCTACTCTATTGCTGTCTACTCTATTGCTGTCTGCTCTATTGCTGTCTGCTCTATTGGTGTTAGGACGTTCTGCGGATGCATTTGCCTCACGCATCACATCATGAAAACCTCTATCACTGGCTGTATTTCGTGGAGGCGCTTTTTGTATTTTGTTGGATTGCCCCAAAGACAATATTGATACATCTGAACTAGGTCGCATACTCTTCTCCTCATCTGTACTGACTTACGTCTGCAAAGATCAGGCCAAAATAATAAGGAAGCAGTTCTGTACTTGCTACCAGTCACCATTCTCTTCTTCATCAACATCAAATGAGGTTCGCTGACTCTTATTTTGCGCGACTTGCTGTATTTTGGCGTCAAAAGTAGACAATTCTCTTGCCAGAAAGCGAACTTGGTCAATTAAATCATCGACATCAGTTTTTCGCTCCGTAAACGACAAACACAAATCATGGACTTCTTTTAACTTCTCTTCCGAGTCCTGCTTTTCAGACTCAGATGCACTTAAAATAGCCTTATCCGTAACAAAGGCTTTATCAACCATACTGATTGCTGCAGTCATTTGGCTATCGACATCATCAATAAAGAATTGTTTGAAATCAATATCATCTTCCTCATAACGTCCTTCGTTCATCGCATTGAGTGTCACTTCTTTGGCGTCATGCAGTCTTTGTAACGCTTCTTCCAATGTCGTAACTCGAACCGCCATTTTTTTAAATATGGATTCTTCTCTTTGCTGAACTTGCTCAACAAATGCTTGCAGGCCATTTTCTAATGAATTTAAGAAGTCTGCTATTTCGGCCTGATGTTCTACATTAGGCTCACTACCATTAATAATATGCTCACAAAGTCGATGTAAATCTTCAACGAATGCCTGCAATTCTGTGATATCTGAATCAGAAGCTCCCTCTAGAGTAACATTAAGTTTTTGAGAGAGTTTTAATACGTCATGAGGGTTGAAATCAAAATCAAATTCACCTTGTTTAATATCCTGTAATAAGGTCAATATATGTTGAAGTTTTTTAACTTGAACTAAGCTCGACGCTTCAGAAAGCGAATTAATCTTTTCAAAAAAGTGCTGAACTTTGACTCGTATTGCCTCAAGCTCTGCGGCCAATACCCCAACTTGAGAGTCTGTGCGTAATATTCTAATTGGCGCATCCCATACATCCTGTCCTAGTAAAGCCACACTTTTTGATAGTGCTTCATATTCTAACTTTTCCGACTCTGCCACTAATTTCAGTTCATAACCAATGATGCTAGAGCCATCCCAAATAGCCACATCTGTGTAGGAATATGTTAACCCTCCAATATATTCTTTATGGTTATTTTGGTCTGCACTAGGGATGTGTAACTGCTTAATATCGTGATGGATACCTTCTTCCAGTCGCAGTAAGCGAGCAACATTTTTAGGATCGGTCTGCCAAAGTGAAGAAAAGGCCTGATTAGCATAAATGACTTTTCTCTTATCATTTAGAACTAAACTAGGTTCCTGCATTCGTTGGAAGCAGGAGTACAAAAAAACTTTATTGTAAAAGTCATTCTGAGTTTGACCTTCACTTTTTAACGCCAAATAATCTTGTGCGTCACCTTGTTGCAGATTATTTTTATTAATTCTTTTTCGAACAGAAGACAGTAATAGCAAAATAAATACCGATGTGAAAACACCAAACCCAATCAGTAGTCGTTTTAATTGCTCTAAACTTACCCCTTGCACAAGACCATAAAAGCTTCTAATTTCAAGCAATTGACGACGAAGCCGCTTTGCTTCTTCTCTATTAGCTTGAATATTATCAAACGTTAATTCTACCCATGACGCCTCGATTGGCGTAACACCCTGATGCGCTAAATTTATTGTAGTGAGGCTTTCCTGAATAACACTTTGCAAAACAGCTATTTGTTGCTCGTATGTCTGAACATTATTATCAGGTGAATTTGTAGGAGAACTATTTTTAAAAGGTTGACTCTGTAGAGAATAGAGATCGAGCAATAATCGCTCTAGGTCCATTAATGAGTTTTCCACCAAACTAAGTTCTATTTCTATTTGCTCATTGTGTGTATCCACATGAAAAACGTAATATTGTAATCCCGCAATAGCGACAGCGACCCAAAGCACTACAAGAAAGAAGGCTTTATTCACAAATTTAGTAAAGCCGCGCCGATGGGCATTAAAATCAGTGCCTGTCATTTATTTTCCTATCAGAATACTATTTGTCATCAGGGTAAACCGAAAAAAATCCTTTTAAAACATACCATAAGTAAGATATTGCGTGTCAATAAACTGTGTCAAAACTTAAAAACGAGTAAAATCAAGAGAACAAACAATCTCTTTAGTTAGATTAGATCATTTACTTTATCCATTCGGCTTTATATCTAAATAGCGGCGCATAGCAAACTCATCGAGCTGACTTTGCTCACGCTTTTCCTCTTGCTTTTCTTCTTGTTTTACATGCTTTTGTTGCAGCGCATGCATGCTTTGTGTTTTTGCTCGAGCCTCAAGCCATTGGCCAAGTGCAAAAGAGGTTTGTTGTTCCGCTTGTGTAATTGCCATATTTTGTTGTTGTACAGCTTGTTCTAAGCGAGTGACAAAATGCTGATAATTTGCAATCAAGTTAGCATTCAAACCAAGCAAGTTACGCTCAGACTCATACTGATTTGCATATTCCTTTAGTTGCTCTAACTGCTCTTTGTCTGACGCGAGTTTCAACCGTTGCTGCGCTAACAATTTGGCAGCTTGATCTTCTTTGCTTTTTGCAATATCCACTAATATTTGCATGCGTTTAGAACGCTTCATTAGGCAATCCTGTGAACTGGTGTCAGTTAGCGAAAGCACACAAAACAGAAAGAACTGGATTATCGAGACTGTTTTTAAGTCATGTTCTAATTCTAAGTCATGTTCTAAGTCATGGCTTTCACGAGTGCTTCCAGACTTTCTTCAATGGTAAATTTTTCTTGTAACGATTGCTGTAAAAATGCTTTTATTTCAGGCATTAATTCCATTGCCTGATCGATTTCAGAGTCTGTTCCTTTACTATAAGCTCCTACTGCAATTAAATCCTGATTTTGTTGATATTTAGAATACAATTGTTTAACTCGCAAAGCCCCCGACAAGTGTGCCTCACTTACTATATGAGGCATAACACGCGAAATCGAGGCTTCAATATCAATGGCAGGATAATGCCCCTCCTCTGCCAATTGGCGAGATAGTACTATATGACCATCCAAAATAGCTCTTGAGGCATCCGCAATTGGATCTTGTTGGTCATCACCTTCAGTAAGAACAGTATAAAAAGCGGTAATTGAGCCTCCGCCTTGCTCGCCATTGCCTGCTCTTTCAATCAACTGGGGTAATTTAGAAAACACCGAGGGTGGATACCCTTTCGTTGCTGGCGGCTCTCCTACCGAAAGAGCTATTTCTCGCTGAGCTTGGGCATAACGAGTTAATGAGTCCATCAATAACAGGACATTTTTGCCTTGGTCACGATAATATTCAGCAATTCGCGTGGTTAGTGTTGCCGCCCTTAAACGCATCAGTGCTGAGTCATCGGCAGGTGAGGCAACAACGACTGAACGCTCAAGACCTTCGGTGCCTAATATTTGCTCGATAAACTCTTTTACTTCTCGACCACGCTCACCAATAAGGCCAACTATGGTAATATCAGCTTCTGTAAATCGTGTCATCATACCAAGCAAGATACTCTTACCAACGCCACTTCCGGCAAACAATCCTAAACGCTGCCCTTTTCCAACAGAAAGTAAGCTGTTTATCGCCTTGATACCAACATCAAGGGTTTCAGTAATAGGCTGTCTTTTAAGCGGGTTAATCAAACCGCCCTGTAACCCAATTGTATCTTTGGTTTTAATTGGACCTTTACCATCAAGAGGCTTACCTAGTCCGTTTACAACACGCCCCAGTAATTCAGGCCCAACTGGCATCATTCCGTCGCCAGTGAGAGGCTTTACTCTCGCTCCTGGGGAAATGCCATCAATGGTTTCGGTTGGCATTAGGTAGGTTAAATTATCGGTAAACCCAACCACCTCAGATTCAATCCATTTGCCTTCTTTAACATACACAGAGCAACGATCGCCTAATGCTACATGGCAACCAACCGCTTCCATTGTCAAACCGACAATACGCGTTACTTTCCCTTCCATTACAGGAAATACAGGGGATTCAGAAATAGAATTGAGCTTACTAATACGTGAGACTAACTCAGACGTCATTAGAGTCGCTCTCAGATTGAGGATGTATAGATTGCAGATCCGCTAATATTGTACTGATTCTATGCTCAATACTAGCATCCAAATAGGCGCCTTTTGTATCAAGTAAAAAACCACCAACCGCAATAGATTCATCCTTTTCTATCTTGATACCTACTCGATCAAATACGGTAAAGGTTGCAATTAAATCAGCCATATCTGGATGCACAGTAATACGCACAGGATGTTCAAGCTCTTCTAACTGACGGAACAAGTAGTTTATTTGCGAGGAGAGAGTATCAGCGGCCGATTCATTTAGTTGAGTATAGGTAATATTCTCAACCAAGCGAGACACAGTCTGGTAAATGATTTTTTCAACTTGATCTTTACATGCCAATAAAGGCGACTCTAGTTCGAGCCTAAGTTTTTCAAGCATTTCTTCTACGACAAGAAGCTTCTCATGAGCCTCTTGAATACCCTGTTCAGTGCCTTTTTCTAGGCCTTCCACTGTGCCTTTTTCGGTTCCTTCGGCAATACCTTTTGCTAGACCTTCTTCGTAGCCTTTCTCTAAACCAGCTTGATAACCTTCATCTAAGCCTTGTACATAGCCCTCATCATATGCAGCGGCACTGATTTCTTCGAGTTGCAATGCTGTCAGTGGTTCATAAACGAGTGCACTTTCATCAACTTCTTCATGGACAATGGTTGCGTCTTTACGCAATAGAATTGAAGGGCCAGAGTCTTTGCGTGGTGTTGGATTCTTTAGGTGCGGTAACTCCCAGCGTTCGTAGGCCGTCAGTTTGTTTTCACTGTTATTTGAAGTGTCTTCTGACATTATGAATTAAACCATTTGATCGCCACTACCACCTAAGACAATTTCTCCATCATCGGCCAACCTTCTGGCAATCGATAAAATTTCTTTCTGGGCAACTTCAACTTCACTAACACGCACTGGACCTTTTGCTTCTAAATCATCCTTCAGCATATCCGCAGCCCGTGTCGACATGTTTTTATAGATTTTTTCTTGCATATCAGGGTCCGCACCTTTTAGCGCAAGAATTAAGGTTTCTGCTTCGACTTCACGCAAAATGGTCTGTATTCCTCGATCATCAACATCAATAAGGTTATCAAAGACGAACATAAGATCTTGGATAGTGTTAGCAAGATCTTCATCAACCTCACGAATTGACTCCATCAAGTCCGCTTCAACGGAACTGTCGATAAAGTTCATGATATTCGCTGCGGTACGAACACCACCAATAGTTGTAGATTGTGTAGACTGATTGCCAGAGAACTGCCTTTCCAATATATCATTCAACTCTTGTAAGGCTGCGGGTTGAACTGTTTCAAGCGCTGACACACGTAAAACAATATCCAAGCGAACCCTTTCATCAAAATTGGCTAAAATACCAGCGGCCTGATCCGAATCCAAATAGGAAATAACAATCGCTTGAATCTGAGGGTGCTCATAACGAATCACATCCGCTACAGCACGAGGTTCCATCCACTTCAAGGTATCAAGACCTGTTGTATTACCACCAAGAAGAATACGATCAATTAAACTACTGGCTTTTTCATCACCCAGTGCTTCTTGTAACATGTTGCGAATATAGCCGTCCGCGCCCAAACCAAGGCCGGTTTGATCTCCAACTAAAATAAGAAAATCATCCAGCACTTTTTCAACTTGATGACGCTGCACATTGGCCAACTGCGTCATCGCTTGACCAATACGCTGAACCTCTTTCGGACCCATATGCTTCAAAATTTGTGCGGCATCAGATTCACCAAGCGACATCAATAAAACTGCTGCTTTCTGTAAGGAGTTTAAACCGGAATCTTGTTCTGTATCGCTCATTTAGTTTTCCATTACCCATTGTTTCACTACTTGGGCCACTCGTTCAGGCTCCTCAGCAATCAAGCCTCTAATTGCATTCAATTGACGCTCCATTTTCTCTGGCGAACCAGGGACCATGATATCCTCTGTGCTGACTAAAGATACTTGATCGTCAGATATTTCATCGGTTTCGTCCGCATAAATAGAGGCTTCAGCATCTTCTGCAAACGCAATTTTGTTTTGTTCGCCAAGACTCTTCAAAATTGGCCTTACAACAACTAATAATAGGATGAGTACAAAGAGACCAACAAACAGGGGTTGAATCAAATCAAGGAACCATTCTTGCCGATAAAATGGCAACTCTTCAATTTCAGGTGGAGGCTCAGGTAAAGCAAATGGCGAATTGATAACGCTGACACTATCACCTCTACTTGGGTTATAACCCACCGCATCTCTTACCAACAACGTGAGACGCCTTAGTTCATCATCGCTCCAAGGTGTTCGAACGACATTTGATGTTTCTGGATCCACTGTTGCCAAATCATCAACCACGACAGCAACAGAAAGACGACGAATGGTGCCTTGCTGACGTCTGGTATAACTAATACTGCGATCCAACTCAAAATTTCGAGTGGTTTCTTGACGTGACTCGCCAACATTATTGCCACCACCACCGATAGCAGCACCATTTACATCTGCAACCTCTGGCGCGGTGATTGCCCCAGGAGGTTGATTTGTCAGAGATCCAGGAATGCCTGAGTTAGCAGCAGAATTCCTATTTTCATTAAGTGTTTGTTCACTCCGCAGTGCCAAGAGGTCTGGGTTATACTGCTCATCAGTTTGCTCTACTGCCGTAAAATCCACATCTGCAGATACTTGCGCTTTAAAACGCTCTTCACCAATAACAGGAGAAAGTATGTTATTCACTCGGCTTAATAAGACACTTTCCACTTTTCGCGTGTAGTCAAACTGTTTTCCAGCTACAGAAAGTTCAGAATCTGTATCTTTCTCGCTTAATAGAGTTCCACGTTGATCAACGATCGTCACATCCTTGGGGTCCATTTGGGAAATACTAGATGAAACCAAATTCAAGATAGCGTCCACCTGACTTTTATCTAAACGTCTACCTGGATACATCTCAAGAAATACGGAAGCAGAAGGTTTGCGCGTGTCACGAACAAAGACAGACTCTTTAGGAATGGCAAGATGAACTCGGGCGGATTTTATGCTTTGTAGACTGGAAATCGTGCGGCTTAGTTCTCCTTCTAAACCTCTTTTATAGCGAGTATTTTCTGCAAACTGAGAAGAACCAAGACCTTGATCCTGATCCATAATCTCCATACCCACTATGGTATCGTTTACAATCCCAGACCCAGCAAGTTTGAGTCTGGCTTGATGGTAAAACTCTGATTCAACTAACAGAGCGCCAGTTTGTTCATCTAACTTGAATGGAATGTTGTTTATGCTAAGAACTTCGACTATTTGGTCGGCATTATAATCCGTTATGCTGCTTAAAACGGGCTTATATTCAGGTCCATCACTCCATAGAATGGCGGACAAACCAATTGCGATAGAGGCTGCGAGGCCTACCATCAAAGCAACTTGTCTGATAACGGTTAGTTTATTAAAGCCTGTCAACAATTCGACATAGAGCTTTTGATCTGATTGAGGTGCTGAAATATTATCCATCTAGTATTGCCAAATAGAGTTAGACATCATATTTAAATTGGCATATTCATGATCTTTTCATATGCATCAACGAGCTTGTTTCTTACTTGCGTCATGGCTTCAAAAGAAACACTGGATTTCTGCAACCCAATCATAACTTGAGGCAAATCAACATTTTCATCACCACGTTCATAGGCTTTAGCTAATTGTGATGCATCTTGTTGTAGAGAGTTAACATTATCAACAGCATCTTTCAGCATGGCAGCAAAATCTGCTCTTTCTATCGTTGGATCGGCTTGCTGTAGACCGTTAACACTTTTAAGATCTGGCGCAGAGTCACCCGCATTTTGTATTTGGGACTGCATACTCCGCATTTGCGACAACACTTGATTTATGTCCGGTCTATTGTTGACCATCGAAACCACCTAAGAAAATATCAACAAGTAAAGTTTAACATAAAGCTATTAAAACATGACATAAAATCAATCGACCTCTAATCCGCATTCGCGCATTTTCGCGATTTTATACCTCAATGTTCTTGGGCTAATGCCCAGTTTTTCAGCTACTTCTTTGCGCTTACCATTAGCATCAATAAGGGCTTGCGCAATGATTCTAAATTCATGCTGCTGCACGCCTTGCCCTAAAATTGAAGCGGCGTTCTCCGCATCAGTTTCCTCTTTTTTATCCGTTCTCGCCGACATCATGTCAAAAGCAATGTGTTGCTCATCGATGACTCCATTAGGGCTAAGTATCAATGCCCTCTGGATAACATTTTCTAACTCCCTAATATTGCCAGGCCAAGAATGTGACTCTAAACGACTTTGAGCTTCAAGTGTTAACGAGCTGTTCGGAATCCGCATTTTGACAGCGTATTTCGCTAATAGACTATTCGCTATTGGCAAAATATCACCCTTGCGCTCTCTTATCGGCAACCATCTTAATGGGAAAACATTCAGGCGATAGTATAAATCTTCTCGAAAACCACCACTACTAACATAGTCAGCTAAATCTCTGTTTGTTGTGGCAATAATTCGCACATTCAGAGGGATTGGTTTTTTCCCCCCTAGTCTTTCCACTTCTTGCTCTTGCAGTACCCGCAATAATTTAGCCTGCAAGCCGACATCCATTTCTGAAATCTCGTCTAATAACAGCGTACCGCCATTCGCTTGCTCAAACTTACCTGCCTGAGATGAAACAGCCCCTGTATACGCACCTTTTTCGTACCCGAATAAAATTGCCTCTAACATATTCTCCGGTATAGCTGCGCAGTTTATGGCAACAAAAGGTTGCTTATTTCTTTCTGAATGCTGGTGAATAAAGTTCGCCAAAACTTCTTTACCTGTACCACTTTCACCACTAATTAACACTGTAGAGTCAGTCACCGCAACACGTTTAGCAAGATTCAACAACTCAAGGCTTGCCTGATCTTTCACTACAGGTTGTTCATCTTGGTTTGCTGTTGAAGTGCGAGCATGTTTCGCAATCACCTCAAGCAGTTCTTCGGCCTGAAAAGGTTTGAGTAAATAATCGACAGCGCCTTCTCTCATTGCTTCAACTGCATGAGCAATATCACCGAAGGCCGTCATCAACATCACAGGTAAATCTGGGAACTTATCAACAACATGGCTCAGCAATCCATAACCATCCATGCCGGGTAGATTCACATCTGATACAACCATATCAAATGTATTTCTTTGCAGTGCAACCAGAGCATCTTCAGCAGAGTAAACCAAGTGACATTGATAGTTTGCTAATGTCAGAGTGTCATCTAACGCTTCTGCCAGCTCTTGATCATCTTCTACTATTAGTAAACTAACCTCAGACATATTACCTCTTAATTACCGGTATCAAGACACTTGCTCGAGTACCATAATTTTCTACGCTATTTAATTCCAGCAATCCATGATGTGCTCTAGCAACCGCTTTCACAACCATCAACCCTAAACCAGTACCATGTTGTTTTGTGGTGACAAAGCCTTCTTGGACCTTTGACAAGTCCTCTGCTGTCATACCATAACCATAATCTATGAAGGTTATATTAAGAACGTCATTGAGAATCGACACTTCTAATATAATTTTTGGCTTATCTTTCTGCGCTTCTATACCATTATTTAGCAAATTTAATAATGCACCGATTAACGTATCTTTATTGCAGTGAAGTAACGCATCATTCGTGATGGTGATTTCACTTTCAAACACAACCTTTTTTTGCTCACATATCTCTTGTGCAATGGTAGTTAGCTCTGCACAAAACTCTCGGCAAGATATTTTGTGCTCTAAGCGTATATCACTACGGGAGAAAATAAGCATATCCCGTATTTGTCTTTCTATATTTTCGAGACGCCCCATTAATTTACCAGCAAATTTTTGTCTCATTACTGGGGCTAATTCCTGATTTTGTAAGTGGCCAGCATACAAGGTTGCACTGGTTAATGGGGTACGAATTTGGTGAGCTAAAGCCGATACCATTTTCCCCATTGTCGACAACCGTTCATGATGCGATAACTGCTGTTGCAACTTGTGTGTTTCTGTCAAATCCACCAGAATGATTAATTGACCTGGCGCACTTCCAAGCGAGGAAGTTTCTACCCTAACGCGACGCCCAGAAACCATGGTTACTTCGTGTCCATCATCTTTTTGTGGTGCAAAGCTTTGAGGAACAATTTCTCCCCAACTATGGCCAACTAACTCAACACTAAACAACCTAGTTGCTGATTCATTTGCCATGACGACGATTCCATTCGAATTCAGCATTAAAACGCCTACGGGCATAGATTGAAAAAGCTGCTGAAATTGAGCTAACAATAGTTCATTTTTCTTAATTTCTTCTTGTTTATCCTGTTCCGCTTGCGCAAGTTTATCAGCAAGATCTGCTGCTTGCCTTTGCAATTCTTGATAGGACTCTGTTAAAACTTGTGATGTTTGAGAAAACTCTTCAAACGCTTGTTTCAGCGATTGAATTTCTTCATCTTTTGTCACTAAAACTCCGATTTATCAATTTTATAACGCCGCATTTTTTCTATTAGAGTCGTCCTTTGAATTTGTAAACTCATTGCCGCCTTAGATACAACACCTTTCGAAGAAAGTAATGCTTGCCTGATTAAGAGCGACTCTAAATGGCGTACATGTAAATTTAAATCTAGCTCATAAAGCCTTGGTAATTTACGAGTTTTACTGATTTTTTTGATAATGGGCAACAAGGTTTTTTGGTTCCAAGGAGTTGGGCAATGCCACACAGCCTCTGAACCAAATAACTTAACGCTTTCTGTTAAAACAATAACGGGGACACTATAGTCCAACTGTAGCTGGTCGATATCACTGCCAACAACAATAAAAGATGGTATATCAGTAGAAAAGTCAGGACTTTCAATTTCGATGTCTAAATATCCTAAAATGGCGCTGACATGAGCATGTTCTGTTGCGTTTAAGCCGCAATACCAACATTTCATTTTTCCACCTCTGCGTTATACCCATTTCTCATTATCATAGAAAAAAAACTGAATTGGCAGAGACTTCTGCAACAATATCGTAAACTTAGGTAACCAAAATTGAATTTACAGCAAATTACATCAGTTATCACCTAACAATTTTGCCAAAATAACATCAAACTCACTTGCATTATGTTCATCAGAATAAGACAGTTCACCTAAAAATGGTGCGGGCATTCCACGAATTAAGGTTTGAATATTTTCTTCGTAACATAGCATTTTATCTTTGCCATTTGCGATCCACCCCACTAACGGCAAGCCATCTCGTAAAATACTTTCAGCAGTTAGCATGGCATGGTTTATACAACCTAACTTCATATTCACCACTAAAATCACGGGTAAAGAGAGTGAAAGTGCTAGGTCAGACATCATTTCTCGATCATTAAGAGGCACTCGCCAACCACCTGCACCCTCTACAACTGCTAAGTCGTGCGGCGTTATTAATGCACCTTTCACATAACCTGTTAGTTGTGCAACTCGTATTATTTTATTTTCTTGCTTCGCGGCGATATGGGGAGAAACAGGAGCTCGTAACACAACAGGATTAACTTGCTCATACGGTAACAATGTATTGGAGGATGCCATTAATGCTAGAGCGTCATCATTGCGTAAGACGCCGTTCTCATAATCTGCGCCAGCTGCAACAGGCTTTAAGCCAATACTTTTTAGTTGTCGACGCACGCCTGCGGCAAGTAAACCAGAAGAAAAGTAGGTTTTACCTGCATCTGTGTCGGTTCCGGTAATGAAGTATTGTTTTTTTCTGGTCATATTTGTCTCTTCAAATAACTATGATTTTCAGCAGTACGGTGTTTTTGATGCCATGCGTTAAGATCTATGTTTTTAGTACTACGGTTTTTGCAGTAAAAAGTAGGCAACGTTATAGGTTAAGGGAATACCTTGGGGAGTGCGCATTTCTTCATACTTAGACAAAAACTGTCGCCATAAGCCAGGCGTAACTGGACGTTTTTGGCTTGCATCCATTAACACACTGGCTCCTATTTTTTTTAAAGAATGAACAGCTTGCTCTGGCGTATCAAACCACATAGTAACAGGTTCAACAAAATGTGAATGCAGATCAAAACCTTCTATAAGAAAAGGCTCTAGTATACGAGTAATAGTATCGTATTTATTGACATGAGGTGCAGCATCAAGATCTAGCCATGCTTGTTCTATTTCTGGCATAGAGCCTTGAGACAGTGAAGAAGCTAGAAAGTAGCCTTTTTTTGTTAGTGTACGATTAACTTCTCGCGCTAAAGCCTTGGGCTGTTGACTCCACTGAATGGCCAAATTCGAAAAAATAAGATCGAATATGTCATGCTTAAAAGGTAACGACTCGGCATCTGCACACACAACAAGCTGGTTAGAGTCTTTACGCGCAACTATTTTTAACATAGACAATGACAAATCAAGCGAAATGAGCTGTTCTGTTTTTGGTTGCAGCAAACTGGTTGCATTACCCGTACCACACCCCAAATCAAGGACAGAAGAGTAAAAACGAATAGGGCAAAGTGTTATTAACTTCGACAGAACTTGTTGTTGGAAAAGAGCAAAATCATTATAAGTTTTAGCGGCTCTATCAAAAGATCTGGCAACCTCACGCTTATAACAATTCGCACGTTTGGATTTCTTGTCAGTATAGTCAGTGGCCATTAATGAATTGTGTGATATGAGGTATGAAGTCAGTTAAATTTTCCATAAAAGGCTGGTGAGACATACCATCTAACACAACAGAATTAAGAGGATACAGCTCATTATTAATGTATTTTAACCAAGTAGAATCCACTAACTCATCGTTCGCACCAAATACATGCAAGCTCGGGACATCCAAAATTTCCAACTCTCTACGAACATCCAAACTTTTTAGCAGCCTTAAACCACCTGAAAGAGCAATGGGATTTGAGGTTTTTTCGTTAACCCAATTAGATAACTGCTGCCTTAATTCAGATGCATTTTCTGCACCTGCCGTTTGCAGAGCAACAAAACGTTTTAGACCAGCCTTAGGGTCAGTCGCTACTAATTTCGAAAATTCATCGTAGACGCTGTTAGGCATCGCCACATCCCAACCGTCTTTTTGCACAAACGCGGGAGTACTAGCAATCGTAATCAAACCTTTTACTTTACTAGAGCGCCTTGCTGCTACATAGGTTGCAATCATGCCACCAAGGGACCAACCCACCCAAAAAGCCTCTTCTGGAGCTGCAGTAATTAATTGCTCACTCAGAGCGTCAATGTCGTAATTTGGACCGATCAACTTACTGTCAATCAGCTCTGAGGATAAAGAAACACCCGGCAAATTGATTAAAACAACATAGTAGTTTTCACTCAGTTTTTGTGCCATTGGCCGAAGACATTCTTTTGGCATCGCCCAGCCAGGTACAAGAAAAATAGCCTGCTTTTTGGCATCACCAAAACATTCTTTTTCTAATGTATAACGCATACTATTTATCCTTTTTATGCTATCGCTATGCTCAAGGCCTGCAAGAGCACATCAATTTGTTGGTGAGTATGTTGTGCCGACAAAGTCACGCGTAAGCGCGCACGCCCATTCGCTACCGTTGGAGGTCGAATTGCTGTGCACCAAACACCTTGTTTTTTAAGCGCTTCGCTAAACTGTATTGCTTTGTGGCTCTCTCCAACCAATATTGGTTGAATTGCAGTCCTTGAGTTTGTCAGAGTCAAACCTAGCTGCTTTGCTCCTGTTCGAAAAGTGGCAATATTGCTGTCTAACTTAGCGCGCAAGTCTTCTCCTTCGCTCCCACGAATCAGCGACAAACTTGCCTTCGTTGCTCCAGCAATCGCTGGCGACATAGCAGTAGTATAGATGTAAGGTCGTGCGAATTGGGTTAAGAAATCGGCCATATCATTTGATGTTGCCACAAAAGCACCAGATGTACCAAACGCCTTGCCAAAAGTACCCATTAGTAAAGGTACTTGCGCTTGAGTCAAATGATACGTGCCTATTGAACCAACACCATTTTCACCGAAGCAACCAAGGCCATGAGCATCATCAACCATAAATAGCGCATCATGTTCATTAGCAATGCTAGACAAAACATCTAATGGCGCAATATCACCGTCCATGCTAAATACCCCGTCTGTGGCGAGCATTTTATGTTGCGCTTGATTTTGTTGCAGTATCCGATTGGCGGCTTCGCTATCCTTGTGTAAATAACGCTTTAATTTAGCTCCTGAGAGTTTAGCACCATCAAGCAAAGAGGCATGATTTAACTTGTCTTGCACAATCAAATCGTTCTTATCAGTCAGAGCAGAAATAACACCAAGATTCGCCATGTACCCGGTGCTAAACAGCATTACTCTTTCATAGCCAAGCCATTGTGCTAGTTCTTCTTCTAGGCTTTGATGTAGTCGGTTATGACCATTAACTAAGTGGGAAGCACCACTACCAACACCATATTCTGCCGCGGATTGTTTAAGACCTTTTAATAATTTTGGGTGGTTGGCAAGGCCAAGGTAATCATTACCGCAGAACATTAAGTATTGCTTATCACCTACCTTAGCGATTGGCGCCTGCCCAGACTCCATTACCATTGTTTGACGAAATAAGTTACCTTGCTTTCTTTGAGCAACCGATTCCAACACCCAACTGGGTACAGACGCTATACTCTTATGACTCTTCATAACGAATGTCTAGTTAGTTACAGTGGCATCATAAAAGAATTGGGCATCTTTCTGTTTTTCAATGTTCGCGATGATTGCTTGAGCTTGGTCTTCATCTGACTGCTCTTTGGTTGCTTCAGCATTAATTCCAAGCTTGTTGAAAAGTTGCATATCTTTATTGGCTTCAGGATTCGGCGTAGTGAGCAGTTTTTCCCCATAGAAGATTGAGTTTGCCCCAGCCATAAAACAAAGTGCTTGAGTTTGTTCGTTCATACCCTCACGGCCAGCCGAAAGTCTTACATATGACTTAGGCATCATAATTCGTGCTACAGCAATTGTCCGAATAAAATCAAAAGGGTCTAAATCATCGACATTCGCTAAAGGCGTACCTTCCACTTTAACCAGCATATTGATCGGTACGCTTTCAGGATGGGGCGTCATTTCAGATAATTGGCGCAATAAGCCAATTCTGTCCTTTTGCTCTTCTCCCATTCCCATAATTCCACCACAACACAACTTTATGCCAGAATCCCGTACTCTACCTAGAGTATCCAAACGATCCTGATAAGAACGAGTTGTGATAATGCTGTTATAGTATTCTGGTGATGTATCAAGATTGTGGTTGTAATAATCTAGGCCTGCTTCTGCCAACATTGAGGCTTGTTGGTCGTTTAACGTACCTAGGGTAACACAGGATTCTAGCCCTAATTCTTTAACGCCTTTTACCATTTCCAATACGTAGGGGAAGTCTCGTTCCGATGGATGTTTCCAAGCTGCGCCCATGCAAAAACGGGTAGCGCCCTTCTCTTTTGCAAGTGCGGCTTCGGTTAATACTTTT
The DNA here is from genome assembly GCA_002173415.2 of Marinomonas agarivorans. Lineage (GTDB taxonomy): Bacteria > Pseudomonadota > Gammaproteobacteria > Pseudomonadales > Marinomonadaceae > Marinomonas > Marinomonas agarivorans. The sequence goes on from NHNK02000006.1 coordinate 127,550, forward strand.
TCAACCTCCATCAGCCTTTCTTTATCCAACTCCGTATTGTAATGACCACTTTGTGGACAATACTTACAATCTTCAGGGCATGCACCAGTTTTAATAGAGAGCAGTGTGCTTACTTGCACTTCATTTTTTTTAAAGTTATTTCTGTGAATTGTTTGCGCCTGAAATAGCAGATCCATGAAAGGCAGCTCAAACAAAGCTTGAACTTCGTCATAAGTCCAATTATGTTTAGGTTCAAAAGGGATAGTAGCGGACATGATGCTCCCAAAAAGTTGATTGCAAGGATGGCAATACTAATGAAAACTCTCACACTGTCAATTACAAAAAAAGCAAAAGTTTACTACAGATCAAATAAAAAACAGTGCTTTTGTTGCAACACCCCCTCACGACACACACTTTGTGATATTTGCCAAAATGGCATTGAAGAAAATGCATTATGCTGCCGCCTTTGCCAAGAGCCAACAGCAACTTCATTAACGCTATGTGGCAAATGCCAAGTCTGTCCACCTAAGTATCATCAAGTTATAGCGCCATATCTTTATCAGGGATTAATCCAAGCACTCATAAAGCGACTTAAATTTGCAAACAACACCTACAGTGCTCAATTGTTATGCGAATTACTCACACCAAAATTAATCGATTACTATAGTCAGCATGGTAATAACATCTGGCCGCAAGCCTTGATTTATGTCCCCAGCCATCCAAGGCGAATACGAGAGCGTGGTTTTTGCCATATGGCATTACTTGCTAAAACACTGGCCAAACAACTTCCTGTGGAGGTGGCAATTCTCAAGAACAGCTTAATCAAGCAGTTACACCAGCCAGCACAACACACACAAGACAAGCAGCAACGGCAAAAAATGAACAACAAGACATTTTTTCTGCAAGGTTATTTACCTGAATATATCGTTTTACTGGACGATGTAATGACAACAGGAACAACCGTTAACACTTGTGTCGCCACTCTTCTATCATCAGGACCGAAAAAAATTGATGTTTGGTGCTTCGCAAGAACCGCAGCGTTCTAACTTTACCAACCAAATTAGTAAACCCCAAAAAACCTAGAAGTTGACAAGCAGCAAAGCTCGCAAGTATGGTTAGCATACAAAATTCAACCACATTCCTAAAAGTCACTCTTACGTCGCAAAAAATGTCGCAAAAAACCGAAACATCAAATATTGAGCAATTAACCACACTTGACCAACAGCTTTTATGGCACCCCTATACATCAATGAGTGAACCATCGCCCCAGTATTTAGTAGAAAAAGCACAGGGGATGAACATTTACTTAGCAGATGGCAGAGTACTTACAGATGGCACAGCATCATGGTGGAGTGTTATTCATGGTTATAACCATCCGAAAATAACTCAGGCCATACAGGACCAAACGGCTTTATTTTCTCATGTTATGTTTGGCGGCCTAACGCACAAGCCCGCTATCAAGTTAGGTGAAAAACTTGTTGAAATTTCTCCCGCTGGATTAGAACGCGTTTTTTTCTCTGATTCTGGCTCTGTTGCCGTTGAGGTTGCCATGAAAATGGCAATCCAATATTGGCACACTCAAGGCAAACCTCAAAAACAGAAATTTGCGACACCGCGTAGTGGCTATCACGGAGACACATTTGCTGCCATGTCGGTTTGCGATCCTGTTAATGGCATGCATGGCATGTTTAGTAGCACGTTAACCAACCAGTTTTTTCTAGCTCCACCGCCTCAAGGGCTTAACAGCCCCATTGATGAAGACTATCTAATCAGTGTCAGAACGCTTTTTGAACAACATGCCAATAGCATCGCTGCCTTCATTATCGAACCGGTTGTACAAAATGCTGGCGGCATGAGATTTTATAACCCTTTATATTTATATGAAATCAAACGCATCTGTGAAGCATTTGATGTGCTATTCATCGCAGATGAAATTGCAACAGGGTTTGGTAGAACAGGAAAAATGTTTGCCTGTGACCACGCCAATATTACACCGGATATTTTGTGCGTTGGTAAAGCGCTTACTGGTGGAAACATCACACTGGCAGCAACATTAACCAATGACAAAGTTGCACTTGGTATTAGCCAAAAAGGGGGAGTTTTCATGCATGGCCCCACCTTTATGGCCAACCCTTTAGCCTGTGCAGCCGCTAATGCAAGCTTAGAGCTGTTAGGGAGCTATACTCTAGATAAACTCATTAGTACACTCGCGCAAAATTTAATTGACGCGTTATCACCCTGCAGAGCACTTAGTTCTGTTTACGATGTTCGTTGTTTTGGCGCGATAGGAGTAGTGGAGTTACATGAGCCAGTTAATTTAAAAACGATTCAACCTTTATTTGTTGATGAAGGTGTTTGGATCAGACCATTTGGCAAATTAATTTATCTAATGCCACCCTATATCGCCAGCCAAGATGATCTAAATAAACTAGGGAATGCTATTTTTAAGGTAATAAAGAAAATACGTGGTTAGAAATAAACCACAAAAATGAAGGGATATGAATAGAAAACAGTAATGAAACTTGGGGGCAATTGAGGCCCCCATAATATTTTACTTAACGCTTAAAACGTTGAGCCAAATTTAGTTGCTCATAGGCTTCTTCTTCGATATTGGTAATTGCACCAACTGATCGCTCTGCTCTTGCAATGCAAGCTAAATTTAATTCACGCACTTCTTCAAGTTGTTCTTTTAAGGTTCCTGATACAGACTCTTGCTCACGTGTTGCAATATTGACTTGTGAAGTCATATCGACAATATTCATAATGGCTTGCTCGATAGAAGTCATGTTATCTGCAACTTGCTCTATACGCTCAACACCTTGCTTCGCTGTATCCGTACCTCGATCAATTGTTTTCAGCACTGCTTCTGTATTTTTCTTCAGCTCTTCGGTCATTTCATTAATGTTCTGTGTCGCCTGCTGCGTTCGTGTTGCCAAGGCTCTTACTTCATCCGCCACAACCGCAAAACCTCTACCAGCCTCGCCAGCACGAGCAGCTTCTATCGCTGCATTCAAAGCAAGTAAGTTCGTTTGATCTGCAATATCACTAATCGAATTCACTACTTCATTAATAGTATCGCTGCCTTTTGCTAAAACATCGACAACTTCTTTTGCATCACTGATCTCGCTATAGACATCACGAATAGTAGACCCTGTTTGCTGTGCAAGACTTTGACTGGCTCGGGAATCAGAACAAACAGCTTCTGTTGCCTCATTAATTTCCTGCACATTTTGAGCAACATCTTTGATGCTACCTAACATTTGATCCGACCCTGTTGAAAACAGATCAAACTTTTCGCTTTGCTGAGCAAACCCTTCCAAGTTAGTAGAAACGCCATTTTTTACGACGGCAGCTCTAGCATTAAGGTTCTTAGAACTCTCCATAAGCCTTATTCTGAAAGTGTCACTAGCCGCTTCTTGGTGTAATTGCGCAAATCGCATTGCCGCTTTATTACCAATGCAGTCACAATACATATATTGGCCTAAAAGATTACTGGCCTCTGACGGCAAGCTCGCTAAGTTTCCTTTCAAAGCATTGTGTTGGTAGTAAGCTAAGAAAAGTCCGATCAGACCGATGAAAACACCTAACACTTTTAGTCCTAGAACATTAGAACTTAAAGCAATCAACATAAGCATTACTAATGCAGAGATAGAGGGAATTAGGCTGTTCTTAGCCATAGAAAATAAGAGAGTTAATTTAGGTATGGCAGACTTCCCTGCATTTACTCTGTCGTATAACTTTTGAGCATGCTTAACTTCAGCAGGCGTAGCTTTACGTCTAACAGATTCATAACCAATGACTTTACCATTATCAAGAAGCGGGCTAACGTGAGCACTAACCCAGTAATGATCACCATTTTTACAACGATTCTTAACTATTCCTAACCAACTTTTTCCTTCTTTTAAGTTTGCCCATAAATCTGCAAACGCTGCAGCAGGAACATCCGGATGACGAATTAAATTGTGTGGCTGACCAATAAGTTCTTCTTGGCTATAACCAGCAACTTCACAGAACTCATTATTAACAAAGGTAATTTTCCCTTTAATATCTGTACTCGAAACAAGGATATAATCGTCAGGGAATGCCGCTTCCTTGTTTGTTACTGGCATTTTTCTCATGGGCGTATACTCAATATTAGGTTTATTTTCAAAAACACTTAGATAACTCTAAGGCAGTGCATTTAATAAAATATTTTCTAATAGATGGCAAGAGCCCTGACTAGCATTGACTCATTATCACCATCAATTTACACATAATTACCAATATCATCTTTATTCGAATAGGACTATTTTACTCATCATCAAACTCCCTGTAAGCATCTGGAGCAAGATCTTCAAACCGAGTGTATTTGCCAACAAATGATAGTCGACAGGTCCCTATCGGGCCGTTACGTTGCTTACCAATTATAATTTCTGCAATGCCTTTATAGGGTGTATCTTCGTTGTATACTTCATCTCGATAGACAAAAGAAATAATATCAGCATCTTGCTCAATCGCTCCAGATTCACGTAAATCCGAGTTAACTGGACGTTTATTCGGTCTATTTTCGAGGCTTCGATTTAGCTGAGATAGAGCAATAACTGGGCACTGCATTTCTTTGGCGATTGCTTTTAAAGAGCGTGATATTTCAGAAATTTCATTAGTTCGCCCTTCTGAGTAACCAGGTATTTGCATAAGCTGCAAGTAATCCACCATGATCATGGCCACTTTACCATCACCATGCTCTCGAGCAATACGCCTTACTCTGGATCGCATTTCTGTGGGACTGATGCCAGCGGTGTCGTCAATAAATAACTTTCTGTCTTTCAGCATCTTAACGGCTGACATTAACTTGTCCCAGTCTTCTTGCTGCAATTGACCAGATCTCATACGTGTCTGATCGATACGCCCTAAGGAAGACAGCATCCTCATCATCAATTGTTCAGAAGGCATCTCTAAACTGAAAACAATAACGGGCAAGTCCGAAATCATGGCGGCATTTTCGACTAGGTTCATAGCGAAAGTTGTTTTACCCATGGAAGGGCGCCCTGCGACGATAACCAAATCTGATGCTTGCAGACCAGAAGTCATATCATCTAAGTCGGTAAAACCTGTACTTAGTCCGGTAATGGCACCATCTTTGTGGTATAACTCATCGATTTTATCAACGGTTGTGTTCAGAATATCGGAGACAATTCTTGGTGCACCTTGCTGACTCCCACCTTCAGCAATTTGAAAAATTTTACGCTCTGCTTCATCAAGCACTTCCGCAGCGGTTAGTCCCTCAGGTTGGAATGCACGAGTAGAAATTTCGCTTGCAGTAGAAATCAACCGTCTTAATAGAGATCTTTCTCGTACAATATCAGCATAACTGGCAATATTTGCAGAACTTGGAGTAGAGTCCGCTACTTCAATGAGATAGGCCATCCCACCTATTTCATCAAGCTCACCTCGCTTATCAAGTTTTTCACCTATCGTAACAATATCAACAGGCTCAGACTCATCTGTCAGCTTTGCAATGACAGAAAATATTTGTTGGTGCTCTGGCCTATAGAAGTCAAACTCCACAACCAACTCAGATACTTTATCCCACGCCTGAGGGTCAAGCATGAGACCACCAATAACAGAGCGTTCAGCTTCTACTGAATATGGAGGCAATTTAACAGAATTGATATCAAACTCTTCCACACAAACACCCTTTATTTTTAATTAACCACTAGATTATAAAAAAATAGGGCAGATGAACGAAGTTCAATTGCCCTATTTCTTAACGCTCTAAAGTAACGTATCAATAACTATTGAGCAACAACATCCAAAGTAATAGTAACTAATACTTCTGGGTGCAGTTGCACGTCGATATCAAAAGAGCCTGTGCTACGAATAACACCATCCGGTAAGCGAATCTCAGATTTAGAAACCTCTAAAGAAGAAGACACTGTTTCTGCAATATCACGCGCGCCAATAGAACCAAATAGTTTACCTTCATCACCAGCATTAGCTTCGATAGTAAAGGTTTTACCATTTAACTTTTCAGCACGAGCTTCAGCCGCAGATTTGCGCTCAGCAGCTTGTGCTTCTAACTCTGCACGGCGTTCTTCAAAACTTGCAATATTAGCTTTAGTTGCCATTACTGCTTTTTTGTTAGGTATTAAAAAGTTACGAGCATAACCAGGCTTTACAGTAACCTGATCACCAATACCACCTAGTTTATTTACCTTGTCGAGTAGAATTACATTCATCTCGATCACCTCTAATCAATTATTAGCTTTCATTAAAGTCAGACTTTGCTGTTGGAATACGATTACGGATGTTTATAAAACTATCAATAATAATCAATATTAATAGTATGTTAATAATATAAACACCAAACATAACTAAACCAACTATATAAAATGCAATAAGCCAAACCTTACCATTTTTTAGTTTTGCACATATACCGTGAATTAACGCGATACCTACCATCAGAATTATAGGGCCTACTATAAAAGCGAGAAACTGCAATTGTTCTCCTGAGGTTTCACCTAAAACTCTCATAGCTGTAATAAATAGCACCATTACAGCAGGCAACTTCAATTGCCACATTTCTTCTCTTAAACCATTTGGATTATAAAGCCTTGACTGCAAGAGCCTACCAAAGAACAGACAAATTACAGATAAAACCATATGGGTTACAGCAGTGGAAACAACTAAATACCGAAATAAGTATTCGTCACTCATATCTGCTATATCAAATTGATTTAGCGCTCCTTGTACATTATTACCTTTAAGCTGTTCTAAAAACGAACGTACTGATTCAAGAACCGAGTACAAAGTATCAGACATCAATAACGGTAATAAATACACTCCAACAATCGCGAATAACATTGCAACTATTAGAGTTTTCCCCCAAGAAACGGTCTCTCTTAGAATGCAAGAAAGAGCAATAACTTGTAAAAGAATAAGAAAAACTGCTATATCGCCCCATAAAAACCAAACAGCTAAAGATGGTAAACATCCAAGCGTCAGAACAGGTATACTGTTTGAGAAGCCTTTTCTAAGCACAACTAAAGCAAGCAAAATACCAGCAACAAGAAAAACAAAAGGCAAAATACTTAAGAACGCAATACTCATAATTGCGTTACTTTGCTTTTCCATCACCCATTCAGCTAACTTACTCATTATACTTAGAACTACTGTTAGCTTTAATTAAAATGGCTGTCAGTGTATGGCAATAGTGCAATGTAGCGAGCACGCTTGATAGCTGTCGCCAACTGTCTCTGATAACGAGCCTTAGTGCCTGTAATACGGCTAGGAACAATTTTACCAGTTTCAGTTATGTAACCTTTAAGTGTTTCTAAATCTTTGTAGTCAATTTGTTGAACACCTTCAGCAGTAAAGCGACAGAACTTACGACGACGAAAAAAACGAGCCATAATTATCTCCTAATGTAATTAATTATTCCGCAGAATTTTCTTCTGCAGTTTCAGCAACTTCTTCTACCTCAGCACTAACTTCACGCTCTTCACGTGCAGGCGCTGAGCGGCGTTCTTCACGACCTTCTGCTGCTTTTATTGGAGAAGTATCTGTTACTGGACCTTTACAACGAATAACCAAATTACGAATAATGGCATCGTTATAACGGAAAGTGTCATTCAGTTCAGACATAACCGCTTCAGAAGCCTCTACATTCATTAGAACGTAGTGAGCTTTATGAATTTTGTTAATTGGATATGCTAGTTGACGACGTCCCCAATCTTCTAGACGATGAACTTGTCCACCATCTTCAGTGATCAGGCTTGAATAACGCTCAACCATAGCGGGTACTTGTTCGCTTTGATCTGGATGAACCAGAAATACGATTTCATAATGACGCATTTAAGCTCCTTATGGATTCTTAGTCTCCGTTGCTTTCCCGTTATAAAGCCGTGAGACAAGGAGTATTGAATTTACGGGCCCAGAATTATATATGAAATTTTATTGAAAACCTAGAGAAGGTGCGAATAAGTCTTCTAAAAGACATGGGTTAAGCTTTTCTTCTTTATTAAACTTCTTGCCAATGTGTTCATATTGGACATGAAAACTTGCCCCGAATAAAGAACATCAATCCACACGTTGACGTTAGCGGACTTATTCTCATCTTCTGACTTATTCACACTCTCTATCTATAGTCACGTATTATTTCGTAAAAAAGACTTTTGGAGGTTATTAATCTGAAATATGATAGCAGCCAACTTTTGGTTATATCAGAAGGCTAGATGCCTCACATAAAACCTCTATTTCGATACGTTACTTTGGATGGATGGATGAATTTTCTTTTTCAAAACTCAAAATTTACAGTTATTTGTATTACTTTTCTACTGACTTCTGTTACTGCTCAAGCTGATTCAAGTTATTCAATGGGCATCTTAGGAATCCACTCATCCTCTATCTATAAAGGCGTCGATTCAGACTCTAACGTCTTTCCATCCATCTCTTATGATAGCGATACTTTTTTCTTTAAAGAACTGAGTTTTGGGTATCATGTAACAGAACATTTTGATGTTGCTATTGGCCACATCGATTCTCATTTTGACCCAGATGATTCAGATAATAGTGATATAAAAATGCTTGATGAACGTGAAGGAGGGTTTGTCGCAAAAGCCGCAGTGAAGTTCGGCATTTTTAGTGCAGAAATAAAACAAGACATTTCTGGTGAACACACAGGCTTTTCTGCAAATGCTAAAATTGGTGTTCCTCTTTTATTTACTGATACATTTTTTTTAGCTGGTTCAATTGGGTATACCTATTTAAGCAAAAAAATGAGTGAGCATCTTTATGATGTTTCTGCCGCAGAGTCCGCTCGTGTCTCAGGTAACATTTCTACTCACGATTCAACTAGCACTAGTACTAGAGATTTTGGCTTACGTTTGATTATGCCACTTAGTAAGCAAGCAACTATTATTACTATTTTGAGCCATAAAGAATATGACGATGAAGCTATCTCGAGTCCATTAGTAGAAGACGACAGTTCAAATTCTATTATTTTTATCGCTTCTTATAAGTTTTAACCTGCCTTTCGATAACTCTGACTGACCCAAGCAATCAAAACAATACTGAGCAAAATAAGTACCATACCTAGATAGCCCCATAAATCAGGGGCTTCTTGCCATAGAAGCCAGCCCCAAACACCGCTAAACACAATCCCTATATAGCTGACGGGGGAAACAATACTGGCTGGAGCATAGCTGTATGCCATGGTGTACAAATGCATACCAATATATAAACTACAACCGACGCCAATGATAGGTAGCACTAAGTTCCAAGACAACATCAGTGATGATTTACCATCTAACACATGTAGAACAAACGACATAAAAGCAGAAACAAGAAAATACATAAACATCGTTTCTTGGGACCGAACTGCTTTTGATAGTAATCGAGTTGTCACCATGGAAAAAGCAAGCCCAATAGCAGATAAAAAACCGACCAAATGCCAAACATTCACGCTTTCAGAAGCTGGTTTAATAATAAAAGCTACACCTATAAAGCCGATTAGTAATGGCAACCAACGGGAAGAAGGAATAACAAGGCGGTGAATCAACAGCACGACAAAAGGGACACACAAAGGCGCACTGGCTCTCAATAGAGAAGCATCGAGCAATGGAATATGATTAAGAGCCAAATAATAGCAGTAAAAACCTAGAAAGCCGGAAAGACTGCGTAGAATATGGACTCTAACGATTGTTACTGGAGGAATTCGCCAATAGCCTATTTGCTGCGGAAACAGAATAATTAGACAAATACAACTTTGCCAGAATAAAAGTGTTGCGATAGAAATGTCGGTTTGCAATAACTTAACAAGAGCACCTGTAATTGCCATAACAAATGCATAAGCGATTGTCGCCATGACGCCCTTAATAATCGAATCTGTCATACTTTCTCAGCAAACCTTATTTATTTTGTTTAATCATCTATTTTAAATAAGTATGCAACGCAACTGGAATATTTTCCGCCGATAACAGTTCAACGGAATCCTGTAGAACAACACTCCCGCCTTCAATAAGCAGAAACTGACCTCCTATTGTTTTAACTTCATCCGGAAAATGTGACACAAGCAGTGTTGTCAAAGACAATTGCTGCGTCAATTCTTTTACGAGTAGCATCATATCCATGCGCAATTTGGGATCAAGGGCACTAAAGGGCTCATCCAAAAGTAATATGGATTTTTTCGAACTTGAGTCGCCTACTGCAGCGCGAGAAATTGCTCTGGCGATGGCCACACGCTGAGCTTGCCCACCAGATAATTCATCAGGTTTGCTGTTGGCATATGCAGTTAGTTTTGTACGTTCCAGCGCCCAATTAACTGTCTGCATTTGCGCATCAGTTAAACGTAAACTATTTGACAAACCAATCGCAATATTCTGCCAAACTGTCAACTGAGGGAATAAGTTATCCTGCTGAAAAAGATTGGTTACTGGCCGTTCATCTGGCGCTAACTTGATTAACTCTCGCCCATAATATTGAATACTACCTCGCCCTTGTACAAAGCCGCCCAAGAGCGTTAACAAGGTACTTTTACCTTCCCCACTTTTCCCCAATATACTAGTTAGCCCTTCCCCAATATGAGCTTTATAATGACTACGAAATACATTGGTATGCACACCACCTTTTTGTTGCCAACTGTAGTGAAGGTCAATATCTAGCATTTTTTCCTCCGATAAAGTGGGTGCAAAAATAAAATAAAATTAAGCAGATACCTATTAGCAGAACAGCAATACAAGCCCCCTGCTCTAAACGATAACTTCCTATTAGTTGAAATAAATACAATGGCAGCGACAACAACTCTTGCGATCCAAACAATGCAATGACCCCCATATCGCCTAAACTCAAAATCACAGCATAGGCAGAAGCTTGGCCAACAGATGCACGAATTAAAGGCCATTCAAGTTTAAATTTTTTCCAGCCTCGAATTTTTAAAGCCGTATACAAAAAGTGATAGCGTCTTTCCTGCTGGTATAACGTTGGCAACAACACACGTAAAACAAAGGGCAAGGTCATGACCGCATTGACCCACACAATGACGTAATAACCAAACTCAAAACTCAATCCCAATGGATACAAAAGCAGAAATAGTCCTGTTGCCATCACCAAACTTGGGATCATGAGAATAATATTACCGCTGTGTTCAAGTGTATTTGCTAACCAATACCAAGATCGTTGAGAGACAATTGATTTCCCTATAAAGAAACGGGCTACGGTGGCAAATGAGAATGCAATAATCAAACAAAGCAACATAGAAGGAAGTGCAATTTTTATAGAAATCCATACGGCCAACCAAGTTGGCTTTGCCAATAGCGTTTCAATAAATAACATTGAAAAAGCAGGTGTAAAAATTGCAACAAACGGAGGCAACAAAAATAGCAATGCCAAGGTTAAAATACTCATGTCTATTATTTTAGAGACGGAGCTATCCTTAGTATGATCAATTTGATTAGTGGTAAGGCTCAGATCTTGCCAAACCATTGGTGTAAAACGGTAAACAAAAAAAGCAACCAAAGAACACACGGCCACTTGTAGTATTGATAGCAGACTGGCCTTTGGAATATCAAACTCGTAACGTAAAGCTTGGTAAATAGCCACTTCTAATGTGCTTGATTTTGGCCCTCCTCCTAAACTTAGTACGACAGCAAAACTTGAAAAACACAGCATAAAAATGAGCATAAATATACTCGGCAAGCTTTTCTTCATATAAGGCCACTCAATCCAGCGAAACACATGCCAACGAGAAAAACCGAGTTGATAGGATAAGCGCAACTGACTAGCAGGAATTAATGTACAACTTTGCATTAATATCCGCACAGCTAATGGCATATTAAAAAAAACATGCGCCAATAAAATGCCAAATAAACCATATAAAGGAATATCAACCTCAACTCCTATCCCTTGTAAAAATGTACTCAACAAGCCGTAGCGACCATAGATTACAACAATACCTAAAATAGCAACTAGGGTCGGCACCACTAAAGAAAGAGAAAAGAGTTGCAACAGTAAATCACGGCCAATAAATTGGCGATGCAATAAAACAGATGTGAGAGGGATAGCAAAGCCAATACTGATTACCGTACTAAGGAACGCTTGCCATAAAGAAAAAGACAATAAGCGCCATATGTAAGGAGCGGATAAAACAGTTAGCCAGCTCCCTTCGTCTGTTTGAACTAAAAACAATGCTCCCAAGCTGGCTATACCAACAGCAATGAATACAGCAATTACTATAGCAGCGGGAACGACACGCCAAGAAAGAATCGACATGTTATGAAACACTTTTTAAATGACTATTGAGTAACCGCATTTAACCACTCATCAACCCAACCTTTACGTTTCTTTGAGATCAATTCCGTAGGCAAAGACAATACTTTTTGCGGTTGCTCTAATGTAGAAAACGCCTCAGGTAACGCATTTTCAGTTTCGATAACCGGAAACATCCAGTTGCCTGTTGCAATTTCTTTCTGAAAACCTTCGCTTAAAATAAACTGCATAAATTGAGCTGCTAATTCGGGATTAGCCGCATTTTTGAGTTGTGCAGCAACCTCTATTTGAGGGTAATAGCCCTCTGACGCAGGCACTGCTTTATATTGGTTTTTCCCTTCCACCACCATATGATATGCAGGTGACGTTGTATAACTTAAAACGACATCCGCCTCGCCTTTTAGAAATAGACTATAACCATCATACCAACCCTTGGTAACCGTTACTGTGTGTTGAGACAGTGTTTCCCATGCTTTATCTGCCGCATCACCGTATACCGACTTCATCCATAGCAATAAACCTAAGCCCGGTGTACTAGTGCGAGGATCTTGATAGATAACTTTTAGCTCTGTATTTTCGACAATTTCTTGTAATGACGTGGGAACATCTTTCAATCGATCTGCATCATAAATGAAGGCAAAGTAGCCTTGGTCAAAGGGAACAAAATAGTCATCCTGCCATGGTGAAGGCGTTGTAACATCGCTAGTATCAACATTATGTTTAGCCAATAGCCCACTTTTTTTGGCTGCATGCATTAAATTAATATCTAAACCAAGTACGATATCTGCTTTCGATGATCGCCCTTCTAACTGCACTCGTGTAAAAATGCCACCAGCAGAATCCAAAGAAATGTAATTAAGCTGACAATTACACTCAGCTTCAAAGTTTGTTTTAATTTTGGGGCCAGGACCCCACTCTGAGGCGAAAGAATCATAGGTATATACTGTCAACTCTGGCGTTGAAGCAAATACACCCAAAGAAATAATGTTGGATAGGCAAAAAAATAAAACGCGCTTAATATTTTGAATAATCAGGGAAACATTGCATTGCATGTTGTGTCGCTCCTAAAAAATACTATGAAGAATTTTAATGAGCGGCGAAAGAAAAGATTGATATCTGTATTTATGCTGTTTAGGGAGCATAAATATATATGACATCTCAATCCCTACGCCAGCATAATCTGGATCAGGTTCATTGGGTTAGTTTTCACTTCTCAGCCTTAAACCAATAAAATTACTGATTTGAAAGCACCCCATGAGATATAAGCTCACATGAAATTTTAACGAGTATTAGAGTAAAATAATAGCGTTCAAGGCAGAAAACTCGACAACACTTAACAAAGGAGACAGTAAGTACTATTGATACGAATTTTCTACATCTACTTGATCCAGCAGACGCTCGACAGCGCCTTGATTTTGCTTAACAAATTCTTGAGCTGCACGACCCGTTTCTCGCAATGCGCCAGTATCGTTAATGTAAGCAATAAGTAGTTTACTAACAACTTCAACATGTTTGCAGCGAATTCCACCTCCTGCTTGAATAATCCCTTCGGTAATATCAGCAAAATTAAATGTGTACTCACCAACTAAAATAGGTTTTGCCAGTAACGCAGGCTCTATTGGATTATGTCCACCACGCTTTATCAAACTACCAGCCATAAAGACAATATCGCTTGCTTGGAAGTAGTACATCATCTCTCCCATGCTGTCTCCAATTAGCACATCAAGAGTATGCCAGTCTTCTATTGGCGTATCTGAGCGACGACCTACTTTTTGAAATCGTTGACAAGCTAGTTTATACACAAAGTCAAAACGCTCTGGGTGACGCGGCACCAAAACCATTAATGTATTAGGGTATTCTGTTTGCAATGCTCTGTGCTGCATCAGTAAGAGTTCCTCTTCTTTTGCATGTGTACTGGCAGCAACCCAAACCAAAAGCTTATCTGCAAGATAATTGCGCCAATTTGATCGCAATACCTTTTCATCAACCACCACATCAAATTTAATATTGCCTGTCACAACAACAGACTGAGCCCCCAATTTTTGAAAGCGTTCCGCGTCAGCATGACTATGAGCACAAAATTGATCTGGAATCGACATAATTTTTTGTGAGAAACGTGGGTACTTCGCGTATTTTTCGAAAGATCGAGCACTCATACGCGCATTAAGAATGTAAATGTCAATCTGCTTTTGTTTCGCCTGAACAAGCAAATTTGGCCATAACTCTGTTTCGACAATTAATAGTTTCTTGGCAGTCAGTTGTTTTAAAAAACGTCGAACAGAGCCTTGCCAATCAATTGGCAGGTACCGATGGGAGACACGCTTACCAAATACTTTTTTCACTTGAGCCGCGCCTGTCGGTGTCATGGTTGTAATTAACACTCTCTGCTGTGGATGTTTTGCTTGCCATGCATCAAGAAAACCACGAACAGCCATCACTTCACCCACTGAAGCGCAATGTAGCCAAATATCGACTTCTAGTGATGTTTTATGAATCCCGAACGCTTGTTTAAGGCGGTAATTGTTATGCTGGCAGAATTTAAGCAAACGCAACCAAATAATGGGCGTTAAAACCATTAACAGTAGTTGATACATCTTCATTATCACACCTAGCTGTTTTCTCTGAATTGTTGTTGATGTAATTGAGAGTAAACCCCATTTAACGCTAACAATTCTACATGCGTACCTCGCTCAACAATCTGACCTTGCTCTATCACCGCAATAATATCGGCTTTTTCAATAGTAGATAATCTATGGGCAATCGCAATGGTTGTTCTATCTCGCATCAGAGAATCCAACGCTTGCTGAATAGCTCGCTCTGATTCTGAGTCTAATGCTGAAGTCGCTTCATCTAAAATAAGAATCGGAGCATTTTTAAGAATTGCTCTTGCTATCGCTATACGTTGTCGCTGGCCACCAGATAACAAGGTACCATTCTCACCGACAACAGTGTCTAAACCATGAGGTAATTTTTCGATAAAGCTCCAAGCATTGGCCGCTTTTGCGGCAAAGACAACTTCTTCATGGGTCGCACCTTGCAGACCACCATAAGCAATATTTTCACGAACTGAACCATTAAAAATCACAATATGCTGATTCACTAAGGCGATGTTAGAGCGCAGGCCGTCTAACTCATAATCCGTAATAGCATGGTTATCGATAGTAAGAGAGCCCTGTGTAATATCATAAAAACGAGGAATCAAATTGGCGATGGTTGACTTGCCTCCACCTGACCGACCAACCAAAGCAAGCGTTTTCCCTGCCGGAACTTCTAGGTTAATATTATTTAAAACCTGTTTACTTTCGGGACTATAAGCAAAACTAACATTATTAAAGGCGATTTTTCCCGCTAATGTTTGCGCTTTCAATTTACCTGTATCGGCTTCATTAGGGACATCTAAAAATTCAAAAATACTTTGCGCTGCCGCTAACCCTTTCTGCAAGATACTCGTTACTTCCGTTAATTGACGCATAGGCTTACTTAACATGCCTGCTGCACCAATAAATGCAACAAAATGGCCAGCGGTCATATTACTGCTTATGGTTGGCTCTAGTGCTAACCAAATAATTGCAGCCATTGCCATGGCAACAATAAACTGCACGATCGGCACATTTAATGATTTGGTGAGTTCCATCTTTAGCTGCGAACGCAAGTTAAACTTTGAAGCTTCATAAAAACGAGATTGTTCATACTGCTTGCCGCCAAAAATTTTAACGACCTCGTGACCTTTTATTGCCTCCGATGCAACATCCGTCACCCCGCCCATTGCATTTTGAATACGGTGACTCAGTTTACGGAATCGCTTAGATGCATAGTTAACAATGAAACCAATAACAGGCACGATCAGCAAAAAGAACAAAGACAAACGCCAATTGGTGTATAACATAAAGGCAAATAGGCCTATCACTGTTAGCCCTTCTCTCAATATGATTCGTATGGCATGAGTTACTGAGCCGATCACTTGTTCAGTATTAAATGTTAACTTGGAAAGCAAGCGCCCAGAAGGTTCTTTGTGAAAGTAGCTAGATGGCAAGAGGTTCAATTTATTAAACATGGCAACACGAATATCGAAAACCAACCTATTACCAATAATGGCCATGCTGTAGCCACCCAATAACGTACCAACGCCTCGAATAAAAAAGATACCTAAAATCAGTAATGGGATGAACGTCCGATCCTCAGCGAGATTGGCTCTAGCATTTTCTAGCTCTGGACTTTCTAATGTGTCAACAACGATTTGCAGCAGGTAAGCCAATGCTGGCTCCATTGCACCATACATTAAATAGCCGATAAAGCTCAGTATAAAATAGAGCCAAGATCCTTTGGTGTAACGTAATAGTCGTCCATAAATTTTAATATCGGATGCCGATGTAGGCTTGCGTTCTTTCAATGGTTTACTTCCATACAGACTAGACTAACAATACAAATCAATGTCATTCACTCGCATTTACTTTTTCAATAATAGAGGTTGTCGAATAGCCATCAACAAACGTCAGCACTTTTACTTCCCCACCGTTGCCAAGTACATGATCTGCTCCAACAATGGCATCAATTTCATAATCGCCTCCTTTTACAAGTACATCTGGCGATAACGCCTTGATAATTTTCTCTGGTGTATCCTCGTCAAACCAAGTCACCCAATCGATTGCACCAACACCTTCCAATACGGCCATGCGGTGTTGTAAATCATTAATTGGACGCAACTCTCCTTTTAGCCTTTTAACTGACGCATCCGTATTTACTGCAACAATAAGACGATCACCCAAAGCTTTTGCTTGCTTCATGTAAGCAATGTGTCCCGGATGCAAAATATCAAAGCAACCATTAGTAAACACGATTTTTTCACCATTTAGTTGGGCAAGTTTTAGTTGTTCGAGTAGCTCTTCGGGCGATAAAACGCCAAAGTTTGTAGTGCGAGTACGAGCATACATTAAGGCCTCTAATTGCTGAGCGGTTATTGACGCTGTCCCTAGTTTGCCAATCACATAACCAGCCGCTTGGTTTGCATAGTCAACCGCA
Organism: Marinomonas agarivorans; assembly: GCA_002173415.2. GTDB lineage: Bacteria > Pseudomonadota > Gammaproteobacteria > Pseudomonadales > Marinomonadaceae > Marinomonas > Marinomonas agarivorans. The sequence goes on from NHNK02000006.1 coordinate 144,791, forward strand.
TCGACAAAGCGCTTACTGGTAGTATAAACTGCTGTTAAGGCAGAAATAACCGTATCACCGGCACCTGTCACATCAAACACTTCTTTTGCTGCTGTCGCTAGAAAGAAAGGCGGTTTATCCGCTTCAAACAAAACTAACCCGTCTTCTCCTCGGGTTACCAGCAAGGCTTGCCAACCAAACGCTTTACGTAACGCCTCACCTTTTTCAAGAAGCTCTTGCTCTGTGTTACATTTACCGACAATTAATTCAAATTCAAGTAAGTTGGGTTTAACTAACGTAGCCCCTTCATAAATAGAAAAATCTTTGCCCTTTGGATCAATAAAGGAAGGAACACCAATCCTATTAACGATAGAAATTAATTCTCTTACATTTACCAACGTCCCTTTTGCGTAATCAGAAAAGATAACCGCATCCGCTTCTCTCGCAGCCAAGCTGACAACGTCATTGAGCCCATCATTTTGTTCAAACTCAGCAAAACTTTCTTCGAAGTCCATTCGGATTAATTGTTGATGACGACTCATTAGCCGAAGTTTGGTAATGGTTGGACATGTATCACTGACAACAAATTGACACGCAACGCCAGCTTTCTCCAAACAAGAGGTTAACGCTTCAGCATTTTCATCATTCCCCACAATACCAGCCAAGGTCACTTTAACTCCTAGCTGTGCCAAACCAAGGGCCACATTTGCAGCGCCTCCTGGACGGTCTTCAATATTGGATATTTTTACTACTTGCACAGGAGCTTCTGGCGATATGCGTGAAGTGCCTCCATGCCAATATCGGTCAAGCATGACATCACCAACGACCAGAATATGTTTATCTTGAAAGTTAAGATAGGAAGAGTTCATAATATAATAAAGCGTAAGGTCCGTTTTTGGGACGGTTATCTTACCATAGGAAACTTTTCAGTTGGATATAATGACAACAATAAGGCCTACTATTAATGACAGACGATTACATAAAGCGATGCCATCACTTTATATTCAACAAACTGCTAACAAAATGGGCTGATTTCGGCATAAACAAGGAGTTTGGTTACAGCGTAGAAAGTTTAACAACAAAATGGCAAGTAAACCCAACAGGCCGGATTCGATTACTTACCCAATGCCGCCAACTCTATACATTCTCACATGCTTATTTACTCACAAAAGACCCTAAGTGGTTAGCTGTTTTAAAACCGCTCTATAGTTTTATTGTGGAAAATTATGTTATTTCACTAACGGAACACGATATTGCAGGAAGCAAGTCTAATACAAAGATACGCTGGCGTTTCTCTCTTGATGACAATTTAGCGCCTTTGGATGATTCAAGCGATGCTTACGCTTTGGCTTTTGTTTTACTGTCTTTTAGTTTTTATTACCAAGTCACCCAAGACGAATCAGCAATTAGTTATATTGAGCAAACGGATTCATTTCTCAACACCTATATGTCATCTGAGCAAGGTGGTTTTTACGAAACCTACCCTGTTGATAAAAGCATGTTACGCAGGCAAAACCCACACATGCATCTCTTAGAAGGGTATATTGCAGCCTATCAAGTATTGAAGAAGTCGAAATACAAAGATCGAATTATTGCTCTGCTTGAGCTACTCAAGACACACTTTTTTGATGCAACAAGCCAAAGTTTAATTGAGTTTTTTAACAATAATTGGCAGCCCGATCAAAAAGAAGGCCACAAGATTGAACCGGGGCACCACTTCGAATGGGTATGGTTACTTCACCAAGCATATAAAATACATGACGACGAAAGCTATCTATCGATTGCATCGCATTTATGGGAAAAAGCGTGTGAAGAAGGGTTTGATCCTAAGGGCGGTATTTACAACCAAATTCATGCCCATTTAAATGGGGTAATTGATAGAGAAAAACGTATTTGGCCAATAACAGAATATATAAAAGCTATTTGCGTTCAATGTGACCACGAGACTAGTTTAAAACGCCTCAAGGGTGCTCTGGATTTTATGTTCGAACATTATTTGCTAGATGATGGAAGCTGGAATGAATACCTTGATGGAGGCAATCAAGCCAAAGACTACCCTCTACCGGGCACAACCAGTTACCATATATTTCTAGGGTTTGCGGAATTACTAAATTGGCACAACAACCAACATAACTAATTCTATTTTTTAATTTTTCAAAGGTTTAGATTTTTACATGTACATAGTCACTGGCGGTGCAGGCTTTATTGGCAGCAATATTATTAAGGCTCTTAATGAGCGTGGAATTGACGACATTCTTCTGGTTGACGATTTAACAGATGGGAAGAAATGTCTCAATTTAAGCGATCTCAATATCGCTGATTATATGGATATGTATGATTTTCTAGAGAAGGTAAAACAAGGCGCTTTAGCTATAAAAGTGACCGCTATTTTTCATGAAGGAGCTTGCTCTGCAACAACAGAATGGAATGGAAAATATGTCATGGATGTAAATTATCAATATTCAAAAGTGCTATTGCATTACTGTTTGGATAAAAAAATCCCCTTCTCTTATGCTTCTTCTGCTTCTGTTTATGGCTCAGGCCCTATTTTTAAAGAGCAAAGAAGCCACGAAAAACCGATTAATATGTATGCATACTCAAAATTCCAATTTGATCAGTATGTTAGAAACATACTGCCCAAGGCTGAATCACAAGTGGTAGGGTTTCGTTACTTTAATGTTTATGGCCCTAGAGAACAGCATAAAGGCAGTATGGCCAGCGTTGCCTTTCATTTACGTAACCAAATTTTAAACGGTGAGAATCCCAAGCTATTTGGTGCTTATGACGGCTATGAAGCTGGCGGACAAAGCCGCGACTTTATTTATGTAGAGGATTTAGTCGCAGCAAAAGTATGGTTTTTAGATCAAGCATTAAGTAATAACAACCTATCCGATATTTATAACTTAGGAACGGGTAAAGCAGAACCGTTTAAAACCATTGCCACTAGCGTTATTCAACACTATGGCAAAGGTGAAATTGAATTTATTGATTTCCCTGAGCATCTGAAAGGCGCGTACCAAAGCTTTACTCAAGCAGATATTAGTAAGTTAAGAGCAGCGGGCTATACAGGTTCATTTAGAAACTTGGCGACAGGCGTTAGCGATTATATGACATGGTTGGATAAACAGAGTGGCTAAGTATTTAATTATCGGCCCTTCTTGGGTGGGCGACATGGTGATGGCAAACAGCTTATTTAAGCAAATTTGCCAAAATGATAAAGAAGCCATCATTGATGTGATTGGGCCTGCCTGGTCAGCAGCCATTCTTGATCGAATGCCAGAAGTGAGAAACAGCATCACACTCGACACAAAACATGGCGAGTGGGGTATCGCCACAAGAAGACAATTAGGCAAGTCACTGCAAGCCGAGCAATACGACAAAAGCATCATTCTCCCAAGATCTTGGAAATCTGCATTGGTACCCTTTTTTGCCAAGATAAAACACCGCATCGGTTTTCATGGTGAACAACGCTATTTTCTACTGAATGAACGCCGTAAATTAGACAAAAAAATCTTAAATCAGACAGTAAAACGCTTTACTTCATTAGGCCTTTCCTTTGACCAAGCCTACCCGCCAACTACGGAAAATATGCCCTTTCCTCAACTAACAATCGATAAAGAAAATTTAGTAACTTTATATGAGAAGTTTTCTTTAGATGAAAATAAACCTGCTGTTTGCCTAATGCCAGGCGCAGAATATGGCCCATCTAAACAATGGCCACTCCAATATTTTCGAGAAGTTGCTCAGCACTTTATTGATAAAAATTACCAAGTATGGGTACTAGGTGGTCCTAAAGATAAGCAGGATGGTGACAAAATTGTTAATGGTTTAAACAATGATATAGCCATTAACTTGTGCGGAAAAACCGCATTAGTGGATACTGTCGACTTGCTGAGTGCAGCAGAACTTGCCATCAGCAATGATTCAGGCTTAATGCACGTTGCAGCGGCGGTAAACACGCATGTTCATGCGCTTTATGGTTCAACTAGTGAAAAGTTCACTCCACCACTAACGGAGAAAAAGACCATACACAATTTGCACTTGGACTGCTCCCCTTGTTTTAAGAGAACTTGCCCGCTTGGACATACGGATTGTCAGAAAAAACTAGAGCCGAAAATTGTTATTGATAAAGTAAATAAAAATTTACGTTTCAGCAGTAATATTTAACTGTCCTCGTTCCGCTACTCGTAACGCAGCCCAAAAATACACTACTGGAAAAGTGTACATCATTATGCCTGTATTATGGCTAAACATAGACTGAGTGAGTGCAAAGTCCATATAGCAAAGAGGAATTACTGCACCTCCTACAGCGTAAGCTTTGACCGACCAATTGCGTTCATATTGCTTTGCTTTCGCCAAAAAAAGTTTTAATGGAGCGAGATAAGCCATCAACAGAAAAAATAAACCAATAACACCTTTAAGGGCCAGTGTGTCTAAATACTCATTATGCGCATGACCAAACCGTCCGACATCAGGGTGCACCAATTCCTGTTCAATCAAGCGAATACGAAGTTCTTCACTGTTATGCTCACCTACACCAATAAGAGGCGACTCTTGGAACATATATAGCGCAGTTTTCCACATTTCAAAGCGTAAACCAACAGAAGTACTTTTCTGGCCTTGTTGATAATCAACTACATTACTGTATGCCTGAGCTATTCGATTTTGCACTCCAGTTTGAGGTGTAATTCCTATGATAAGAACGGCACAAAGCAGTATAGATATTGCTACTATCATTTGCTTTCTAGGAATTAGGGTATGGCTCTGCCAAAAAATGAAAACAGACACCATAATAATAGCAATCCATCCACCTCGAGTGCCGGATAGAAGAGAAGCACCTACACCCAAAAAACAAGCACAAATAGCCAATACCGACATCGCATATTGCTTTCTTGCATAAAAAAATAGTGAGGCTGATAAGGATAACAACCCTAATAACACAGCTATATTACCAAAAATAATAGGATTTTCTGCGCCATGAGAACGGTCATAACCTAAAAAAAATCGCTCATAACAAGCAAGACCAAAGGTTAAAATAGAACCAGTAATAACACCGTACCACAAAATTTTTTCAAAGTTTAAAAGAGGTGATCGTAAAAGAAATAATAGGACAATGAGTGCTAAAAGAAATCGGAGAGGGTTATCAAAATCCCTAATGGCAAAAGCATCAAAAAAAATAAGACAACAAGCACTTAAAAAATAAGAAAAAAAGCTAACAAGAAGTGCTTTATCACTTTTACCTAACTTATATTGACTTGGTTGAAAGAAAAAAAATAGGGCAAGGATAAAAATTATTGCGGTAGTGGGTTGATACCCTTTAGGCAGACTAATTGCAAAAACAAAAGTCAAAGCAGCAAACAACCAAGCTACATAGTATAAATATTTTGGTGAAATAATCATAAGTAAATTTTTATCTATTAAGGAAGTAATCTGTATTGATCTAGACCTAGCTCGCAACGAGTCAGACTATTTTCGATTGTATTCTGCAAAATCAAATCATTTTCGTCTAATTGAGCTCTAGTATTTTCTTCGTGATATAAATGATAGCCAACTGCTGCAAACTTTAAATATATGCGTTGCCTACCAAGATTTAACAATCGAATAACTAATTCACTATCCTCTCGCCCCCATCCTTCAAATTCTTCGTTAAATCCATTAACGGCAAACAAATCGCTTTTCCAAAGGCCAAAGTTGCACGACCGTGTAGATATATCACTATTCCACACGCGCGAAAATATATTACTCATATAAGGATTTGAAATTGTATTTTTTCTATTTTTCACCCCTGTAGAAAAGAAACTTGGTAAAAGGTTATCATCTAGGACTTTCTGACTTCTGGCTTTGTTTAACTTTACTCTACCACCTTGTATAAAATAACCATCTTTTGCCGATCGAATATGATCTTTAATAAAATCCGGATGTAAAATAATATCGCCATCAATGTAAATTATGTATTCAGTGGATGTCCGTAGCGCTGCTTGATTTCGACTCTTAGCGGCTCTAAAACCCTTATCTTCTTGCCAAGAATGGATCAAAGGAACTGGGAAATTTTTTGCAATTTCTTGTATAGCTGTTTTTGTATCAGACCTTGATCCATCATCAGCAACAATAACTTCATTTGGTAAAACAGTTTGTTTCTCAACACTTTTTAAAACAGCAACCAGTGCGTCTTTCCAGTTATAAGTTGTAATAATTAACGATACTTTCATTCATCATTCCCACGATAGTTTCTAAGCCATAGATCAATATATTTTACAAATGTGGAGTGCATACCTAACCAAGCCAGAATAAAACCGTGTTTACCATCTAAAAAACCAAGTTTAAAAATGTACATCCTTACAAAACACCCCCAAGCATGAAATAAGGCTGTGGCTAAACTTGGATATTTTCGCCCTTCTCGTTGGTCGGACCAAGCCTTAATGTAACCAGTAGTTTTCTCTATATAATGATGCACATTCTCATACGTATCATGCAGCAAATATCCATTCTTAATTTTGTTAATAGTAATATCTTTAGGCACTATAACCTTTTCATGAACAAGCGCATCATTGTATTGAGTCAGTTCACGTGGGTAGAGTCTTACTATCCAATCAGGGGACCAACCAGAGAATTTAATATACTTACCAAATGCCTTGCTCAAGCGATTTACTTTATAGCAAACGTTTAAATGGCTTGTTTTCACTACTTTTAGAATTTCTGAGCGCAAGGTTTCTGTGACTTGCTCGTCAGCATCAAGAACAAGAATCCAATCACATGTTGCGTAAGATTGCGCTAGACGTCTTTGATGACCAAAACCTTTCCAGTCTGTATTTTGATAAATCTTGGAAGTGTACTTTTTCGCAATGGATAATGTTGCATCACTACTACCAGAATCAAGTATGACAATTTCATCAACCCATCCAGTAACAGAATCAAGGCAGTGTTGTAGTTTTTGCTCTTCATTTTTCACTATCATAACGACACTGATAGTGCTAGTGCGGTCAGGCATCATTACCTCAAAACATTGAAAACATTTAAATTACACAGAAGAACTGCTTGGGACAGATATGGTAATGTAGAATAACAGAGCCGGCAAGAAATTACAGTTTCGCAGGAAGTAAAGAAGAGATATAAAAAAGGCTCTGTACACAAAGTAAGTACACTTTACGTACAGATACCACGAAAGAAGTTCTAGCGCTTTTAATTAGCCAAAGAAATCTCTCTGATTTTTAGGGTTTGGCTTTGTCCTTTTTTCAGACGAAGCACACATAAAATAAGTAATTCCAATGCCGCAAACAATATTAGCGAATAACCCAAAAGCTCTGTGCTTTCTTCGACAATGTTTTTGACACTACGGAAGTAAACATATTGCTCTCCCATAACACTCTGCCAAAACACACCTCTCCCCATCAAACGTGAAAACACAAGCGTTACAACCAAACCACACATCAAGAAGCCATTACTCATAGAGTGGGAGTAACTTACTACAGCAGAATTGATTGATGTACGTACACGCCACAAATACCATGCTGTAGATAGAAGCACGATCGAAACCAACGTTTGCCACGCACCATCAAATACAAATTTGTCTAAATAAATATCTGATTCACGAATAAACATCATCAGCATAAGAGCAAACAAGCCTATGCTGACAGGTTTTAGTTGTTTATTGATTTGAGCCGCAAGCCAAAATAGTAATGCGCTCGATAAGATGAATGTAGTTTGTAAATTTTCTGTTAATGAGTACTCACTATATTGGCTCTCAATACCTAAAGAGAAGCCTTCCAGTGAAATAATATGAGCCAAAGTAAACGTAAATAAAACATAGAAAACAAACCTAAAAAGTAGGTATAGCATACAGCGCCTCCAAAAATACTATTCCGGTAATTTTCTACAATATGAAATGGAAAAGCTTTAGTTAGAACGATCGATCCACTTTTGTTTGCATTTTCATGACACTTTCTTTCAAGAATACAAAAAGTTACATCAATAAAGACTAAAACCAGCAAAACTTGCAAAAAAAGCGTATGAAAAAAGCAAAAAAGTAGACTTGAAGGAAAAATACACAAATAATGACGATTCAAACCTTTGACAAGTAAAACGTTTTAACGGGAATAAAATAATGCAAAAGGTTAAAGCACTAAAAAAAGAAAAAAAGGCTATTATTGAGAAGTTTGGTCAACGCAGTAACATTAAAGCTCTCTGGCAAACACTAAATACAACCATTCCTTATTTTCTATTATTCTATATATCAATAGAAAGCCTTTCACACTCTATTTGGCTATTTATCGCTTCAACTTCTATCCTGATATTGTTCCTCATGCGTGTCTTTATGATGATGCACGATTGTGGGCACGATAGCCTTTACAACAACCCATACCTTAATAAAATTGTTGGTTTTTTTATGGGCGTTTTGTGCGGCATACCACAACAAGTCTGGTCAAAGCACCATGCATACCACCACGCAACCAATGGTGATTGGGAAAAGTATCAAGGCCCTTTAAGTTGTATTTCAACAGAACAATATGAACAACTTTCCACCAAACAACAAAAAGCCTATCGTAAAAATCGCAATATATGGCTCGCCCCTATTGGTGGTTTTATGTACTTTATTTTCAACCCTAGATTTAATTGGCTAAAAGGCTGTATTCAATTCCTCTTTCATGCTCTAAAAAATATTTTCACTGGCACTTTGTCACCTAAAAAAATAATAAACAGCTTTGAAACTCGTTGCTGGGGCGATTGGCAAGAGTTTTTTCATATGACAGGAAACAATATTGTGTTAATCACGGCCTGTTTTTTTGCTGGCATGTATTTCGGCTGGGCAGAGTTTCTCTTTGTTTACGTTCTTGTCATTTCTTTGTCAGGCGCATTAGGCATTATTTTATTTACTATCCAGCATAACTTTGAACACTCTTATGCAACAGACAGTGCTTCATGGGATTATTATAGAGGCGCACTAGAAGGCACTAGTTATCTTGACTTACCAAGGATATTACACTGGTTTACAGCGGATATTGGCTACCATCATGTACACCACTTAAACGCTAAAATCCCTAACTATAATTTACGCGAATGCCACAAAGAATACGAAGAGCTATTCTCAGATGTTACACGAGTAAAACTCTCAGATGTTTCTCACTCTTTTAAATATATTCTATGGGACAATACTGCTGGTCGTATGATTTCCGTTGCGGAATACGACGCTAACCTAAACGCGGTCAATGCTTAATTGAAAACCCTAATATAAGATAGAGAGAAAAAAAAAGAGGGAAGAAGTCAGCTTTATGAGAGGTTGTTTGTAGTGGTGCGCTTCGGAGTTGAATTCGCAGCCCATTACAATCAAACAAGCTGGCTTCTTTATAAAGATGAAAGTCGTAAAAAGTCAAGCTCTTCATTCGACGGCATACATAGCATCCCATTACTCTGCAACAAGTAATAAATCGCCTTATGTAAAATGCTATGCCTTATTGCTAATTTCTTGATATCTCTATCATAGCCACCACCTATCACGCAGGCTGTTGGAATACGTCTTTTTAAACACTCAGCCACCACAAACTGATCTCTTTGCCAAATTCCCATATCAGTCAATTGAAGATACCCTAGCCTGTCATCTTTATGAACATCAACACCTGCATCGTAGAGAACGACATCTGGCTGTAAACGATCTAACAAAGCAGGTATATCTTGTTTTATCTGTTGTAAGTAGCCTGAATCTCCTAGCCCCTTAGCAAGAGCAATATTAATTCCTGCTGACTGTTTTAGCTCTGGATAGTTTTCGTCACAATGCCAAGATACCGTGGTAATATTTTCATAAGCAGCACACATTTCAGCGGTGCCATCACCTTGATGAACATCACAATCCAGAATCAAGACGTGTTTCGCCTTGCCAGACTCCACCAACTCAATGGCTGTCACTGCTAAATCATTAAAAATACAAAAGCCACTGCCATAGCCTCTATGAGCGTGATGTGTCCCGCCAGCAAGATGACAAGCCACACCATGCTGCAAAGCCAGTTCAGCCGTTAACAAAGTTCCTGAAACCGCTCTTAGTGTTCTCTCAACTAACCAGTCTGACCAAGGAAGTCCTATAGTGTTTATTTCTGCTTGCGTTAGCTGGCCGCGTATAAAGCGTTGAACATAATCTGCCTCATGCGCCTGCATTAGAGTTGATAAAGACAATGGAGAAGGCGAAAAAACATTATTACTCGTTAGAATCTTCGATCGTACTAATTCTTCTTCCAGTTGAGCAAATTTCGCCATCGGAAAACGATGCTTTTCGGAGAAGGGAATACTGTAATTAGGATGAAATACAAGTGGCAAAAACGTCATTTAAACAAAACCTTGGACTGTTGCTATCTTGGACAGCTACGATCTTAGACAATTACTATGATCCTTAGCTTATCAAGGGCTAGACATAGTAACACAGTGTTTAAGTGCTCTACTGAATACAATACCTGACATTTTGTACCTTTCCCTAGGATTAATACAAAAAGGCCAATATAATAAGCAAAATATTTAAACAACCTTATTTCAAGATACATTCGTACGGTTTATAAAACGCTAATGACGAAAAAACTTTTTATCCAAACGCATGGCTGTCAGATGAATGAATACGATTCGTCTAGAATGGCTGACTTACTTGGTGAAAGCCACGACATGGAATTAACAGACAACGCCGAAGAGGCTGATGTTCTTTTACTTAATACCTGTTCTATACGGGAAAAGGCCCAAGACAAGGTCTATCACCAGCTTGGTCGTTGGAAAAAGCTCAAGGATAAAAAGCCTGGATTAAAAATTGGTGTCGGTGGTTGTGTTGCTAGCCAAGAAGGTGATGCCATCCGTAAAAGGGCAAAACATGTCGATATGATTTTTGGCCCTCAAACTCTACATAAATTACCAACTATGGTGGATGCTGCTGCCAAGAGCATTCCCATTACCGATGTTACTTTTCCGGAAATAGAGAAATTTGATCACTTACCTGCGCCTCGTGTAGATGGCGCCGAAGCATTTGTTTCGGTTATGGAAGGGTGCAGTAAATATTGTACTTTTTGTGTTGTGCCTTATACCCGTGGCGAAGAGGTCAGTCGTCCATTCAATGATATTATCCAAGAAGTAACGCAATTAGCAGAGCAAGGTGTTCGCGAAATTCACTTGCTTGGTCAAAATGTAAACGCCTATCGTGATGAAAGTAATGCGGATATGGAAGCCGACCTTGCGGATGTCATCCACGCAGCAGCCGCTGTTGATGGTGTCGAACGTATTCGATTCACAACCTCTCATCCAGTGGAGTTCACTGACAGTTTGATAGAAGCGTTTCGTACTGTGCCTGAGTTAGTTAGCCATCTACATTTGCCAGTACAAAGTGGCTCAAACAAGATTTTAAAAGCCATGAAGAGAGGCCATGATCGCCAAGCCTATATCGATAAAATAAACAAAATTAAAGCAGCAAGACCAGATATTAGTCTTTCCTCTGACTTTATTATCGGCTTTCCTGGAGAGACGGATGACGATTTTGTCGATACCATGAATCTTATTCAAGAAATCGGTTTTGATCACTCATTCAGTTTTGTTTACAGCCAACGCCCCGGTACACCAGCCGCAGAATTGGAAGACGACACGCCAGAAGAGCTTAAGAAGCAACGTCTTGCGATTCTCCAAAGACGAATCAACCAACAATCTTATGACATTAGCCAAGCTATGATTGGTTCAACCCAGCGCATATTGGTAACGGGATACTCCCCCAGAGACCCTGGCAAGATGCAAGGACGGACAGAAAATAATCGTATCGTCAATTTCCCTGCGATTGATGCTCGACTTATTGGTAAATTTGCTGATGTCATTATTACTGACGCATTCCCGAATTCATTGCTAGGCGAGTTAATCAGTTCTGAGCTAGAATCTAGTTATTCACTCTAATAAACTCAAATCTACACAGCTAACAATTTATACAACTAACAAAAGGTAGACATTGGAAACATTACAGGTACAACAGCAAGTTCGTTTAGAACCAGAAAATTCTTCTGCATTAACCAATTTATATGGCCAATTAGATGCAAATATTAAGCTGCTTTCCAATAGATTAAATGTTGATATTCATTATCGCGGTAATCTGTTTGATATTAGTGGTGAAGACAGCAAACGTGTGTCTGCTTGTAAAACCTTGCTTGAAAACCTCTACCGAGAATCTCTCGCTGGCTCAGACTTGTCAGAACAAACAGTGCATCTGTATTTGCAGGAGTCTGCTCTTGAGTCTCTCTCAACAGCAGAATCAAGCGGTCAAGTTACCATCAAGACCCGTAAGGTTTTTATAAAACCTAAAGGCAGAAACCAACAACATTACGTTCGACAAGTCCGCCAAAACGACATTAATTTTGGTATCGGGCCAGCAGGTACAGGCAAAACGTATCTTGCAGTCGCTTGTGCTGTTGAAGCATTAGAAAATGATAGAGTTGAGCGTATCATGCTTGTTCGCCCAGCAGTAGAAGCTGGTGAAAAATTAGGGTTTCTACCCGGCGATTTAACGCAGAAGATCGATCCTTATTTACGACCTCTTTATGATGCTCTTTATGAAATGTTAGGCTTTGAATTGGTCGACAAGCTCATTGAAAAAAATGTTATCGAAGTGGCGCCATTAGCCTTTATGCGTGGTCGAACGCTCAATAACTCCTTCATAATTTTGGATGAATCACAAAATACAACACGTGAACAAATGAAAATGTTCCTAACTCGTATCGGCTTTGGTTCTACGGCCGTTATTACTGGGGATAGAACTCAGGTCGATTTACCCAGAGGCACATCATCCGGTTTAGGTCACGCTCTGCATGTATTAAATGGTGTAAAAGGCATCAGCATGACGCAGTTCGGTTCAAACGATGTGGTAAGGCACCCATTAGTACAGCGTATTGTTGAGGCTTATGATGCGTTCGAGGAAAAAGAAGAACAAGAAAGAGCAGCGAAAAAAGCCGCCAATATTACTTTACAAAGAGATAGGCAAAAAGCCGCAGACAATATCAAAAAAGAGGCTGATGCCTAAGTCATGGCAACCTTGTTGTTAGATTTGCAATTAGCGTGCGAAGACACTGAGCACCTCCCAAACGAAGAGGACTTTTCTCTTTGGATTAGCCAGGCTCTTCCTGAAGACGATGCGGAATACGAAATTACCCTTCGCATTGTTGATGACATGGAAAGCCAGTCGTTAAATCATCAATTTCGCGGCAAAGACAAGCCAACAAATGTACTGTCTTTCCCGTTTGAAGCCCCTGCTGGCATAACACTGCCCCTGCTTGGCGATTTGATAATTTGCCGCCAAATTGTCGAGCAAGAAGCTATTGAGCAGAAGAAAGAGAATCACCACCATTGGGCGCACATGTGCGTACATGGCACCTTGCATTTACGTGGTTATGACCATATAAATGCAGATGACGCAGAAGAGATGGAAAGTTTGGAGGTCAGTATCCTGCACCAATTTTCTATCCCTAACCCTTACCTAACTAATGAATGAGTTCACATAATTATGAGTGATGGATCGAGTCTCTCTAACGATCAGCAGAAATCTTGGTTTGAGCGTTTAACGCAGGCCTTTAGTGACGAGCCAAAAAGTAGAAATGACATTATTAATCTATTGGAAGCAGCTGTTAGTTCTGAATTAATCGATAAAAATGCCTTTACTATTGTTGAAGGCGCACTCAGTGTTTCTGAAGTACAAGTCAGAGACATCATGATTCCTCCCTCGCAAATGATAGTTGTGAAGTCAGAAGATGACCCAAAAACAACATTGCGAAAAATTATAGAATCAGCTCATTCTCGTTTTCCCGTTGTTGGCGAAGACTCAGACGAAATTCTAGGGGTGTTATTAGCCAAAGATTTACTGCCTCTACTTTTCCGTAGTGATGATGTTTCTCGAGAAGATATTTTAGAACGCATTCGTCCGGCCAACTTTATCCCAGAAAGCAAACGCTTGAATGTCTTGCTGAATGAGTTCCGTACGAAACGTTACCACATGGCGATTATTCTTGATGAATACGGTAGTGTATCGGGATTGGTGACCATTGAGGACGTTTTGGAGCAAATTGTTGGTGAAATCGAAGACGAAACTGACAAATTGGAACATGAAGACATCCACCCATTAGAACAAAATGGGGCCTACAGCGTCGCGGCGTTATGCGGCATTGAAGATTTTAATCAATACTTTAAAACGCAATTTAGCGATGAAGAATTCGATACCATTGGCGGCATCATAGTGCAGCAGTTTGGCCGTGTTCCGAATCGTGATGAGGAAATTGAGCTTGATGGTATTAAGTTCACGATTGAAAAGTCGGATGGACGCCGCGTAAAAACCATTCAGGTACAACTGCCAGAGACAGCGACATCCGAGTAGATGCATTGTTTTTAGCAGAGCGCTCTTTTTAGCTTGATACGTTTTTCGCAATGACCCAGTAGTATGAAAATGACCTCGCCATTGAACTTATTAACTCGCCAACTATTTCGTTTCTCTGCTATGAAAAATGAGATCATCCTGCTGTTTCTCGCTCTATTTTGCGGCGCTGTAGGTGCATTAGGTTTCTCCCCTTTTCATATCTGGCCCGCTCTCTTTTTAAGTTTTGGTGGCGCTGTCTGGCTCTTACAACGAGTAAACTCTCTAAAACAGGCCTTTGTTTATGGTTTTACGCTTGGCCTAGGGGTATTTGGCGCTGGCGTTTCATGGGTTTATGTCAGCATTGCTCAATATGGACAAGTGGGCATACTGATCGCCGTTTTAGCCACCTTGCTTTTTGTGGCTGTATTAGCTGTCTTTTACGGTTTGGCCTTTCAACTTACGTGGTGGGCTAAGCATCGACTACCAAACTGGCCCTTGGCATTGTTGCTAAGTTTCAGCCTCTTGTTAACCGAGTTCCTGCGCAGCACTGTGTTTACAGGGTTTCCTTGGCTACTAAGCGGTTATGCCCTGCACCATACATGGCTGTTCGAACTAGCGCCTCTGGGCGGTATTTGGCTGTTAACTTTTCTGGCTTTTCTCACCTTCTCCTTACCAGCCAGTGTCTTCACCCATTTTCGACTCAAGGGTCTTACACACTCGCTAACACAACATGGTGGCATGTTATTGGTTGTTACTCTGGCTTGGGGCGTAGGGCTATATCTGAGTGTTGCACCACAACACTGGGTAAAACAATTTGATACCCTACAAGTAACATTAGTACAGGGCAATATTAGCCAAGATCAAAAGTGGTTGCCGCAAAATGCCGAGCCTATGCTCAATGATTATCTCGCTGCCAGTTTCGAACATCTCGATAGTAATCTTATTGTCTGGCCTGAAACCGCAGTAACTTATTTGCACAGTAACATTGCACCTTACTTTACCGAGTTCTCAAAGACATTTAATGACACAAATACGACCTTGGTAACAGGGATTCCTCTCACAAAGCACCTACATGGCAAAACCGATTTTTATAATGCTGTTTGGGCTACAGGGCAAGGGTCAGGCCAATATTTAAAACAACGCCTTGTACCCTTTGGAGAATACATTCCTCTGCAAAGTTTGGTAGGAAAAGTCCTCGATATTTTTGGTATTCCACTGGAATCCTTTCAAGCAGGGCCTGCAAATCAGCCGCCTTTACAGGTAGGAAAACATTCTCTTTCAACTCTCATTTGTTATGAAGTTGCTTACCCATCTCTAGTACGAAAAGTTACGCCAGAGAGCGACATCTTGCTAACCGTCAGCAATGATGCTTGGTTCGGAGATTCCATTGGCCCTTGGCAACACTTAGAAATTGCGCAGTTTCGAGCCAAAGAAAGTGGCCGATATTTATTGAGATCAACCAACACCGGGATTACCGCAGTTATTAATGAACAAGGCGTCATAACAGAGTCTTTACCCCAATTTCAACAAGATACCCTAACCACTAACGCGAATCTGTTTCGAGGCATGACGCCTTATATTCGTTACGGCAATACCCTTGTGTTAACTCTACTGATCCTGTTGTGTTTGCTGCAACTAGGGCTTGCAAGGAAGTCAGCTAATTAGCGCTTTCTTAATAAAAGTGCAGCAACACAAGAAAAAATAAGCAGAAAAGTAAGAAGAAAAAACCAGCAAAAAAGGCTTTTCATCTTTTGCATTCACAATGCTTGCCAAGGTTCTTTACTATCAAACACGATAAAACGACTAACTTATCATCAAATGGTAAAAATCCCCCTATACTGTTTTTACAGCAGTAATTAGCGTTCATGATGGTTTTATTTCGAATAGGAGAAATACACAATGACTAATCCGTGGTTCCCCAAACGCTGGCCTGCTTTGCATCCAGAACATATTCAGCTTTATTCTATGGCAACACCAAACGGTCAAAAAATTGGGATTGCTTTAGAAGAGATGAATATTCCTTACGATGCCCACCTCATCCATATTGGCAAAAATGACCAATTCGATGAAGACTATTTAAAACTGTCTCCCAATGGAAAAATTCCAAGCATTAGTGACCCAAACGGTCCGAATGGGGAGCAAGTTTTTCTGATGGAAAGTGGCGCCATTCTACTGTACTTAGCTGAAAAAACGGGACTATTTTTACCAAAAGACCCGCTTGAGAAAATGGAATGCATACAATGGCTTTTCTTCCAAGTAGCTCATGTCGGTCCAATGTTTGGCCAATTTGGGCACTTTTTTAAATTTGCTGCCGATAAAACCACAGATGACTATGCGAAAAATCGTTATCTCAATGAAAGCAAACGCCTGTTAAAAGTGCTAGATGATCGACTTGCAAATCGTGACTTTATTGTTGGTAAAGACTACACCATTGCTGACATGGCCATTGCCCCTTGGGTATCGTGCATAGATGCCTTTTATAAAGCAGGTGATGTACTTGAATTAGGAAGCTTTAAAAATGTCGCTATTTGGCTCAGTAAGGTAACAAGTCGACCGGCTTACCAAAGAGGTAAACAAGTCTGTAGCCCAGCATAATATGTGTCATGCAAAAGGCAGTTTACGCTGCCTTTTTTTGCTGCTTTGGTAAATAAAACGACAAGACACCAGCAAAGAGGACGAATACAGTAGAAACCCACAAACACGCCTCTAAACCATATAACTGAAACAACACGCCAGACAAAACGGTGCCAACTAAACGCCCCATGGCATTTGCCATGTAATAAAACCCAACATCGAGCGACACACCATCACTGCCAGCATAACTGACTATTAAATAACTGTGTAATGCCGAATTCATCGCAAAGAAGAAACCAAACACCAATAGCCCGATAATGAGCATCCATTCGAACTGCTTGCCATTATTCAATAGTAGAGTGAGCACTAGCGGAACGCTGGCTAATAAGAAAGCCCACTTTACTGCACTACGCCCATCAGGCACAGCCCGTTGATTTCCGCTCACATTCTTCAAACCCATCAATTTAGGGGCGATACTTTGTATCACACCATAAGCAATCACCCACAACGCAAGAAAGCTACCCACATACCAATGATCCCAAGCAAATGTTGTGGCGAGATAGATAGGCAAGGCAACGACAAACCAAACGTCTCTCGCGCCAAACAAAAATAAACGTGCGGCAGAGAGAAGATTAATGGCGGCACTTTTTGAGAAAATATCCTGAAACTTCGGTTTGTTTTTAGACTTGCCCATATCACTTGGTAGGCGAATAAGACTAAAAATCCAGACACAGAAGAGAAGAATCAGCATGGCCAGAATAGCGCCTTTGAAGCCCAGTAACGTAAGCAACGCACCACCGAGAAAGAAGCCAACACCTTTTAAGGCATTTTTTGAGCCAGTAAGCAGGGCAACCCAACGGTAAAGCTGCCCTTGCTGGTTATCCGGCACCAGTGTTTTAATGGCGCTTTTCGCACTCATTTTGTTAAGGTCTTTGGCAATACCAGAAACAGCCTGAGCAATCATCACCCAAGCCACACTTAACAACGTCGTTGGAACCAATAACATAGCCAAGGCAACAAGTTGTAAGCCCAAGCCGATATTCATGGTGCGATTTAAGCCTATCCTAGCCCCTAGCCAACCGCCCACTAAATTGGTAATCACGCCAAAAACTTCATAGAAGAGAAAGAGCATAGCAATGGATAACGGCGAATAACCAAGCTGGTAAAAGTACAAAATCACCAACATGCGTAAAGCACCGTCTGTCAATGTGAACGCCCAATAGTTACCCGTTACAATTAAATAATGTCGTACAGATTCGGGTAAGCTAGACAAAAAAGTCATACCGCAGACTAACCTTGTTGATCCATTTGCCCTACCATCCGCATGAGTTCTGCCGTGCGATTTGCATAACCCCACTCATTATCATACCAAGCGTACAACTTCACCTGTGTTTCATTTATCACCATAGTGGATAGGGCATCAATCACACTCGAACGTGGATCGGTACGGTAATCAATCGAGACTAAAGGGCGTTCCTCAAAACCCAAAATGCCTTTTAACGCTTGTGCAGAAGCATCTTTTAATAACGCATTTACTTCTTCAACACTAGTAGGCCTACTGACTTCAAAGACACAATCCGTTAAAGACGCATTGGCTAAAGGAATGCGCACCGCATGGCCGTTTAACTTACCTTTAAGCTCTGGGAAGATATGAGTAATGGCCGTCGCAGAACCCGTTGTTGTCGGAATCATACTCATGCCACAAGCACGGGCACGACGTAGGTCTTTATGGGGTGTATCTAAAATGCTTTGTGTGTTGGTAATGTCATGCAAGGTGGTCATGGACCCATGCTCAATGCCGAGTGTTTCGTGAATGGTTTTTACGATGGGCGCAAGGCAATTTGTTGTACAAGAAGCGGCTGTCACTATCGAATGCTGGCTCGGATCGTATAAATCATGATTCACGCCCATGACAATGTTTAACACTCCCTCTTCTTTTACTGGCGCCGTTACCACAACTCGTTTTACCCCTTGCTCAAGGTAGGCTTGCAACAAGGCTTTACTTTTCATTTTCCCTGACGCTTCAATTACCACATCACATTGGGACCAATCCGTTTCGGCAATCGTCAGATTTTGGGTATAACGAGTTGCTCGCCCATTAATGATGATGTCAGACTCTGTAGCCGTAGCCTCATGATGCCAACGGCCATGAACAGAGTCGAAGTTGAGCAAATGCGCCAAGGTCGCCGCATCGCCCATTGGGTCGTTAATGCAAACAAATTCAACATCGCTCCAATCAAATGCCGCTCGAAAAGATAAACGCCCCATACGGCCAAAGCCGTTTATACCCACTTTAATCGTCATTTACGTACCTTTTAACACGACTTATTAATTTGACTTATTAGCACGACTTATGTCGTTACATTTTATGCTCTTTATGAGCGGAGAAAATACCATAATGGCACGCATCACAAGCGCTCAACTCTGCCTCAGTCGACAAAACTTTTTTGGTTGAACAGGCCATGCAGGTGTATTGACCCGCTGGCACCTGATTACCCGCTACATAACACTCTTTCAACGGCACCGGATTATTGTTCACATGATCAACCAACCACAGCAGAGCGAGATCTTCCCATTCATCCAATTCATGCAGCGCCTCTTGCCCTTGCTCTAACACCAAGTGCCAATTCGCAGCAACCCATGCCTCCATGTACCCCATTCTTTCATGCCAATAAGCCGCCAATAAACTGGTATCATCCAGAAACCAATCTTTCGCTGCTAACAATGTTTCTCGGCTGTTTTCGATAATATTATCGATTGATAATGTGTCATTTTGAGGAATCTCAGTGACTTTTTTATCTGTTTTCATTACTCGTCTCCCTTGCACCTTCTCATTAGCGTTGCATCTCTATAAAATAGCTAGAACGAATACATTTCGATAGCGTATCAGACTTATCTGCTGAGCTTTATCAAACTAATGCCAAACTGGAATAATTTTACCATCATGCAAGAACACTATAACCCGCAGATTATTGAAAACGAAGCCCAGTCATTTTGGGAAGAAAATAAAGTATTTAAAGCCATTGCTGACGACAGCAAAGAGAAATTCTATTGTTTATCTATGTTCCCTTACCCTAGTGGTCGACTGCATATGGGGCATGTGCGCAACTATACTATCGGTGATGTAATCTCCCGTTATCAACGCATGCAAGGTAAAAACGTTTTACAACCTATGGGGTGGGATGCATTCGGTTTACCCGCCGAAAATGCCGCCATCAAACACAACACCGCGCCAGCAAAATGGACCAAAGAAAACATTGCCTACATGAAGAACCAGCTCAAGCAGTTGGGCTTTGGTTATGACTGGGATCGAGAAATTGCCACCTGCACACCAGAGTATTACCGTTGGGAACAATGGTTTTTCACCCAGCTCGTTGAAAAAGGCTTAGCCTACAAAAAAACCTCTGCGGTTAACTGGTGCCCAGAAGACAAAACCGTGCTTGCTAACGAGCAAGTTGAAGATGGCGAATGCTGGCGTTGTGGCACAACCGTGGTACGAAAAGAAATCCCCCAATGGTTTATTCGCATCACAGACTACGCTGAAGAGTTGTTAAACGATCTTGATCAATTAGATGATTGGCCAGAAAAAGTGAAGGCCATGCAACGTAACTGGATTGGTCGCTCAGAAGGTCTTGAGTTTAGTTTTGTAATCAAAGATCAAGACGAACCTGTTAGCGTCTACACAACACGTCCAGACACCATAATGGGGGTAACCTATATTGCTCTTGCGACAGAACACCCACTAACCTTAGCCGCAGCAAAAAATGATCCTGCCTTGGCACAGTTTATCGAAGACTGTAAAAAAACCTCTACCACTGAAGCCGATATGGCAACAATGGAAAAGAAAGGCATGGATACCGGTTTTAAAGCCATTCATCCAATTACTGGCGAAGAAATCGCGGTATTCACTGCCAAC
Organism: Marinomonas agarivorans; assembly: GCA_002173415.2. Taxonomy (GTDB): domain Bacteria; phylum Pseudomonadota; class Gammaproteobacteria; order Pseudomonadales; family Marinomonadaceae; genus Marinomonas; species Marinomonas agarivorans. The sequence continues at coordinate 165,598 of NHNK02000006.1, forward strand.
TTTGTCTTGATGGAATATGGTTCTGGTGCGGTTATGTCGGTACCCGCCCATGACCAAAGAGATTATGAGTTTGCCAAAGTCTATGGCTTGCCAATCAAGCAAGTTATTCAGCCAACTAATGATGAAGAGATTGACCTTGAAAACACCGCTTTCACAGAAAAAGGCACGCTTTGTAACTCAGGCCAATTTGATGGTATGAACTTTAAAGATGCTTTTGCTGCTATCTCTGGCTGGATGAAAGACAAAGGCATTGGCGATATCAAAGTTAACTACCGTTTACGTGATTGGGGCGTGAGCCGTCAACGTTACTGGGGTGCACCGATTCCCACCATTAATATGCCAGATGGTTCGGTCGAAACCGTGCCAATGGATCAATTGCCTGTTGAGTTACCCACTGACGTTGTTATGGATGGGGTTAACTCACCCATCAAAAACAACCCAGACTTTTCCGCCATTGACTTTCAAGGCGTTGCCGCTGAGCGGGAAACAGATACCTTTGATACCTTCATGGAATCATCTTGGTATTACGCTCGTTACTGTAGCCCAGAAAGTGACGATAAAATGCTCACCGAAGAAGCCAATTACTGGTTGCCTGTTGATCAGTATGTAGGCGGTGTAGAACATGCCATCTTGCATCTACTTTATGCCCGCTTTTTCCACAAATTATTGCGCGATGCAGGCTTGGTTAACTCAGATGAGCCATTCAAACGCTTGTTAACTCAAGGCATGGTGAATAAAGACGGTACCAAGATGTCGAAATCCAAAGGCAATACAGTTGACCCTCAACAAATGATTGAGAAATATGGTGCTGACACTGTACGTCTATTTATCATGTTTACCGCGCCACCTGAACAATCATTGGAATGGAACGATGCAGGTGTTGATGGTGCTTCACGTTTCTTACGTCGTTTATGGGCGCTAGCGTATCGTCACCAGACAAATCTAGCGGCACAACAAGGCGCATTACAATCCATTGATAAAGCCACGCTTACTGGGCCGCAAAAAGCCCTACGTCGCAAAACCCACGAGAGCATTGCCAAAGTCAGTGATGATATTGAACGTCGTCAAACATTCAATACCGCCATTGCCGCTGTCATGGAACTTTGTAACGAGATTAGTAAGTTTGATGATAACTCAGCCCAAGGTATTGCTGTTGTGCAAGAAGCTCTGGAAGCGGCGGTTTTATGCTTAGCGCCAATCGTGCCACATATAGCCCATTCGCTGTGGGCAACACTTGGCCATCAACACAATGTTGCAGACGCTAGTTGGCCATCGGTTGATGAAGAAGCACTAGTAAAAGATGAACTGAATATTGTCGTGCAAGTATTGGGTAAAAAGCGTGCCGAAATTACCGTGGCGACTAATGCCGATGCCAAAGAAATTGAAGCCGCTGCGCTAGCACACCCTAATGTGACGAAATTTACCGAAGGAAAAACCATACGCAAAGTTATTGTTGTGCCAGGTAAGCTGGTCAACATTGTTGCAAACTAACCTTGTTGCAAACTAAGCTGCGAACTAGTCTTGTTGCCCAATCACTGGACCGAGTTGCTGTGTTTGCTCGGTGCTTTGGTTGTCGAGTGATTTGATTGCCGAGTGCTTTGGTTAGTAAGCCGATGCGTTGGCAAACATCCCAACAGCAACAAGAACAATACTCAATAAAAATGGAACAAGAGCCATGCAATACCAGCATCTAAATTACCAGCCGCTAAAAAAACGCACCCTATCAAAAGTACGCTGGTTATTGTTTAGCGTCTTGTTTAGTAGCCTCCTGACAAGCTGTGGCTTCCATTTACGAGGAATACAAGATGTTCCTGACGCCTTAACCTCGCTAACCTTCCACTCCCAAAGTGGCATGCCGACTTTCGACCGTTTCTTGCGACAAACACTGGCTGAAAGAAATATCACAATTGTAGAACAACAGAAATCCGATTTAGAGCGCCAGATTGTAGATGCTCAGACTTTAGCGCCTCAGGTATTAGAGTTAAAAGTGCTACCAATAGAGTTGGTGGATCGCACGCTATCGACGTCAAACGATAACGATACCAACACTCTTAGTCGTACGCTGAAAGCCACTTACTTTCTTCGTGCTGCCGATGGCAAATCTGTCTATGGGCCACGCTTTATAAGTGTTAGCAGTACTCTCTATAATCAAGATGGCGCGATTGATTCAGTTAATGCCCAACAAGTTGAAGGCTTGCAGAATATGCAGCAAGCACTGGCAGACAAATTGATAAATGACCTTCTTTATGCCCCCTTGTAAAGGCGTGTTGACAAAATAATCTGGGTAGTGAATCGTGAAATTACGAGTTGATCAATTAGAACAAAATCTCGCTAGCACCCTACAACCACTTTACATTCTTAGTGGTGATGAAGTGCTACTCATGCAAGAAGCAGCCGATAAAATTCGCCAACACGCCTACCAACATGGCATAACGGAGCGGTTACGTTTTATGGCAGACAACCAGTTTGACTGGCAGGAAGTCATGAATGAAAACCAAAGTTTGTCATTATTTGCCAACCAACGCTTGTTTGATATTCATATTGATAAAATGAGTGAAAAACACAGCAAAGCCTTGGCACAACTGGCGGAAAATCTCAGCCAAGACAACGTTATTTTACTGACGCTCCCCAAGCTGGACAGTCGTACCCAAAAAAACAAATGGTTTACCAAGCTGGAATCCCAAGGGGCTTTTGTACAAATTTGGCCCATCGATGCCAATCGCCTATCCCAGTGGCTGCAACAACGCGCTAAAAGTATGAATATCACACTCAGCCGAGATGCAGCCGCCTTATTGTGTGAACGGGCCGAAGGTAACTTACTCGCTTTATCGCAAGAATTGGAAAAACTGCTGCTGCGTCATGGAAGCGGTATTAGCGTCAATGAAGAAATAATTGCCGATTCCGTCTCTGACAGCAGTCGCTATTCCGTTTACGATCTCAGCGATCGATTGTTAAAAGGACAAGTAAAAGACTCGTTGCATTGTCTTCAACAACTTGTTGCAGAAGGCGTGGACAGCAATATTATTCTTTGGCTGCTCAATAAAGAGGTCAATTTACTGGATCAGTTATTGCCCGAATTGCAACGTAATAATTTACGCCAAGCCTGCAAAAAACAACGTATTTGGGACAAACAAGTTCCACTTTATCAACAAGCACTACAGCGGCATAACCCAGATACTGTAATGTATATGCAGCGTTACCTTGCCTTACTAGACCAGACAGTGAAAGGCATCCCTGCGCTTGATCTGGACATTGGCTTTCGTAATCTCGTCATGATGTTTTGCGGTTTTAAACCCGTGATGACAGAACTAGATGTTTCTTAATTGACTAAAGTTGGATGTCTCTTTTAACTAAAGCGTGATGCCTCCTAATTGGCTAAGACGCTATTACATTACGTAAAAACCATAAAATGGGAACGATAAATTGCCAAAATCGAAGCGGCTAAAAAGAGCGTTAACAAAAGCTTTTTATGCGAATGGAAATCGAATAGTCATGTCGATTGCAGTACTCATCGTTACCTCGCCTATTTTTGCTTTTCTCATCTATACCATTATAAATGGCGGTAGATTTTCAACCCCCGGTGTCGCAAGAGGCAGTGTTACTGTAGAGCCTTACCATCCATTTTTTATCTGCATGCTGTTGGTGTGGGTTATTGCTCTGAGGAAGTGGATGCTTCCCTTAGTTTTTCTCCCGTTTCGTCTGGCGATAACACTACCACTTGCTCTTTTTAAGGTACTTTTTAAGAGTGCTTTCAATACAGTTAAGTCAGTCTCAAGAACATTTTTCACACTTGTCAGAATGCTGTTTGTGAATGAAAAGTTAATCGAAAAAAGAAAGAGAGAGATTCCCTTCCACAGGAAAATACCTTTGTCTGAGCAACTCTATTCTTGGGCTGATATTTATCAAAGCCAACGACCAATGCTTGTTTTCCATGCTATTGATCGAAATGACAGTCAGTCTTGGTTGTATGCATTGGATTGGTCGTCATTGAGTGCGTTATTGGACTCTTCTTTAGATAAGTCTTCAGACTCTTTATTAGGCCCCTCTTTAGACTTTCCTTTAGGCTCTTCTTTAGACTTTTCTTCAGGTAAGCCAAACAACAAAGCAGTGAATAAGAACAAGGTGGGAATCCATAGGATTGCAGAAAGTCGTTTGCTTTTACAAGATGGAGAACGATTCTTAGGGTTTTATCCAAGCCATAATGGACGTTACTTGGCCTACTATGTTGATACTCAGACAAAGAACGACACTCTGGTAGACGACGATGCCGCTTTGGAAAATTCATCTCGTTTCGAACTAAGACTCTTTGATATCAGCACACAAGAGTATAAACAGGTGGCTTATTCGTCACTAATGCCTTCTAAATCAATGTCTTCTCCGTCACTCGTGCATTGGTCAGCAAATAATGACGCAATTTACTTTGCCAAAGATCAAGGTTTATCTGTTTACCGCCTTGCATCGGATGTATTAGAGGATATTGAACTTCTCTGTCACATTGCTTACATAGACAATATCTACCCTCTCTCAGAAGACACGCTATTAATACAAAGCGGTAACCGTTTCGTTAAGCATTTCGTTAAGTATTACCTAACAGAAAGCACTTGTCTTAAAAATGTTTCTTTTGAAAACGCTTTTCTTAAAGATATATCTAAAAACACGCAACCCACCATGTTAACGCTAGATGGCAGACTACTGGCATTTCGAGATAACAGAGGTTGGGGAATACGCCAACCTAAGTGGGGATTTTATAAATACAAAGACAATAACATTACCGAACTGGATACAAGGGAAACCTTCCTAAACCCAGTACTCAGCACGCCATTTTTAGACCCTTTTAAGAACATTTTGCTTGAAAGTAATACAGGTTTTGGCATTAGAATTTTCGAGCATTCGTTCGACAAGGTGCTCGTTAAAGCAGAGAAAGGTAAAGAGCCAGTGTATGCCTTATTGGATGAGGGGTTGGAGCTAGGCCCAATTCATGGATTAACCATGATACATTATCCAAATAGAGAGCAAGCAAGCCACAACTATAAAAAGTAACGATAAAGAGCTGCTGAAAAACGACCGTAAAAAGCCTAAATAAAAAGGAATTCCGTTTGAAAAAAAGTTTCGTTTATTTATCCATCATTGCAACCGTATTGATTGCCGTTATTGCCATTTTTCTTACAAAGAACAGTTGGTTTCAAGATTGGTTAGCAGGCAATTTAATTGATACAAGAACACCAGAATATATTGAAGACGGTGAGAACGAACAATACGAAGCGTTTTTGGCGTATCGAGTATTCGATAGCAACCGAACAGAGCAATGGGATCACCCTTTAATTCTGGCTGAACCCAGATTGAATTTCGCTGTTAAATTTGCCGAAGAGTCACCCCGTGTCACTAACGATAGTGATCAATACCCTACTGGTATTTACTCTCTACGGCTGGATGGTTCTGATTTTCGTACTGTCTTATCTCCGACACAACTCCAGCAAATCATGAAAGGCGAAGTAACAAGCAATCTGAAAAAGCTTAAGCGCTCGCCCAATAATCAATATATTGCTTTCTCAGATAGCAGCGATACGCTGTATTTGATCGACCTTGCGACATCAACCAGTAAAACGATTAACCAGAAATTTTATGGGGATTTTTACTGGCTTGATAATGCAACCATTCTATACAGTTCAACACACAAAAGCCGTGGTTACTCTCTTTGGCTTTACCACCTAGAATCCGAACAGCAAGAAGAGATTACCGACCGCTTTCAACAGACAGGAAGAATTGAAAAGTTCGAGTATTACCCTGACTTTGATTTAGGGACAATTCTCCTATTTGACGGTCATAATGATAACAAACCCAATCTTCATAATTTTAAAACTGGGGGTTTAATAGCACAGCCACCTTCGCATCATTATTACGGTCTACCAACCTTGCATCCTAATTACCGACTGCTTAATAAGTCGAAGTATGATTACAACTTCAAACTGAAAAACTTTGCCTTTTTCCAGCAAGGTGAACCAGAAAATCGCGTTCATTTTCAGCCAAATGTTTCTAATGTTAGACCCAGCGATTATGCCGCCCTTGGCATAAAACATATTTACTCAGCCACTCTGCTAAATTCTATTAAGCTTAATGATATTGCTTTGCCTGTTTCATTGTATTGGGTGTTCGATCAAGCAGAAGAAGTGAATGCCATCAGCATTGCGGGCTTTACGCTGGATTTTTATAACAAAGAATATTGCCAACAATCGTTACTCTACAAAACTCATACAGATGAGGATTTTGACGTTTGCCAACCTGTTGCGAGTCAGCCCACCTTAACTGCGGGTAACCGCGCCTTGCAGAGCAATGACTTAAAAAACAGTGACTTGAAGGACAATGGCATAGAGAACAGTGACCAGCTTAAAGAGTTAGATGCACTGGCAAAAAAAATCGATACGCAAATAGAACAAAATGCGTACATCAATGCGGCAAACTCTATTTTGACGCTAAATCGTCAGATTAATAACTTAGATGAAAACAGCCAACTAAAGCAGTCTCTGACAAATGCAAATAGCTTGCTAAATGGCAAAAGCGCTCATACCTTGAGCACCTTGGTGCCCACCGCTGAAATGTGCCTGACCATCAAACAAGACCCAATTCACTTCTTAGTGGATCAAGTCTACAGCAATGGATTAGGCAGTATTATTGGCTATTCAAATACTGAAGAAGGTCAGCGAGATCGAATTACCGCTAGGCTCGCCCTTCTCGTACCCGAATTGGTTGCCATCGGCATGAAACCATTGGCGCAAGCTCTGGTTAAAAAAGCCAAAGAAGAAGGCGGCTCCAGACTGGTTTCCTATGGTAAAGGCGAAAACACTGAAACCTTTATGAAAATTTTCCACCTTGTTGATGACAAGGCCTCGCTTAACTCAATCTATAGAAACATTGAAGAAGAAGCCAATTCCAAACAAGATAAAAACTATAGAATCAAGCATGCTAAACAATTAGCTCGTTTTCACCTTTTTGCGGGCAACAAAGCAAAAGCGAAGCAGGTGTTAGTAAAAGCGTCGGGCGGCGCTCGGGTAGAATCAACACTGAATGAAGACGATACCGTACTGCGAGAAGCCTTTGATCCAAGTTATACCAGCATGAGAAGCAAACAAAGTTGGATCACAAGAATTAAAACAGGTAGAGACGAAGTGTATACGAATTATCGACTCGCCCCTTATTACGTTGAGCAAGAGTACAATAAGTTACTGCACAACTATGGTAACAAAGGCATCCAATTAGCCTATGACTTATTGCCGCTCTATTTAGAAAGCCCTCACCTTTTGACGCAAGCAGAAGAACTGCCTTTTCTATTGAATGTGGTTGAACGCTTCGCTGAACTAAAACATCCTCAAACCGATGTTCTGCTTAAGCAGGCACTGGAGCAATGCAAGCAGGAAAACTGCGGCTCAAGCTACTCCTATCCTCAAATGCGTTCCCTTGCCCACCTTCACAACATCTACAAACACAAGAAGAATAAACAACAAGCGGATTATTATTTCAATAAGATGAAAGATCTTGAGGAAGGGAAAGTCGTAAGCCTTGAAAATATCTCTCTTCAAAACAGGGAAAGTTATTTCTACTTGGCACTCGATGAAAAAGCCAGTGCTAAAGAAGTCATTGCTCATCTTGACCAATATGGCGGCAATAAAGGCGTAATCGATACACTGGTTAGAAAAAATCGTGACCAACCAGCGAAACATTTAACCTATCTACAAGAGCGAATTACCCCCTTATTTTGGAATAATTTCTCTACGGACGATTACGCCCTGTTCCCACATATTTTACCCGAGCTAACACCTATGACTCGAAAAGACCCAGACATTCAGACAAGCCTATCGAATTATGCCTGTGGCTTGGAGTTGAGTAGAAAATATCAATCTATTCAAAATACCAATCTAGTCTAGGCGTGTTTATTTGTGCAATCACAGATAAACACGCTTCTTTAAAATCAAACCTGAGTTAGTGTCGCTGTCCACTTCTCCATTAATAGTGTCAGCGCTCTATCGCTCTCGCATGGCATAAGCTAATTGATCGCTTATTGGCTTTAGTAGATAAGAAAGAATTGTGCGTTCTTCCGTTTTTGCAAATACTTCTACTGGCATACCTGGTATAAGTTGCTTATCTCCCAATTGAGCAAGCTCTGTTTCTGGAATTGAAAAACGAGCCTGATAGTAAGAAGCGCCTGTCGTTTGGTCCATTAAAAGATCTGCTGAAATTGTTTTTAAGACCGCTCGAATTTCTGGCGTCTTTTTTTGGTCAAAACTTGGAAATCGAAGTCTTGCCTCTTGGTTGGGAGATAACTGTTCTATATCCACTGGCCTTACTTGCGCTTCAACCAGCAAAACATCCTGCTGAGGCACAATCGCCATAATCGGCTCAGCGGGTGAAATAACACCACCAAGGGTATGAACAGTTAAATTATGAATAAATCCCGTATTCGATGCTCGAATTTCTAAGCGACTTAATTGCTCTTCGAGCACAATCTTTTGTTGCTCTAATTGCGTGATATTAATATCCGCATCTTGTAACTGTTGCAGAATATCCGCCCTACTGTCTTCCTCTAATTGCAAAATTTGTATGCGCCGTTCGCTGATTGCTTCCCTATCTTGCGCTATTTGTGCCAGTAAAGAACTATAGGCACCTTGTAATTGTGAATGATCTCGTTCTAACGTCGTGATTTGCGTTTTAGCAACATAGTTACTATCGAACAGCCTTTGCATATCACTCAATTCACTTTCTACCAATGCTATTTCACGCTGTTTGGCTGAACTTTCCGCTTCTATTCCAATAATTTTTTGTTCTAGCTGGGCGATTTGCTCATTAAGTTGAGCTTTTTGCCCTGCAAGGCTGTTACGACGAGCATGAAAAAGTGATTGTTGGTTTGCCTGAATTTGACGCACGCCTTCGACATCAGAATAGACCCAAGCATAAGGAGAGAAGTCGATCGTTTTTTGCTGCTGCTCTGCCAGAAGGCGAGCATGACGGGCATACAGTTCATTAAGCTGTTTGATAACCGATGACCATTCAGCTCTTACCGCCGTGTCATCGAGCACCACAAGCAAATCGTCTGTTTGAACCAAGTCCCCTACGGCAACATGGATGGATTGAACCACACCACCATCTTGATGTTGTACTTGCTTTACATTGCTTTCTACAACAACCGTACCAGTTGCGACTACCGCCCCAGACACCTCAGTGATTGCTGTCCATCCTCCCATACCAAAAAGCAGTAGCCCCATGAAAATAGCCGCGAGGCGTAAATGTCGACGAACACTACCAAACAACTCCTGCTCTGTGTTCATGCTAGCCTTTATGCCTTCTTGAGTATCGACAAATCTCATTAAGCGCTTTCCTTTTCTTTGACAGAAACGGGTGCCATCACTTTTTTCATAACCTCATTTTTAGGTCCAAAAGCTGTTGGAATACCGTCTTTCAGACAAAGCAGTTGATCAACCGCAGCAATGGCACTGGGCCGATGCGCAATAATAATTACGATTGATCCAGCGGTACGCATTGCTTTAATTGCCTTGGTTAATGCCTGATCGCCTTCGGCATCAAGGTTCGCGTTTGGCTCATCCAAAACCACTAAGAACGGTTTTTTGTACAATGCTCTAGCAAGAGCAATACGTTGCTTTTGCCCACCAGATAACGTGCCAGAAGCCATAATATTGGTGTTGTAGCCATCGGCAAAGCCAACAATTAGTTCATGCACTTGCGCCATTTTGGCCGCTTGGATAATGTCATCTGCTTCAGCATCAGCCGCAAAACGGCTAATATTTTCTGCGATTGTGCCATCAAATAACTGCACATCTTGAGGCAAATAACCAATAAAAGCACCTAAATCAGCCTCATCCCACTGCGATAATTCCGCTCCATCAAAACGCACACTGCCTTTTAACGCTGGTAATATGCCGACCATTCCCTGTGCTAACGTTGATTTACCAGAACCTGATGGCCCTATAATACCTAGTCCATCACCCGCCTTTAATGTTAAAGACACGTTTTGAATAAATAGCTGACGTTGCCCTGCGGGAGCACAAGCAAAACTTGATAACGCAAAGTTTTCCTGCGGCAAGGGCAGTTCGAGCTTTTCTTGCTGTGGTTTGGCATTAAGCACCTCTTTTAAACGCGATAAACTCTGCCTTGCAGCAATAAATGCACGCCACTGCGAAACAGCTTGTTCAATAGGCGCCAATGCTCTGGATGACATAATGGATGCAGCAATCATGATTCCTGGGCTGACTTCTTGGTTAATGGATAACCAAGCACCGGTTGCTAAAATTGCGGATTGCAACATAAAGCGAAAGGTTTTAATCGCCGTACTATAAAAATTGGCTCGATCGGCTGTTATGAGCTGCTTCTCTAAGTAAGCTGAGTTTTTCTGATTCCAGCGCTGCTGTAAAACTGGCATCATGCCCATTGCTTGAATGGCTTGAGCGTTACGACGAGCTTGTTCAATAGACACCGTGCGTTGCGTATTTTCTTGCGCAAACTCCATAGCAGGCTTCTTCGAAAAATACTCATTCACACCAATTAAGGCACAAATAATCACCATGCCACCAAGAGCAACTAAGCCAAAAATTGGATGAAATAAAAACACAATCCCTAAATAAATAGGCAACCAAGGCAAATCCATAATAGCCGATGGACCTGCTCCGCAAACAAATTGCCTCACCGTATCCATATCCTGCACAGGACGCATTTTTTCTGCTTTATCACCCAACAAAATCGGGGCCTTGGTTGATACATCAAAGGTTAGCCCAGACAACTTTGCATCAAGCCATAAGCCTATACGACTTAAAACTCGACCCCGTAAGCCTTCGAGCAAACCAAAAAACACATACAAACATAAAGCAAACAGAGCGATAACAACCAAGGTTGGGATCGAGGCACTGGCCAACACTCTATCGTAGACCTGAATCATAAATAGAGGGCCAGTCAGCATCAGTAAATTAATCACCAAGCTGAGCAATCCTAAATGTATTGCTGTGGTTTTTAATGATAAGAAAACCTGAGCAAACAAAGTCTGCTCAGGTTTTAGTTTAGTGGACATAAGACTTATACATTCCTTGATACTTCTGCATTAAACTGATCATAAAACGTATTAAACAAAACGGAAATCATCTTCCTGTAAATCCGCGATGGAGACGTTTTCTAACCGAACACTGTTGTTCGTATCTAACCTAATGACAGTATCAGTTCCATCTTCAACCATAGCAGCTAATACTGAGGCATAGGAATCAAAAGTGTTGTTACCAAATTCAATGGTGTCATCGTCATCAGACATCTGAAAATCTGTAATCACGTCATGACCAAAATTGTCGGCAAAGACAAAAGTATCATGGCTCCAATATCCTTCTAATACATCATTACCAGCTTTACCTACCAAACGATCATTTGTATAAGTACCAAGCAAATAATCATCTGCATCTGTGCCAATATGAGCTGCCAATTCTCGAATATTTTGACCATCCCACTCAGTGCCATCATCAAAACGAATACTATTGAGGATATTAGAAGGTTCATCTGCAGTAAAACCTTCCCATATAATCGTTTCACCTGTTGAATTAATGCGAATCAACAAATCCGAATCCACATTGATTGATAAAGAAACATCATCAGGGGCAATCGCTGTCAATACCAAATCATTCCAACCATCAAGATCTACAATGGTATCGTTACCATCGCCTAGGTTGTAATAATAGGTATCATCACCCCAACCACCTTCAATAATGTCGTCCCCTTTACCACCAGTGATATGGTCATCGCTACTATCACTACCGATAATATGATCATCCCCTTCTGTTCCTAAGACTTGTGCATTATCAGTTATTTCATCTGGTAGCCAGCGAGTACCATCTGCAAAGTCAATAGAACTCAATACTCCGTAACCAAATCCTGCGTCAATAAATTGGCCTGCAATATAAATTTCCGCACCGGTTGATTTGATGGTAATTCGAGCATCCCCATTATTGACATTAGCAACTTCAATATCGTCAGGGTTTAAATCATCAAAGAATAAATGCTTAACACCATCTACATCAGACAAAGTTAAATTTCCATCTGAGCTGGAATAGTGAACATTAGCGGCATCAGAGAGCGAATTTGTCAAGTTGTTGACGATATCAGTTTGATTCCATTCAGTGCCATCAGCAAAACGAATTGCCTGTAATGAATCTCTAAAGAAGTGTTCCTCAACCGTAATCGTGTCTCCTGTTGGCAAAACAGTAATGAGCGCTGAATCACTATTAATGGTACTGATCGTAATATCGCTTGGGTTAAGGTCTGTTAATACCAATGTATTATTGCCAAACCAATCAAACAGTAAGTCGTTCCCATCACCTTGACTGTAGTAATAGGTATCATCACCTAAATAGCCAAATAGAGTATCATCCCCTTCACCCGCAAAGATCTGATCATCTTTCACACTACCAATAAGTACATCGTCACCAACTGTGCCTGTTACTGATGAATGACTAAACAGTTCTTCCGTATCCCATACAGTACCATCAGCAAAAGTCACTGTGCTGATCAGTTGCTCACTATTTTGGCCTTGAAGAGTAATGGTTTCACCTGTTGAGATAATCGTAATAATGATATCGCTCGCAGAGCTAGAAACGGACACTTCATCAGGGTTAATATCTTCTAGTACTAAATAGTTATCACTATTCGCCCAGTCTGCAATCGTGTCATTACCATCCCCTTTTTGGTATAGGTAAGTATCACGCCCCTCTAAGCCATATAAGAAGTCATCTCCTAAACCTGCATCAATAATATCGTCAACCTGTGAACCATAGAGGTCATCATTACCCTCTGTGCCTTCAACGATACTTCGGCTTTGTGCTTCTAAGTATTCAGCATTCCAGACTTCACCATTAGCAAAAGTCACTTGTTCAACCGTGTTGTATTTTATCCAGGTCACACCGCCATCCTGACTAACAGAGGAAGTAAGCAACTGGTTTTCTAACACAATCACGTGCCCAGTAGAACTCACCTTGAGCTCAATATTGTTTTCTCTACGAATAAACTCAACATCTGCTGGATTCAGATCAGTAAGCTGTAATGTATCTATTCCTTCTGACGCCTCTCCAGAGATAGTATCGTTGCCATCGCCTAGATAATAGATGTAGGTATCATTACCCTCACCACCATTAAGCGTATCGTCTCCTTTATTCCCTATAATTCTTTCATCACCTGCTGTACCAACAATCGTATCATCACCATCGGTTCCACGAACCAGCACACGTGATTCAATATCTTGTAGAGTCCATTCAGAACCATCCGCAAAACGAATAAGGTCGACTGGGGCATTCTCATTATTAGGGAAGTTAGTGTAGTCAATAAAATGCCCTTCTAAGGTAATCACTTCACCTGTCGGCACAATTGTCAGTTTGACATCCGTACCTTCACGGCTTACTTCTACTTGGTCAGCAGTTACATCTTCTAAGACAAGCGTATCTTCACCTAACCCTTGCACATAAAGACCTGATGAAGAGGTAATCACATCATCGCCATCACCTTGCGACCACATAAAGGTGTCATCACCACCAGAGGCATGAATGGTGTCATTACCTGCCCCACCTAAGAAGCGTTCAGCTGAGTTGTTGCCTTCTAAGACATCATCACCATCGGTTCCACGAACCAGCGCACGTGATTCAATATCCTGTAGACTCCACATATTGCCATCAGCAAAAGTGATAACATCCACTGGGGCATTCTCATTATTAGGGAAGTTAGTGTAGTCAATAAAATGCCCTTCTAAGGTAATCACTTCACCTGTCGGCACAATTGTCAGTTTGACATCCGTACCTTCACGGCTTACTTCTACT
>NHNK02000006.1:179538-185898 GCA_002173415.2 Marinomonas agarivorans
GACCTGATGAAGAGGTAATCACATCATCGCCATCACCTTGCGACCACATAAAGGTGTCATCACCACCAGAGGCATGAATGGTGTCATTACCTGCCCCACCTAAGAAGCGTTCAGCTGAGTTGCTGCCTTCTAAGACATCATCACCATCGGTTCCACGAACCAGCGCACGTGATTCAATATCCTGTAGACTCCACATATTGCCATCAGCAAAAGTGATAACATCCACTGGGGCATTCTCATTATCAGGGAAGTTAGTGTAGTCAATAAAATGCCCTTCTAAGGTAATCACTTCACCTGTCGGCACAATTGTCAGTTTGACGTCCGTACCTTCACGGCTTACTTCTACTTGGTCAGCCGTTACATCTTCTAAGACAAGCGTATCTTCACCTAACCCTTGCACATAAAGACCTGATGAAGAGGTAATCACATCATTGCCATCACCTTGCGACCACATAAAGGTGTCATCACCACCAGAGGCATGAATAGTGTCATTACCTGCCCCACCTAAGAAGCGTTCAGCTGAGTTGCTGCCCTCTAAGACATCATCACCATCAGTGCCGTACACTGAATACAACTCTCTTTCTATATCATTAACATCCCAAACCACATCATTGGCAAAGAGTATACTATCAACAGGTTTATTGGATGCTGTTATGCCTTTCTCTGCGTCAATGACAATATCGTCATAAAAGTACTCAGCAAATGTAATTTTTTCACCTGTGGTTAATACTGTTAATACAATATCGTATCCTTCTTTACTAAGTCGGACCTGATCAGAATTGACATCTTGCAAAACTAATTGGTCGACGCCAGTACCTCTTGCATACCCATCTTTTCCTGAAGCGATAATGTCATTACCATCACCTTGAGACCAACGGAAAATATCGTCTCCATTTGAACCATAGATGGTGTCATCACCTTTGCCTCCAATAAAAGTATCATCGTTATGAGAACCATCTAGTTCATCGTTACCTGTCGTACCAGTGATTACCTGCTGGCGAGCTTGAATATCTGCTACTGTCCATACTTCACCATTAGCAAAAATAATCTCTTCAATAGTTTGCTCGTTCTCAGCAATAACCTCATTATCTAATATATTCGTTTGCGGTTTTCCATAAACTACAATGTCATTCCCTGTAGAAAGCACACGAATGATCATGTCATTACTGGACTTTTGGATTTGAATATCATCAGAATTTAAATCGGTAAACACTAATTTATCGTGTCCTCCTCCTAACCAGATTTCGCCATCATCCATAATGTCTGAGATGATTGTCACCCCATCAGATGAACTATAAACATAGGTATCATCACCCTTACCACCATAAAGAACATCTAAGCCTTCACCACCCATAAGAGTATCATTACCATTACCTCCGTGTAGGACATCATCACCTTCGCCTCCATATAATACATCATCACCTTCTCCGCCAAATAAGCTATCCTCGCCTCCCCCTCCGCGAAGTACATCATTACCAGCGTCACCGTGAAGAGAGTCATTACCTTCACGCCCTTCAAGCACATCATCCCCACTGCCAGCAATAAGAGTATTATCAGCCGCATTGCCAAGTAACGTATCATCACCAATACCTGTGATCGCATTTTCAATCATGGCATCCGTACTAATATTCTGTGCGGCCGCTAACTTTTCTACTAATTGCTGCAATTTATACTCTTCTATCGCCACGGCCTGTTGAGAAGGCGTAGTGGCGGCTATTAGTTCCGGTAAAGCCTGCTGTAAAGCATCAAAATACTCTTGCTTAACTTTGTTATAACTTGCAACATCCGCCTCATAGTCAGACTGACGACGGTAGTCTTTAACATTAATACGGCTGCCAGCATCAGTATCTAATAAAGAGAACTCCACAGAGTTATACCGAAGAATATAATCCCCTCGTCCAAAGTTTTCATACCAATGCGCATAATTCGCATATTGCTGTTGTAATTCTGTTTGCTCACTACCAAACATGCTGCTATTAAATGCCGACAGTCCTCCACCATTAATCAGTGTTTGTATATCTTGCTTAGCGGCATCCACCTTGGCTTGCATCCGTCCATTTTCTGCTACGGCATCCGCAAGGTTTTGCTGTTGAGCGGCAAGTAAATTTTCTATCTCGGTAATTTGTGCGGCAATTTCCATATCGGATAACCGTACAGAAAAGTCTTTACCGTTTATTTGACTGATGCCATCACCAAGATCAATAACAGTATCACTGGTTAAGGCAGCGGTATTAATGGTATCTGTACCGCTGGTTTCATTTTGAAAACCATCAATGACGCCATCAAATTCACTGGTGAAAACATAAAGATCATCGTCGGAGTCTTGCTCACCGTAGAGTCGCAATTCCCAGTTTTCTAAAACACCTGTTTCCCCTGTTGCCTTATCTCTTACCACGAGTTTCCAGTCACCCGCACTGCTTTCCCCCCAGTAATGGGTGGATGCGGTTGTCCAAACGTCATCAAAGCTACCATGGCCACCATCAGTGGTACTGCCATTCGGTGCCACTCCTGGGCGATTGACTAAGATACTTTCTGTGCCATCAGGGCTAATCAATACCACTTCCACATCACCTAATCGGTCATGCTGTAAGTCAAGGGTGACTTCCACATTTTCCAGTTGAATTTGCTCAGTAACCGAAATTGTGCTGGTTAATGCATTCCCATTATCAGGAATGGTTGCGGCTAAATCGCCACTTTGGTAGATAGCACTCTCTTCATTAGCTGAGGTATTTTGCGCTAACCAGCTTTCTGCCAAGCGCACTGCCGCTTCCGCATCGACGATACCAAAACCGTAATCATGGCTAAAATGCATACCGCCACCATTCACATTAGTGGCGCCATTGATTTGCCATTCTGTATTTGGGTCATCGATCTTTTTTGCGGTTAAAGCAAGGATTTTTTGTACATCACGCCAACCAAGGTTTGGATTGGCTTCCAGCATTAGTGCAACAACACCAGACACAATAGGGGCAGCAAAAGACGTACCTTGCGTTTCTTCATAGTCACTGCCAAAAGTTGAACCGTGTTCGTTTTCTAACAAGCGAGAAGTGGAAGTAATATTAGAACCAGGCGCTGAGACTAAAATAGAGGCACCTGGGTTAGAGAATGGGTCTTTTGCTATTTGTAAGTTACCTAAATCGCCTTCAGCATTAATCGCCCCAACCGTAATACCAAAACGGTTATTGGTTAAATCGGAACCATTAGTATCATGACCATTTTGGCGATCATTACCACCAGCCATCACCATAATAGTACCAAGTCCATCTCGGCCATGTGTAACCGCATTTTCAAGTAATGTATAAGAAAATGGCTCACCATCACTTTTTATGGTGTAGTTAAATTGATTTTCGGGGCCCCAACTATTATTGGCAATATCGTACTTACTCCAATTTAGTAAAGGGTTAAGATCACTTTCCTTAATCCCTTCGCTGACCAAGGTCGCATCATAAGCAACGCCAACACTACCAATATCATTCCTCGCCGCAGCAATAACACCTGCGACTAATGTGGCATGTTGTGTCGGTTCAATATTGGGGTTTTGGGTTCGTAGGGCTTCGGCATCAATATTCGGCAATAAGTCCGCATGGTTATAATCGATTTGCCCATATTCTTCACCGTCCCAAGGACCAGGTTCGAAAACCCCTACGGTGACACCCGCACCTGTATAATCGTTCCAAACAGGCAACACATTAATATCGGTTAAATACCATTGATCTACGAAATTGGGGTCATCGGGATGATGATCTAAAATCAAGGTTACTTGCGCTGTCATCTCCGTGTTGACATTACTGCCAGTTACACCGACATTAATGCCCTTATTACCGTGCTCATCAGCGATACGGTAAGAAAATGTTGGAATACCACTAAAACCGTCGTCTAGTAAAAAGACTACTTCATCACCATCAATGGTAACCGTGCCGCCGTTGGCATTAAACGCCTCGGTTAACGTTAGCGCATCACCCTGATAATCTAAGTCATTCGCTAATAAGTCACTAATGGCAATGCGATAAGTACGACCGTCTGGTTCAGCATTCACATGCACCGTATCTTTTACTGGTAGCGGGTTGTCATTGCCAAGTTGCACTTCATTAATATCGGCAAAATTAAGCGCTTCGATATTCTCCAAAATATCCGTACCATCTGGGCTATCGTTGCGAAGGTCTGTGACGGTATAGGTTCCATCATCATTCTTGACGACATGGTAATCCCCATAAGAGCCATTGTACTGGGCCACATCGTACCCTTCGCCACCATCAAGATAATCATTTCCTTTACCGCCATCGAGTAAATCTTCACCAGCACCACCAGATAAAATATCGCTACCAAGACCACCTTGCAAAATGTCCTCACCAGCGCCGCCAACCAGCTTATCATCGCCACGTTGACCACGAATTAAATCATCTCCCATGTGACCATATAACGTATCATTACCCTCTTCACCATTCAGTACGTCATCGTCTGAACCTCCAAGCACAATATCATTGCCCGCTCCTGCCGCAATAATGCTTTGATCCGATGAACCAGAAATAAGCAGATCCGCTTTATCTGTGCCAATGGCCATCTCCACCTGAGATTGTTGTAGATTAAAGGTCACCCCTTCATCACCAACAAACTGCACAATGTCAAAACCATCACCACCTTGAATATTGGTTTGAGTATTGGCAATATCCGCTGCATCGGCAACCAGATAATCATTGCCAGCGCCACCAATAAGAGTATCTTCACCAAGGGAGCCAACCAACCAGTTATCTTCAGCGTCGCCAGTTAGTACATCATCGCCTGAGCCACCAATAATATTGCTGACATCTTTATCTGCTGCATTAACGGTTTCACCATTATTGTCACCTACAGAGTAGGTCGTATCACCGTCTTGCACTTCAATGCGTTTACCTGTGCCATCCACCTGTTCTGATAAACCATTTGGATCGGCAATAAAATTCACCGCTGCCAAGGTATGACTTGAGCCATCACTGGTTTGGTAAGTACTGTTGGATTTCACCTCATTGCCACCAACAAACGAACCGTCTGCCGTGTCATTAAGAGACAATTCGGTAACGCCTAATTCATCCAGTGTTTTTAATTCACCGTCATCGGTAAGGCCATTTTGGTTACTGTCTTGCCAAACCTTTAGCTCACTAAAGACCGCATCATCGGCATTAATTACCCCATCATTATTAGCATCTAAACTGGCTAGAGCTGCAAAACTGGAATCCCAAATGGCCCCCGTGCCCTTCTCAGCATCATAGTATTCGGATAAGGTCTCAGTAATATCGTTAATCTGCCCATCACCGTTTAGGTCATGCACTAAAATGCCGTCGTCCTGCCCTACCCAACCTGTGCGTTCTTGACTGCCATCATTATCCATATCGAAAAACACATATTGATCAGAGAATGGCGTCAACTCTATGCCGTCACCATCCAAATCAAAAATAAGAGGGTCGATTTCTTTGAACTTTTTCGCGCCTTCTGGTAACCAGCTCAAAAAGAGTTCACTTGCCTTAGGCTTAGGCTCACCAGCAGGCGGGAGTAAAGGGGGATGCCAAGCATCATTGACTTGGTTACTTAAATTATTTCTTTCGAGATTATGGCGACCAGGTTGATGCCCTTCTGTAATGTGCGCGTTGATCCATGCAAAAAAGCCACCATCATTAGCAGTTGAACTGTTTACGGTGGCATTGCCCGTGCTGTAAACATTACCGTCACGCACGCCTGAAGCCTGTTCCTCTGTGGTTTGTGTTTCCTGCTCACTGGTGCCACCTGAGAAGTTGGTATCTACATCCACTTTATGATTGTGAGTATCGGAGTTGGTGCCGTCTTTAGGCAACTCCTCCTTATTTTCAGATACAAAAAGCTTATCTATTTCTTTTTTAGCATCTTCAGTAATAAGGTCCATTTCGTCTACAGTTACGCCTTCTTCATTTGTAGACAGTTTAGGATCATCTGCATATAACAAATTTAGTCTAGGATCAGCTACGTCTTTAGAAAGTAAGCCACCATCTCTTAACTCATCAGCTAATTTTTTACCTAGCTCCTCGGCACTAAACTGATCCCCAAACCTTCTCCCTATTTCATTATTCCAACTATCCATTCTATGTTCTTTTGGCTGATTCCCAACCTTAACTTCATGATCATCTAAAATGTGTTCTGCTAGAAATTGAACATCAAATAAATACTGCGTTAGTTTTGCTGAGACATAGGCATGACGAAAAGCATCCACTTCATCATTATGAGGAATATTTCGCAAATTCAGATAATAAGTGCACCACTCATGGTTAAGTAGGTGACGAGAGATCAACTGCCCATAGGTGGTATTCTAACGTCACCAAACAATTAGAGTATTACCATGAGCTATAAGCAGTT
>NHNK02000060.1 GCA_002173415.2 Marinomonas agarivorans
ACAAACTCAAAGGCGAGGCAGGGGCAGAAGGCAGTGAGCAAGCCGCTCAAGCATTAAGCGATGCCCTCAGTGAGGCGCAAGGGTTAAACCAAGATGGCAAAGACGGTACAGCCGATGTCTCCCTCTATGATGGTAGCCAGATCACAGACAACACGGTTGCCCTAGATAAAACTGCCGCCAACAAAAAAGACGTCCAAGGGGCATATCAAGAACATAACACCCCAGATGGCAAAGGCGTGATCCACGTTAATATCGACAAAACCGATATGACCAACAGCGCCAAGGTGGTGGGTACCGTGGTGCACGAACAAACCCGTCACAGACTGGCACAAACAGGCAAAACAGGCGAACTCACCCGAGATCAACAAACCAACATTGCCACATCACACGGTAACCAAGCGGAAACCCTATGGAGCATTTACAGCAGCCT
>NHNK02000061.1 GCA_002173415.2 Marinomonas agarivorans
AAGGCGAAACCCTTATTGCGATTAACAGTGGCGCGAACGTGAATTTTGACCGATTACGTCACGTGTCAGAGCGTTCAGAGCTTGGGGAAAAGCGTGAAGCCATCATTGCCGTAAAAATCCCTGAAACACCTGGTAGTTTCAGACATTTCTGCAAAGCACTTGAACAACGCAACATCACAGAATTTAATTACCGTTACGCTGATGAAAAACAGGCGGTTATTTTTGTTGGTGTGCAGCTTGGCGGTCACCCTCATAGTCGTGAAAACCTATTGGCAGATTTGAAAGATTACGAAATTGTGGATTTGACCGACAACGAAACGGCTAAATTGCATGTACGACACATGGTTGGCGGGCATTTACGCAGCAATAAAGGCGAACTCTTGTACCGCTTTGAATTCCCTGAACGACCAGGCGCCTTATTAAAATTTC
>NHNK02000062.1 GCA_002173415.2 Marinomonas agarivorans
TAGCGCCAGCCGCGACCATTGCTTGTTGAATGCGGTCATTTAAATGTGTCTGAATATTCACTAACCATTTTCCTGTTTTTGTGTCTTTTATGCTGCTCAAGGCATACTTTTTCTGCTGGTACTGCCTTTGCCAATTTAGCAAGACATGAATGGGTAAAACTGCGCTATATAATAACGGATATTGCGTTAATAACTAAGTCCAATGGCGATAGAAACCTGACTATTTGAAGAAAAGTTGGCACGCTTCGTTATGGGTTTCTTCCTGATAGGGATAACCCAAATCATCAAGATAACGGGTGACATCCGTTTCTTCACCGACGGCTTGTAGCCCTACTAACACGCGCCCGTAAGCGTCGCCGTGATTGCGGTAATGGAACATGGAAATATTCCATTCGCCTCCTAAACTGTTCAGAAATTTTA
>NHNK02000063.1 GCA_002173415.2 Marinomonas agarivorans
TGATATGAATAGCAGCACTTATCAATACCCGGTGAGTCGTTTTCAGAAAAGCCACTTGTTTGAATAACAGGAGGGAAAGTTGTTTAATGAGAAGACAGACACACTTTTTGGGACAGTACCGAAAGTTGTTTAATGAGAAGACAGACACACTTTTTGGGACAGTACCGAAGTAACTAAATGAGCAACTCTTACATTCCCTCACTCTCTTCCTTTTCTATCCCACCTTCCCTTATCTTTAATCCACAAAAAAGCCCGACAACTCTACGCTGTCGGGCTTCCTCATTCAATCTTGATAACGTCCTACTCTCACATGGGAACTCCCACACTACCATCGGCGATGACACTTTTCACTTCTGAGTTCGGCATGGATTCAGGTGGTTCAATGTCTCTATGATTA
>NHNK02000064.1 GCA_002173415.2 Marinomonas agarivorans
GTACAACAGGTGTCGCTGTCATGACATCTTGAGGGGTTAAATTTGTCATTATTTTTCCTACGTATACGTCAAAAAGTGTGTCTAAAAACCAAAGGTTTGAGCAGTATGTGCGATTGCCTTTATTCTGCTACCTCAATACTGGGTTACTCCAATCAGTAATCATGCCAGTTACGACCATCTTTGATTGGCACAGCCATTGAGTCGGTTGGTCCCCAAGAGCCTGACGCATATTCTTTTGGCCTTTCACTGGTTTGATTCCATGCATCCATAAGTCCATCGACCCACTTCCAAGCAGCCTCCACTTCGTCATAACGCATGAATAAGGTGGCATCATTACGCATGACATCCAGTAAGAGACGTTCGTAAGCTTCTGGGCT
>NHNK02000065.1 GCA_002173415.2 Marinomonas agarivorans
TAGCAAGAAAAGGAGCTGGCCACTAAATGAGGCTATCATGGCAGTCGGGATGGTGAGCATTTTAGCCAGTTCTTTCTTAAAGAATGACATTCCCATGACAGGACCACTAGTGGCTGGAGGGCTTCTCACTGTGTGTTACGTGCTCACTGGAAGATCGGCTGATTTGGAACTGGAGAGAGCTGCTGACATAAGATGGGAAGAACAGGCAGAGATATCAGGAAGCAGTCCAATTTTGTCGATAACAATATCGGAAGATGGCAGCATGTCGATAAAAAATGAAGAAGAAGAACAAACACTGACCATACTGATTAGAACAGGACTGCTGGTGATATCAGGACTTTTTCCAGTATCAATACCAATTACGGC
>NHNK02000066.1 GCA_002173415.2 Marinomonas agarivorans
ACCTGTCGCCAATTGGCGAGCACTTTTGGCAGCAACCATAACCAGTTGGAAACGGTTATCAACATTTTCTAAACAATCTTCTACAGTAACGCGAGCCATAATGACCTCTTTGGTTTAACGTTTTGTGTTTCTATTAATGTTTCTTTACTTGCTTTTTTAAGCGAATCGTCTTTTTCGGGGAGTTCGATTCAATAAAGAAAAAGACATTTTCTTTTTTTGTAAGGATCTATTTTACTTAACTGCCTCTTATAATGACAAGAGATCATCGATGAGATAGGCATGTTTTTCTGCAATTAGCGCTCTTTTTGTGCGCATGGCTTGAATAATTGACTGCATTTTCGCGAGTGTGTCATCAAA
>NHNK02000067.1 GCA_002173415.2 Marinomonas agarivorans
ACGAATTTGGTGTCAAGGCCAGCATTGCCGTCACGGCCAAAGAAGCCTTTATCGTCGGAGCAAGAAGCTATCCTGGTAATCCGTATGATGGGCATACCTTGCAAGACCAACTCCAACAAGTAGCAACCTTGACAGATCAAAAGCCCGACACCTGTTTTGTGGACAGAGGGTATAAAGGGTCAGGTGTGGAAGACATTACCATCTTGATTGCAGGGCAAAAACGCGGCGTTCCCAAAAAAGAAAAGCGCTGGATGAGAAGGCGCAATAGTGTTGAGCCGATCATAGGGCACCTTAAAGCGGATGGAAAACTCAGACGATGTTTCTTAAAAGGCGTGTTAGGCGATGCGATTAACGT
>NHNK02000068.1 GCA_002173415.2 Marinomonas agarivorans
TGTCGACGGTGCGCTCGTCGGCGGAGCCAGCCTCGATGCCGCAGAGTTCGCTGCCATCGCCCGCTACCAGCAGCACGTCGGCACCTGAGGCGACTGCGCGTCCTGCGACGAGAGCGGCAGGAATCCCTGCGGTAGGATCGATGTTGGACTTGCCGTGGGCGTCCTTGTCGCGCGCCCGCGGATGCGGCCTCGGCCGAGAGATTGAGAAGAGGGCTAGTGGAGATTCTCCAGATCATCATGCAGGTGATCCTCGGCGTCACTTCGGTGCTGCTGACGCTGTTCATCCTGCTGCACAAGGGCCGAGGCGGTGGCCTCTCCGACATGTTCGGCGGTGGCGTCGGCTCGTCCATGGG
>NHNK02000069.1 GCA_002173415.2 Marinomonas agarivorans
GTGGTGCCTACAATAAATTACGTCGACTTACGGAAACGCAATTAGCGCAAGGTGTCATCGCCGCATCGGCAGGTAACCACGCACAAGGTGTTGCCTTGGCTGCCCAAAAGCTCGGAGTGAAAGCAACCATTGTCATGCCATCGACCACACCTGATGTAAAAGTGAATGCTGTACGCAGTTGGGGTGCTGAAGTGGTGTTATTTGGGGATGCCTATGACGATGCGTTTGCTAAGTCACAAGAAATTCTTGCTAAAACAGGGCAGACCTACGTTCACCCATTTGATGATTTAGACACTATTGCGGGCCAAGGCACGATCGGCATGGAAATCTTACGTCAACATGAAGGCCATC
>NHNK02000007.1 GCA_002173415.2 Marinomonas agarivorans
TTTTGCCCACTATTTTAGACAATTTGTAAGACCATTATGGCTGAAAATAGTTTTGCCACTGGAAAGATCTAAAAATCGTGTGGCGTTTCTTGCTTGAAACGCCATTATTCAGGGAGGACTACTTATATGCTAATAGAAAGACTATTTTTTAAATTACTTATCGGTAATGTAACCGGAGTTTTGCTTGATGTTAGCAATACTAAATATTTACTATTTACTATTTCACTAAAGAAATAATTTTTTGATTTTGAATATATATAATTCTCAATAAAATCAAAATTCTCTTTTTGATTCTCAATGAATACATAAACATTAAAATTTGAAATTTCATATGTTTTTTTATTGGACCGTGCAGAGTTTTTAATAATTTTTTTTATTTTCCCTAATTTATTTTTATCAATTGAAATAGTCTTTTTTAAAAAAACAACAGCTTCATTTAAAATAATTTCCTCTAAGAATTTATATTTTAGAGCATTCCTTACTTCACTCATACTGTAAAATTCAGTTTCCACATTATGAAATATATGCTTAATATTTTCAAAGCTAGTTATAAGGTTTTCATATAGAGAAGCTCTGTATTCCTTGTTAGGTATTTTGGAAAAAGGATAACTACATATAGATAGGCAATCTTCTAATTCTAAATTATTGTTTAATTGAAAGTAATGTGTTTCATCTAATGCTTTCATGTTGATAATTGATTTTTTAAAGATTGAGATTATGACTGGCAAAGCTAATTTCACTTCTCCAAAAAGAATTATAGATACTTTTATGTCCTTTCCATTAGAGTTAGTATTTATTTTATAAGAAAATAAATTTTCATCAACAATAGAATTCAATAACTCTCTATAACCTGGAAATAATAGACTATGATTTGAAAAAAAAAGAAAAAAAGAAGAAAAAAAATTAATATTTAATTTAGAGATAGTTAAACTAAAAATTGAAAAATAGTCATTATACTCAATAACACTCATTTCACAACATGGTGGAGTTTTACTCCAAATTTTATGCTCTAAAAGTTCTATACTTTCATTATTTAGTATTACAAGGTCAGAGCTATATAATTTTCTTTTTCTTGGAATTTTTGAAGGTTTATTCCAAAAAGTCATATAGTCACTTTTATAATTTATTAAACTAAGGAGTTTGTTTCTTGAGAAAGACTCGCATTCTGATATAATCCTCCCAGATAATATGTTCCCCTTTTTTTCTATCTCTATTGAGTCCCACTTTTTAAAACTATTATAAATAGAAATTAGACTATTAGGATCTATTGCACTAGAGGTTTTTATAAGAATATGTGAATCCAATATAAAAGCTTTTTCAATATCACAGTCAAAATTCTTTATAATAGTCTGACATAATTGATGCTCGATAAGATGCCATGAAAAGTTGTCTTCTTGTTGGTTTCTATATACTACAATAAAGTAAGACAAAATATTTCCTTTAATTAAAAACTGAAAATTTATAAAAGTCTCTAATTATCCAACGAGTAGAATTCAGCTCTGGTTGAGTTTTTAGCAAGCTGAGATAAGTTAATACTAAGCATTTTATAAACTTTTTTTCATTAACTATTTTTCCAAATCTCAGTTTTGAATAGTAGTTTAAAGCATCATACCAATGATGAATATTGCTCTTATTTACAGCGTAAAGTATCCAGATAAGATCTTCAAAAACATAGCCAAAACCAGCTGTTTCATAATCACAAATCTTAATTTCATCATTGAAATCAAACATGACATGCTCTGGTTTAAGATCTCCTATTTTTATTGGTGTTAGAGGTATTTTTAATATTTTTTCACATCTCTCGTTTACTTTATGATTGTATTTTATATCAGCTTCGCTAAATTCATCTACAAAAAAATCAATCATGTACTTATGTATCCTCCATAGAAAATAAAAAAAATCAAAAATATTTTCTCTTTTAGAAAAAGAGTAATCTTTCTTAAGTTTCTCAAGTACTGCATAATTCATATTATATTCATAAATTTTAGGTATAGAAAATTCAGGCATAACTACTCGCCCTTCTAAATCATTTATGGCTCTTTCTGGAGTTTTAAACTTCTTTTTAAATTTCACGTAAACTCCAATAATTTTTTAAAATAGCTTGATTACATACTTCTTGAAAATATATAAAAAGTAGCGTGACTGGGGAGTTTTTTGGATGCCCTAAATACCATTGCGATACTTTTTTAGAGTTTGCTAAATCCCAAAAGATACCTTCACCTTTAATAACCTTTATTAGTGCTCCTGCTTCAATTTCTAGACCAAATGGAAATATACTTCTAATTTTATTTCTAGGTATTTCTTGAGGTATAAATTCAAAAGCATTCTTTGATATATTAAAGGCATAATTAGAAAGTTTTCCACCATTTTCAATAATAGAAAAACAAAATCTGAATTCTGATAAAGTTATATTATTAACACTTGAACAACCAAACATATTTTTTCCAAAACCGGTTAATAATACTATCTTTGCGAGTTCAGTCAGAAAATTTTCAAGTAATTTATTTCTATCATTATGTTCTGTAACTTTAAAATTTGTTCTACATTCTTTTTTATATTTCTCATTTCTTGGAAGAGAGCTAATGGTATAATCATCAAGTGACAATTTCTGACCTACTTTTACATCTATTATTTTCGTTCCAAGCAAATATGGAGAAAGTAAGTTTGTATATTCGGATATGTTAGATCTAGATATTTCATCACACTTACTTCTTTTGAAGTCTGTGCCTTGCAGTACAATGAATTCCGAAGGTATTATTGAGTCCACTAGATGCATTAGAAGTTTTAAATCATCAGATGTGTTAAAATATTCCTCGTCATCATACTCATTAAAATACGCGGAAGTCTTATTAATAGTTGAATAGCAATTGAAACTTAAAATTGAAACTTTTATTGCTTTAGGGTAATTTGGTAGGTTTGCATCAGGTATAGCATTGTTTCCTTGTATATATACAGTCTCTCCAGCCATATTTCTTATATAAATGGAAGCTCCTACGTTATCCCAAAATGAATCTCCATACGCTGCTGGAATAAAGAGATATTGTAGCTTGCCTTCGGTATGCCATTCATTATAGCTTCTAATAATAATATTTTCATCACTAACTCTATCCAAAGAGCAGTTGTGATGAGAAATTATTTTTTTAGGATTCAATAGTTTAATCGATGAAGGGCTATAATATTGATATTGTTCAGAGAGTTGGACCAAGCTGATATTATTTATACCATCTAATACGGGGAAGAATTCTAAATCTTCATATAAAAAATTATAATCAAAATCAGATTGTAAAAAACTACCCAATTGAGAATTTATTAAAATTGATGTTTCACCTTCTTGAATTAGCCAAGAAAAAATCCCTATTTTTTTCAATAACATATAAAAATCCTTATTCACATCATACAATACTAATTTCTTTTATTTGTTCATTACAAAGTTTTTCAAAATGATTCGTATTAAAGTGCTCTCCAAATAGTGAGTAAATAAACCCCATTGGTGAGTACTTAATTGGATTATTCCCTAATACAGGATCATACCAAGAGCTAACTGCTAGGCCAGCTATATCCCAAATTTGGATTTTTCCTATCACGACATAAAAAAAATCCAAGGCAATTGCTCTAATGCCAAATGGAATATTCTCTACATTCCCTATTTCTTTCCAGTTATTAGTTTTCCAATTATATGAAAAGTTTTTTTCAAGTTTTGTATTTCCATCTATTAAAGTTAAAGCAAAACATTCATTTGGGTTGCCTGTAGACACAAGTATTCGACCAAACTCACTTGCCATTATTTGATGGTGTTTAGATAAAACTTCTGAGAGTATTTTCTCACAACACTCCTGAAAACTGAAAAGACTGGATTCTGATACTGCTTTGAGATTCCATTCCGGACACTGAAGAAAGTTTAGAAACTTTTCTTTTAATGCAATACTTCTTTCAATATTTTCAGATATGTTTATCGACCTTTCCTCAAGAAGTTCGCCATTTCTAAAAACCATGCCAGGCACAGCACCATCGATTTTTTTATCAGGAAATAGTGGCGCAGCTAGCTGTGCAACTTTCCCTTGATTCGACATCATAAATTCACCAAAAGTATCCCCTGTTTTCATAAAGCCTCCACCGCATAAGATAATATGCTCAAGGTCATGAACCAAATCTGAATAATTAATAATTATACCTTTTACCAACCTTAAACCGAGGGCCCCCATCCGCGCTCTATTTTCATTTTCAGGTATTTTTAGGTTATCAAGGGAGCCTGTTACACCTTTTGGTGGTATTTGAGAGTTGTTAGATATTAATATTGAGTCTGGCTGAGGAATATCTTTGTTATATATATCTTGTTCAAAATCTTTTGATATCAAAGCATCTACAGCAATAAATAAACTATAGTTATTTTTAAAGGATCTAAATAGAAACTGATATACTCTGCTTTCCCATAATACTGTTTTAGGATGTGCTTGATATGCACTTATTTCTAAACCACCTATAATTATTTTTTCACGGCTTTTTAGCTTATGTACTGTAAAACCTAACTTTTCAACAGCATCTATCAATGGCTGGATGGTTAAACATCCTACATAAACAGGTGTTTTCCGAGATATTTTGTTAAGCGAATGCAAGTGAAAATGATCGGAGTGTTCATGACTTAATAGTATGGCATCTATGTCTTTATATATACCTTCACCTACGATCCTAGGAGGTACAACTTCAATTCCATAGCGTTGATCAAAGCCAAAAGTATCTTCCAGCAACGGATCTAGTAAGATTTTTGTATTGCCTTCTTCTATTAGCCATGACTGATGTCCTATAAACGTATATTCCAAGTTAACTCCTTTTATTTAGTCATTAGAAACTTTAAATGGATACTCTCACTGTTGAAAACCATATAAGAGTCTACAAAAGTTGCAACCTCTTTACGCACCATCATTCCACAGAATATTATGACATGGCCAATATCTTCTCCTTTAATTATTAAATATGTCCCAAGTAGAACAAGCATGCCTGAAAACGCAAGAGATATTGATGTCACTATTGCACGAAAATATATTATTTTCTCTCTTGAATCGATATAGGTATGCAGTGATTTCTCATATTCATCTTTATTATTTTTATCAAGAGACTTTAACATATTTAAGCTTGAATCTGATATTAATTTTCTGATTGACTCTATCTTCTTATTTATTTTTATAATTGATGTCAAGAGTAATATAATAAATGTTATTGATATTAATATCCCATAAAACACTGAAAAAGCTATTGTAATCATAGGGATAAGTAAAACAATTGCAGATTTAAATGCATCTGTTGCAGACCAAACCAACTTTTCCAAGGCTATATTATAATGAACTGACTCATCACCTAGTGATTTTTTTTTTCTTAATGCTTTTAGGCTCTTTTTAAACACTTTCAACCTTAAGAAGGATTCAACATGTGTGCTAAGAGATATTAAAACTATTGAGTACATTACTGAAAATATAAAAACCAAGTAAAAGCTTATAGAGTATTCTTTCAATATATAAATAAGAGTTGGAAATGTATAGATTCCAAAACCATATAAAGCAATAAAAGTTAATACATACAGTGCAACAATCAGCTTATTATCATTAACAACTAACCTATATACTTCTTCTTTCATTATTCATCCTTGATGCAAGAAAATGTTTTTCAGCCCTTGAAATTAAAGCTAAAGAGTCAAAAAATATTCTAGTATAATGTAGCACGTAAATAGAAAAGAAAAAAAGGAGCGTAGAAGCACTTTCATCTATCACCTCAGAACTATAAAAATATAAAATTGATAGAATTAAGACCATAATAGGAATATAGTTCATTGATTCGTCTGAAAATGTATCTTTTTTCCTATAACTCAATTCTTCTTTAAATATTTTTAAAGGAAAATCTATTTCTGTTTTATTTTCCAACCATTCCGAATACTTTTTACTTCTTTCTCGACTGCTGTCGACAACATTTTTAGTAAACTTAATTTTTAGTCTAGATATTGAAAAGCTAATAAAAATAGGAATAGTCGCTAAGAATGCTTCGAACCCAATGCTGCCCATTTCACTTTTATAGACAAAAAGAAATATCAAACAAGAAAATGGGGCACTAAATATTGATGCCACATAAGAAGAGGATTCACCACATATTGTAATGAACTTTAATTTATTCCCAACCCCATCTAACGACTTTAAATTGTAAGCATACTTCCCCAGAGAAACTATATTATTTTTCATAATATAAATAATGCATCTACTCTCTAACAAAGGAATGGCAGATAAGACTATTATTATTCCCGGAAGTATCACTAGAGAAGAAATAGGGGCGCTTGTATAAATGATTCTATTTGCATACAGTATAAAACTCGCGCTAAAAAAAGCAGTTAAAACTTGAATTATAATTAAAGCAAATAATGCGGGGGATGCACTAAACAGCCATTTAACATATTTCATTGATCATCCTTAATTTAAGCCCCTAAAAAAAGGGGCTTAAGTTAGATCCTTTATCTAACGTATGATATAGATGGGCCACCACCAATACCCAGCCCAAACTTAGGCTTCGATGATATTTGGCTATGTAATTGTTTTACTTGTTCTAAAGAAAACTCTTGAGTATTGATCTGATCAAGAACGTTGTTATTTTGAGTACTTGCCTTAACTGTAGCTTTGTTTATATTTTCCATAATTAAATCCTTGTTAATTTAAATTAACCTACTATTTGCCATAATAGGTTAAAACAGCCTAAAGCATAATAAGAACTTATTCAACATATAATTCTCCTAGGGGCCCCACATTTTTTAGGAGGAGTAGACGGTATGGTATATTGAAGGCAGAGATGTTCCATAACCAAGTGTTTAAAAATACGGATAATAGTTTCTTTGCCTACTTGCAAGTGATCCAAATGCTTTTTACATTAATATTTTTCCTATCTATCCCCTATGCTATCCTTAGTCCTACTCAAATTTTTTGATATGACACTTTCATTAAGAACTAGAAAGTGCGTTGAAAAAATAGAAATCGATCCCCTATTAACCTCATAAAAGTAAGCATTTATTCATGGCTCAATTTGTATACAGTATGAACCGCGTTGGAAAAATTGTTCCACCAAAGCGCGAAATTCTTAAAGATATCTCACTCTCTTTTTTCCCTGGCGCCAAAATTGGTGTATTGGGTCTTAATGGTTCTGGTAAATCTACCTTGCTGCGTATTATGGCAGGCGTTGATCAGGAACATGTCGGCGAAGCTCGACCAATGCCGGGCATTAAAATTGGCTACCTTGAGCAAGAACCTAAGTTAGACCCAAGTAAAGATGTACGTGGCATAGTGGAAGAAGCCTTTGTTGATGTCATTCAAGCCCTTGAACGCTTAGACAAGGTGTATGCCGAGTATGCCGAGCCTGATGCGGATTTTGATGCATTAGCAAAAGAGCAAGGTAAGTTAGAAGCCTTGATTGAAGCGAAAGACGGCCATAACCTAGACAGAGCACTTGAAGTCGCTGCTGATGCATTACGTCTACCGCCTTGGGACGCCAATGTTGAGCATTTATCTGGTGGTGAACGTCGTCGAGTTGCACTTTGTCGTTTATTGCTCGACAAACCAGACATGATTTTGCTTGATGAACCGACAAACCATTTGGATGCCGAGTCAGTTGCTTGGCTAGAGCGTTTCTTAAAAGATTATCCTGGCACTGTTGTGGCTATTACCCACGATCGCTATTTCTTAGACAATGCGGCTGGTTGGATTCTAGAGCTAGACCGAGGTCATGGTATTCCATATGAAGGCAACTACTCTTCTTGGTTAGAACAAAAAGATGCTCGTCTGGAAATGGAAGCAAAACAGCAAGCCTCCCATCAAAAGGCCATTAAATCGGAACTTGAATGGGTGCGCCAAAACGCGAAAGGACGTCAATCAAAATCAAAAGCTCGTTTAGCACGTTTTGAAGAAATGAACTCAAAAGACTTTCAAGAGCGTAATGAAACCAATGAACTGTATATTCCACCGGGACCAAGACTGGGCAACAAGGTCATCGAGATAGAGAATGTTAGCAAAGGTTTTGGTGATCGTGTACTCATCGAAGATCTTAGTCTTTCCATTCCACCAGGCGCTATTGTGGGTGTTGTCGGTGGTAACGGTGCCGGTAAGTCGACACTTTTCAAAATGATTTCGGGTGCAGAACAGCCAGACAGCGGCACAGTTACTATTGGTGAAACTGTGCAACTGGCTTATGTCGATCAGATGCGTGAATTGGATGGCGAAAAAACCGTTTGGGAAGAGATTTCTGATGGTGCGGATATGATAACCGTCAACAACTTCAAAGTGTCATCTCGTGCCTATATTGGCCGCTTTAACTTTAAAGGTTCAGATCAACAAAAGCAGGTAAAACATTTATCTGGTGGTGAGCGTAACCGTTTGCATCTGGCCAAATTACTAAAAGAAGGTGGCAATGTTCTACTATTGGACGAACCAACTAACGATCTTGATGTAGAAACCTTACGCGCTCTTGAAGATGCGCTGTTGGCTTTCCCCGGTGCCGCTATTGTTATTTCCCACGATCGCTGGTTCCTTGATCGTATTGCAACGCATATTCTGGCATACGAAGGCGATTCAAAAGCCGTTTTCTTCGAAGGCAATTATGCCGAGTACGAAGCAGATTACAAACAACGTACTGGTAATGAAGCAACACCAACTCGGATTAAATACAAGCGCATTGACGCCTAATTTAACGCTTCGATCTGAAAAAGCTGCTTGTAACCATGGTTATAAGCAGCTTTTTTAATTTTTCTCATCTCATTGATTTCATTCCGCCCTTAACGTATTCACTTTCTTTTCCCGCAAACTTTCCCCGCAAAGAAGTTGCTTAGAGATCAATCAATTAGATTATCAGTTTATTCTCTAGCCTAGTTCCTAATTCCTTAGATAGAAAAATAAAACCTTATAAAACAGACATCTACAACTGATTAATTGCTATTTTTTTGCAAAAACCTCCTTGCTTTATCGATTTTTTGTCTATGCTTTTTTTAGCCCTTATCGAAGTACGTGCTACGCCTTTACGCTAAAAAGACCTGAAAAGGACACCATAATGAAAAAACAACTCTCTCTCTCTGGTAAAACGATTAAATGGTTATTAGCCGGTCTATTTACGGCTAGTTCAATAGTAAATATTGCTTCGGCTGCAGAAATTAAAGTCGGCATGTCAAGCGCACTAAGCGGGCCAGCCTCAGCCTTAGGGCAAGGGGTCAAACTCGGTGTTGATGCCTATTTCAGTAAGGTGAATAAAAGTGGTGGTGTTAATGGCCATACATTATCGCTTATTGCTTTGGACGACGGTTATGAGCCCAAAAAAGCCGCACCTAATATGGACACCCTTATAGATAAAGAAAAAGTGGTTGCCGTAATGGGGAATGTCGGTACGCCCACAGCCGTTGTTACGACACCCATTGCAAATGCGAAAAAAACCTTATTGTTTGGCGCTTTTACCGGTGCAGGTTTGCTGAGAAAAACACCGCCTGATCGCTATATCATCAACTACCGAGCCAGTTACGCTGAAGAAACATCCGCCATGATTGAAGGTTTGCTCTCTGCGGGCATAAAAGCAGAAGAAATTGCCTTCTTCACACAAAATGATGGCTATGGTGATGCTGGTTACAACGGCGCGCTAAAAGCACTAAAAGCCAAAGGAGTTGATGGGGCATCCCTTGCTCATGGTCGTTATGAGCGCAACACCACCAATGTCGAAGATGGTTTAGGGACTATTTTAGATGCAGACGTTGAGCCTAAGGCTGTCATCATGGTAGGAGCGTATAAACCTTGTGCAGCTTTTATCAAGTTGGCGAAAGAAGAACTGCCCGAAACCCTGTTCCTCAACGTATCCTTTGTGGGCAGCATCCCTTTGCTTAATGAATTAGGCAGTCAAGCAGAAGGGGTGATTGTAACGCAAGTTGTACCTCACTATGAGTCTTCTTTGCCTGGAGTTAATGACTATCGCAAAGATTTGGCCGCGTTCAAGGCCGATGCAAAACCTGATTTTGTCTCGTTAGAAGGCTACCTTATTGCCAAAATTTTTGTTGAAGGCGTTAAGAAAGCAACATCAACGTCAAGAGAAGGCATCATTGACGGGCTGGAATCACTAAGTAGCATCGACATTGGTACTGGCGTACCTGTTACCTATAACAAGTCAGAACATCAAGCTAGCCATAAAGTTTGGCCGACCGTCATCAAAGGCGGCAAATACGTTGAGTTGGATTGGAATTCACTTTAATCCATTTGATCAGTAGCTTGGTACACATATTGTCCAAGCTACTTCAACACAAGGAGCTTGGACAATATGCAATTTGATATCAAAACACTCTTGCCGAATAAACGACCTAAATTATCCGTTAAGTTGCTCATTATCAGTTTAGCTATTGTCTCTCTGCTTTCTGTTTCTATTATTTCTTTACTCTCTTTGTCTTTTGCTAATACTGTTCAGCATGAGCAACAAAAGCTTAAAGAAACAACGGCGTTATCATCCGCACAATCCGACCTTGAGAAACTCGCTAACCGAGTGTTGGATAACACACTTAGTAGTTCTTCGGCACAAACATTAGAAATGTTGGCAAACAGTCGCTCAATTGATGATGCCTCTCAACGTTTTAATGAAATTTTTGCGACCTTATCAAGCAGTCTTAATTCATCAAAACTTGACACCCTGCCAGATATTTTTAAAAAATTATTAAGCTCATCCCACAATGTCAGAGTCAGTACTGAGGCCATTTTAAAGAACCGAGATAAATTAGTGGCAGAAGTGACGCTCCTAGAAGCACGTTTTGATCAATTGCAAAAAAACACCGCGTCATTAGTGGGGAAAATTAACTTAATCAGCAAACGTGGTAAACGAAAATTAAAACGCTTAATACGCAATGAAAATATTGCAACAGACCCTGAATTAATAACCAGATTAATTACCGACACCCAAGACCATATTTCAGGGGACCAAGACAAACTGGCAACGGAGGCCAAAAACCTCACCATAAGAATTGCAACCCTTTCGGTGATTAGTCAAAAACTCATCGCTGCATCCAATCAGGCCGCTATTCTTGATTTAGAAAAAAACCAAGCCGCACAAATACTTCAAGATATTGAAAAGGCGATTGGGATATTGAATGAGCAATTGCAGGATAATGCCTCTTTACTGGAGCTCAACACCAAGCTGACCGAGGACATAGATAGCATAGTCAACATATTGTTTGGCAATAATGGCTCAATCCGCGATTTGCGCTCTGACTATATTAGCCAACAACAAACTCGCGTTGAGACCATTGGTACCATGTTACAGTCTGTCAATGATTTATCCACTATCTTATCTTACGTCAGTACCAAAACCAGCGACAATCAACAACAAGTTATTACCACAACAGAAGAAAATATCAGTGCCGTCATCACTTACAATACCATTGTGCTCATCTTTATTCTGATAGTACTTGTTTCTGCTTCTATCGCCATTACCAGAATGATTTCTAAACCAATTTCCGAGGTAACATACGCATTAGCTGAAATATCCTCAGGAGATGGTGATTTGACCAAACGGCTAGAGGTTAAAGGCGTTGAAGAAATGGTCGTATTGTCAGGCCATTTCAATAACTTTGTTACCAAGTTACAAGCTCTGATTAAGCAGGTTGCCAATGCTTCAAACAAACTCAATACCACAGTGGCAGACACGAAAGTTATTGCGACCAATACCAAAGAAAAAATCGTGTCACAACAAAGCGAAACATCCCAATTAAGCGAAGCAGTAGAAGGTTTAAAGCTCAGCTTTACCGAGGTCGCGGATCGGACCAAAAATGCACAAAATGTTGCCGAAGATGTTGCACAAGAAGCCACCGAAAGCCAGACGGTAGTATCCAAATCGGTACAGTCTGTTGAAGAACTGGCAGAAAAAATTGAGTCAGGTGTCACGACCATTAAAAGTCTATCAGCAACCAGTCAAAATGTCGTAAACGTACTAGAAGTCATTAAAAATATCGCGGACCAAACTAATCTCTTAGCATTAAATGCCGCCATTGAAGCTGCAAGAGCTGGCGAACAAGGCCGAGGTTTTTCCGTTGTCGCCGACGAAGTACGAGCGCTGGCCAGCAAAACACAAGATTCCACTACTCAAATATCAGAAATTTTAGAAACTCTAAAAACAGATGCTGAATCTGCTACCAAAGTCATGTTTGCAGGCCAAGAACAGGCAAAAAGCACCGTCGAACAGTCACTGACTGTTAGCGAAAGACTGAATACTATTGTTAGCTCCATTAAAAGTATTGCAGATTTAAATCAACAAATTGCCAGTGCAGTACAAATACAAAGCAAATCGGTGAATGAGGCAACCAACAATGTCGAGCGCATTAATATTATTGGCGCAGAAAACTCAGACGCATCCGTTAAGATCGAGAACTCCAGCGAATCCCTTAGTGAACTTGCTATCGAACTGAACCAAGCCTTATCGCAATTTAAAATTTAAGCCAAGGCAGCGTTAATTTGTTTCATCTTTCGTCTGAGGTTGTGGTTTTTTATTCGTATTGGCCAGTTTTTGTAAACTAAGCCATGATGCCCATAGAATGAGTGACATAATAATTAACACGTAAGGGTAAATTGAGGCGCCATACCAATCAATTAAAGGCCCTATTGCCGAGGGCATTACCATCGCACCGACGCCACAAAAGGTAAAAATGTACCCTGTTAACTTCCCTGTCAGAGCCACAACCTCATTACCAAAAGTAAACAACATGGGAAACACAGCAGAGCAGCCTGCGCCCAATAACAAGGCAACCACGGTAATAGGCAAGATGGAAAACGCAATAAGGACAGAGCCTGCAACACTCATTGCCAATAAAAAGGCCATGATCAAGGGTAAGGAAACCCAACGTAAAATAGGAACAGATAGTAATCGGCCAGCAGCAAACGCCAAGAAAAATAATGTCACCAATAAGGCAGCTTCGGTTTGCGGCATGCCATTCAACTTGGCATAAGTGCTAATCCATCCAGCGACAGAAACCTCAAACCCCACATACATAAACACCATAAACAGGAAGCAAGTAAAAAACGCTTTATTAAATACCTGAGGCTGGCCGTCTGTATTCGCCTCACGATAAGTCGGGCTAGGAGAGCGCCATAAGACGAAAGGAAAAATGAGAGTATAAAGCGCAATTAACCAATAGCCTGTGCCATAATCGCCACCTAACCAACCACCAAATACTAAAATTAACGGTGCGATCATAGTGCCAACACTGTACGCTAATTGCACCATTAGCATGGCCGTGCCTGCTTTGTCTTTATTCACCCAGATGGTTAGTAGGTTGCATCCTGTGTTCATCGACACTTCGGCAAATCCCATAATAAAAAAGATAATCGATAAAATGACTAATCCATTGGAAAAAGGCACTAAGAATAAAGTCACCACCACAATGCAAGCCATAATCAATAAATACATATGGCCACTGAACCGGTCAAAGGCTCGGCCAGCAATGTAAGCCCCTAAAATGCTACCTAATGCTTTTACCGTAAATACTATAGAGATTTGTGAAACTGACGCATCTACTAGATCCGATAAGTACACTAAA
This sequence comes from Marinomonas agarivorans, assembly GCA_002173415.2. Lineage (GTDB taxonomy): Bacteria > Pseudomonadota > Gammaproteobacteria > Pseudomonadales > Marinomonadaceae > Marinomonas > Marinomonas agarivorans. Next base: position 13,571 of record NHNK02000007.1, read on the forward strand.
CTTGGCCCTAGAGAACCACTGACCATACCCACAGTGAGTATCATCAAACAATACAATGCCGTACGAGATATTTCTTTCATAAAACAGACCACAAAGAAGTAACTTATATAAAGATAGTGCACTCACTACAATGCGAACAGTACGAATACAGGGCTCAGGGATAGTATTGCTTTAATATGAATGCATGATGACATGGGCGGCATTAAATCACTTTATTGATGAAAAAACACCTTAACTTTACCTTATTAACAAAATTATCCCGTCATCAAGGCAAAGAGAAATGAGCCCACATAGTCAATGTGGACCTAATGTAAAGGTGGTGACTAAGTGTACTAGTTAAGGTGTATTCGTTCAGGCAAGAAGTGAGGACTAACTTGTTTTACCCACTACCAGCAACTTTTCCGCAATATAATCAATTTGACGCTCTTGAATACCAGCCACGTTGATGCGACCACTATCCAAGAGATAAATTGCATGCTCTTGGCGTAGCACTTGGGCTTGTTCAGGTGTGATACCCAAAACAGAAAACATACCTCTGTGTTGCCCAATAAAGTCAAAGTTATGGGTGCCACTCTTTTGCTGTAAAGCTGTCACTAGCCGCTGCCTTATGGTGTTTACCCGTGCACACATATAGGTGACTTCATCGCGCCATACTTGCTCTAAAGTCGGTGTTCGTAAAATTTTATCGACTAACGCTGCCCCATGATCAGGTGGCATGGTGTAGGTGGTACGGGCAATTTCCAACAGCCGTGATTTGATGGCGTTACTTTGTTGTTGGGTTTTCCCTACAACGATAGCAAGACCTGTACGCTCACGATATAAACCAAAGTTCTTCGAACACGACGCAGCCACAATATAGGACTCAACACGTTCAGCAAGGTAACGAAACCCTTTTATGTCTTCATCTAACCCTTGTCCAAACCCTTGATAAGCGATATCGATAAAGGGTAAAAACCCTTGTCTTTGCGCCATATCAGTGACAGCTTGCCAGTCAGTGAAAGACAGGTCCGCCCCTGTTGGGTTATGGCAACAACCATGTAACAAGACAACATCATTTTGCTTGGCAACTTGCAAATCTTGTTGCATGCCCGAGCTATCAACTAGTTTGGTCTTAGGGTCAAAGTAACGATAATAGCGTACCTGTAAGCCAGCGGCTTTCATGATAGGGGCATGATTGGCATAGCTTAAATCGGATAGCCACACCTTAGCATCTGGCGAGGATAACTTAATCACATCCGCCAATAGGCGTAACGCGCCACTTGCTCCTGGCGTTTGCACAGCAACAGCACGGCCACGACTTGCGCCCGCTCCAATCAGCAAATCCATCATCACATCATTAAAAGACTCATTGCCCGCCAGCCCTAAATACACCTTAGTGTCTTGCTCTTGAGTTAGTGCTTCTTGCGCCATTTTTATGGCTTGCATTAATGGTGTATGGCCCTGCTCATCACGATAAACACCTATCCCCAAATCCACTTTATTGGGGTTGTTATCTGCTTTACAGGCCACTGACATAGATAAAATTGGGTCTGCGGTGGCATTGGTGAGGTTGTCTAAGATCATGCTTATTCCTTTATTTTACGTGCTTCTATTTTTAGAAAAGGTAAACAGGTTGTTTGAACCCACTGAGGTAAACGTATTGTTTTTAAGATTTCACTTGCCGCTATTACGCCTACCGCCATAAGTAACATGGCGAGGATGTCTATTTTAGATAACTGCTCAGCAAGCAATATATAAGCCCCTAGTGCAGCCAACACTGGCGTTAGTGAACCAATAGCTGCCGTAGCCTCGGCGCCAATTCGGTTAATCGCTATGCCATAAGTTATGCCAGCAAACACCCCCACAACCAATGCTTGTACAACAAACTGAAACAACCAGAACACCAGAGAAGCGTGTTCAATATTCCCTCTTTGCGATTCGTTCAAGGAGGAGTCCAACACGCCAAAAACCAGTAACAACAATAATATAGCACTGTTCACTAGCCCTAATAATCCAGTTGCTGCAAAAGGCGATAAACCAGAAACTCGCAAACATATGGTAAAAACCGCCCAACACATACTTGCCAACAAGAAGTGTAAATCGCCCATCAACACCTCTATTTGCATAGTCACCAATGAAGCACTTAACAGCACAATAATCCCGACACCTATTGCGCATAACCCTAATAGCCGTGACAGGCTCAAAGGCTCTTTATAAATGAAGACGGCGATAGAGGTAACAAACAAAGGGGCCGTGCCAGCAATAAGCAACCCAGAATGAGCAACAGGCGCTTGTGCCATGCCTTGAGAGGCAAGATAAAAAAATGGCACACCGGCGCCACAACAAATGCCGATCAAAACTCGCCAAGGTACTTTACGTATCTGTGACCACGATCGATACATAAAGTAAGCAAATACAATGCTTGGTCCGCCATAACGCATAATAGCTAAGTCAAATAAAGTTAGATCTGATTTCAGCCCAACTTTCACAGATAATAGCCAGCTTGCCCAAATGCAAGCAGTCGCAATCGCTGCGAATACACCTAAGTGAAAATGGCGGCCTTGAGCCAATATCCGATAACTCGGTACTGTATTGGAATGCGACATCAATACCTCAAAATCATGTTGATACAAACGGGTAATACGAGAACAGGCGTGTTGTTATAAACACTTGTCACGAGAAGTATTATTCAGCAAAAGAGTCTGGCATGTCCTTGCTTTTTCTATCCTAAAAACCATTTTATTTAGTACACTTAACCTTCTTAACAAGAAAAACATACTATTTATACCAATATAGGAGAATTTTATGGATGACATAGACCGTCACATTTTAAAAGCACTACAAGAAGATGGCCGTTTAACCAATGTTGAGTTAGCAGACAAGATAAACCTATCCGCTTCTCCTTGTTTACGCAGAGTGAAAAAACTAGAACAAACCGGAACGATTGTGCATTATCGCGCAAATTTAGAACGGGAAAAGGTTGGGTTGGCAATGACTGTATTTGTGGATGTCACGTTAGACAAACACAGTAGCCAAATTATCGATGAGTTTGAACAAGCCATTATTGCCATGCCAAACATTATTTCGTGTTTTATGGTATCGGGAGCGGGTGACTATCGTTTGGAAATTGTTGCCAAGGATTTAAAGCACTATGAGCAAGTATTAAAGCAGGTGCAGGCATTACCCAATATCAAGGGCATTAACAGCAACTTCGCCATTCGTGCGGTCAAATCGGCGGCCACACTGCCATTACCCTACTAATGAAGCTGTGCCAATAAATCCTTTTAGGCACCAATGATATTTAGTCAATCGCAATATAGTAAGTTGTAAAAGATCGCCCTAGTAGCTGAGATGTTTCAACCTTTGTGGCTAATTTACGCAACGCTTTATACTCTGGTCGGCTTTCGAGTAAATGAAACAACACCTCTTTATGGCCTAACTCTTTTGCCCAAAACAGCAAGGTTTTGCATATTGCTACCCCATTGCCCCAAAATGATTGTGACAATACAATTGCCAATTCAAAACCATTTTCATCACGCTGAATACCACACCAACCCGCTAGTACACCTTTGATATAAACGGCTCGCACACGACAACCGGCTGAGGCATCAACCTCAAGCTTTTCGGCAATCCAATCTTTCACGCTCTGCTCTGTAAATCTTGCATGCTCAATTAGGTGTGTTCGCACGGCTTGTTCGTTGACAATCGGCAACAACATTTCAGGCTTAACGGTTGCGAATGATTCAAAAACGATATCTGGCATGGGAAGAGCTTCTTTATATTCTTTTAGATTTTTGTATACGCTGCGGGGTGAAGGTGGTTTTAGTTTTTACGCTCCTCTTCTCGCAAGGTCAATACTTCATACCCTGTTTCTGTTACTAAAATGGTATGTTCCCATTGGGCTGACAACTTTTTATCACGTGTAACGACCGTCCAACCATCTTTCTTGGTCTTAGTGTGTGGTTTACCTTGGTTAATCATAGGCTCAATCGTAAACGTCATACCCGCCTGCAATACTAAGCCAGTATTAGGCATGCCATAGTGTAAAATATCAGGCGCTTCATGCATTTCACGACCAATGCCATGACCACAATATTCGCGTACCACACTGTAACCTGCCTTTTCCGCATGCTGTTGAATGGCATCACCAATATCACCCAGTGTCGCGCCCGCTTTCACCGCGTTAATACCACACCACATGCTGTCATAAGTCTGTTTGACTAATTTTTTCGCTGCTGGACTGGCAGTTTCCATGACATACATTTTACTGGAATCAGTAATAAAACCGCCTTTTTCTAGCGTGATATCAATATTGACAATGTCAGCCCCTTTTAGCCGATAAGTACTCGGAATGCCATGACAAACAACCTCATTAACTGAGCTGTTTAAAGCATATTCATACCCGTATTGACCTTTGCTGGCTGGTCGAGCATGCAGTACATCAATGATATAACGTTCTACTAGGTTATCAATTTCAAGGGTCGTCATGCCAACTTGAATATGTTGATCAAGCATAGCAAACACCTGAGCTAGTAAAGCACCGGATTCTCGCATCTGTTCTATTTCGGTTACTGTCTTTATCGTAACAGAAGGTTTTTCAGACAAGCCCATTCAAGCTTCTTCCTGTAGTAATTTAAGAGCGTTAGAGGCGGTATTCACAGTGCTATCAACAGTGTGACTCACAACGCCATTCTCTTTTGCCAGTTCTCGCTCAATAATTTGATGGAACGTCAGTTGAGGATTGCGTTCGGCGAGCATTCCCATTTTTAGCCAAAACTCGGCTTGAGCATTCATAGAACGCGACATGACATTACTGGATTTTCTGACTTCCTCATGCAAAGGATCGGAGATTTTTACAATTCCCATATTCACTCTCAACAATATACAAAATGCTATAAATTGTAGCATATCATATAGATTTTATTTGAGCAGATAAAATTTTTCTTTAAAAATCAATTATGTAAAATGCAAATGGCAATTAGTATCATTAACATATGATATCGCGTTGCATAATGATAACGAAAACCATTCATAAGCCATTGAAATATAAAAGATTTTTTTGTTTTTTAGGCGGCATGCATTATACTTTCACTAATTTGATTTTTTATTTGAGGTCATTATGCAAGGCAGTAAAAAAGTAATACAGGTATTAAATGCTGTATTAAAAACAGAGCTGACTTCCATCAACCAGTATTTTTTACATGCACGCATGTGTGGTAACTGGGGGTTGGAGAAACTCAATGAAAAGAACTATCACAAATCAATCAAGGACATGAAGCAAGCTGACGCTCTGATTGAGCGAGTACTGTTTCTTGAAGGTTTGCCTAACTTACAACAGTTAGGACATCTCAATATTGGCGAATCCGCCAAAGAAATTATTCATTGTAATCTGCAATTCCAAACGGCACAGCTTAGCGAACTAAGAGAGGCGATCGCACTTTGTGAGGTCGAACAAGACTACATTAGTAGAGACTTACTAGAAGACATTCTCGAATACGAAGAAGAACATCTTGACTGGTTAGAAACGCAAGTTAGCTTACTAGACAGCACAGGGCTAGAAAACTACTTACAGTCACAGGTATAGAGGAGAAAAATCATGCAAGGCAATCAAAAAGTTATTGATGCGTTGAATAAGATACTGGCTAATGAGTTAACGGCAATGGATCAGTACTTTGTGCACTCTCGTATGTATGAAGACTGGGGGTTAACGAAATTATATGAACGCATTGACCATGAATTTGATGATGAAAAAGGACACGCAGCGAAACTCATCGAGCGTATTTTATTCTTAGAAGGCACACCAGATTTAACCAAACGTGAAGCCATTCGTGTTGGCAAAGATGTTCCCTCCATGCTAGAAAACGATTTGCAAGTTGAGTACGAGGTGGCTGCTATGTTGAAAGACACCATCAAACTGTGTGAAGAAGTAAAAGATTATAATACTCGTGAAATGCTCGAAACCTTACTGGATGACACTGAAGTCGATCATGCTTATTGGCTCGAAAAGCAACTTGGTTTGATCAAAATGTTAGGCTTGCCCAACTATTTGCAATCACAAATGTCATAAAATGTGCCCATAAAAAAGCGGCTGTTATTTCATTAACAGCCGCTTTTTTATCGTTTTTTCTTGCCTTCACGGCCTGCGATTTGTGAATCGGTGCCTCTACAATTTGTTAACTGGCTCCAACTCTTCATTCAATTCTTCCCACTTTGCCAACATTTTTTCACGACATTCGTGCATAAGTTTGTTGGCATCGCTAGAACTAAGCCCTTCGGTCGAAATCGGATCAAGTACTTCAACAATGACGTTGCCATTATTCCAACGACCTAACTGCACTTGGTCATGGGTATCGCTACAAACAAAAGGCACAATCGGCACACCAGCTTGAATAGCAGCATGAAAAGCGCCTGCTTTAAATGGCAATAGGCCACGACCGCGGCTACGTGTCCCTTCAGGAAACATCATAATAGATAATTCTGTTTTACGCATTTGCACAACAATTTGATCAATGGTTGCCAAGGCTTGCTTACGGTTTGTGCGGTTAATTAAAAAATTGCCGCTGATCCAATATAAAATGCCAAAAAATGGAATCCAAACCAAACTGCGTTTACCTACAGTCACTACCCCTTTTGCCACAATATGCGACAAACAAAACAAATCCGCATTGTTTTGATGATTACCGACATAAACCGCTTGTTTTACGGCTTTTGCTGATGTAGGAATTCGGCTCTCAACTCGAAACCCTAAGATCGGCGCGACTATGTTGAAAAAATAAGCCAGTTGGTAAATCTTATTCTTCGAACGAAAAATAAAGGGGAAAACAAGCAAACCATAAAACATTGTCATCACAGTAAAAACGCCTAAAAATACAGCGCGAAGAGAAAATAACAGAATTGATATCAAAACCATTTGCCCTATAACTTCATAAAGATAAATTCAAAAAGAGATGATGAAAAAATAAAACTAAAAAAACAAGTCTATACTTCGATCATAATGAATTTTTATGTTGCTCTGTTACAGAGATTACTCAAATGCCGTACTTTTCTTTCAAAGAACTAGGAATCCCCCTTTATGCTAAAAAATATAAAAATTGCTCATAAAATATTTTCTCTTGCTGGCCTTCAAATTGGATTGATTCTAATTGTTGGTTGGTTAGGCCTTAGCCAAATGCAAAAAATCGGTCATGAAATTATCGATATTGCCGAAATTGACATCCCTCTTACTAATATGATGACCAAGGTAACCGAACATCAACTTCAACAGGTTATTTTATTTGAGAGCAGTTTATTTGAAGCCAGCTTAATCGAAGCCGGTAAAGGCAAAAAAGATCAACTCATTAACAAGCTTAACAAAACCAGAGAGCTGACAAAAAAGATCGAGTATGAACTTAAAGAAGCGCATAAGCTAATCGAAGACGCGATTGCAATTGCCCATACTCAAGTAACAGCCGACAAGTTACAAGGAGTATTAGCTGACATCATAACGATAGAAGAACATTACTTGAAGTTAGAGAAAGAATCATTTTTGATACTTGACCAACTTGAAGCGGGTAATCTCTATAACCAATTAGGCAATATTAAAATATTGGAAAAACACCAACACGATTTGGATGAAGAGCTAATCACCTTCCTCGATAAAATAGGTAAGTTTACCGCTGATTCAGCTTATCAAGCAGAAAAAGATGAGCTATTGGCCATCAAGCTGATTACTATCACTCTTATTATTGCTGTGCTTGCCTCTGTTGTAATTGCTGGCGTAATTGGTCGTGCCATTACAACGCCCATAAACCAGTTGAAGCAACAATTACAGGAAATTGCCGAAGGCAATGGCGATTTGACAGTACGAATCAACAGTCTTGCTAGAGATGAAGTTGGTGAAGTGTCAAACCTGTTCGACCGCTTCGTAGAAAAATTAGCCAAAACAATGAAGCAAGTAAGCCATTCTTCCATCACACTAGAAGAAGCCGCTTTAAAAGCGGTTGAGATTATGGAGGAAAACGAGCGCAATATTGATAAACAAAGTGAAGAAACCAGTCTAGTCGCCAATGCAATTTCTGAAATGAGTATTGCCACAGAAGAAATTGCGCAAAACACATCCAAAGCCTCCAGTTTGGCTGAAAGTGTAAAAGACAGTGTCGATAAAGGTAAACAGATCGCCGATTCGACACAAGTTATCATTACCGAAATGGCTAAAGAGGTTGCCTCAACATCAAGCGATTTAGAACTGCTCGCCAAAGAAACAGAAAACATTGGCACTGTATTGGATACCATTAGAGGTATTGCCGAGCAAACAAACTTACTGGCTTTAAATGCGGCGATTGAAGCTGCTCGCGCAGGTGAAACGGGCCGAGGCTTCGCTGTGGTTGCTGACGAAGTCCGCTCTTTGGCTCAACGCACACAAGAAGCTACCGTAGACATTCAATCATTGATTGAAAAGCTACAGCAAGAAGCCAAAAACGCGGTTACCAGCATGACTGAAGGTAACAAAAAAACCGACAACTGCCTCAAGTTTAGTAAGGATACCGCAGAAGCGTTCAATGAAGCCTTTGCAGCTGTTGATCGCATATCCACCTTAAATATTCAAATTGCAGCAGCTGTGGAAGAACAAGCTCAGGTTAGCAAAACCATTAACGACAACTTATCTTCTATCCAAGAAATATCACTTACAACCACGGAAAGTACAAAGCGTTGTGCAAAGGCCAACAAGAAGATGTCACACGATATTGAGTTACTCAATGACGCAATAGAGCAGTTTTCTGTGGAATGAGTCAATTTTTGGCTGGAAAGGGGAGCATTAGCTCCCCTTTTTTATTGCTCTTTTTACTCTTTTTAGCATCAAGACCGTATCAGGATGGCAAAACCATAGCACTACATCAAATAGTGACATCACATAGTATAACTACATCAAATAGTGTCATCACATCACAAGTGCCATCACATGGCATCGCCACGTCATTTTGTCTTTGCGCTTTTATTATTTTCAACTAACTTTAACAGAAGTTAATTTTAAAACTTTTGTTAAAAGCGCTTTTTGTGGAGCAATAATATATTGAAAGAACCATCTCTATAAAAAGGGTAAATTCGAAGAAAGGAGCGTCACTATGTTGTCAGAACAGGAAGACAAAGTACTCAGCACAGTAAAAAAACACCCTCTCGCATCACAGCAGACACTAGCAACATTATTGGCAATGAGCCGTGAATCCGTCGCCGGTCACATTATGCGATTGATGCAAAAAGGACACATTCTTGGTAAAGGCTACTTATTCCCTTCTCAAACAAACATAGTAGTAATCGGTGGGTGCAACCTTGATATCGCAGGCACATATGAGCAAGCACCGCTTTATGGCGATTCTAACCCTGGAAAAGTAGGGAAAAGTGCTGGTGGGGTTGGCCGTAACATTGCAGAAAATTTAGCACGATTAGCGCATCAAACAACCCTTATTTCAGCACTAGGAATGGATGAATCTGGAGAGTGGTTGTTTGAATACAATAAGCAGCTTGGCATAAATATGACGCATTGTCTGCGTAGCCCAAAACACGATACGGGAACCTATCTTGCCATAAACCAACCAAATGGTGAGCTGCAATATGCTGTTGCTGATATGGCTATTTTCAAAGAAGTAAACAAACCACTGTTAACACAAAAACAGGCCCTACTACGCTCAGCGGATCTACTTATAATCGAAGCGAATATTCACTCTTCCTCGATAGAGTGGTTAGCAAAACAGACCTTACCTCTTCCTATTTGTGCCGATGCCGTTTCCGCAAGTAAAGCACAGCAGCTCTTACCTTTGTTGCCAAAATTAACCTTACTCAAAGTCAACCGTCAGGAAGCAATAGCGTTACTAGAGCGGACGTCATCGCATAATAAGTCCTTGAATAATGAGCAGCTGGCACAAGCCTTAGTCAAACTAGGAATTGAGAATGTTTTGCTCAGCTTAGGCTCGGAAGGCGTATTATTTGCTAACCATCAACACTGCATTCATCAAACGGCTTTTCAAGTAACGAGCATCAGTGACACTGGTGCTGGAGATGCCTTATTTGCTGGTTTCATTCATGGATACCTTGAGGAATGGCCTATTGAGAAGACACTTAAATTTGCTTGTGCTTGTGCAGCAAAAACCCTCACTTGTCAGGCAGCGAATGATCCGACACTGAACGCTATGGCGATAAATCAATGGATTGCAAATCACTAATGCTTAATAACCCAGATTGAAACCTTTAATAACCTAGGTTGAATTGTTTTCATTTCATAACCGTTTTAAAACGCATCATCAACAAGGAGAAAGAGATGACCCCTTACTTAGATATCAGCCCAGCGGTTGCAAAAGCCCTTGCCGCAGGCCAACCAGTCGTTGCTCTTGAAAGTACGATTATTTCCCATGGTATGCCTTGGCCACAAAATGCTGAAACTGCCAAACGAGTCGAACACATTATTCGAGATAACGGTGCAACACCCGCTACGATCGCCATTCTTAATGGTCGTTTGAAAGCGGGGTTAAGCCATGAAGAAATCGATATTTTGGCGCAAGCAGGCTCAAGCGTAATCAAGTGTTCACGTCGAGATTTACCATTTGTGGTTGCCAACAAACAGCATGGTGCAACTACGGTTGCCGCGACCATGATTATCGCAGCGATGGCAGGTATTCAGGTGTTTGCCACCGGAGGGATTGGCGGTGTACATCGAGGCGCTGAGACATCCTTCGACATTTCTGCCGATTTACAGGAACTGGCACAAACCAATGTTGCGGTCGTGTGTGCTGGCGCCAAATCCATTCTTGATTTGGCCCTGACCCGTGAATATCTGGAAACCTACGGTGTTCCCATTGTTGGTTATAATACCCAACAGTTACCCGCTTTTTATACTCGCGAGAGCAACCAAACCGTCGATTATAATCTAACTACGCCTAATCAGATTGCCGATTTTCTAACAACAAAATGGGATTTAGGTCTCGATGGTGGCGTTGTTATTGCTAACCCCATTCCTCAAGAGTTCGCTATGACAAAAACCCTGATTGATAAAGTCATTTCTCAGGCACTAGCAGAAGCCCGAGAGCGAGGAATTACAGGTAAAGACACAACGCCCTTCTTGCTGTCGCAAGTAACAAAACACACAGAAGGCAAAAGCTTAGTTAGTAATATTGAACTTGTTTGTAATAATGCACAGCTTGCGGCCAACATTGCTTCCCATTTGCGCCAAAAGTAAACCGCTATATTTCTTTTTAACACTAGAGTACTATCTCTTTCGGTCTCAATAATGTGTTTTCAAAAATATATCAGTAGAAGGAAACTTGGATGAAGTTATTTATCACCCTACTCGTTGGTTCGCTTGTACTTTCTGGTTGTGCAACCCTCAATAAAGAGGAATGCTTAACGGCGAATTGGTATCAAATTGGTTATGAAGACGGTGCCGAAGGGTACCCAGAAACACGAATAAAATCCCACCGTGAAGCCTGTGCAGAACACGGTATCAAACCAAACTTTAATGATTTCAAAAAAGGCCACAGCGAAGGCGTTCAACTCTTCTGTAAGCCTAGAAACGGTTTTGCAGAAGGTAGCAGAAACCGCTCTTATGAAGGCATTTGCCCTGCGGAATTAGAAGCCGACTTTTTAGCCGCTTATCAAGCAGGTCGTGAAGTGTACACTGCGAAAAGAGCGGTAAGCGATGCGGAACGTAGCTTGCGCAATAATAAAAAAGAAGTGGAGTCTTTGAAAAAACGTATCGCTGAGAAGAAGAAAGTCATGCTAGCACAAGAGACGACAGTCGCAACTCGCTATGCATTAGACGCTGAAATCTCAGAAATGCAAAAATCTTTTGGCGCTTTGGAACAACAAGAGAAGCAATTACTTGTTGAGTTAAATCAGGCCGAAGCCGACCTAAGACGTCTAGAAAGCAAATACGCTTACTATTAATTAACGCTATTGTTAATTGTTCTTTAACAGCCTCTGGTCTGAATTAGTACAGATCAGAGGCTTTTTCATATCTTAACCACGATCCAATTGCCAATGATGATCTCGCCAAAAATCACGTTGTTGAGAAGATAAAAAGGTCCAAGCAACGAAGCGACTGTTTTTTTGCCCTTGCGCCATATTCACAGTTTTCACTTTTTCAGCTCTCACTCGCTTTAATGTGGCATAAATGCCCGATAAGCTCGATTGCTTTGAGACAAAACAGGTAAACCAATAACATTGATCGCCATATTGCTGGCTTTCAATGATCATGCGTTTAATAAACCCTTCTTCGCCACCATCACACCATAGCTCATGGCTCTGACCACCAAAGTTTAACCGTGATTCTTTTTGCTGCTGCCCTTGTTTTAGGCCCTGCCACTTACGCTCTACTTGTTCAACCATATGGGCTTTAGAGCGATGAAAAGGAGGATTACAAAGCGTTGCATCAAAGCGTTTTTGTTCTGGCCAGATACCAGAAAACACCTGTTCTTTTTTCGCTTGTTGACGACATTGAATCGCTGAAGAAAGACTATTCGCTTTAATGATGACATTCGCGGCTTCTATTGCAGTGGCATCGATATCACTACCCAAAAAGCGCCAACCATATTCTTGATGGCCAATAATCGGATACACGCAGTTTGCGCCTATACCAATATCCAGCACGTTAATGGATTTTCCTCTTGGGATAACACCGCCATTCGAATCCGCCAGCAAATCGGCCAAATAATGAATATAGTCTGCTCTGCTTGGTATAGGTGGGCATAAATAACCACTTGGAATATCCCAAAAAGCAATACCATAAAAGTGATTTAGCAGTGCTCGATTTAATGTCTTTACGGCATCGGGGTTAGCAAAGTCAATCGACGCATTATTAAACTTATTTTTAATAATAAAGTGTGACAGCTCTGGGCAAGAATCGGCCAATAGCGGGAAATTATAAGGTGCTCTATGAGGATTACGGGAATGCAGTTTTAATTTGCTATTCCCTTTCGCTGTAGACGACTTTATGGCGGAGGATTTGAAACTTGGTGTTGTCATAAAAACCTGAATTATCTATCAAACGATTTGTTATTCTTTTTAGTTCGCTGAGCTAAAGACCAACACCACGTGCCATCAAAACAGCCAGTAAAGGCAAAGTAAGCACAAGAACTAACTCAAGGCGCTTAATAACAAGAATATAGTGGGGAATAGCGAGACTTTCTACCTGCTCTGTTTTAACTAATGCACGGCGACGAAGAAAAAATGCGGTCGGTACAACAGATAAAATGGCCATACTGACGAAAATAATTAACTTAATCTGAAAAAGCATATTCGTTGAATAAAAGCTTTTCGGTTTTCCTACCGTTAGCCACAACAAACAACCAGCAACAAAAATCACAATGGCACTCAGTCCATAAAGCGCATCCATTGCGACCAATTTTTTGAATATGCTAGTCGATACGTCTCGGGCCAGTAACATGTTTTGTACAACTAATGCAGAACATAACAACATAATGCCAATGAAATGCAGGTAACGTACCAATAAATCATCCACTTTTTTCTCCTCTTTTGTTGCAGTAAAAAGTTGCTGTAAAAAGCCATTATCTTTATATCATAAAGGGTAAGACTGAAAGCCCCAAGACAAATGCTATAGCGATCATAGCAAAACCACTTTCAACTGGATTCTGTTTTGCATGCGATATTATGCCTAACAATGCATTCAAGGAAGCATCTAGGAAAACATCTAAGAAAGGAGCATCCTGCGATCTATTTTTCACACGCCCAGCTTGATCTTGCTCAATTAAGCGTCGAGCAGTTGCATAGTCTTGGTTATGACGCACCCAAATCGCTGCTAGCGATATTTGCCAGCGTCCGGCACTGGTTTCGTAAAATTCTATCTCGTTTTCCGTGAGTAAGGTCCGAATGTCATCAGCTTCCTCATCGGGCACATTTTTTAATAAGAAGACCAGTTTTGCCACTATTCTATTTTCCTTCCTTAACACTGTGAGTAAACATATTAGATTTGTCACGGCACCTTAAAGCAAGCATGCTATCGTTAAAATACTCATGAATACGTTTAATTGAGTAAACTTGCTCATGTCGTCTTCGAATAAAGGTTGGAGAAACATCATGTCAAACCACGAAAAAGTTAATTATATAGAATTACCTGCTCGAGATCTTACTGCCACAAAAACGTTTTTCACTAAATTATTTGATTGGCATTTCACGGATTATGGCCCTGAATATACCGCTTTTTCAAATTCGGGAATTGAGGGCGGTTTTTTTAAATCAGACCTCACCTCTGTCACTCAAAAAGGCAGTGCATTAATCGTGTTGTACAGTGACGATTTAGAAGCAACACTAGCTAAAATAGAAGCCTTCCCAACAACCAGTATCTGCCAACCTATTTTTCATTTTCCAGGTGGTCGCCGTTTTCATTTCTTAGACCCTAATGGCAATGAGTTTGCGGTTTGGTCAGATGTAGGGATTGAAGTCGCCTAACAGACTCATCGCGCCAGACTGTCATCTTTTTGTCACAGTTGAAGGTTAGCCTGTAATGAAAATGACAAATTATTGCAAAAGCAATAATCGGTTTGCGTCTGCGGAGAAGGTAACGTGATTCAAGTTGAAAAGCTGCTAGAAGAAAAAACACCCAATTTTATGGCAAAGATGCCGATCATTAAGCGCCCTGCCATTAGTTTGCTAAAACGTCTCTTACATGAAAGTGAAGTAAACCATTTTTTAGAGCTCCATAGAGAAGAAACTGGTTTTGATTTTATTGATAAGGTGTTGAATCACTTTAATTTTGCCTATCAAGCCAGCCAGCTAGACCGACGTAATATTCCCGCCGCAGGGCGAGTCATGATTATTGCTAATCATCCTCTAGGGGCATTGGACGGCTTGGCATTACTGCGACTGGTGGGGGAAATTCGCCCTGATGTAAAAATCATCGCCAATGACATGCTCGCTGAATTCGACGCCTTACGTGACCTAGTATTACCGGTCGACAACCTAACGGCGAAAACAGGCAGACAACAGCTAAAAGCCATCCTAGATTGTCTCCATGAAGAATCTGCGGTGATTATTTTCCCTGCTGGTGAAGTTTCACGTATTTCGCCAAGTGGTGTAAAAGATCAAAAATGGAGTCAAAGTTATTTAAAACTCGCGCAAAAAACCAACAGTCCTTTATTGCCTGTTTATATCAGTGGTCGTAACTCTGTTCTTTTTTATACCAGCTCGGTTATTTACCGCCCCCTTTCGACCATTCAGTTAGCAAACGAGATGTTTCGTCAACGGAATCGCCGTATTGGCATTCAAATTGGCCAACCCATTCCCATTCAGGAAGTGGCAAAACTTCCTTTGAGTGACAAAGAAAAAAACAAGCTCGTAAAACGCCACCTCTACCGTATTGCTAAAAATAAAAAACCCTTACTTAAAACCGAAAAGACCGTGGCTCACCCACAGAATAGACAGTTGATTAAACAGGAGTTAAATCAATCTGAACTATTGGGAGAAAGCAAAGATGGCAAGTTAATTTATCTGTTTGACTATCACAAAAGTAGTCAAAGCAGTGACCAAAATAATGGGCAAAGAAGTAGTGCTCAATCCGCTACCATGCAAGAGATTGGACGCTTGCGTGAAATTGCTTTCCGTCAGGTTGGTGAAGGGACAGGCGAAGACATTGATTTAGACAAATTCGATCATTTTTACCGTCATCTTGTGTTGTGGGATGATGAAGAACTGGAAATTGTTGGCGCTTACCGAATTGGTGAGGCCTCAAAATTATCGAGCTCACACAGTCTTTATAGCAAAGAGTTATTTAACTACAGCAAAGAGATGCAACCCTATTTTGACAAAGGTATTGAATTAGGGCGTAGTTTTGTACAACCCAAATACTGGGGTAAGCGCAGTTTGGATTATCTATGGTATGGCATAGGTGCCTACTTAAATAAACACCCAGACATTCGTTATTTATTTGGCCCAGTGAGCCTTAGCAATAATTATGCGCCATTAGCAAAAGACTTGATTGTGTCCTTCTATCAATTGCACTTTCCGGATAAAGATCAGCTAGGTAAGTCTTTTACGCCATATCAAATCACTCCTGAGAACAAAGCATTAATTCGCAATCTTTTCAAAGGAGAGAGCTACGAAGAGGATTTCCGTGAGTTAAAAACACAACTCAGTTACCTAAATGCTTCTGTCCCCACACTCTATAAGCAATACAGTGAGCTGTGTGAAGCCGGAGGGGTACGCTTCCTTGATTTTGGGGTTGATGCGGACTTTGGCTATTGTATCGATGGCTTGGTTTTAGTGGACCTTGAGAAGGTAAAAGCCAGTAAGAATGCTCGCTATCGTGGTAGCAAAACTGACTAATATCTTCTCTATTTTTTTGTGCTGCGAGGCCGTATGTCATATCGACTAAGCGTCTCGCAGAGTTTCTATTATGGTGTATTTCCTGCGGCGTATTTCCTGTGGCGTATTTCCTGTGGCTTATAGTCTCTGTGATTCATAAACAGATTCGTGACCTAGCAAGAAAAAGCCTTCAATTTTTCACATCTCAACTAAAATACAGCCGTACTAATGTCACAAAAAAATGTACAATGCAGCGATAAAATGTCAGTCGCTATGCACACATTTGCATCGGCTATAACGAGAAACCAAGCAAAGCAACACAACGCCTACATAGCCCTTGATAACTTTATAGCAAGGGCACTTTGATCATAGAGAGAGACCATATGACAGCAAAGCAGCAGTACATCCATGGCAAATACATTGCCTCTACCAGTGGTGAAACATTTGCCACTACCAACCCAGCTACTGGCGACATTATCGCTCATGTTGAACTGGCACTGGCAACGGAATTAGAACATGCTGTCGCGTCCGCCAAAGAAGGCCAAAAAGTTTGGGCAGCCATGAGTGCTATCGAACGTGGCCGCATTCTTAAAAAGGCCGCCGACTTACTGCGAGAAAACAATGATGAGCTCGCCCATTTAGAAGTACTCGATACTGGCAAGCCAATACAGGAAGCAAACTGTGTTGACATCATGACCGGTGCAGATGTTATTGAGTACTACGCAGGTCTAACCGATAAACTGCAAGGCGAATATCAGGATCTAGGTGCTGGTAATTTTTTCTACACTCGCCGTGAGCCACTGGGCGTTTGTGCTGGTATCGGCGCGTGGAACTACCCTATTCAAATCGCCTGTTGGAAATCCGCTCCTGCCTTGGCCGCAGGCAATGCCATGATTTTCAAACCATCAGAAGAAACCCCGTTAACTGCCCTAAAACTGGCAGAAATATACACTCAAGCAGGTCTACCAGATGGGGTTTTCAATGTTATTCAAGGCGATGCTAGAACAGGTCAACTCATTACCGCTCACCCTGATATCGCCAAAGTGTCTTTTACTGGCGAATGCGGTACAGGCAAAAAAGTCATGGCCGCCTCGGCCCAAAGTTTGAAACAAGTCACTATGGAATTGGGGGGCAAATCGCCTCTGATTATTTTCCCTGACATGCCAATCGATCAAGCCGTCTCTGGCGCCATGCTAGCTAATTTCTACACCCAAGGCGAAGTCTGCACTAATGGCACACGCGTATTTGTACATGAAGACATCATGCCAGCGTTCCAAAAAGAACTAAAAGAACGTACAGAAAAAATGATTGTTGGCGACCCTCAGGACCTTAATACCCAAGTTGGCGCCCTGATTTCGAAGGATCATATGCAAAAAGTATTAGGTTATATCGACAGTGCGAAAAAAGCAGGCGCCACACTGTTATGTGGTGGACATCAAGTAACAGACAACGGCCTAGATAAAGGCGCTTTTGTCGCGCCAACGGTTTTTGTTGATTGCACTGACGACATGCCACAAGTACAAGAAGAAATTTTTGGCCCTGTTATGTCAGTGCTCTCCTTTACCGATGAAGACGAGGTTATCGAGCGCGCCAACAATACCAAATACGGTCTTGCTGCTGGGGTTTTCACTAAAGATTTTAGCCGTGCCCATCGCGTTATTGCGCAATTAGAAGCCGGTATTTGCTGGATCAATAACTGGGGGGCCTCTCCTGCTGAGATGCCAGTAGGTGGCTACAAAGAATCAGGCATTGGCCGCGAAAATGGCATCGAAACCCTACATCACTATACTCAAACCAAAAGTGTATTTGTGGAACTGGGCGACATTCCAGCGCCTTACTAATTGTGTAGAACAGATAACGAGATTTTTATGGCAAAGAAAACAGAACAGTTTGATTACATCATAGTTGGTGCAGGTTCCGCTGGCTGTGTGTTGGCTGATCGTTTAACCGAATCTGGCCAATATAAGGTGCTATTGTTAGAAGCAGGCGGATCAGATAAAAGCATTTTCATTCAAATGCCAACCGCACTCTCCTACCCAATGAACACAGAGAAATACGCTTGGCAATTCCATACCGACCAAGAACCCCATGTGGATAACCGCGAAATGCATTGCCCACGCGGTAAGGTTCTAGGTGGCGGTTCATCCATTAATGGTATGGTCTATGTTCGTGGCCACGCCCATGATTTTGATGAGTGGCAAGAACATGGAGCCGAAGGCTGGGGTTATCAATACTGCTTACCTTACTTCAAAAAAGCAGAAACTTGGGTTAAAGGCGCAGACACCTATCGAGGTGGTAACGGCCCTGTGGGTACCAACAACGGCAATAACATGAGCCTTAACCCACTTTATCAAGCCTTTATTGATTCAGGTGTGCAAGCAGGTTACGGCTATACAGACGATTATAATGGCTACCGCCAAGAAGGCTTTGGCCCCATGCACATGACGGTCAAGGATGGCGTGCGAGCCTCGACCTCAAATGCGTATTTGCGCCGCGCCTTAAAACGCCCAAATCTGACATTACGTAAAGGCGTACTCACCCATAAGGTGCTTTTTGACGAGAACCAAAAAGCAACAGGGGTGCAATATGAAAAAGGTGGCTCAGTCACACAGGTCAGCGCACATCAGGAAGTGATTCTCTCTGCTGGTTCCATCGGTTCACCACAATTGCTGCAATTATCTGGTATTGGTCCAAAAGACGTCTTGGAACAAGCAAATGTGCCTCTAATACATGAATTGCCTGGTGTGGGTGAAAACCTACAAGATCACCTTGAAGTATATTTTCAGTACGAGTGCAAGCAACCTGTTTCATTAAACAGCAAATTAGGCTTATTCAGCAAAGGATTAATTGGCACACGCTGGATTCTATTTAAAAACGGTTTAGGGGCAACCAACCACTTTGAGTCCTGCGCCTTCATTCGTTCGCGTGCGGGTCTGCAATGGCCTAATATCCAATACCATTTCTTGCCTGCGGCTATGCGCTATGACGGCCAAGCAGCATTTGATGGCCACGGTTTCCAAGTTCATGTTGGACCCAACAAACCAGAAAGTCGCGGGAAAGTGTGGATTGAATCGTCAGATCCTAAAGCCAAACCTCGTATCATCTTCAACTACCTCAGCACAGAGCAAGACAAACAAGATTGGCGTGATTGTATTCGCTTAACCCGCGAAATCCTTCAGCAAACCGCACTGGATGATTACCGTGGCGATGAAATTCAACCAGGTCTTGACATACAAAGTGATGAGGAAATCGATGCTTGGGTCAGACAAAACGTCGAAAGTGCCTATCATCCATCTTGTAGCTGCAAAATGGGCGCGGATGACGACCCAATGGCGGTACTTGATAGCCAATGTCAGGTACGAGGCGTACAAGGCTTGCGTGTCGTGGACTCATCCATCTTCCCAACCATCACCAATGGCAATTTAAATGCGCCCTCGATTATGGTGGCCGAAAAAGCCGCGGACATGATTCTAGGGAAAGAAGCAATGGTTGAAGAAGCGCCTGTTTGGGTGCATCCTGAATGGCAAACCAAGCAACGTTAATAAACGAATCTCTCGCCTTCGCCTCCGCCTTCAACTTAGCAACTGGAGCAACTGGAGCAACTGGAGCAACTGGAGCAACTGGCGAGCAGTAAAGCAGAAAGAAAAGCGCCTGTATGATGCACCTTCATGCAGGCGCTTTTTATTTTCACCGCCCTACTGCATCGTATTTTCTGTCTTATTTTCTGATAAGACCTAGGTTAATATGTCAGATACATAGCCAATAATCTTGCCCAGCTCAAAAGCGGCACAATAGGATAACAATGAAGTACATTATCATTTTGCTCTCTATAGTATGTTCTAGTTTGGCCTCGTCGTTTGAATTCGCATGGCAATCTGACTTATCTACAAAAGAAAGTAAGACTATTGAAGATTATTTTAACTTGCTGCCTTCAAGGTTTATCAACTGTGAAGGGGCTCAATTTGGCCATTACGATAGTGCAGAGAAAAGAGCGAAAATCATTAAACATAAAGATTTAAAAAATGGTTTTCTTGAATTTAACAGAGGATCTCAGATCGTATTATTTAAAGACAGGATTAATAAAAAAGATATCATCGGCATTCAATCTGGCAAGTGCGGTTCGGGGTCAAATTGCCCAGCAATCAATGGATTTTATACCGTTGAAAATAACCAATGGATTGAAATAAACCATGTTACTCCATTTAAGCAATCACTGACTGACGCATTTTATTCGGATGACATCTGCCCTTACTATGATTTGCCAAGGTATGGACTAAGAGTCAAATTAATCAATGAACTGTCTGAAAAATCATTTCGTGAAATGACGTGGAAAAAAGATAAATTTGTCTTTGATGAGTAACCAAAATAAAGTCTAGGGTTGAACTCTATCGACCTTTAACCTGCGAAAAGTAAAAGGCGCTTTCATGCGCAGGAAATAAAGGGCGAAAATTCAAATAATAAGTACACTCGCCGTTACAACAGCCTGGCACAAGACAATCGCTAAGTTACACGAGGTTATTAAGCATACTCATGCAGTGGGTGTCCTGTTTGCCAACGACGAATCACAATATAAATAGCAAAGCTCCAGTCTGTCAGCATCAGGAAGAAGGGATACATCAGGTTTTCCCATGTTGGATCAGGTACAGCAAACAGCATCAAAAAATAACGCATACCAGCAAAACCATACGAAATCGGTGGCTCAGTTTCTGGCCTATGGAATGACTTTCTGATCGTCGGCCAGTAGGTTAATACATCAATAACAATAATAATGCCCAGCGCAAGAAGTGGGTTCTGGGTCGCATGCCAAACAGGGATCGCACCGCAACAGCCAATTAAAGCCAACCAATCACTTTTCTTGTAATCTCGCTCACCAATAAAAAACGCCAGTAAAGCGATAAACAAACAACTAATAGCGACAAAGGCCAATGCCCAGGCAGAAGGTCCGCCTTTTAATTCAAATTGCGCTAACGCCCCGACTCCGGTTACGGCTCCCCATAAAAACCACGAAAACGCATGCGGTTTGGTTTTGCCCTGATAAATTGTATAAAAATAAGTTCCATACCGAGCGGTTGCTAACACCACGGCACCCAAAGCAAATAAAAGATATTGATCAATCAAGCTATGCCCTCAAATGTCTTGTTTTCTGTCTTGTTGTCTAGCAAAGAAACACAGCATACCACACCCTCATCATTGTCCTATTTTTTCATAACCCTATGTTTTAATTATGCAATAGCGATGCCTTGCTGTTTGCGAACTATTTAATTGTCGTTGTTTAATTCGCACTCTCGTGGTTATTAAGAGGAGCGCTTCTCTCTTTATAATCCTTTATCCTCACAATCCTTTATCCTCAAAATAAAGTTAAGTAGAATCATTAAACACTTAATTTTTAAAAGGTTACTCATGAAAAACCTTTCGCTACTGCTATAAACTTGGAGTCTATCAATGAATGCATATTTTTATTTTGCCATTATCTTAGGAGTAGCACTCATCGCCAAAGCCATTTTTATGAACGACCTTGTTGGCGGGGCATTGGCCTTACTGGCTTTCTGGTTTGCTTACAACCTCTATCAATCTAGGATGAATCATCACCCCAAAGTTAATCGTGATCGTTGCACCGAAGATTTCACTGGTACTATTACAGATATAACGTGGAGCAGCTTCCGTTTCAACACCGAAAAGACTTTCAATGTAACGGTAGAATACAAGGGCATCAGCAAAGTTTTTAAACAACTGCCTCCCAACTTTACTAGCCAGTTTAGCGTGGGTGATACCATATCCGTGCAGGCTAACCCTGATAACACAAAAGAGTCATATCTTAACTATTAAACTTAAACAAACTTAGCTATTAAACCATTGCTAAGAAGACAATTTCTTAATAAAACAAAAGCTTAACAAGACAAGAACTTAATAAGACAGTCACTAATAAAAAAGCAACAGCATCTAAGAAAGGCGTAAGAACACATTATGAATAGCAACATTAAGATCATTTTAGCCTTGTTCGCCGTAGCAGTAGCAGCATCGGTGGTTTACAACACGGTCAGTCAACAAAGCGGTGCTGTTACGGATTTTGTTGGTTCTCAACTCAATCAATCTGAGGCAGAAGCAGAACAGCAAACCTCACCTCTAACAGACAGCAAACAGCTCTTTTATTTTAATCATCCCCAAGAGCAACTCTGGGTGTTAAAAGATCCTACAATTGATAGCAACATTGTAGACATCAACATTTATAGCCCATCGACAGGTCAACTCATTAACAGCCTACAGCTTGACGGTTTTGATTGGTTTGATAGAGAAGTCGCGCTATGGGGCGACAAGCTGTGGGTCGTGAGCCCTAAAAACTCTTCTCTGGCCATTATTAATATCCATAATTTAACGGTAGAACGCGATCCGAAGATCGTTAATACCCTTGTGCCAGAGTTGACAGACAAGGTCTTTGCCGTCACAGGGGCAAGCCCGTATGCGATCTCTGTGACTCTGGAAAGCGGTGAAACACGCACCGTGAACCCAATCTACCAAATTGCTGAAAAAGGCCAAATCGACTACAAAAGACGCGTCTCCGATGCCAAAGAGGCACAACGTAACTCCAATTCTGATTACAGCTTCACACTGGAAGGGAATGATAAAAGAAAGCAAGCCATCCTCGCCTCACCCTATCGAACAGTGAAGGGAAAAGTCGATGAAAGGGGACGTTTAGTGAAAGAGCGTGATGTGCTTGTTGAAGGCGAACATTATTTCTATAGCAGCATCCTCTTCCAAAATGCTGAATTTGCCATTATTCGCCATAAAGAAACACTCGATTATAACTCTAAAGCCTTACTGACACGTCTGAATAAAAAAGGCGAAACATGGACAGTTCCGTTACCAGAAGGAGCCAAAGGCAGAAGCTACGATAACTACGAGATATTCTCTGTCTCAGATGAGAAAATTGTGGTTGGCTACCAAAGTACCGTTAACCCGATCGTTTTTGCTGTCGATACTCAAACAGGTGCGAATATCTGGACGGTGAACTAGGCTATCAACTAAGTTATAGGATTTTGGGATCAGATCAAGAAACTAGAGATAGTTGTAGTCTCGCAACCAGACATTACACCAGTTATAACAGCTCACTGCTAAGATATGAAAGAATAGTTTTTGATTTGCCACCAAATGCCCCAAATATCTACGGCATGAGCAGATAAAGCGCACCATCGGCTTCATCGGTAATAAAATAAATTAAGCCGTCTTTACCCTGCTCTATGTCTCTGATGCGCTTGTTTAGTGACTCAATGATTCTTTTTTCTTCAAATACTGTTTCTTCAAATACTGTTTCTTTAAGCGCCTTTCCTTGAGATGTTAAATCTTCAGGCGTTAATACATTAATGTGCCGATCTTTTAGCGCACCAAGCAAAAAACTATTTGCCAGTGTTGGGTAACGATTGCCTACAACTTTAATGAGCCCAGAAGGCGCAATGGAAGGCACATAGTAATATTTGGGTTGCTCCATACCCTCTTTACTGGCACCTTCACCAATACTCGGACCCCAGTATTCTTTGCCATAGGTGATAATTGGCCAACCGTAATTTTTACCTCTTAATACAAGATTCAGCTCATCACCACCTCTCGGGCCATGTTCTTGTACCCAAACAGAGTCTTGTTGATCGATATACAAACCTTGTGGGTTTCTATGGCCGTAAGAATAAATACTGCCTAACGTGTTTGGGTTGTTGTCTATGGCGAAAGGGTTATCGTCTGGGATATTGCCGTCTTTATGAATTCTCAGTAGTTTGCCAGCGTGATCATCCAATTTTTGGGCGCGATTTCGCTCTCCCCGATCACCAATCGTGATGTACAAAAGTCCTTTTGAATCAAAATAGAGACGAGAGCCAAAGTGCTGACCTTTACTTGAACGTGGCGTGGCGGTTAAGAGCGTTTGCCATTGCTCTAATGTTTTCCCATTCAGCTTTGCTCTGGCAACTCGAGTAGTAGCGGCTTTTTTCGTACCTTGGGCATAAGAAAAGTATAACCAAGCATTATTGGCAAAATCAGGGTCGACCTGCACATCCAGCAAACCACCCTGTCCCATTACAACAATATCGGCTGGCAAACCACTCAACACTTGAACCTTACCTGTTTTGACGTTCACCAAACTTACTTTACCAACTCGTTCAGTAACAATCATGACGTCAGTGGAAATAAATGCCATTCCCCATGGATAGGTGAATCCAGTCGCTATCGGTTTCGCTTCGAATGCTTGAGCAATAAACGGATAGAATACCAGCAGCATATAGATTGCTATATTTCTGAAAAAGCCTCTAATTTTCATTTTTACTTATCCTCTACCACCTTATCTTTAACTTTATCTAGGTTTGGCTAATATGAAAAGCGGATCAACTTTGACAGATCGTTGCGTTGGTTAGTTTTAGAAGGGTTAACAATAAAAAAACACCTATCATTAAAACTATCATGATAGGTGTTTTTATAGAGGCTATTGTAGCGGTCAACTAAATGTGTAGTGGCCAACTAAATGTGGCTACTGTGTATGATATAAATGTCTTTATGAAAAGTGAGGTGTATTTCTATACTACTGCTACTTCAGGTATTTCTTTACGTTGTTTTGGTTGAGTCTTTCCATCACCGAGGGATTCACCATTTGCTTTTATTCTTTTATAAATCTCTTCACGGTAGATACTAAACTTTTCTGGGGCTTCAACTCCTAAGCTGACTTTATTACCAGCACCTTTTAAGAGAGTTACAACAATCTCATCACCAATAATTATCTTTTCACCAATACGCCTTGTTAAGATCAACATAGCAACTCCATTTTTACAGCGAATACCATAGTTTTCCCATGGACAAATAAAACAATTAACGCCAGCATTTCTTGTGAAAATGCTGTGCATTCCTAGTTAAATGCATTTAAAAGCAGCGAGTCAACCTTCTTATCAAGCTAAAGAATAATTTATTTTTCACAATATCAAAAAGAACACAATAAAAAATTATTTCCTTAATAATCAAAAACTTAAAGTATGAATTTCATTTTTGCAATCGAGTTTTATTAGTACATGCAAAAAATAAATTAAGTAAATCACACATATTTTGCACATAAAAATGTGTGATCAATGTTGGTGTCATTTTGTCTCAGTATGGAGGCAATAAAATATTGAAAATGTAATGAGGCACCCATTGCCAATTTGATCCAGCAGAATGTGATTGTATAAATAAACTGTATGTTTAATTCATCTTGTGAGGAAAAAGCTCACCGGTAATACAACTCATTACAATGCATAGTCGTTATAGTCGTTAAGGGTATAGCTTCTCTTTTAAACTCCCTTCATGCGTTTGGATGGCCTTAGTTAAGTCGTGGACAGGCTTGTTTGGCACTAATAAGCGATCAGTATCTTGTGATAATTTGTGGCTGTGAACCTTTTGATATCGGAGAGTTGGAGGCATTGCTGCAATTTGTTATAGCAAGAGACAAATTGCAGCAATCAGTTTAGTTACAAAACCGCGCCAATAAATTGTTTTAGCTCATCCGTTTGTGGGCTAGACAGTAATTGCTTGGAATCGCCTTCTTCCCATACTTTACCTTGATGCATAAAGACGACTCGGTTGCCCACGTCACGTGCAAAGTTCATTTCATGGGTGACCAAAATCAGCGTCATACCCTCTTGAGCCAGTTGTTCCAATACCTTTAATACTTCGCCAACCAATTCGGGATCAAGGGCGGATGTGATCTCATCACACAGTAAGACTTTGGGCGACATGGCAAGCGCCCGAGCGATGGCAACACGTTGTTGTTGACCACCAGACAGTTTCTCTGGATAGCTGTCGAACTTCTCGGCTAACCCCACTTTTTCAAGCATGGCTTTAGCGACTGCAGCGGCTTCAGCCTTACTTTTCTTTAATACAATGGTTGGTGCCAACATGATGTTTTCACCAACTGTCATATGTGGGAAGAGGTTAAAGTTTTGGAAGATCATTCCCACACTCAAGGCCAAACAGCGTACTTGAATGTCTTCAGTGGTGACTTCTTTGCCATCAAGGGTGATGCCACCTTGTTGGTATTCTTCCAGTCCATTGATGCAGCGTAATAAGGTGCTTTTGCCGGAACCACTTTTGCCTATGATGGACACCACTTCACCCGCTTGAATGTCGAGATCAATGCCTTTAAGCACATGGTTGTCACCATAATATTTATGGACCTGGTGTAAGTTAACGAGAGACATGGAATTTTTTCTCCAAATGCTTGCTGTACAGAGAAAGTGGGTAGCAAAGGGCAAAATAAATCAGTGCCACAAGCGCAAAGACTTTAAAAGGTTCAAAGGTTGCATTGTTGAGCATGGTACCTACTTTGGTGAGCTCAACGAAACCGATAATGGACGCCAAAGCGGTGCCTTTTACAACTTGTACAGAGAAGCCAACTGTCGGCGCTAGGGCCACACGAATGGCTTGGGGTAAAATAATAAAACGTAAGGTTTGTAAGAAACTTAATCCTAAACAGCGACTGGCTTCCCATTGCCCTTTGGGTAAGGTGTCGATGCATCCTCGCCAAATCTCCACCAAAAAGGCGCTGGTGAAGAGGGTTAAAGAAAGAATCGCTGCGCTCCAAGCAGAAATTTCGTAGCCCAGCATAGACAAGCCGAAGAAGCAGAGAAACATCTGCATCAATAGAGGCGTGCCTTGGAATAGCTCGACATACAGGTGAACGCATTTTTGCACCAGTGAGTTACGCGTTAATCGTGCGGCAGTGAGTGCTAGGGCCACACTGGTGCCACCTACAAAGGCCGCTAATGACAGCAGGATGGTCCATTGGGTCGCGAACAACAAATTGCTGATGATGTCGTAATTCGAGAACTGAATCATCTCACCTCCCGATACGCAAACAAGCGTTTGCCTATTTGATTGAAAATAAAGCGCAGAGCAATGGCGAGCACCAAATACAGCAGGGCGGTGACTAAATAGCTTTCGAAAGCTCGAAAGTTGCGCGATTGCACCAAATTGGCTGCGTAGGTTAGATCTTCTACCGAAATTTGCGAAATGACCGCGGAACCTAGCATCACAATAATGCATTGACTGGTGAGAGCAGGATAAATTTTCTCAAACGCGGGAGTGAAAATAACCCGAGTTAGGGTTTGTCGAAAATTCATGCCCAACACCTTGGCGGCTTCAATTTGGCCTTTTGGAATACTACTCAGGCCTGCACGAATGATTTCGGTACTGTAAGCTCCGAGATTGATCGTTAGCGCGATCATACTGGCTTGCCAGGGGGTTAATTTCAGACCAATGGCAGGCAAACCAAAGAAAATAAAGAAAAGCTGCACAATGAAAGGTGTATTACGAATGAGTTCAACATAGACAGCAACCAGACGCTGGCTAACGGTGTGACCGTATTGACGAATCGCAGCGCAGCAAGTGCCAAGTGCAATGCCTAAAATGGTGGTGAGTAGGGTAAGTTCAACAGTGGTCAAAAGACCACTGAGGAACACGTCTGTGTATTGAAATAGGTCAGAAAAATGCAACATGTCTGGACCTTAAGCGCCAAAACCTTTTGGTAGAGGGGCTTTTAGCCATTTCATGGAAATTTTATTCAATTCCCCAGAGGCTAAGGCTTGTTGAATCAGTTCATTCACTTTCGCTTGCAGAGCGGTTTCACCTTCTGCCATGCCAATGTAACAAGGGGAATCTTTTAACATGAATTTGGCTTCGGGGGCTTTGCTTGGTTGACGCTTAGCAATTTCTGTTGCCACCAAGTTGCCCGTGGCAATCAAGCTAACCTGACCAGATAAATAAGCCGTAAGTGTCGTGTTATTGTCTTCGAAACGACGAATGTTGACTGACTTAGGGGCATTTTTTTCCAATTCCAAGTCTTCAACTGAACCGCGCGTAACGCCTACCGTTTTGCCCGCAAGACCTGCAATGTCGTCGACCATCACCTTTTTGTCACCAAATACGCCTAGGAAGAAAGGAGCATAAGGCGTTGAGAAGTCGATGGCTTTCTCTCGTTCAGGGTTTTTGCCTAAACTGGAAATCACCAAATCCACTTTTTTAGTTTGTAGGTAAGGAATACGGTTGGCGCTGGTGACAGGAACAATTTCCAATTTCACATCAAGTTGATCAGCAATGTAGTTTGCCATGTCCACGTCGATGCCTTGCGGTTTCAGGTCCGTACCAATGGAGCCAAATGGCGGAAAGTCTTGTGGTACGGCAATACGAATGGTGTTGCGTTCTTGAATATCTTGTAGCACATCTGCGTTCACACTCGCTGCGACAAAACACGCGGTTAAGAAAAGAGATTTGCTCAGTAGTTTGACAATGCGTTTCATGGATTAGGGGCCCTTATTTGGTTTTGTTTCAGTTGATTGAATGCCTGCAACACCCATGCCAAATTGAAACAAAAGTTTCTTGCTCTACAGTTTTTGTAACAAAATCATCATGGTGTCTTTTTCGCACCCTGTTAAATAAGTGCTACCTAGTGCACTAATAAGGAAAAAACCAACATGCTTGATCTTGAATGGTGCGCCTTGCTCCGAACCGGTGCGCAGTTCGTTAAAATTGACTTCTGGGGGGAAACTCTGACAATAATGAATCATCACGCATAACGAGGAAGCACATAATGGGATTTTTATCCAGTTTGAAAACATTTTTTTCAGGTACGACCGCTGCTGATCCAGTAGAAGCAGCTATTGAGCATCAGGGATTTACTATTATACCAGCACCACAACGTGAAGGAGGTCAATACCGTGTGGCAGCAACTATTACAAAAGGGGAAGATGAGGCTCAGCAAACTCATCACTTTATTCGTTCGGACTTGATTGCTAGCCGTGATGAATGCCTTGAAGTCACCATTCGCAAGGCAAAAATGACGATTGATCAATTAGGTGACCGCATTTTTGGCTGATATTGCCTTGTTGGTTAACATCGTCTTGAAAGTGAATCTGCTCCAGTAATAGAGTTAAGGGAAATCATGGAAACAAGAAAACAAGCATACGCTATGATTAATGATGATAAGCAAGATTTTCTTGGGCCTAATTATCGCTCCAGAACTCTACAACTCGCTTCTGGTCATGTGTGTACTTTGGTTAGTTATGAGCCTAACACTCAACCTAACCTCTCCACCACAGTAAACAAAGCCATTCTCTACATCCACGGCTATACAGATTATTTCTTTCAAACAGGGTTAGCAGAGTATTGTCATAACCTTGGCTATCGGTTTTATGCGGTAGACTTACAAGGTTATGGGCGTTCAATTCGCCCTAACCGTCCACCAACGAGTTGCCACAGTGTACTGGATTATCATGATGACATGGCTGCCGCCATGGCCGTAATGCAGGCAGATGGTGTAACGGAGTGTGTGCCATTAGGGCATTCAACCGGTGGTCTAATTGTGACTAGCTATTTACGCCTGCATCAAGCGAAGCATCAAAACCTGCCAGAGTGCACAGAAAATCGACTGTTTATTAAAGGAGTGATATTAAACAGTCCATTTCTAAGCATGCCATTGTCGATCTCAAAAGAGCCATTGGTTTTGCCTATTTATCAGAAATTGGCGCAATGGTTGTCGTTTGTTCATTTATCGACAAATAAGGTCAATCCCTACTCACGCAGTTTACACACCCGCTTTGCTGGTGAATGGTCGTACCGTCTAGACTGGAAACCTGCTTGTGGCTTTTCTCTGTCATTTGCTTGGCTATACCAAATTATGCGGGAACAAGCTCTTTGTGCTAAGGCTAGTATTGATATACCCACTTTGTGTTGTCGCTCTCATATTAGCACATATATGGCCCGCACAGTTGAGCAAGTACGCCAAGGAGATGGCGTATTGAATGTAGAAAATATGGAAAAAAAAGCTCAACAGATTTATCAAAATTTATCGGTATCGATTATCAAACAAGGGTTTCATGATCTGTACTTGTCGCCCGCCCCCGTTAGATACCATTATCTCGACAGCATAAAAATCTGGCTCACTCAGTTGGATTAAACTACTTTTATCTTATCGACGAACGAGGTTATTCGTTCGAAGTCTATTTCTCTTTATTCTACTGACACAATGTTGTCAGTAGCCTCTATATATACTCATTTTCGTTGTCAACTACGACACTTTCAATGCTAAATAATGAGAAATAGGAGTAATGATTATGAATAAAAACAATGTTGTTGAGCAAGTTGAGTACCGTTTAGATAAGGCTATTTCAGAAGCCGATTTCATTGCCCTAAACAAGAAAGTCAGTGAGTGGGCGATGCAACAAGCCGGTTTTTTATATCGTAGCCTAACAAAAAGTTCTGATGGTAAGTGGATCGACATTGTTTACTGGGAAGACATGAACACGGCACAAAAAGCCGCAGATGCCTTTCCTTCCTCCACAGACTGTCAGAAAGTTATGCCATACATTATAAAGGAGACGGTTGTTATGAGGCATCTTGACGTGGTGCTGGAAGCGTGTCATGAGCAATAATCTCTTGATTGCCGCTCCCAACTTCTTATTGCCATAATGGGCTATGTTTCTATTCTACTGATTAGGCAAGTAGAATAGAAACTTGCCACTTTATGTTCTATTTATTCTTCAATTTTTACTGGCCTTACTTTAATCAAATAAGGCCAGTCGAATAAAAATAGTCAAATAAAAACAGCTAGATAAGAGTAACCAAAGTAAGAACCATTAAGTAAGAGCAATGCCTATGCGAAAAGCCGAACGTTTATTTCAAATACTCACCTTGATGCGAGGACGCAGAACAGCGATTACCGCGCAGCAGTTGGCAGATGCCTTGGAAGTGTCAACACGAACAATATACCGTGATATTGATGCGCTCATTTACTCAGGTGTTCCAATCGATGGCGAAGTAGGCATTGGCTATTTCCTTCGTTCTGGCTATCACATTCCACCTTTGATGTTTAACGCCCAAGAGAGTCTAGCCTTACTTGTTGGTAGTAAACTGGTTCGCGCATGGACAGATCCTGAGCTAGGCAAAGCAGCACAAACAGCCACGCAAAAAATTCTTAGCGTGTTACCTGATTCTTTACTCGCACAAGCGCAGAATCAACCTTATACCATCCCATCCTTAGACAGATATGAAGGCATAAGAGAAAAACATGGCATGATTCGACACGCCTGTGAAACGAAACACAAATTGTTAATCGACTACGTAGACGCCCAAAACAAAACCAGTCAGCGCTGTATCTGGCCGTTAGGTTTGGTCTTTTGGGGTGAGAATTGGACACTCACGTCGTGGTGCGAACAAAAAGCAGATTACCGCCACTTTCGAATTGATCGTATTACAGAGATGAAACTAAACAGCGAACAGTACGCTTATCATCCAGAAAGAAACCTTAAGCACGTTATGTCTCTCATTCAAGAAAAAGAAGCGCGATGGGAGCAAGGCAGTTACTGTAATTTTACCCCTTGAGCTCATCGCTTCGACTTTTTACTCCATTACAAACGAGCGACAAAACCAACTGACGGTAAGACAAGCAAACAGTCAGCTTTTTCGAATAACATAATGTTTGGTTGTGGTTTCTATCACTTCCCAAAACCCCTTAAAGCCATCAGGTATAAAGAAAGCATCGCCTTTTTTATAATCTGTCACCACGCCGCTTTCTGAGATCAATCGACAATGTCCTTCAACGATATAGCAAAACTCATCTTTACCGGTAAAGGCGATCCATTTGCCTGGCGAACTTGTCCATGTTCCAGTAGTCATAACGCCATCATCAAAATAGACATTGGATTTATGTTGCGGATCGCCTTCGACAACACGATCAGGCAAATCACGCAGTCGTCTTTCATTAACCGCCTTCGGTTTATCACAAAAATTAATTACTTCAACCGTCATACTGATTCCTAAAATACCAAAATTTCGAAAATACTAAGATTTCTAAAGCGCCAAGATTCCTAAAATGCTACGATTCCTAAAGCACCAAGGTTACAGCCCAAATTTATCCCGTAGCCTAAACCACTGAACGACACCCGGTAAAAACCATGGTTTGCCTTTATAAAAAGGCACGGCTTTAAAAGGCTGTCCTTCAAATGCCGATTGTCCTTCTGGCTGGCCGAGAATTTTCTGAGCCGCTTTGCGTCCAAACCATCGTCCCCATACCACACCAGAGCCACAATAACCGCCCACATAGTGAATGCCGTTATGTTCAGCAATTTGTGGTCGCCCATCCATATTCATTGCCACAAACCCCCACCATACATGACTTAAGCCAATGTCTTTGAGTTGCGGCAGGACGGTTTTCATTTCCGTTTCTATTACCGAATAATCAATCTGACCATCCGTAATCCGTTTATGAGGTGCTCGCCCACCATACAACACACGACTGCCATCAGGTGATGGACGAAAGTAACTGTGTAGAAAATTGGAGTTGCAAGCCATGCCACGAGTAGGAAACAGCTCGTCCATTAGCTCTGGCGAAATAGGATTCGTAGCAATCATCATGCTGGCAACAGGTACCAAGCGTTTTTGCAGCCAAGGGGTCGCTGAGTCGGTATAACCATTGGTGGCCACAATGACATCTTTGGCTTGTACCACGCCACGTTCAGTATGAAGCAGATAGCCTACCGTATTGTTTTCAATCTGTTGAACGGCAGTATTCGCATGGATAACGGCGCCGCTCTCCAGTGCTTTCAAGTACATGCCATAATGCAGTTTCGCTGGATGAACACCATTTAAATCTGGTCGATACGTGCCACCATAAAAGTGGTCAGAGCCAAGGTAGTTATGCTGTTCAGATTGTGGAATCAGTTGCGCATCTAAACCAAGATGTTTGTTGAGGTTATCAACTTCGCGTCCCATACTCTCATAGTGACTGGGTCTGGCAGCACCTTGAAAGCGACCTACAGCATGATAGTTACAGTCAATCCCTTCTGCTTTGACAAAGTCCATTAAATCATGACGAGCAGCAATCGCTTCGCCACAATAGGCCTTTGCCTGTGCTAAGCCATATTTTTCAATCATGCCAGAGAAGGACATGCGCAAATTACCACTGGCAATTCCTCCACTACGAGTAGAAGCGGCTTTGCCGATAGAGTCCTTCTCAAAAATTTGGACGCTTCTTCCAGCTCGAGTAAGTTCAATTGCAGCACTAAGGCCAGAGTATCCAGCACCAAGAATGGCTACATCGACACTTTTGCTGACACTCTGCTCTTGCAGTGAAATATCTGGAGTATCTTCCCACCAGTAGGGTGTAAATTTTGTCATTATACTTACTTATATTTTTCGTTGGATGACAAAACTTTACTGCTACCAACCTATAATTTCCAATTGTAAAAATCTTTAGATCGCAAAAAAAATCTTATAGGTTGCTCATTGCTTTTTTCTTACTTGAGCCCTTATTGCAGTACAGACAATTCTTTTTTCAAGTGCTCCACAAAATTCATTGCTACCTTGGACAAAGGTCGCTTCGCCGGCGTCACAACAGAAACGGTTGAGGTGATGGTTGGTGCAAAGGGAATAAAAGCAATACTACTTAACTGCTTACGGTATAACTGATAACTAGCAACTGTCAGTGGGTCAACAATGGCACAAGCCAAGCCTTGCTCAACAAAAGTAAGTTGGGGGATAAAATACTGTGTTTTTATGCGTCTTTTTAACTTTAAACCATGTTTTCGAAACGCATGTCTCATCTGCTTTGAAATCACATGATCATCCTGCAACATCGCCAAGGGCTTTGCATGTAAGTCTTTGATATCGATATAACTCTTCTCAGCGAGAGGGTCTTGCATAGAAACCGCACACAAACATTTAAATTGCAGAAGATCATGGTGTAATAATGAAGAGTTTTGGTATTGCTCTTCTTGAAAGTCGATAATGCCTACATCAAACTTTTGCGTAGATAATAATTCCTGAGTTTTATGGGAGTTATAACTGAGTAATGATAGATTCACGTGCTCTTTATCTTCCAAAAAGTGCGATGCGATCTGTGGCAGTAAAAAAATAGAAGGTCCCAGCATGGAGACAACATTAATGTCCCCAGCTTCTAAGTTTTTAATATGTAATAGGTTTTGTTCAACATCATCAATATTATTGAGGATTTCAATGGTCTTCTCTAATACATATTCTGCTTCTGGTACTGGTTGTAGACGTCCATCTACTCGGTCAAATAATTTAAGCCCAACTTCTTTTTCCAACGTACTAATTTGTGCACTTACCGCGGGTTGAGTCCGAAACAAATTTTTTGCCGCTTTAGACATTGAGCCTGTTAACATAACTTCTCTCAAGGCTCGCAACTGTTTGATATTCATAGTACTCCTCACTCTTTTAATAAGAAAAATGGCAGATACCACAACGTCTATGCATAAATAAAATAGTCATCTCTACATAAATAGCTCAAGAGTCATCCTATAGAAATATCTTATGTATATGCAATTTTTTTAAAATTATGTTGATAACAATAATGAAGATGTGAGGAGAGCAAGAGGTACTCTAAGACAAGAGCGCCTCAGTCCTTTTTAGCAAAAGAGAATCCCATAAAAACGGCTTTTTAGCAGAAACGACACTGTTTAGTAAAAACGAGGCTATTTATTGAAAGCGAGATAGGGAAAAAGGCGCTATATCCAAGGTTTCTAACTGGCCCGTTAGTTGTTCCGCCACCAGTTTACCGGTGATACTTCCCAGCGTTAAACCCAAATGCCCATGACCAAATGCCAATATAATATTAGGGTGATTAGGTGCAGGCCCAATAATGGGCAGTGAGTCTGGTGTGGACGGACGACTGCCAATCCAATGACCGATTTGTTTGGTTGGACGACCTAACATTTGCTGTGAAAAGCATCGCAAGTTTTGACTTTTTTGTTTATTCTCAGGCGCATTTTCGTGAGCAAATTCCGCGACACCTGCAACACGAATACGGTTTGCCATCGGGGTTAAAAACACACTTTTATTTAGCCAAGAAACGGGACGTGTTAATTCGTTTTCCTCTGCTTCCAGCTCTAGGTGATAGCCACGTTCACTGACCAAAGGCACAGTGACGCCCAACGGTTTTAGTAAGATCTTTGAATGAATACCAGTTGCTAATACCACTTTATCAAACTGCCATGATTCGCCTTGTGCTTGCAGTTTTATTGAGGTTTTCCCATGTATTGGCATCAGTGTTTCAATGTTCGCCTGTAACAAGGTTCCACCATTTTTCTGAAACGTATCCGCATATTGCTGACACAATTTGGCAGGTTCAATGGTGTGGTATGTATCTGGGTATAACACACCGCCAGCATAAAATGGTGCCAGCGAAGGCTCTAATGCTTGTATTTCGTCCGCAGTGAGATAACGCAGGTTTACATGATAGCGCTGTCTGTCTTGCATTTGCCCTTGCCGCGCTTGTTCGAAACTTGCTTTGGTATCAAAAACAGCCAGACTACCAGAGCGGGTAATGAGGGACTCTGTACCAGTTGAATCAAGTAAAATGCTGTCTGCTGCTGGCGCTGCTTGCAATAATTGAGCTAACGCAGAACACCCTGCCTCATAACGCTTAGGCTGGCAGGCTTTTAGATATTCCACGCCATATGGCATAAGATTGGTTAAATAACGCCCTTGAATGGCAAGTGGACCTTGTTTATCCATTAGCATGCTGGGTAATTGGTAAAGGGTTTCTCGCCGAGCAAAGGGCAAGCACGCATAGTCAGCGAATACACCAGCGTTACCAAAAGACGCTCCCATACCGGGTAAGCCTTTGTCGATAATAGTCACTTGCTGACCATAACGTTGCAGCCACAATGCCGTTGACAGACCAACAATGCCAGCGCCAATGACAGCAATATGAGAGGTTGATGACATAATTGTTTTAACCGTGATAGTGATTATTTTACTGGGATGTTCACTGAAATGGTGAGCAGTGATTTAAGCAGTGGCAGCAACCACTTGTATTTCAACCAACAACTCTGCTCTAGCTAAACGAGCTTCAACACAGGCGCGAGCAGGTGGGTTTTCGCCATTAATCCATTGGTCCCAAACTTGGTTCATCGCCTGAAAATTTGCCATATCAGACACCCAGATCATGGCGCTGAGTAACTTGCTTTTATCACTACCCACTGAGGCCAATAGGGATTCAATTTGCGCTAGTATTTGTTCCGTTTGCCCTGCAATATCGGCATTGGTGTCTGTTTGTGCTACCTGACCCGCTAAATAAACAGTTCCGTTGTGAGTCACAATTTGGCTCATACGCTGGTTCGAATTCATGCGTTGTATCATTTTTCCACCATTATTTCTTATCTGTTGTTTTTATTACTGATTTTTTATCATCGCGACGAATGAATCATGTATAAAATGCGACATCACCAAAATAGGCGATGCCGCATTATGACACCTAGTCACATTATGAAACCTAAGTGATTTAACTATTTTGCTTTGGCAGCAGCGTCTTTCATGATGTTGGAAGTGATTTTCATATCATCAATCCATTCTTTGCCATAACGAAAGTCTGGCAAGGCACCAATGTTTTGGTAAGCCTTGAGTACTTTCGGGTCACTCATGACTTTTTTCGTTGCTGCAACCAGTTTGTCTACCACTTCTTGTGGTACGCCTTTAGGGGCAAAAACGCCTGACCAGCCTTCAAAATCGCCTTGAATGCCGTAGTCAGCAAAGGTCGGAACACCCGGATAAGCGTCCATGGCTTTATTGATCACTAGCGCTTTGGCGCGACCAGATTTCACATGTGGCCCAAACGCTGGTGGAAAAGAGACAGCAGAATCAATATGGCCACCCACAACCGATGTCATCGATTGTGCTGTTGTATTGGCATGAACATATTTCGGTTTATAACCCGCTTGATCAGCAATGATGTTCGCAAGAATGGTGCCAGAAGAAGACGCACCCCATGAGCCTTGAGTCAAGGTTTTTGCCTTGGCGCCAGCCACAAAATCATCGAACGTCTTGTACGGGCTGTCTGATGCGACAACGACAGCTAAAGGTACTGCCGTCATCTTGATGATGGGTTCAAAGCTGTCAAATTGATAAGGTGCTTTGGTAAAGTTTGGTGTCACCAACATATTACTCAAGCCTGCATTAATTAGGGTATAACCGTCTTTTTTCGCATTGGCCACAAACGCGGTGCCAATGATGCCACCGCCACCCGCTTTGTTGATTACAACAACAGGCACACCTAATTCTTTTTCCATGGCATCAGCCCAAATACGCGTAGTGAGGTCGGAATCTCCCCCTGCTCCCCAAGGAACAATAACGTTGATAGGTCTCTCTGGGTAATCGGCCCAAACCTGTGTAGCAAACAGGCTCAGTCCAAGGGATGAGAGAATTACAGCAAAAAGTTGATTGAGCTTTTTCATTCTTTTATTCCTTATATCTATTAATGGTTGAGGTTAAAAAACTATGTCACATTAGCCTGCTGGCGCTTTTTCAAACGCACGCTGGAGTAAATGAAAAACATAGATAAAGCGGTAAAAATCCAAGCAAATGGTGTGGCAAAGAAGCGCGAATAATCGCCACCAACAATTGCAATGGCTTGATCAAGGTTTTGTTCCAAAAATGGCGTGAGAATAAAGCCGATAATAAAAATCGCAGGGTTCAGCCCGACTAATCGCATGCCGTATCCCAAAATGGTGAAGACGATAAGAATCAGTACATCATTGATATTCTGACCTGCGGTAAAAGCACCAAAAAAAGCAAAGACAGTCACACAAGGGAAAATGAAATAGCGTTTTAGCGAAGCAACCTTGATAAAAAAGCGGAAGCCAGAGCGGGCAATCAAGAGCAAAAATAAATCCGTTAACAAGAAGCCGGCAAAAATGGCGTAAATGGTTTCAGTATGTTCAAAGAAGATCATTGGCCCAGGTGTGAGACCATGAATTAAGAAAGCACCCATAAGCAGTGCCGCCACATCATCACCCGGAATACTCAACGTCAGCATCGGGATCATGCTGGAGCCGCAAACGGCGTTGTTAGCAGACTCTGCTGATGCAATGCCTTCTAACGAGCCTTTACCAAATTTTTCCGGCTGTTTTGATGTGCGCTTGGCTTCACCGTAGGCAATAAAAGCGGCCGTACTTGACCCTAACCCTGGTAATGCGCCAATGAAGGTACCAATGCCAGACGACTTTAATAACGTCCGCCAAAGGGAAGAAAATTCCCGCCAACTCAAACGGTTGTCAGATGGATTGGTAGAACGTTGTAGACTCAAGGTTTGGGATGCCATATTACGTTTACGAACCACATTTAAAATTTCTGGCATGACCAACACCCCAATCAACATGGGAGTAAAGGTAAATCCAGCCATCAGTTCGGTGTAGCCAAACGTGAATCTGGCTGCGCCTGTAATGGTGGATAAACCGACCATGGCAAACAGCATTCCAAGACAGCAAGATAACAAACCACGCGCAATGGACTCTCCTGCTAATGAGCCAACCACCGTGAAGGCAAACAGCAATAAGAATACTTTTTCAATCGGCCCTGCTTGCAAAGAAATAATGGAGATGGGCGCGGCAACAAAAATCAATACGATGGTTGCAAGTGCCTCACCTGTGACCGAAGAAAACAAAGAGAGTGCTAATGCTTTACCTGCTTGGCCTTTTTTCGTTAATGCATTGCCATCCAGTGCGGTTAAGAAGGAAGCCGCTGCACCCGGAGTATTGATCAAAATTGCAGAAATTGAACCACCATAAATGCCCGCTTTGTATACGGCTAACAACATGGTAATGCCAATAATAGGATCAACATAAAAGGTCAAAGGCAAAATAATGGCAATGGCCATAATGGCTGAAATGCCTGGGATAGCACCAAAAATAATGCCGATAAAAATCCCAGCAACAATGCCTAAAATTGGTCCTACGGCAAAAACTGATGCAAAACCATTGAGTATATTATCGATCATGCTGCCTCTCTCCTGTTACAACGACCAAGTGGGTAAAAAGACACGCAAAAACTGTCGCGAACCATAAAAAATAATCAGAGGTACCAGCACCGACATGATGGTAAGAACAAGCCAGTTACGCCCGCCCAAGAGTGCGGCAATCGCTAACATAACAAACGGTGTTGCGACTAAAAAACCAACATAAGGAACAAAAAACCAATAGGCAATAAAGATAGCGATGTAGATAAACACTCCCAGAAAACCGGTTGTTGATATCACTTCGTGTTCATCAAGAGGTTGATTGCGAGACAATTTGATAAAGGATTGCAGGCCAATTGTGCCGGCAAATAAAATAATGAAACAGGCAACAATCCGAGGTAAAAAGAGCGAACCAAGATCGGTTTCTACTCCCCCATCCGCCAAACCATCATTCGTTAAGATGATGATCGATAGCAGAATTAAGATGCTGGCTAAAATAATATCAATTTTGCGTCTTTCCATTTTATCACTTCTTTTTTTAGTCGTTATTTTTTCAGGGCAAAACGTCTCGTATTGAGTATCTCTACAACTGAATATAAGCTGATAAGGTCATAGTGACTAATCGATTATTTTTAACACTTCATAATTTTTTCTTATACTTGAGGACATATGAACTTTCGACAAATGGAAGCGTTTCGCGCTGTAATGCTAACAAAATCAATCACTTCAGCCGCAAATCAGCTCTTTAAAACTCAACCCGCTGTTAGCATGCTAATTACAACGCTGGAAAAAGAAGTAGGATTCCCATTATTCGAACGTCACAAAAAACGCCTTGTACCCACACCTGAAGCCAATTATCTCTACACAGAAATAGAAGCCATATTTGCCCGTTTAGAGGACGTGAACCAGACTGTACAAGACATTCAAAACAAACAATATGGCTTCTTAAGAATTGGCTGTATGCCAGGCCCGTCAACCTTTTTCATGCCTGAAATCTTATCGGATTTTTTAGAGCAGCACCCTAAAGTTAGAGCCTCATTACAAACCCGTCCTGCCGATGAAATTATAAAATGGGTCGCATCAGAGCAATACGATATTGGCTTGACCGATAGCCTGAGCAGCAGCACGAATATTGAAAAGTTTGATAACTTTAAATTGCCCTGTATCTGTGCAATTCCCAGCAATCATCCTTTGGCCGCTCAAGAAATGATTACTCCTAAGCTGCTAAATAAAGAGCCCATAATTACCCTGTCTTCTGATCATAGGATTTACCATGATTTAGCCAAAGTGTTTGAATCCCACAAATGCCGCATGAACATTCGTATTCAAACCCGTTTTTTTATTCCTGCCTTACAATTTGTTGAGCGTGGTTTGGGGATTTGCGTTATGGATCCTATTTCTGTGAAAAGTTACTGTAGTTACGCACAACCTGGGAAAGTCGTATTCCGAACCTTTGCACCAGCCGTCTCATTTCGACTCAGTATTATTTATCCTGAAACTACCCCAGTGTCTCGTATTACTCGCGTTTTTGCCGATGAGCTCAATAGCAAAATAAAGCAACTTCAAAGCCAGCCAGAGCAATTACTTAAGTGGGGCCAATAATAGAAATAAGAGTAATAAAAGGAAGAAGAAAGAGTGCTAGAAGGGAAAAGGGAAAAGGGAAAAGGGAAATAATGAAAATACATGTTGAGTAAGCAATAAACCGGCTCATCCGTGAACCAATTTTGTTTATCTACAGACTGCCTTTATTTATCTACAAACTACTAGCACAGATTTAATGCCTTAGCATGGTGCTGCAAATGGTCATTAATGAAGGTGGCAATAAAGAAATAGCTGTGATCATAACCAGGTTGCCGTCTTAACGTCAGTGGGTGGTTATGCTCAGCGCATACTTTTTCTAACGCTTCAGGTTTTAGCTGCTCTTCCAGAAAGTTATCCGCATCCCCCTGATCAACGAATAAAGGCAATTTCTCCTTGGCATCTCTAATCAACAGACACGTATCCCATTGCGCCCAGCTTTCGCGATCACTGCCTAGGTAACCTGTGAATGCCTTCTCACCCCAAGGACATTGGGTTGGGTTCACAATTGGTGCGAAGGCGGAAACCGAAGCATACATGGACGGATTTTTTAGAGCACAAATTAAAGCGCCGTGTCCGCCCATTGAGTGACCACTAATGGATTTTTCTGCCGTGACAGGAAAATTCGCTTCAATGATCTGAGGCAGCTCTTGCACCACATAGTCATACATTTTATAGGTTTGGGCATAAGGCTCTACCGTTGCATTCAGATAGAAGCCAGCCGCTGAACCAAAATCGTAACTGTCATGCTCACCAGGGTAATCCGTGCCTCGTGGGCTGGTGTCAGGACAAACAATAGCCAAACCAAGTTCGGCAGCCATCGCCTGTGCGCCGGCCTTTTGCATAAAGTTTTCATCGGTACAGGTTAAACCTGACAACCAGTACAGTACGGGTACTTTTTTCTGCTCGGCTTGAGGTGGTAGATAAATAGCAAACACCATTTCCCCTTTCACCGCCTCACTCTGATGTTTATAGCGTTTTAACCAACCACCAGAGCTTTTTGTGCTGGACAATAACTCCATCACATGTCTCCTTTTTAATGATGTGCCAATTGATCACTGATCAAACAAAACGACTGAACGAATGCTCTTACCTTCATGCATTAAATCGAATGCCTTATTGATGTCTTCTAAGCCCATTGTATGGGTAATGAAAGGATCAATTTCGATCTTGCCATTCATGTAGTCTTCAACATAACCTGGTAATTGGCTGCGCCCTTTCACGCCACCGAAGGCTGAACCTTTCCACACTCGGCCAGTGACCAGTTGGAATGGTCTTGTTGCGATCTCTTCACCAGCACCAGCAACACCAATAATGATGGACTCGCCCCAACCTTTATGGCAGCACTCTAACGCCTGACGCATAACTTGCACGTTACCAATACACTCGAAAGAATAATCCACGCCACCGTCTGTCATATCAACAATCACTTGGTCAATTGGGCCTGAAAAGTCTTTTGGGTTAACACAATCTGTTGCGCCAAACTGACGAGCCATTTCAAATTTGCTTGGATTCGTATCAATCGCAATAATACGACCTGCATTGGCCATGCGGGCCCCTTGAATCACAGACAAACCAATACCGCCCAGACCAAATATCGCAACAGTCGCACCGGCTTCTACTTTAGCAGTATTTAATACCGCACCAATGCCTGTCGTAATGCCACACCCTAATAAACAAACTTTTTCCAGTGGTGCATCAACATGAATTTTGGCAAGGGAGATTTCAGGGACCACACTGTATTCTGAAAAAGTCGAAGTGCCCATGTAGTGATACAAGGTTTTCCCACCAATACTGAAACGGCTGGTTCCATCTGGCATTAAACCTTTACCTTGTGTTTCTCGCACCGCCTGACAGAGGTTGGTTTTACCTGACAAGCAGAATTTACACTGCTTACATTCGGCTGTGTAAAGAGGAATAACATGATCACCCGGTTTGAGGCTGGTCACACCAGCACCGACTTCTTCTACAACACCAGCACCTTCATGACCAAGAATACTTGGGAAGATACCTTCTGGGTCAGCACCCGACAAAGTGAAAGCATCCGTATGGCAAACACCTGTCGCCACCATTCGAACTAACACTTCTCCTGCTTTTGGGCCTTGAACATCCACTTCTTCTATTACCAGTGGTTTACCTGCTTCCCATGCAATAGCAGCGCGTGATTTCATCATAATCTCCTTTCTTGCCTATGATTGTTGTTTACTGTTTTTTGATAATGACTTTATTAGGTTATAAAAAACATCAGTCTAACGATTCATACTGAGTACGATAATAGCCATTTCAGAAAATGATTATTGCCATATAGCAACAATCATTGCCAATGTGTGCTATTTTGCGATAATCTGCTTTTTCTTTTCAATACTTCTTATTAATACCTCTTATAGGTAGGCAATAACAAACAGAGCAAAATAGCATGCAAAACTGGGAAGCGATGGAAGCTTTTATTGAAGTCGTAAAACAAGGTAGTTTTTCTGCGGCGGCACAAAAGCTCAGTGTATCGGCGTCTCATGTCAGCCGTTTAGTCACACAGCTAGAAGCAGAGCTAGGCTGTACTTTATTATTTCGTACCACAAGGCGCATTCGTTTAAGCGACGCCGGTGAGCTCTACTACCAACAATGTCGAGGTTTACCAGAGCAACTGAGTAATGCCAGCGAGTTGGTTTCCACTCTGAATAAAGCCCCTATCGGTCGAATCCGAATGACCTGTGCAACGACATTTGGTGAGCATTTTATTGCTCCTCTTATTAACGATTTTTTAAAAACGCATCCTAAAATTGAATTAGAACTGCATCTGACAAACCGTGAAGTGGATTTAATCGAAGAAGGCTTTGATCTAGCAATTCGTATGGGTAGCGCTTTAAAAGACTCCAGTTACTTATCTCGTCGTTTGTGTAAACGTCGAGAGTATCTTTGCGCTTCCAAGGCTTATGTAGAGCAGTATGGGGTTCCACATACTTTGGCAGAGTTACAGCAACATCAGTGTTTAATCGGTTCGAAAAATCATTGGTTGTTTCAAGATAATGGACAAACCAAGGAGATTAAACTGACTGGCAAGTGGCGTAGCAACTCAGGGCTTGCCTTGCTAGATGCCGTTCGTAAAGGGTTGGGCATTGCACAATTACCGGATTATTATGTGAGTGGCGACCTAGCAAATGGTCGACTACTGTCTTTGCTTAGTCAATATCAATACCCTTATAGTGGTGTGTGGTTGGTCTACCCAAATGTTCAGCAGCCTTCACCCAAATTACAATTTCTGTGTGATTATTTGACTTCGCATTTTTCACACGAAAGAGCCCTACTCAATTATTAATTTTGCCTAGTGATTAGATAAAATAGAGAACCTACTATTTTGCAGATTAATTGCATTTTTTTGAACGTTTCCCAACAAAATTGGAGAAAATTCGAAAAATGCCCTGTATTCTTCATTTTTAGTTTATTTCATTTTGTGTATAACTTCGTGAGGGATTTGTGTTTTCAGAA
This sequence comes from Marinomonas agarivorans, assembly GCA_002173415.2. GTDB lineage: Bacteria > Pseudomonadota > Gammaproteobacteria > Pseudomonadales > Marinomonadaceae > Marinomonas > Marinomonas agarivorans. The sequence continues at coordinate 57,645 of NHNK02000007.1, forward strand.
CAAGATTTAGTGCATATTGCCCGTGAAAAAATGCCATTCGGAAAGTATTCTGGACGCTTGATAATAGATTTACCTGAGGCATATTTGCTCTGGTTTCAGAATGAAGGTTGGCCTGATGGCAAGTTGGGGCAATGGCTACAATTAACACTTGAAATAAAAATTAATGGTCTAGAAGCTTTAGTAGAACCATTGAAAGAAAAAACAACAGTCCAATCGTCTGCTATCAAAACACGTATCCGTTTCTGAGATGATTCAATGCAGCTAAAACAAAAAAAATAATTTTTAAAAACAATTAGTTACGAATTAAATTCTAAAAACCCACTTTGTTAACCCAAACAACTGCATAGTGCTCGTACAAGCGCCACTCATCACAAAAGGTAAGCCTATTTGTAACTATGTTAGTGCCATAAGACAGGGCTTGACCAAACATCACACAAAAGCGTGAAATTAGCTCAACCATGGCAAGACTATGATGAATTTTTCTAACGATGTGCTTACTATTCAAACATCATGTCATATAAAAACAACTTATATGTTTGCCTTAGGAAAAAAATTAGAATTTGCAAGATTTTTTAGGGATAAAAATTGTGAGTAAGTAGGCACTTTATCCACAGACTAGTTTTTTTCTAGTCCAGCACCAACATGTATTTTTTTGTAAAAATCCACTAAGAAATATTTTTTAACCCCGCTATTTTCAAAATTCGAAAAGTGATCATTATATAATCAATGAAGACGACTTCTTATGCACTATGTTAATAGCTCTCCTCTTAAGTAAATACGTCTTCATACTAGTAAGACTTAATAAAAAGTTAGTAATAATGCATCTTTTTTAATACGTACATTCTTGACGTCTCGTTTGGTCGTTTTTTCAATATTGGAGTGCGTTAATTCATAAATTGGGGTTTTATAAAAATAGCCAGCTAATGCTTGCTCAAGATAAAGATGGGAAGAAGCAAATGCGGTACGCAAGATATCATCACTGAAATTATCACCTTGTATTTGAATATGGCTAATTTTTGGCTGAGTTAAATAAATGCTTCCCTCTTTCACTACCAAATTTGACCACAGTGTTACTCGTAAATGAGTGGAAATAGCGACTGGTTCATTGAGTGCAAACAACATACCTTGAGTATTTGCTCCCAAATGCACTTTCACACTTCCTCCATTTTCTGCCAGTAAATCAATACTTAACCCTTTAATAAATAGATTGAGAGTAGCAAAATTGTCATCGACATCAACGAATATATGGGGAGTTGAACGTGTAACAAGTCGGGCTTCTATTTCTTCATTAAGTAAAGCTTCACTAAGACGATAGGAGTTGCAGCCAGACATTAGAACAGCTACCAAGCAGAGAGCAACAACTGGTCTTTTACCACTAAAAAATGTTCGAATAATAGGTGACATACAACTGAACCAGACTGCCTTTTGGTACTTTTTTATAACAAAGTTACCAAATTATCATTGTTACTTTTTGTCAGATTTATATTGCTAAATAGTGATTGATTTAAAATAGTTTTTTCCATAATCAATACGACTTTCTATTTCAAAACTAAGGCCTGACCACTCGATTTGTATTCCTTTCAGTATAGTGCGTATTCATAACACTTCTTAATATAAGAAAAATTTATTGGACAAAACAACAATTAACTGTATATTTATACAGTTAATTGTTGTTCTGGAGACATATCATGCCTGTTACTGTTGAGTATGCTGTTGAACGTGAGGGAATGGAAAAAGTAACCTTTTCATCCAAAACCGAAGCGGACGCCTATGACAAATTACTAGATACCGCCGATAGCCTGTCACAATTACTGGATAAAAGCGCCTTATTGCAACCAAAACAAGTGCAGGAACTGGCGTTTTATTTGGCGCATAATCGAGACCCTTTGATTAATGCGTTGGCTCAAAGGCGTAAAACCGTTACTAGTAAACCTGCGCCAACTAACAATTCAAGAAATAAAAAAACAACTAAGCCTGCACCACAAGAATTACTTGATATAGTAATTGAACCAGATGAAGAAGCTGCCATAAAAAATGCAGCGGAGTCGGTTGATAAAAGTAATGAAGCAGCGGCCTAGTAAGCCTATTTTTTCGTTATTATAACCTTGTGCTTAAGTTACGGGGTGGAACATTTTTACTTAGGAACCCGTTAAGGACAGTGACTAAATCACTGTGCTGCAAAGCCACAGCAACCAACATAATGCCGTAGTCAAAGAAATAACAAGACCGAGCTTTGGTGTTGTTGCACTGATTATATCGTCTTCGTTTTTCGGGGGTTCCTGTCCTTCGCTCACTGGCTCTGCACTAGAAGATGGTCGTTTTTTGCGGCCAACCACCATGGCTTTACTAAGCGCTTCATTAAAGCGGATTTCGTACCAAAAAACGGCCGCAATATGCAACATAACCAAAATTAAGAGAACATCTGGCAGTAAAGAATGCCAAGCAGCTAGTCTTTCTTGCCACTCACTATCAACCCATTCATAAAGTGGTCCGAACCAAAATACTTCATCGGAATTTGCTAGCCCACTCACCGTTTGCACAGTTAAAAGCCCAAGTAGAGCAATAACCATTATAGAACCCAACGGGTTATGGCCTAAATATTGTGGTTTTTTATTAGTCACAATAGACAAGAAGTAATTAAAAATATGCTTTGGGTGGAGAGGAAAATTTACAAATCGAGCGTACTTTGATCCTAGAATGCCGTATAAAATGCGAGCAAGAAGCACGCCTGAAAGTGCATACCCCATACAAATATGATGCTGGAGATAGTTTCCATCTAGTTTTCCACTCAATACCAAACCAGAAAAAAGTAATGCGGTTAACCAATGGAATAAGCGAACAGGCCAGTCCCAAACAAGAACGTCTTTCATACATGGTCTCCAAACGAATAGTGCGTATAAAGAAATGTCATTAGATTTATTCTAAGGCGCCACTTAAACTCATTGTCTTTATATCATTCTTTTTTAGCAACTGATTTTATCAAGGAAAAAGCAATGTGGATTGCCTTTACTCTTCTCGCTGCATGGTTTCAATCTATGCGTACAGCTTATCAAAATTCTCTTTCAAAACAAGAAGGTACATTGCATGCAACTCTCGCTCGCTCATTATTTGGCTTACCCTTTGTATTTTTTTATGGGGTAGGTTGTTGGTTCTTTTTTGGTGATGTGGCTCTCCCTAACACGACTAATTTTTACCTTATTGCCGCTATAGGAGCTGTAGCACAAGTATTAGCGACGTATCTGATGTTATTACTGTTCAAAATTTTCAGTTTCACTAGCGGCTCGTTATTTGCCAAAACCGAAGCATTACTTACTGGCTTATCAATTAAACAGCTTTTCCGCACCATTTCGTCGAGCTTTAGGTCTTAGCTGTAAAGTTGGTTTATTGAGTGCGATAGGCTCGATTGGCTGGTTCACAGCATTTTCTCTTGCAAACCCTGCCCTGGTAAAGACATTAGGAAAAATTGAAGTTATCGGCACCTTATATTATTCCAAAGTTCGTTTTCATGAATCAATAACTTGGAAAGAGTGGATAGGTGGTAGTTTCATTCTCAGCAGTATTATTGGAATATTTCTGTTACCGTAACCGTGCCACTCTTAAAACTCACTGTATGAAATAATGAGTTGCACACTTTCTCCCATTTTCGCATCCACTTTCTTTGCTATAGTCGGTCAAGCTTTTCTTATAATATCGACTATCCTTAGTTGGCATACAAATACTTCTCTTACTGCAAGATGCATAAATCTGTAATTCAAGGAGGATGTTTAATACAAATAATGATGATGTCAGAAAGCACCAAAACTAAGCAAAAATAACAAAAAATCAAATCTTGTTTGGCTTTCAAGCTTTTTTCTTGAAAACTCTTTAATTTTTAAGAAAAACAAGGCTTTAACTATTAAGATATCTGGTTTCTTATGGTAGCATTGTTACAATGAAAACGGTATCAAGTAATTTTTTGTATTTTTATGATATCAATGTAACGAGATAATTTATGTCTGAATTATACGCAAAACATATAGCGACTTTATTGAAGCGTTACCGTGCTGCTTTAAAGCAATTTAAACTAGATGGTATTTTATTAAGTAGTGGTACAAAAACTTACTATTTTGAAGATGATCTAGCACACCCATTTCGAGCTTATTCTGGTGCTCAACAGTGGTTACCTTTTCGACCCAGTCCTGACACTTACATTTTAATTCAAAAAAGTGGCGACCCTATATTAATTTGGCCGATACAAGATGACTTTTGGCATGCTAACGTATCACTACCGTCTGGCAGTTGGCATACCGAATGGACTGTAATTGAACGCCCAATTGAGCATGATATTTCCGACTATACTAAGGGAAAATATGCTTGTATTGGACCTAGCGATAAACACTCAAGTCCCTTTTCTCCACACCTTTCGCAGAAAGAAAGTCTCTCTTTACAAGCATTTATTGATTACGATAAAGCCTATAAAACAGAGTTTGAAATCGAAGCCATCAAACAAGCGAATTACCAAGCTGTCGCAGGTCATAAAGCTGCAAAAGAAGCTTTTCTTACAGGTAAAAGTGAGTTATGCATATACCATGACTTTCTAACAGCAAGTAAGCAGAATAGCTCACAAGAGCCCTATAGCGGTATTGTCGCTTTGAATGAACATGCTTCTGTTTTGCACTATGAGCTTAAGGATCCCTCTCTTCAACCTTTACATAACACCTTGCTGATTGATGCTGGGGCATGTGTTCATGGTTATGCTAGCGATATAACGCGGACTTTTACCCAAGACAACGGTTTATTCAAAACCTTGTTAGATAGTGTTGATGAACTACAGCAAAACTTGGCTCAGCAAGCTGTTGCTGGAGTAAATTTTAAACAACTGCACAACAAGGCATTGCATGGTATCGCAGAGATTTTGTATCAACATAAGATTTGTGCGTTAGCGCCTGAAGATCAAGTCAAAAAAGGCGTGGCTCAAACCTTCTTTCCACATGGTTTAGGGCATTTGCTTGGTTTAAAAGTACATGATGCAGGCGGGCATCAAATCGATAAAGCCGGTACGTTGGATAAGCCTGGTGTTGAGGCACCTTTTTTAAGGTTGACTCGAACTCTAGAAGAAAACATGGTAATCACAATTGAACCAGGGTTGTACTTTATCCCTATGTTAATTGCAAAAATGCAACATGAAATTCCTCAACATGGCTGTGATATTGATTTAGTTGAAGCCTTATTGCCATTTGGTGGTATTCGCATTGAAGACAATGTTGTCGTTGGCAAGGAGCAGAGTATTAATTTGACGAGAGATGCATTTACTAATTTATAAACTAACTTAAAGAAAAAAGGCACTCAAACTCTTGATGGTGAGTTGAGTGCCAAAGCAATAAAGTAACTAATGCAGAAGGCTCAATAGTGAATACCCTGATAAAGAGGAAACACCTAAACTGAGGCTGCAATTATGAAATTTTATCCCATAACTGCACTTGCTTATCCGCAACCATTTGCCCACTCACTTCATTAAAATTGGCAAAATGCGCCGTCTCAAGGTGCAGATCAAAGCTTGCCTTATCTGTGTAAAGCTCATAAAGAAAGAAGGGAACAACACCATTTTCTTCCACTCCGATAGATACATCAAAGACGTGACAGTCTGCCTCTTTCTCTAATGAATCATTTGCCTGCTTCAATACCAACTTTTTAAACTCTGCCTGATGTTGGGCATGAATAAAAAACGTGACAGTGACTGTATACATAAATCATTACCCTTAATGGATTTTTCTGGTTAGTTTGCCGCATTGAGAGCGGTCAAGAAAAAGTCTTTTGAGCCAAAGTTGCCAGATTTTAGCGCAATACCGATTTTTCGCTCACCTTGCATTACTGTCCAAGGTACACCCGGTTCAATTTCATCACCAATTAATAAGGTATCCGCATGCAAAGCAGACACAACGGCACCCGATGTTTCGCCACCAGCAACCACGAGTTGAGTAACGCCTAGCTCATTGGTAGCGGTTAATGCCAAACTCGACAAACATTGCTCTACTAATTCTCCTGCTACCTGCTGCCCTAGTTCGTTTTGAATTTTAGCAACATTTTCTGGACTATCGCTGGCGTATACCAATATAGGGGTCTTGCCAATATGTTCTTTTATAAAATTTAACAGCCTTTGCTGTTCGCCCTCATCTTTAGCAAGTGCTAGAGGGTCAACACTGGTCCCAGGGTAATGCGCCAAGAAAGCCTCAACTTGACCTCGTGTTGCCGTTGAGCAACTGCCTGCTAGCACTAAGGCATTTCCGGCAGGAATAGAAACCGTTTGCTTGGTCGCATTTTGTTCTGTCCATTGACGGTCTCGATACAGTGCAGGTAAACCTTGAGCCAATGCGGCGCCTCCTGTCAGAAGAGTCATATCCGCTGCACCATAGGTTGTTTCGATCAGGTCTTGATCGGTTAACGCATCAACGACCCACACAACCCCCTTTTCTTCTTTTTCTGCATCAATTAGATTTTGTATTTTATTACGACCCTCTTGCACCGATTGCCAGTTAATATGCTTCACCTGACATGCTGTTTGACTAGTCAGTAAACGCACCAAATTCGAATCACGCATCGGTGTTAGTGGGTGATCTTTCATAGGCGACTCTGCTAAAGGTATGCCATGAACAAACAAATTCGCACCATAAACCGTGCGTCCATTCACTGGATAAGCCGGTGACGCAATAGTTCGCTTAGTATTTAACTTCGCCATCAAGGCATCTGTTACTGGCCCAATATTTCCCTCGGGGGTCGAATCAAACGTTGAACAGTATTTAAAAAACACCTGTAGAACACCTTGCTTCATCAACCAATCACAAGCTGCAACAGAGTCAGCAACAGCTTCTTGCACAGGTTGTGTTCTTGATTTCAAAGCAACAACTACAACATCAACATCCAATGGATAGTTTTTTTCATTATCAGGCACGCCATTAATTTGCAGCACCTGCATGCCCTCTCTACGCAATACTGACGCGATATCGGTTGCGCCAGTAAAGTCATCGGCAATACAGCCTAATATGAGTTTCAAGGTTTATTCCCCTTTTGCTTTAAACAGTCTATTCAAGCCAAGTAATTTGACTAAGGCAGCCTTGTATTTTGGATACTTTGGTAATTTCGTCATCATGATAAGAATAATGACACTGAGTAAGAAAATAGAGACTGGTCGCTCAATGAAAGGCATAAAGCTACCTTCGGATACCATCAAGGCTCGACGTAAGTTTTCGTCTGCCATGGGGCCTAAAATTACCCCGATAACTAATGGTGAGATAGGGTATTTCATTTCATTTAAGAAGTAGGCAACGATACCAACTAGCATCATCATATACAGGTTAAAGATATTTAGCCCTAGCGCGTAAGACCCTAAGATACACATCAGGGTGACGACAGGTAAGAAAATGGCTGCTGGAATACGTAGTACTTTAACAACCTGTTTGGCTAAAAACATGCCATTTATCCACATGGCGAAAGAGCATAAAACCAATATGGCTGTCACTTCGATCAAAAAGTCAGGCGTTTCTACAACTACCATAGGGCCTGGGGTAATACCGTGCAACATAAGTGCTCCTAACAACATGGCTGCCGGTGGACTTCCTGGGATACCAAGTGTGAGTAGCGGAATAAGTGCACCACCAATAGAAGCGTTATTGGCTGTCTCAGAGGCTATGATGCCCTCCGGTTCACCGGTGCCAAATGTTTCAGGATGTTTAGAGGTGTTTTTCGTCGTACCATAAGACACCCAACCAGCGATATCCTCGCCAATACCTGGCACAGAGCCAATACCGATACCAATCATTGAAGAACGCGCAATATTATTGCGGTTTTTAAACAGAGTTCGCCACTCTGGCAAAATACGCCCAAACTGTTGCATCGCCCCCAAACTTTCTTTGTTACGTAATGCCTTAATGACCTGAGGAATACCGAAGGCTCCGATTAAGACGGGAACCACTTCCAAACCTTGATCAAGGTCGGGCATGTCAAAAGTAAAACGTGGGAAAAATTGCAAAGGGTCACGACCTATTGTTGAAACCGCAAGGCCAATTAGGCCAGCAATCCAGCCCTTTACAACAAGATCCGAACTGGTAATGGTACCACTGATAAGAATGCCAAAAAGTGCCAATAAGAAAAACTCAAATGAGGTGAATTCTAATGCCATTCTTGCCACAGTTGGTGAGGCTATAACCAATACCAAAATACCGAGTAATGTACCTATTAACGACGCAGTAGTGGTTAGCCCTAACGCCCGACCACCCTCACCTTTACAGGCAAGTGGATAACCGTCTAACGCTGTGGCAGCAGCGGCAGCAGTTCCAGGGATATTAATCAGAATAGATGGATATGAGCCACCGTAAATGGCACCAACGTAAAGTCCTAACAGGGCGATAAGAGCTGTATTGACATCCATGCCGTAGGTTAATGTGGTCAACAAGGCAACACCTAAGGTTGCAGTCAAACCAGGTAAGGCACCAAAGATAATACCAGCAAAAGATGCGCCCAACAGTATGATTAAGTTTGTTGGGGATGACAGCAGTGTCAATAATGTACTACCAAATACACTGAATGAGGCCAAAATATCCATTACAAACTTCTCCAATAATCACGTACTACGTATTTCATGTCGACCATTCTTTCGATCACAATACCTTCTGTTGGTAATGGCACTAACATGCCTAATCTAAAGAGTGGGCAAATGACTATGGTAACCACCAACGCGGTTTTCCAACTGATTTTCCATACATTTAGCTGATCAGATTTTTGCGCCCATGATCGAGCCAACCACACCATCACCGCCATGTAGACCAACACGAGAATATCAACATAAAAACGAGTCTCTTCGCTTAATTCAGCAAAAAGAGAGATCAGAATGAGAAGGATAGATGTTGCTGTCCAGATTTTGAAAATACGACCTTGAAAGACAGCATTGTCTGAATGAAAAGCAAAAATGAAAAGGAATAAAAAGATAAAAGCAGCTAATGCAAAATCAACCAATGGCACCCAACCAAATATTTGCCCTGCGATTAACGAAACCAGTAACGCAAATCGCCACCAGCTCGCTTTGGTTTCTTTGGCTGTGGCAACTTCAGCATTACTTTTAACAAACACCACGGCTTTTAGCAGGAGAATTGCACCACATAATAGTAAAAGGCTACCAATCAAAATTGGGAATAAAGCGGGTGATACATACCAAGCATTTTGCACACCAGCATAACTGTCTGTGAGTGGGAAGTTTAAACTTTCAACTATCATGAGAGCGGCAACAAAAATTAATATCACTGCCGTTTTTATATCTGCACGACGTAACGCCATGAGTTGTTCAGGTTGCATATAACCACCTCTACAAGTCCTAAACGGAATAATTAACACACTAAAAAAGAGGGATGTAAAAACACCCCTCCTTTGTTACTTACTGAATTTAATTTAACTCAGATGGCTTAGGAATTCCTAATTTAGAAGGAATAACTTTAGCAGCACCTAGGTCATGCAATGTCCAAGAAAATAAAGACTCAAGGAAAGCAAATTCTTTACTTGCCGCAGCCCCAGTCAAACCAGAAAGCACATAGAAATTATCCTGCGCCCATTTTTGAATGGTTGGCGTGGCAATGGCTTTTTGGAAAGCCGTAGTCAATTTTTGCTTCACATTGTCAGGGGCATCCTGTCTAACGGCTAAGCCAATGGCTTGCATGATAGGCAAGTACTTCTCAAGTGAAGGGTATGCTTTAAAAGCGGAAGGAATCGTGCCAAAACCTTCTAGTTCTTGATCATTAGCAACCAACATTGCCAATGGTTTTAAATTACCACCTTTAATCAGTTGCTGCTGTTCCGCTAACGACGTAATAACCAACTCAACTTCGCCTGTCATAACCGCTGTTTGAGCTGGAGCAGAGCCTGGATAAGGAATGTAGTTAAACTCAGCACCTGTACCATTCATCAACGCCAGTAAATTCAAGTGGTGTATAGAGCCTGCACCACCTGCACTGGCTTTAATAGAACGAGGATTTTTCTTCACATCTGCAATCAATTCTTCCAACGTGTTGTATTTAGATTTTGCTGATACAGAAATTAAGTCAGGCGAACCGCCGACAATGAAAGGGTACCAAACATCCATTTTTTGATTCCAACCACCTTGAACAGCAGAACCAACAACAGATTCAGAAAGACCAACTAGCGTATAGCCATCCGCTCTTTTACGGTGTACATAGCTCATACCTAATGAACCAGCAACACCACCAGGACGGTTAGTAACATTGATATTCACATCAAGAAATTTTGCCATTTCTGCGGAAATCATTCTGTTTACTACATCCGTTCCACCACCGGCAGACCAGACTACAACGTTAGTAATATCACGCTCAGGATAGCGATCAGCCGCTAGCGCGCCAGTCGAGATACTGGTCGCTAACACCCCTAAAGCTAATGATTTAATTACTTTTCTCATGCTCTACTCCAATACGGTTATTATTTTTATGATCTCTTTCAGAGTTCTGTTTAATTAACAGAATCCATTTAATTTATACATTAATGAATTTATTTTGCAATATCTTTTCAAACTCGCTATGGTAGTTATAAAGCTCACTATTCGTAGTTATTAAAAAGATAGTACATAAAAAAAATAAATAGAGGTTGAGTCGTATACATGTTGGACCAAGTCAATTTTTTGGGACAAGACCTTCGTCGTCCTGAATGCGTTCTTACAAATTCTCAAGGCAGAATCTTTACATCAAACTGGGATGGCGGCGTCAGTATTATTGAATCAGATGGACAACAATGGTCCATTCTCGCCAAAGCTGGAAGTCACGAAATCAAACCTAATGGCATTTGTTTATTAGAAAATGGCGACTTCTTGTTAGCTCATTTGGGTAACGATGACGGCGGTGTTTATCGCTTACAGGCCGATGGCACGTTAACGCCATTTTTATTAGAGGTAGACGGTCAACCACTTCCGCCAACTAATTACGTACACATTGATTTTCAAGGACGTATCTGGATTACGGTCAGCACTCGCACCAAGCCAAGGGCCGATGCTTACCGTTCTAATATTAGTGATGGCTTTATCGTTTTATATGAAAACGGTAAAGGTAGTATTGTGGCCGATAATCTTGGCTACACCAATGAATGTATTGCCTCACCCGACGGCAAATTTCTCTATGTGAATGAAACATTTGCTCGTCGCCTAAGTCGTTTCGACATTACTGATGACGGTAATTTAACCAACCAAACCACTATTGCTACATTTGGGGCTGGAATCTTCCCTGATGGGCTGGTGTTTGATGCAGACGAAAATTTCTGGATTACCAGTATCGTCAGCAATCAAGTTATTCGAGTTGCCAAAGATGGCTCCTCTCAAGAAACCATGTTAATCGATGTGGACAAGCAACATTTAGCTTGGGTCGAAGAGGCCTTTCAAAACCATAGTATGGGCCGACCACATTTGGACAACGTGAAAAGTGATTTACTGCAAAACGTCTCAAGTTTGGCCTTTGGTGGCACAACACTTAACACGCTTTACTTAGGCTGTTTATTAGGTCAGCAAATTGCATCGGTAAATCAATCAGTTAAAGGGTTAGCGCCCAGCCATTGGCACTTTAAGGGTCCGCAAAGGCCATGACATTAATCGGAGTATAAATAATGAGTAAAACATTCAACATTGCTGTTTTTTCAGGTGACGGTATCGGTCCAGAAATAACACCACCTTGCCTTGAAATTCTTAATCTAGCATGTGAAAAAGCCGGTGGAATTAATCTCGTATTTGAAGATTTACCTGCAGGTGCTGCTTTATATCGTGATACAGGCGAATCCTTCCCAGAGTCATCACAAAAAGCCGCAAAAGAAGCGGATGCCATCTTGCTGTCTTGCATGGGATTACCTGCTGTTCGTTACCCTGATGGTACGGAAGTTTCTCCTCAAATCGACCTACGTATGCAGCTAGGTCTGTACGCTGGTGTACGTCCTGTCCGCTTAGTACCAGGTTTGAAACTGCCATTAGCGAGCGAAAAAGCAAAAGACATCGATTTAGTATTAATTCGTGAATCTACTGAAGGCCTATTCGCTTCTCATGGCAAAGGAACAGTAGAAAACGATTCAATCGCCAAAGATACAATGGTTATTACACGTGATGTTTCTGAGCGTTTATTCGATTTTGCCTTTAAACTAGCCACTCATCGTAAGAAAAATGGTAGTGAAGGTCGCGTAACGTGCGTCGATAAAGCGAATGTCTTCCAATCACTTGCTTTTTTCAGAAAAGTATTTGATGAACAAGCAAAACTAAACCCTGAAATTATTGCTGATCATAGTTATGTTGACGCCATGGCGCTTAACCTAGTAAGACATCCATGGGCATTTGATGTCATGGTAACAGAAAACATGTTTGGTGATATTTTATCTGACCTTGGCGCCGCGTTAATGGGTGGTATGGGCATGGCACCGTCAGCAGACATTGGTGACAACCATGCAGTATTCCAACCTTGCCACGGTAGTGCACCAGATATCGTGGGTGAAGGCAAAGCCAACCCAACCGCCATGTTCTTATCAGCCGCCATGATGTTAGATTGGTTAGCACAAACTCACGATATAGATGCTTGCTCAACGGCGGCGCAATATATTCGTGATGCTGTAGATAGTGCATTTGCACCTGGCGACCTGATTCCTTTCGAATTAGGTGGTAATGCAGGTACAGAAGCTATTACTCAAGCCATTATTAAACAACTGAAATAGTTTTTGATTGTGTAACGTTAATCTTGTTACTTGAGGAGAATACGGTGCCGAAAACACTTCGGGTCGCAACAGTAGGAACTGGCTATTTTAGCCAGTTTCACTATAACGCTTGGCAACGAATCGAGAATGTTGAGCTAGTCGCTCTGTGTAATCGTAGTGTCGATGCTGCTGCAGAGACAGCAGAAAAGTACGCTATTTCTAGTATTTATACTGATTTTGTTGCCATGCTAGAACAGGAAAAACCGGATCTAGTAGATATTATCACCCCTCCGCAAACACACGTGGACTTTGTCATGGCAGCGGTTGAAAGAGGGATTCCTTGTATTTGCCAAAAGCCTTTTACGCCGTCTTTAACCGACGCCGAAGCGTTGTGTGAAAAGGTCCAAGCGCATAACGGGTTAGTTGTTATTCATGAAAACTTCCGTTTTCAACCTTGGTATCAGGAAATCAAGCAACTACTTGATTCTGGCTTTTTTGGCACGCTTTACCAAGCAACTTTTATGATGAGACCGGGTGATGGTCAAGGCGAGGATGCCTATCTGGCTAGACAACCTTATTTTAGAGAGATGGAGCGTTTTCTTGTCCACGAAACCGCCATTCACTGGGTCGATGTCTTCCGTTATTTATTGGGCGAAGTGCAGGGTCTTTACGCAGACCTAATGCAACGAAACCCAGTCATCAAGGGTGAAGACTCTGGCACTGTTCTTTTTAATTTTGATAATCAAGTACGAGCCGTGTTTGATGGTAATCGACTCGCAGACCATGCAGCAGAAAACACCCGCCTTACTATGGGAGAAATGCTCATTGAAGGCAGTGCTGGCGCATTAACCCTTTCAGGCAATGGTCAAATTATGCTCAGAAAAACCGGTGAAACCAGTTGGATTCCACACGATTATCATTATACTACGGATAATTTTGGTGGTGACTGTGTATACAGATTACAACAACATGTTGTTGACCACCTGCTACAAAATACCGCCATCCACAATCGTGCTGATCAATACCTAACCAACCTTAAGATCGAAGAGTTAATCTACCGTTCTGCAGAGTTGAAACAAAGGATGGATGCCTATTAATTGAGTAATACAAGATGAATAACCAATGATGAGAAGTGCCAAAGCAAAAGAATCCTTATCGGATAAAGCATACCGTGAGCTAAAAGCCAAAATTCTTGATAATGAACTGCATGCTGGCCAACAAATGATCGAAGCGGAAGTGTCTCAATTGTTAAATATGAGCCGTACACCAACCCGTGAAGCCATGCTAAAGATCGCCAATGAAGGCCTTATCGAACTCAAGCCCAGACACGGCATGCGAGTCAAACCTATTTCGGTTATGGACATGCAGGAAATTTATGAGATTTTAACTGGCTTAGAATCGACTGCTGCGGCACTTTGCGCTACGAAAGGCTTGACGGCAGAACAACTTGATCTCATGCGACAATCTGTTGTCGATATGGATAAGGCATTAAATCGTGACGATTTAATTGAGTGGGCTCAAGCAGATGAGCGCTTTCACCGTTATTTGGTTGAGTTCAGTAACAATGACAGATTACAAATATTAGTAGCCAATTTTATTGAGCAGTCCCATCGAGCACGTATGCTCACTCTTAAGATACGTCCAAAACCCACTAACTCCAATAAAGATCATTCTGACGTGGTAAAAGCCATCGAAGAGCGCAATTCTGAACAAGCTAGGGCAATTCATCATAAACATAGAGAACAAAGTGGCCAGATGATGATTAACCTGCTAAAGGACTACGGGCTCAACCACATTTAGGGTCAACCTAACCGCTGACAGATGCGCATCTTTACTGCTTGAGGCTATAAAAACTCTTCTGTATACTGCGCTCCAGCACAAAGAGAGTAAGTGTTTGTCTTTTTCGAAGATAGACAACTAGCGTCCATCTTCTCCCCTTTTGCACCCTTAGCTCAGCTGGATAGAGCGTCGCCCTCCGGAGGCGAAGGCCAGAGGTTCGAATCCTCTAGGGTGCACCATTTGAAACAACTTTTGCGGTCTTTTACTCCCCTCGTTTCATCCGTATTTAGATGCGTTTGAAAATCCCTATACCTTTACTACCCTATACCTTTACTAATAGCCACTTTATAAAGAACGTAGCAAGGAATAACCCCACGCCAAAAGCCAGATGAGCTGCAAGCGTTTTTAGACGAGCTATATTCGGGTTCGGCAATTTACTGGCTGCAAAGCCCATCCCCAAACAAGGTTGTAACAAAAAATATGGAAAAATAGTAGTCATTAAACCAACATATAGCGCCGGTAAAAAGCGAGGCTGCTCAAGCCATGAGCCATTAGAGGTTGATAACAGCACCAAAGCGAAGATAATTCCAATAACATAATGAGCCCCCCAGCCAAGAAGAGATTCATAGCGAACAGCATGGCTATTGCCAATATGCTCATGTTGTATTCTTCCTTGAACTAGGTGGGCTAACCAACGCCCGACCATGGCATAGTTTAGACTCGGAATATGCCATACTATTTTTAAAAACAAGGCCCAAGCATCCATAACCAGTGTCGCTCCAATACCAATCAGGATGGCAGGAAACATAAAGTCCATAGTAGTAGATAAATATTCAAACATAATGCCTATCTCTTTTATTGCGTACTTTTCTCATAAGTCGCTATCATAAAACCTCAAGTTAACTTTAGGTCAAGAGATGGCTGAAGACGCTGAATTATTTTTTCTGGAGGCAGAATGTTAAGTACAGCAGAGGTAGTGAAACAATCAGGCTTGCCTGCATCAACACTACGATTCTATGAAGAAAAAGGCTTAATTCACTCAATTGGAAGAAGAGGTCTACAGAGACTGTTCCCTGCTAATATTGTTGAGCAATTAGCTTTTATTTCGTTGGCCCGTATGGCCAAATTCTCTCTGGAAGATATTGCTGCCATGTTTTCAGCGAATGGACATTACCAAATTAATAAACAGTTATTACATGAAAAAGCGACGTTGCTTGATAAAGAAATTAATCAAATGATCGCTATACGAGATGGATTGCGACATGCCTCCGTTTGCCCTGCCCAGAACCATAGTCAGTGCCCTACATTCCAAAAACTATTACGCGTAGCTGCAAAAAAACACAAAAACAGTAAACGTTGAAGCTAGTCTCATTGTTTTCAATCAAAACTCAGCAATTCACCAAGTATGAGCTAAAGTTAAATAAGCAGATTAGCGTCGGTTTATCTGTATTAGCAGCATTAAACGGTGAATAAGAGAGGCAAACAAATGAAAGGAGTTGTATTTAATATTCTTGAAGAAATGGTAATAGAAGGTTATGGCATGGATGCATGGAATGACATTCTTGATCAAGCACAACAGTCGACAGGAATTTTTATTGCATTTGAAAGTTACCCTGATGAACAGCTATTTGAATTAGTAGGCATTATTTGTGAAAAGCTGAACCAGCCTGCTGAAATTATTGTACGCGCTTTTGGTGAATTTTTATTCAGTAAACTGTCAGAGCGATACCATAATTTTATTGAAGATCACGATAACCTTGATTCATTTTTAAAGAGTATTCATTCCGTTATTCACGTTGAAGTTGCTAAGCTTTATGTTGACCCAAACCTTCCCACCATTGAGTGTTTTGATAATCCAGATGGCACCATGACATTACGTTATCGTTCCCCTCGCAAACTGTGTATTTTGGCAGAAGGTCTCATATACGGCGCTGCCAAAGAGTACAAGCAAGATATTTCGCTTACTCATGATGTTTGCATGCATAAAGGGTCTGAATTTTGCGACATAGTGGTGAGTTATAAATAATGAGCGATGACGCCTATAAACGCTCCTATGAAAGGGAAAAAGCGGCTCGAATGCAGGCTGAAGAGTTACTAGAAATAAAATCGCGAGAATTATACGCTGCCAATCAAGAACTAAAGCAAGCTCACGAGTCTCTAGTTGCACAGCAAAGTGCCATGGTTAAAAATGAAAAGCTTGCCTCAATTGGTACCATTTCTGCCGGCATTGCCCATGAAGTAAACAACCCCTTAGCCTTTGTTTCTAGCAATATTGAGATGTTAGAAAGTTACTGGGAGACCATGATAAAACTGTATCATTTGCATATGCAGTTCATCAGCCAAAAAGCCTTAAACGATGAAGCGCTCGCCTTAGCAAAAGAGACGATTAAAGGCGAAGATATTCCGTATTTAATTAATGACTCAACGACACTATTTACTGATACGAAAGATGGCTTGAAACGAGTCAAAGACATAGTGCAAAACTTGCGTGATTTTTCTCGTACTCAGGCAGAAGATTGGGATGAAGTCGATTTAAATGCCAATTTAGAAAGTACGTTAAAAGTACTCTCTAGCGCCATCATTAAAAACCAATGCGAAGTGACATTGAAGCTTGGAGATCTTCCCCTAATTTGGTGCAATGCGGGAGAGTTAAACCAAGTATTTTTAAACCTTATTAATAATGGCATTCAGGCCATGAGTGATACAAAAGAAAAGCGTTTGACCATAAGCACCCAAGCAGATGAGCAGCATGTGTTTATTCGGATTGGCGATACCGGCATGGGCATTAGCACAGACATAATGGATAAAATCTTCGACCCCTTTTTTACCACTAAAGGTGTAGGCAAGGGCACTGGACTCGGTCTGCACATCAGCCAAAAAGTCGTTGATGACCATCAGGGGAAATTAACCGTAGAAAGCGAAATGCAGCAAGGTACTATCTTTACGATTCAACTCCCTCTTAAACGGCGAGAGTAGGTAGCAAAAGTAGAGAGCAAGGTTAAAATTCAGATGCTAAAGCTAATAGATGTACTAACCTAGACACCTTCGTTCAGATGTACTAGTTCAGATTGAATCTGATTGAACGCCTGAGTTTGCTGTTATGTCATGTAGAGAGGTTAAAATATCCTTGCCTGATTTTAAGGCTAAATCGAGGTGTTCCTGTTGCTCTGGCGCCAATTCCGCTGCTTTCAATTTTTCTAGTGACGCCAACACACCATCTGACATGGGCGTAACCACGTCTTTATCTAACCGCCCAAACAAAGCCTTTTTTTCTTGTGCTGCAAGTTTTGCCTCGTCCAACGCTTTGTTCAGCATGTTTTCAAGATCAAGATCCTGTAGTGCATGCTCAAGAGTCACCGAACCATCTGCATTTTTATGAGGGGTCACAACAATCATTTGATCATGCTGAAATTCACACTCAATTGCGTCATCAAATGCCAAGAATGTCTGCAGCCATTTTTCTTGATCTAATTCTGACTCTGGGTAAAAATCCTGTTGCAAACAGCTTTGCATAAATGGTGTAAATTCGCTACCAATATTCGGCACGATTAGGCCGCCAAAAAGGTCAGTAAATTTCTGATTAAACTTGCTCATCTTGCCTTCTTTATCGAGCAAAACATACGCATTGTTTGTTGTATAAATTTCCTCTTTATTACTCTGGTTCTCTACACTTACAGGCTTTGTCTGCGCCTGTACGGCATCATTACTGGCTAAACTTTTAATAAAGTAAGTCATTACTTCATTAGACTTACTGACCGCAAGTGAAATGGGGAAAGGCTTTTTCGCTTTCGTTTGGGCAATTCGATTTTTCGCTGATGCTTTCCAGTTTTCGGCGTTCCCATCTTTTGTTGCAAGGTAATCCAAATGTTGTTGATAAGAACGCTCTGTAATTAAGAGAGCAATGGGCTGCCCTTCTACCTCTGCTTGCGTATACCCAAAAACGTTTTCTAACTCTGGCGCCATATCGAGAATAGTGTGTTCTAAGTCGGTATGAATTTCATAAAAACCGGATGCAGAGGAGGCTTTTTGATTGTTGCTTGTGATGTCGGCCTGTGAATTTTCTTCAGCAAGCGTTTTTGTCGCTAAGGAATCATTGATTTGTTTTATTAAAACACTGTTAGACCAAGGTTTGGCAAGGAATTTGTGCACAATACCTGACTTCATTGAGGCCATTACATTTTGGAAATCGGAATGGCCACTGAGAATCATACGAATCGAATCAGGTTGAATTTCTTCAGCTTTTGTCAGCAATTCTGTACCAGACAAGCCAGGCATCATGTAGTCAGAAATAATCAAATCAACCTGATGGTCCGCTAAAATGGCTAGCGCTTCTTCGCCATCATTAGCCGTTAACAAACTAAAATCCTGATTGCGTAAAGTCCGTTTTAAAGCAGATAAAATTTGTGATTCGTCGTCAACAACCAGTACATTGTGTTTCATAACATCCTGCTACTTACCATTCTTTTACATCAAGTATAGATGCTCAGCCATCATACTGCTGCGATTTTATAAGATAAAATCGCTTGTCAGACGAGTTATTCTCCATGCCGTTACAGCTGAAAATTAAAACCCTAGCGTATGTCTAATGATGGGCAAATATAGCAAGTTCGCAATTGATAAGCCGACTAGAGTGAATACCGTAATTTGCATTCCTAATACTCGGGCTTTAAAGGTTTTAGACAACACACCTATGCCATGCAAGCCTCTGCCAACTAATAACGTAATACCAAAGAAATGTAGCAGCCAAATAGATCCTTGATTTAATTCCAAACCCAACAGCAACAAAAGTGCTACTGGTATGGTTTCAACAGCATTGCCATGTGCTGTTCTGGCAATGATTAAACTCTCTTCTCCACCATCGCCATACGCGACTTGTTTGCTCGTACGAACTTTTACGACATTTAGTACGAGATAGCAGATCCAGATGGCACAAATTGCAGCATATAAAGTAAAAAACATGATTTTCTCCTCAATAATTTAATCTTATTTGACTGTTTTAGTCTTTCCCAATACGGCTACCAACAGCGGAATTTTGATCCTTATATTTGGCATTTTCACGTTTATTATAAGGGCGATCAGCCGCACCAGACATGCTCTCAAAATTAATCGCGCCTATTGTCATGCCAGGGCGTAAAGCAATGGGTAACTTACCGCCGTTGAGAAATTCTAGCACAATTGGCCCGCTCCAACCTGGGTCAATTCTATGCGCTGTTACATGTACCATTAATCCTAATCGAGCTAAGGATGAACGTCCATCAAGCCAACCCACTAAATCATCCGGCAAGGTGACAGATTCTTTTGTGACTCCGAGCACCAACTCTCCAGGGTGAATAAAGAATGGTTCGCCATCCTCAATGAGGATCTCATCTCCCATGACAGATTCAATAGTGGCGTTGAGATCATCTTTTGGACCACTTAAATCAAGATAAGCGGCGTGATGGCCTTGGAAAATACGGAAAGAATTACCCAATTTCAGATCAACCGATACACCACTAATAACATCATTATCAGGGCGAGGCGTAATGACAATTTTTTTTGCATCAAGTGCAGCAATGATATCTCGATCACATAAACGCATATGTTACATTCCAGATGAGGTAAATAGCTCAATATCCAAAAAATTGAGTTTACTTTTTAAGCTTATAAAATGAGTTAATCATCACTCATACCAATAGAAGGCATAGTAAAACTATCTTGCGAATTCACCAAGCCTGAACTCAACTTCCTTGCGATAGAGCGGTACAGTAATGATGTTTGAGATTCGCTATCGGTAATTAAACCAGACTGTCCCGCATCACACTCCTGTCGAATATTCATGCTTAATGGCAGTTTGCCTAAGAAATCTACCTGATAGTCTTGGGCTAGATTATTACCACCTTCATCGCCAAAAATAGCCTCCTGATGGCCGCAGTTAGAACAAATATGCACAGACATATTTTCAACTAACCCAAGTACAGGAATGTTCACTTTGCGAAACATTTCGATGCCACGACGGGCGTCTAGCAAGGCAATATCTTGAGGAGTAGTAACAATAACAGCACCTGTGACAGGCACTTTTTGAGCGAGTGTTAGTTGGATATCTCCCGTTCCAGGTGGCATATCAACGAATAAATAATCTAAGTCATCCCAATCAGTTTGCGTCAGTATCTGCATCAGCGCGCCTGTTACCATAGGGCCACGCCACACAACAGGCGTATCTGCGGTTGTTAGAAACGCCATCGACATCACTTGTACTCCGTGAGCAATGGGTGGGATAAAAAACTTATCATCCCTTACTTTTGGTCTGGTGTCTGCCGCAAACCCCATCATCATACCCTGACTAGGACCATAGATATCCGCATCTAAAATCCCTACTTTTGCCCCTTCTTTCGCCATCGCTAAGGCAAGATTCATTGTCGTTGTTGATTTACCGACCCCCCCTTTGCCTGATGCAACGGCAATAATATTCTTCACACCTTTCAGTCCTGATAACTTACCATTTGTTGGACGGGCTGCGATTTGTGTTACTAAATTAAGCGTAAAAGACGTTGACGATGCTAAGTTAGCGTGAATTGCTTGCTCAATATGCGCATGATCCCCCAAAGCAGCATAAGGTAGTGTCAGTGTGATCTGGAACTGATTATTTAGCTCTTCGATTGACCAAACAGAACTCCCATAGGGTTTACCAGTATTTTTATCTTCAAGTTGCGCAAGTTGTGTGAGTAACTGCTGCTTGGACTGCATGCCATATCTCCAACTGAGGGTAAATAGTAGAGCAAGCGAGCACTTGCTATTTCTCCTACAGAATTGGGGCGAAAACTGAGAAAAGCAAGTCACTCATGGCAAACTTTGTAGTCTTTTTCATTCATCGGCTTTACTTGATGAATAAAGGTTTTTAATCCATCAATATGCTCAGCCAAATCACCTTTAACCTTGCGCCCCAAGGCGTCTAAAATAAAATGTGCACCTTCTATACGTGCTAATTTAGCTGCCGGAACAAAGTCACTGTCACCTGAAATCAAAACTATTTTATCTGCCAATTTTTTAAATACGACGGTGGCAATATCAATCCCTAGTTTCATATCAACGCCTTTTTGTATCGGTTTCAATGAAATATTGTCTGGCTCTATATTTTGAGAATTTATCATGCCACGAATTAGATTATTAAAATTATGGTTTTTGTCTTTTCGAATAAATCCCCATTCGTTATTAGTAGAACTTAAATGTCCCATACGAGAAGCGACGTAAGGTTGGTGTAATAATGCTGTATGCAATGCCTTGTTATATTGCGATATCGCACTTTTAGAAAAATCAATGAGCTGGTTAGTAAGTGGGTGATGAACTTTGTGTGAAAGTGGCGGGCAGTCGTAATAGTAAATGCGGTATAAATGCTCTCCTTTTTTACTATCAATGTGTTTAATCCAGTAGTGCCACATTGCTTTTGCTAAGGCTTCAGCATGAACAGACATGTCAGGATCTATTAGTTTGGTAAACTTGCGAGTAAAAAAACCTGCATCGACAAAAATAGCAACTTTCCTTTGCTGCATCCTTGATCTCCCTATTTTTTCTTCTCTAAAACGAAAAAGCTTTCGAGTCGTCACTTCTCGGATGTTGAGAGGAGTCTTCGAAAGCTGGATGTATTTTCAACTTACACCGAAAATTTTACTATTGCAACAAAAATATTAGATAGCCACAGAAACAATAACCATAGACTATTAAAAAAATGGTAATTCTGTAAGCAATGCAGAAAAGCGACTTTGGCTATTGCACCTACTTATTCCGCTCTTATAATGATGACCGAATCATTCACATGCTCGCATAATCACAAATAGACAAAATTATTAAGATAGACTGAATAGGCTTTTAAATAATGGCTCAAGCACAAAGAAAAATTTTAGTTACCAGCGCCCTTCCTTATGCAAACGGTTCTATTCACCTTGGCCATATGCTAGAGCATATTCAGACAGATATTTGGGTTCGTTTTCAAAAACTAAGAGGTCATTTGTGTACGGCAGTATGTGCTGATGATGCGCACGGCACAGCCATAATGCT
Organism: Marinomonas agarivorans; assembly: GCA_002173415.2. GTDB lineage: Bacteria > Pseudomonadota > Gammaproteobacteria > Pseudomonadales > Marinomonadaceae > Marinomonas > Marinomonas agarivorans. The sequence continues at coordinate 80,145 of NHNK02000007.1, forward strand.
AAAAGCAGAAAATAATGGGCAAACACCTGAGCAATTAATCGATGAAGTACGTCAAGAACACATGGCAGATTTTGCTGACTTCATGATTGGCTACGATAATTACCACTCGACTCACTCAGAAGAAAACCGTGAGTTATCCAGCCATATTTATAAAACCCTAAGAGATAACGATAAAATCGCCGTACGTTCTATCGTACAAGCTTATGACCCAGAAAAAGAAATGTTTCTGGCAGATCGCTTCATCAAAGGTACTTGCCCAAAGTGTAAGGCCGAAGAACAATATGGCGACAACTGTGAAGTCTGCTCTGCAACCTACACAGCAATGGAAATGATCAATCCTGTTTCTGTCTATTCTGGCGCGACACCGATCGAAAAAGAGTCTAAGCACTATTTTTTCAAACTGCCTGAATTCCAACAGTTTCTAACCGAATGGACCCGCAGCGGTACCCTGCAAGAACAAGTCGCCAATAAATTAGCAGAATGGCTCGATTCTGGTTTACAAGAGTGGGATATCAGCCGTGACGCGCCATACTTTGGCTTTGAAATTCCTGATGCACCGGGCAAATATTTTTATGTCTGGCTTGATGCACCGATTGGCTACATGGCCAGTTTCAAGAACCTATGTGATCGTAAACCTGATTTGCAGTTTGATGATTACTGGGGCAAAGACGCAGATTCTGAGCTCTATCATTTTATTGGTAAAGACATTATCAACTTCCACGCACTCTTTTGGCCAGCCATGTTGGAATGCGCAGGTTATCGCACACCCACTGGCGTTAATGCGCATGGGTATGTGACGGTTGATGGAAAGAAAATGTCAAAGTCCAGAGGCACATTTATCAAAGCCCGCACCTATTTGAATCACCTTGACCCGCAATACTTGCGTTATTATTTTGCAGCAAAACTCAATTCAACCCCAGACGACATTGATTTAAATCTTGCTGACTTCATCCAACGTGTCAATTCCGACGTAATAGGTAAGGTTGTTAATATAGCAAGCCGTACAGCAAGCTTTATCAATAAAAAATTTGATAACCAATTGTTTGCTACACCAATAGAGCAAGACATGATTCAGAGCTTTATTGATGCGGGCGATACCATTGCCGACTGTTTCGAACAACGAGAATATGGCAAAGCAATACGAGAAATTATGCGCTTGGCCGACATTGCCAATACCTACATAGCTGATAAAGCCCCTTGGGTATTGGCAAAAGATGACGCTACCTTGCCTCAAGTACAAGAAGTGTGTTCTGTCGCCTTGAATCTATTTGCGATATTAGCCACCTATTTGAAACCCATCCTGCCTGCTATGGTTGCCGATGCAGAGGCATTCCTTGGTAAAGAGCTAACTTGGGATAACCGTACAGAGTTATTATTTGGTCGCACAGTGAATAAATTTGTCCCTTTAATGGCACGCATTGAACAGAAGCAGGTGGATGCCATCATACAAGAAGCGAAAGAAGAACATGAACAGGCACATGCCGCAGCCCAAGAGCCTCAAGCGGCAGATATTGAGCCAATTGCTCCAGAAATCAATTTCGATGATTTCGCCAAAGTTGACCTACGAGTTGCATTAATTGTGAAGGCGGAACATGTCGAAAAAGCGAATAAATTATTAAAATTAACATTAGATATTGGTGCGGAGCAAAGAGTGGTGTTTTCAGGCATAAAGTCAGCTTATAAGCCCGAGGACTTAACTGGCAAGCTCACTATTATGGTTGCTAATTTAGCACCACGAAAAATGAAATTTGGCGTCTCTGAAGGGATGGTTTTAGCAGCAGGGCCTGGTGGTGAAGATATTTGGTTACTTGAACCACATGCTGGCGCGAAACCGGGTATGCGAGTTATGTAAGATACTCGCTCCGTGCATATTAAAAAAGCAACCATCACTTATTCCAAATAAGACTATAAAATGCTTTTTTTATTGTTGTTACTTATAAAGAGAATGGTATCATTTGCTTTTTGCGCTATTCCTCTTAGTTGAACTTAAATAGTAAAACCTAAATAGCCGAGCCTGAATCCTTTTCTGGCAACTATTTTGTCAATTTGGTTTGATCTAATTTAAGAGGCGAATCAAATGTTACTGAATGAACTAATTGATGTATTGTATTCTGTGGAACACAAATGGCTGATTATCTGTTAATACTGGTTAGCACCATTCTGGTGAACAATTTTGTTCTGGTCCAGTTTTTAGGTCTATGTCCTTTTATGGGCGTTTCAAATAAACTTGAAACCTCTATTGGCATGGCAATGGCAACCACTTTTGTGCTGACCTTATCCAGTGTTTGTAGCTATCTTGCATTTGAGTTTTTACTTAAACCGTTTGGCCTTGAGTACCTGAAAACCATCTCTTTTATTCTAGTTATTGCGGTTGTTGTGCAATTTACAGAAATGATGGTCCGAAAAACCAGTCCTCTTCTATACCGTGTACTCGGTGTTTTTCTCCCTTTAATCACCACAAACTGTGCTGTACTTGGTGTTGCTCTGCAAAACATCAGCAAACAAAATGGATTTGTTGAATCCATTCTTTATGGCTTTGGTGCCGCCGTAGGTTTCTCTTTTGTGTTAGTACTTTTCTCTGCCATGCGCGAACGTATTAATGTCGCGGATGTTCCTGTGGTTTTCAAAGGCTCAGCAATTGGTATGGTAACAGCAGGATTGATGGCACTAGCCTTCATGGGCTTTACCGGTTTAGTACAGATATAAGCGAGTGGGACAAGTATAGGGTAACAAATGACAGCAGTTTTATTAGCCATTGGCACATTACTTATCTTTGCTCTGATTTTCGGCGGCATCCTCGGTTACGCCAGTATACGCTTTCATGTGGAAGGCGACCCTATTGTCGATCAAATTGATGCCCTGTTACCACAAACTCAATGTGGTCAATGTGGTCACCCAGGTTGTCGACCCTATGCTGAAGCCATTGCCAATGGTGAAGAAATCAACCGTTGTCCACCAGGCGGGCAGGCAACCATTCAAGCCCTTGCTGATTTGTTAGATGTTGAAGCCTTACCGTTGGATAGCGACGGAGCAGAAGAACAGCCTAAGCGAGTTGCTATCATCCGTGAAGATGAGTGCATCGGCTGCACCAAATGCATTCAAGCCTGCCCCGTTGACGCCATTTTAGGGGCGGCAAAACAAATGCACACTGTGATTGCCGATGAATGTACCGGCTGCGACCTGTGTGTTGACCCTTGCCCTGTTGACTGCATTGATATGGAAGAAATTGCCGTTACCTCAAAAACATGGGGTTGGGAATTACCAACTGGCGTTGCGGCCAATATTATTGCCACAGACAAAACACCCAAAGTGGAGGCCTACTAATGTTACAACAAGCACAATACGGCTTTCATGGTGGCATTCACCCTCCTGAAAATAAAACGCAATCCTTACAATTGCCATTGGGCCAACCGCCTTTGGCAGATAGGCTAATTTTGCCGTTAGGGCAACATATTGGCCAAGCTTCCCAACCATTAGTGCAAATTGGCGAGCATGTTTTAAAAGGCCAACCAATAGCAAGCAACAACGGCTTTGTTAGTAGCTATTTGCATGCTCCGACGTCAGGCACCATTGTCGAGATCAGTGAACATCAAGTTCCTCACCCTTCAGGTTTGCCCGAAGTCTGTATTGTTTTACAACCAGATCATCAAGACCAATGGATCGAGCGCCAACCACTTGTTGATTGGCAAACGCTATCTGCAACTCAAATTATTCAACACCTGTCATCAATGGGGATTGTTGGCATGGGCGGTGCTGGCTTTCCAACCCAAGTAAAATTGGCAGGCAGTGAAAAACACACCATTCAAGAGCTCATTATTAATGCTGCTGAATGTGAGCCTTATATCACCGCAGACGATATGCTAATGCGAGAAAAAACGGATGCCTTAATACAAGGCATTCAAGTACTACAGCATCTAGCCAAACCTGAAAAAACACTTATTGGTATCGAAGACAACAAGCCAACCGCGATTGAGCGTCTACAAGATAGCATCAAACGCCTTGGTGCCAACATTCAACTCATTGTCGTCCCAACAAAATACCCATCGGGTGGTGAAAAACAACTGATTCAATTATTAACAGGCAAAGAAGTGCCAAGTGGCGGACTGCCTGTGGATATTGGCATTATTTGCCAAAATGTGGGGACTTGCGTAGCTGTTTATGATGCCGTGCATCTTGGCCAACCACTTATCTCTCGCATCACCACATTAACTGGCAATGCAATCAGCGCAGCCCAAAATGTCGAAGTGCCATTGGGCACGCCCGTTTCACATCTATTGCAATACGCCGATTTTGACGCAACAGAGTTAGAACGATTAGTGATCGGTGGTCCGATGATGGGATTTACCATCGCTGACACCTCAGTCCCTGTGATTAAAACCACCAACTGTATTTTGGCAGCAACGAAAAAAGAGTTGCCTCAGCCAGCACCAGAACAGGCTTGCATCCGTTGCGGCATGTGTGAACAAGCTTGCCCCGCCGGTTTGTTACCACAACAGCTATTGTGGTTCAGTAAAAGCCAAGAACACGACAAAGCCGAACATCACAACTTATTTGACTGCATAGAATGCGGTGCCTGTTCTTACGTGTGCCCAAGTAGTATTCCATTAGTGCAGTACTACCGCCATAGTAAGAGCACAATACGCGAAGCAAGAGAAGCGGCAGTGAAAGCCGATCACGCCAAAGTGCGCTTCGAAGCGCGAAAAGCCCGTATTGAAGCAGAAGCAGCGGAAAAAGAAGCCAAGCGCCAAGCCAATAGAGCCAAAGCAGCAGCGTCTACCACAAAAGCTGCCGCACCTGCTACTAAGCCAGCCCCTGAAAAAGCCGCTGCCACATCTGCTTCTGATGCTCAAACCATATTGAAAAAGTTAAAGGTAGAATTGGCCTTAACCAGCACGAAGTTGAATAAAGCACAAAAGAACCTGCAAGCGGCTCAGGAATCTGGCGACTCAGATACCGTTGCCACCTTGCAAGGTCAAATTGCCGAGTTAGAGCAACAAAAACAAGCGGTACAGCAGCAGCTAGAAAGCACTCATGTAGAAAGTACTCATGTAGACAATGCGACCAATGTCGCAACACCACAGACAAACAAGCCAGCAATAAACGCCAGCACCTCTGTTACCTCCGCTGAGGTAAAAAAAGCCAAAGTTGCACTGGCCATTGCTTCAACAAGTCTTAAAAAAGTACAAAAACAACTCGCAGAAACGCCAGATGATGAAGCGCTGAAAGAAAAAGAAACAGCACAGATACAAGCCATCGCGGATGCAGAGAAAGCATTGCAAGATGCGCAGCAGGCAGAAACTAAGCTTGATGCAGCAGATGGCGCTAGCCCTGCTAAAAAACCGGCGATCAGTGATGCCTTGAAAAAAGCCAAAGTGGACCTTGCCATTGCCACAACCCATTTGAAAAAAGCACATGAAAAACTTGCTGCTGACCCAGATAACGAAGAGCTAAAAGCCCGTGTCACCAGCCGTGAGGAAAAACTCGCTGCCGCGAAACAAGCATTAGAGCAGGCCCAAACACAAGACCAAACACACGAAAAGACACAAGAGGCAACTAAAGAAGCAACCAATACCGCACCAGTCAACACGGATGCCCTCAAGCAGGCAAAAATCGATCTTGCTATGGCAAAAGCTGCCAACAAGAAAGTCGAAAAAGCCATAGAGAAAGCCAAAGAGTTAGACCTTCCAGAACTAGCGGGCTTAGAGCAACAGCATCAAGCGGGCCTAGCGCGTATTCAAACACTAGAGCAATCGTTACAAGACATGAATCAGGGTAAAACTCAAACCGCACCAGCAGCAAAAAAAGTGCAGGTTGATAACCCACAAAAACAACTCAAGATTGACCATGCTTTGGCGAAAGCCGCACTCAATAAAGTAAAACGAGAAATAGAAAATCGCCGAAAAGACGGTGCCAGTGAGGCAGAACTCAATACACAAGGCTTACTCGATAAATTAGCCCAGTGTGAAGACAAGCTGGCTGCCACAGAGCGGCAAATGGCTGCGAGTGAAACCGAATAAAGAGCAATAAGCTGAATAAAACCAAGCAACGCCCCTTAGTAAGAGAGTTATTGTAATGGCATTATTACGAATCACATCACCCCATACCCAACGTACCGGCCATCGTACCGCTTGGATTATGCAAATGGTCATTTTAGCCACCTTACCGGGGCTTTTAGTACAGACGTGGCTATTTGGCTGGGGCACATTCATTCAGGTGTTGATTGCCATTGCCACAGCCTTGGTCTGCGAAGCAGCAGTTCTCAAGCTACGTGGCCGTTCAATTATGTTCTTTTTGCAAGACTACAGCGCCGTATTAACGGCACTTTTATTGGCCTTAGCCTTACCGCCTTCTGTTCCTTGGTGGCTCACGGTAACGGGCGTCGCTTTTTCTATTATTGTTGCCAAACAACTGTATGGCGGCTTAGGTAATAATCCATTCAACCCTGCTATGATTGGTTATGCCTTACTTTTGGTTTCTTTCCCTGTGCCTATGACTCAGTGGTTTGGTGCTTATGAAGTCACAGCTGCCAATGAAGTGATGGCCTTCACCGACAGTATCAAACTTATTTTTACGGGGGCTATCGAGGGAGCTCATGCTGTCGACGCCTATACTATCGATGCATACACAATGGCCACACCTCTAGATGCCTTTAAACACAAAGAAGGCTTAATGAGCAGTGAAGCCTTCGCCACCTTGCCGGCGCTACAACCAGCCAATATCAATGCCTTTTTCTGGATCAATATGGCCTACCTTGCTGGCGGTTTATTCCTGCTCTATTTGCGTGTTATTACTTGGCATACTCCCGTGGCGTTACTCAGTGCATTAGCTATTATTGCCGGCTTTTTTTATATTATCGATAGCAGCAATGCAGCGAGCAGTTGGTTCCACTTAACAACTGGCGCAGCAATGTTTGGTGCTTTCTTTATCGCCACGGACCCTGTTTCATCTTGCACCAGCAACCGAGGCAAACTCTTTTATGGCGCGGGTATTGGCATCCTAATTTATATCATCCGCACATGGGGCGGTTACCCTGATGCGATTGCCTTTGCAGTGCTGTTAATGAACTTTGCCGCTCCATTTATTGACTATTATGCTCAACCACGTACCTATGGGCATAAAGAAGCCAAGAAAGGCCTTAAAACAGGAGGCGACAACCCATGAACTTAATCGCGTCAATTCGTAAAAACAGTATTGGGCTAGGTATTTTTGCTATCGTCACCGCAGGGTTAATCGCCGTTACTCACCAAACCACTAAGCAGCAGATTGATAGCAATATTGTCGCGGCACAGCTGGCTGCCTTTACGGAAATATTGCCAGCAAGCTATTTCAATAATGAACTTTATAGCAGCAGAATTGAGCTTGCCGCCGATCCGTTATTGGGGACCGAAGCACCAAGCAAGGCCTATGTTGGTCGCTTGGATGATGCCGTTTCTGCCATCATTTTCGAAACCGTTGCCACTGGTGGTTACAATGGTGACTTACTGCTATTGGTCGCCATCACTAAAGACAGTGTTGTTACTGGTGTGCGTATTATCAGTCACAAGGAAACCCCAGGGCTGGGAGATAAGGTAGATATTAAAAAGTCCGATTGGGTACGCTCTTTCGAGAATGTATTTTTTGGCCAACCAGCCAAAGCCCAATGGGCGGTAAAAAAAGATGGGGGCGAGTTTGATCAATTCACTGGCGCCACCATCACGCCTAGAGCGGTAGTGCGAGCAGTGAAAAATACCCTAACCTATTTTGAAACCAACAAAGACGTTCTGCTCCAACAATAAAGCAGAAAAACAAAGAGGCACTCATGAGTACCAGCGCTGAGAATACGGTGATTGAATCTCCTGAAGATTCAGCCATAACGACTACCCAGACCGATAACAAGCCAGCCACAGACTACGCTGAAATTCTTTACAACGGTATCTGGAAAAACAATCCTGCCCTAGTACAACTTTTAGGGCTTTGCCCTTTGCTGGCGGTAACCAGTACGGTCGTCAATGCCATTGGTTTAGGTTTAGCAACCTTAATTGTTTTGGTAGGAGCGAATGCCGCCGTCTCTTTGATACGTAACCATGTTACCGAAGCCGTTCGTTTGCCAGCCTTTGTCATGATCATCGCCTCTTTTGTGACATCCATTGAATTGATCATGCAGGCTTACACCTATGAGCTCTATCAAATACTGGGTATTTTTATCCCTCTTATTGTAACCAACTGTGCGATTTTAGGCCGTGCTGACGCCTACGCAGCCCGTAATCCGTTATTACCCTCTATTGTTGATGGATTTATGATGGGTATGGGCTTCATGATTGTCTTGATTTTGCTTGGCGCCATGCGTGAGTTAGTGGGTCAAGGAACGCTATTTACCGACATGTCATTGCTGTTTGGCGATATGGCCAGTAACTGGAAAATAACAGTGTTCAGTGATTACCCCGATGTGCTATTTGCTATTTTGCCGCCTGGTGCGTTTATTGGTTTAGGCTTCTTGATCGCTACTAAAAATTACTGGGATCAAAAAGAAAAAGCGCGTCTGGATAAGTTAAAAGCCAATCAAGAAAAAGTCAGCCGTCGAGTGCGAGTTACAGGCTAGTTTTTACACCCTAGCGTTTGTCTGTTTATCAGAAAGCAAGTTAGTAGAAAACACATTATCGTCAAAAAGCAGACAGCAAAGAAGACAACAAACACATGGAGCGAATACAAGGTGAATAAAACCAAGCGTCACGAAATTTTTGCCCGTTTACGCGCCGAAAACCCACACCCCAAAACAGAATTAGAATACAGCAGCAACTTTGAGCTGCTTATTGCGGTTCTATTGTCTGCTCAAGCCACGGATGTGAGTGTGAACAAAGCCACTCGCAAACTGTACCCTGTTGCTAATACACCACAGGCTATACTCGATCTTGGGGTCGATGGGTTAAAAGAATACATAAAAACCATTGGCCTCTTTAATGCTAAGGCAGAAAACGTGATCAAAACCTGTCGCATGCTGATCGAAAAGCACGACGGGGTTGTACCAGAAACACGAGAAGAGCTAGAAGCCCTACCAGGTGTCGGCCGTAAAACCGCCAATGTCGTACTCAATACCGCCTTTCGCCAAATTGCAATGGCGGTTGACACCCATATTTTCCGCTTTAGTAATCGCACCAAAGTGGCACCGGGCAAAGACGTACTGGAAGTCGAACAGAAGCTACTCAAATTCGTACCCAAAGAATTCCTACTCGACGCCCACCACTGGATGATCCTGCACGGCCGTTATATCTGCGTTGCTCGCAAACCCAGATGTGATGCATGTATTATTGAAGACTTGTGTGAATACTCCCCACCCAAAAGCAGTAAAGAGAAAACGAACAGCTAATTTCTTGAGTAAAATTAAAAGCTACAATGTTATAAATTTTTCTAAACAACAATGGAACAGAAGTAGCAGTTATAAAAAACCATCCTAACTTGGAGTAAGTATCTTTGTAGTGACCATTTTTGTATTTACCCCCCTGTACAATCCATAAACAGCTTGCTATTATCCGCTCGCTTTTTAACGCACTCATACTTTTAGATAAATCAAATGGATGGTTTTATCTTCCCAAGTCAATGGAAATAAATTACAAGGATTTTGTTATGTCAAACTCCCCACTTGCCTTCTTTCGCTTTCACCAACGTGCTATCGCCCAAATTACGCTTGCTTTTTACATCTGTCCCGTCCACACGTTAAAGACAAATAAAACGTCGCCAAAAATGTTCCAAATTTTCGGGAATATGTAGCGAAAAATCGATTACTGTGTGGAACGCGGATAAATTAGAAACGCTCTTTAACAATACAAAATGAAAAACCACTGGGGTTGTCGCAATGTCGGCAACGCCAGTGGTTTGATTGCTTGGTTTCGTTATTTGGCTTCTTCCTCATCGAGCAGCAATTTACCGCTTTTTTGTTTGAGCTGCTCAATGACCTCATTGACCCAATAGGGGTTAATATCGTGCTCGGGTTTAAGATAAAGATCGGCGATGCTTTGGTATTCTCGAATCGCTTTGATCAGGTTAATTACATCAATGGTGGGAATCACCATGACGTTTTCACCCACCCTTATGGACTCGGCTAACTGGTTGAGCTGTTTGACTTTTTTATCCAGTTTGTCGCCATAGGTTTTGCGCAGGTCCTGCTTGGTTAACTCCTGCTCAAAATTGATAAAGTGGTAACGTGCCTCCCTGCCTTGGGCAGTGCGTTCCAGTCGCGCTAGCTCTTTTGCCATATTCAAACTAAGGGAAAAGTCAGGCGATCTTCTAGTGTCTTTCTCCTCCAACAAGACAAAATCGTACCCAGCCTCAAAACCGTAATACATCACACGGTGATCGATCCAACGCCCATACGGCATGGGCGCTTGTTTTAACGTTGGGCTGGGCGGAAGGGGCAGCAAAAACTGATACAGCTCTTTTGCGCTAACGGCGTATTGAAAGTGATCGGACGCATAAATGCGGGGTAACTTTGCTAGAGAATTTGATAAATTAGCCATGATTGGCCTCCTGTGTTTATTTCGAAATTTTCCCTATTGAAAGGGTCAGGAGGTTCGAAACCTGCACAAGTTCAGGCGGAGTTATTTCCCTCACGGGTCTTGTATTCCTCGCCCTCCCGACATAACACTTTTTGTGCCTAAACAGCAGGCACAAAAAAACCAACGCTTTCGGGGTTGGGTTTACCGACTTGTGTATAAGAGGTTTCGACGCCTCAAGGCCAATACTAGATCAGCTCATAGGCTCGATCAAGTAGGAATTCTCGCAAAATCGTGTAAGCCATTGATTACAGAAAAAATGAGCTCAGAGAGAGATCAGATAGTGGGGAATGTCTTGAGAAATTTATTGAGGCTACGATTAAATCGCACGATTTAATCAAATTAAACATTTTGCACGGATAATGATACTCTTACTTACCACCCAAGTTTGGAGTTTAACATGCACACATTAACAGCGAATGACGCTAAACGTCATTTTGGCGAACTACTCCTAAGCGCTCAACGAGAGCCAGTTAAGATCAGCAAAAACAACAAAGATGCTGTCGTTGTTATGTCGATTCAAGATTACGAGGAACTTGAAGCAATGAAAGCAGATTATATTAAACACTGCTTTGAGGCCGCAAAAAAAGATCTCGCACAAGGTGATATCGTTGATGGCGAAACATTCTTGAAGAGCCTGTAACTTAAAACATGCAAACGAGCCAATATAAGCTGAGTAAATTAGCGCAGAGCCATTTGTGTAACATTAAAAACTACACAATTGAAAACTTTTCCGAATCACAATGGCATAACTATAGAGAAAGATTACTCACTGCTTTTCAACTGCTTGCTGACAATCCAGCAGTTGGTAGGCGCTGTGATGAGTTATACCAAAATGGCTTCTACTTCCCTATTGGCAAACACACGGCCTACTTTACTAAAGAAGATGACTTTATTCTGGTCGTTGCCGTTCTTGGGCAATCACCGTTACCACAGAACCATTTAAAATAGAGTCAATATCAATACAGGCACAACTGTTACGAAAGCATAGAGCTATAACATTGATAGACTCTCTGTTCTTTACAAATAAAATAAAATCAAGATCAATGATAAAAACGATTCCATAATACGTACTTTGTTCCTTTCTCCTTAGTCATTGATTTCTTGTTTGAATATTGGGGCTGGCGTAAATCTTGCTGCAACAAAAGCGAGAGTAATAGTAACGCCAGTGAAATAGGCTAATTGGATGTTACATCCAAGCGCAGATTACTCCCGCAGATATTACAAAGTCTCCCTTAAATGGAGCGTGGCACGCTAATAACAGTCGGTTTTTTGCACCAAAACAAGGCAAAAAGGAAAAGCGCCGAGAAGAAATCGATATTCAGTCATAAACAGCGTTCGCTCCCACAACAATTAGAAGAATGAGGTGACAATGGAAACAATGAGCAGTAATTATCAGTCTGGTGATTTTTTTGATGAGTTGATCGATGCCAAACAACAAGCGCGGCCACCAGCACAACAGCTTCTGGGCTATTTAGACAGTTTGTCGGAGGATGAGTTAGAAACAAGACGTTTAATGGCCGAAGCGACGATTCAAGAAATGGGCATTAGCTTCACCGTCTATACCGAAGAAGGCAATATCGATAGAGCATGGCCTTTTGACATTATTCCCCGCATTATCAGCGCCGCCGATTGGCGCATTGCCGAACAAGGTTTAAAACAACGTTTAACGGCACTCAACCTTTTTATCGACGATCTTTACCATGACCAAAATGTCATTAAAGATGGCATTATCCCTGAGCACGTTATCAAAGATTCGAAAAACTTCCGTCCTGAATGTATTGGTATCTCCCCTGCTCATGGGGTGTGGGCACATATTTGTGGCACCGATTTGGTAAGGGCAGAAGATGGGGAGTTTTACGTACTGGAGGACAATTTACGCGTGCCTTCTGGTGTCTCCTACATGTTGGAAAATCGTGCGATTACCAAGCGGGTTTTGCCTGAATTGTTTGAAAAAGATCGTATTCAGCCTATTGGCTCTTATCCCTCACAATTGTTTGATACCTTGGCCTCGTTATCGCCAAGGGACATTGAAGAGCCAGAGATTGTGGTGCTGACGCCCGGTATTTATAATTCGGCCTATTTTGAACATGCATTTTTAGCACAACAGATGGGCACAGAGTTGGTGGAAGGCAGTGATCTATTTGTGGACAGCGATGATTGTGTGTACATGAAAACCATCAATGGGCCAGAGCGGGTAGATGTGATTTATCGCCGTATTGATGATTTGTTTTTAGACCCAGAGGCGTTTGATTCTGAGTCCGTGTTAGGTGTGCCTGGCTTAATGCGTGCTTGGCGTAAAGGTAATGTGGCTTTGGCTAATGCTCCTGGGGCTGGCGTGGCGGACGACAAAGTTGTGTATGCCTATGTGCCTGACATTATTCGTTATTATCTAAAAGAAGAACCCATCCTTAAAAACGTCAAAACCTATTTGTGTGAAGAGCCGGACCAGCGCGCTTATGTCTTAGAAAATCTGGATAAATTGGTGGTGAAGCCTGCGAATGAATCTGGCGGTTATGGCATGTTGGTTGGCCCGCATTCCACGAAAAAAGAACAGGCACTATTTGCCGAATTAATTACCAAGCACCCACGTAATTATATTGCCCAACCAACGTTAAAATTATCCACTGCGCCAACGTTAATTTCTAAGGGTTCTTTAGAGCCTAGGCATTTGGATTTGCGGCCCTTTATTTTGCAAGGTAAAGATATTTATGTCACGGCAGGTGGTTTGACTCGTGTGGCGATGAAAAAAGGTTCTTTAGTGGTAAATTCTTCACAGGGCGGTGGCAGTAAAGACACTTGGATTGTAGAAACGGAGGAGCTGTAATGATGTTATCACGAGTCGCAGAACGTTTATTTTGGAGTGCTCGCTATTTGGAGCGGGTAGAAAACACAGCCCGTTTAGTCAGTGTGTATGATGAATTGTTATTTGATCTTCCTAAAGACATCGAAATCACTTGGTACAACCTGATTGAAATCATTAGCGGTGAGGAAGAGTTCGAGCAGCGTTATAAAGTAAAAGACGAACGCAATGTCGTGAAGTTTTTATTAGCCGATGATACCAACCCTAGCTCGATTTTATCCTCCTTAAAAATGGTGAAAGAGAACATTCGTACCACTCGTGATGTTGTACCTGGCGAAATGTGGGAGTTGATTTGTGAGCTTGATTTGTATGCGACCCAAAACATTAAGCAAGGCATTAATCGCTCTGGTCGACATATGTTCTTGAATACCTTGATTGAAGGTTGTCAGAAGATTATTGGGTTATTGGCTGGCACTATGAGTCGTGACTCAGGTTGGCATTTTTTAATTATGGGTCGTTATTTAGAACGCGCCGATATGAATACTCGCATTCTTGATGCGGCCACCTCATTGATAACACAATCCGCCGCAGATCAGGGTTTGCATTTGGATCAGGTTATTTGGTCTAAAGTGCTCAAGTCGCAAAGTGGTTATTTGGATTATCGCCGTTCAGTACGTACTTCGATTACAGGGGCCAAGGTCGTCAATTTTTTATTAAACGATCCATTTTTGCCACGTACGTTAACTTACTGTGTAGAGCAAATTAAAATTGCGGCTTCCCAATTGCCCCATGCAGGCCAAGGGATTGCTTCTTTACTAGAGCGTCTTAAAAATAATGAGTACACCATCCATAGCTCAAAAGACATTAATGATAAATTCAGTGAATATTTAAACGATATTCAGGTGGATATTATTAAACTCACTGAGCAGATTACGGATAACTGGTTTCAGTTTCATCCAGAAAACACGGCTTAAGTAGAAAAAATGCCTGAATTAATCATATGAATATTCGCCCGTTATTCTATTACCCTATAAGCTTAACAAGCGCATCGTCTTTGCTATTGCTTTGGCTTATGCTGATTGCTAGCCAAGCAGTTCTGCGAATCTGTCAAACAGTTCGCAGTTAGAATGATGTGCTATCGCTTTTTACATTTTTGAGTTTAGACACGCTATGCCGGCCAAATCTGATTTAACCGATGAGAAAGCCTCTTCTGCTTTCACATTATCTGTATACGATGCTCCCACGCATGCCTATGACGAGGCGCTGGACGAGACCCGTTTGCCTCGTCACCCTTGGCAATTTTTACTCCAACAATTGCAAACGTTAGGTGATGTAGGGGTACAAGATTGTAAACGGCAAGCGCAACGAATTCTTAGAGAAGATGGTGCTGTTTATGATCTTAGCCATGAGGTAAAAACATCACGAGTGTGGGCTCTGGATATTGTTCCGAATATTATTGCGGCATCAGAATGGCAACAAATTGAACAAGGTCTACAACAAAGAGCCAGATTATTAGATGGCATTTTGCAAGACATTTACGGCGAGCAAAACCTGATCAAGCAAGGCCTCATACCAGCCGACATTCTTTTCACGAATCCTGCTTTTTTACGCCAATGCCATAATATGCCGATCGTTGGCCAACATGCTTTATTGCTGCATGCTGTGGACATGGTGCGGGATGTTTCGGGTCAATATCATATTATTGCGGACCGTACTCAAATCCCTAGTGGCAGTGGCTACGCTTTGGAAAACCGTACGGTCATGTCCAGAGTCATGCCTGAGACGTACCAACAAAGTCAGGTACGACGTTTGGCGCCTTTCTTTCAAACCTTAAAGCAAACATTAGCCGCTTTAACCTTACCGTGGACTAACACACCACGCATTGTCATATTGTCCCCCGGTGTATTTAATTCGAATTATTTTGAACAAACCTACCTAACCAACTATCTTGGTTTCCCCTTGGTTCAAGGTGGTGATCTTACCGTTCGTAATGGCAAGGTTTGGATGAAATCATTAAATGGCTTGGTGCGTGTGGATGTTATCATCCGACATATTGATGATGTGTACTGCGACCAGGCTGAACTGCGCCCAGATTCGATGCTAGGCGTGGCTGGCTTACTCGAAGCTGCTCGTGCTGGCAATGTTGTGCTGGCCAATCCATTAGGCTGTGGGATTTTGGAAGCACCAGCGTTATTAAAATATCTACCACGTGTTAGTGAGTTTCTCTTAGATGAGCCTTTGCTCCTCCCTTCTGTACCCACTTGGTGGTGCGGCGAACCTGATGATTTAGCGTACGTGATCGCCAATATTGAGAAGCTGATTATTAAGCCGACAAGTCGTCAACAGGGGCCGAGCATTTATGGTCATACCCTAACAGATGCAGGCAAAGCCGATGCGATTGAGATGTTACAAGCACAACCGCACTTGTATGTCGCACAAAGTTATATTCCTGGATCAGTCATTCCTGTTTGGCATAGTGATGGGTTGCAGGCAAAGCCGAGCCTATTACGCACTTTTAGCGCAGCTACACTCAATGGCTATCAAGTGCTACCTGGTGGGCTATCACGTGTTGGCGCCGCCACAGAAGAAATGATTGTCTCGAATTTGTCTAAATCCAACAGTAAGGACACATGGGTTTTGGCGGAAAAACCAGAAAGCCCCATTACCTTATTAAGCGAAGGCAAAAATCTCCCGCTACCAGTGCAAGAAAATGTGCCCAGTAGAGTGGTAGAGAATTTATTTTGGTTAGGCCGCTACGCAGAACGTATTGAAATGAATGCGCGCTTTTTGCGTACTTTATTAAAAAAATTGTATGACATTGACCCCCTATCAAACACCAGCTGTACGCTGTTATTAGATGTGATTGCTCGACAAACAACAGGACAAAACCCGTTCAATGACCAACTTCAGCAATCAACTTATCTCTGCAAACAAGCATTAATAAATCTAATTGCCACAGACCAACAAGGATCGATTAAAGCCGATTTGCAGGCGATTTTAGGATGCAGTGAGCAAGCGAAAGAAACCTTATCCTCTGATACTCGAATTATTATTAATGGTCTTAGAGACCAATTACACCAGCTCGACCAGTTTCAAGCCGACAACCAAGTATTTTCGCCAGAAGAAGTCTTAGACAATCTGGTCACTTCCTTACTTGCTTTGTCTGGTCTGTATCACGAGAGCATGTTACGAGGTTTGGATTGGACATTCCAAGAACTGGGGCGACGCACAGAACGAGCCTTAAAAACAGCTGCCTTAATTCAACTCGCTTTTACTCGCGTCTTAGCAGAAGAAAATGCCCAACAACAGGTTCTGGAGTCTGTATTATTGAGCGCCGAGGCCTTAATTTCTTTCCGGCGCCGCTATCGTAATCACTCACAAATCGATTATGGCTTGGATTTATTGATGATGGACGCGATCAACCCTCGTTCATTGTTTTATCAATTAAGGCAAATTCAGCAATGCTTGTTGGAACTACCAAGGAGCCACGCTAGCCCTGAAAGCGAACTAATTACCCAGTGCCTAGCCTTGTTAGAAGGTGTGAATTTAATTGAGTTAGTGGCGGTAGAAACCACGTCGCAACAGAGGGAAAAACTCAACCTATTGTTGACTCAACTCATGGACTGGTTGGGCCAATTTACCAAGCTGATTAATGATAAATATTTTGATCACACCAGTGCCCCTCACCCTTTATCGCAATCAAACTACACTACCAATTGAATGCAAGCGAGCAGTAAAGAATGAAATTTCAAGTGCGTCATATTACTGAATACCAATACAGTGCTCCCGTGAGCCTCTGTTACAATTTAGCGCATTTACTACCACGTAATACATCGCAACAGAATTGCCAACTACAAAAGTTGGCAATTACCCCCACACCGAGTTATCAACAGATTCGCTCAGATTACTTTGGCAACCAAACCCTCTATTTTTCTATCGAAGAGCTTCATAATAGTCTAACGATTGATGTGATCAGTGATGTCGAAGTGACACCACTCTTCCTCGATCAATCATTAGATTCTTCCATAACTTGTGGTCAGTTAAGACAACAATTACAGCAAACAACTTTGCCAGAACAACGATTAGTGAAAGAGTACCTATTTGATTCTCCTCATATACAGTGTTCAGAGCAATTGAGCGCCTACACTGATGACTGCTTCATTGATCAGCAACCACTGCTGGCAGCAGTGCAAGATTTCACCGCTAAGATTTTCCACGAATTTACCTTCGACCCCAACACCACAGATGTCGCCACGCCGTTGGAGCAAGTGCTGCACCAACGTAGTGGTGTTTGTCAGGATTTTGCGCATTTAGCAATTGCTTGTTTACGCTCTGTTGGCCTACCTGCTCGTTATATGAGCGGTTATTTAGAAACACTCCCTCCGCCAGGAGAAGAAAAGCTGGTTGGTGCAGATGCATCCCACGCGTGGTTTGCGGTTTATATGGGGGAGAAACTAGGCTGGGTCGAGTTTGATCCAACCAATAATGTTATGCCTTGTGAACAACATATTGTGACAGCATGGGGCCGTGATTATGCTGATGTCGCACCACTACAAGGGCTTATTTTTGATGGTGGGGATGAACAACACTTGCGTGTATCCGTCGATGTGAAACGTCTTTCCTAGTGACCGACTTAGTGACTTATTTAGTGACTGAGTCTCTACATTGCTTCGCCTTTTTATCATGGAAAAAGGCGCGCAGTAATAATGCGAGAGTTACCTAGCAATAGCGTGGCTATCCAAAAATAAGCATTTATCCAAAAATATAAGTGGCTATCGAAAAATATAAGTGGTTATCGAAAAATAAGAAAACGACCTTGTAGTTAAGCAAGGTCGTTTTTTGGAGAGCACGCTATTAATTGAGGCTATTTTTGAGGAAGTTACGCATCTTTTCGACGATAAATTCTGCATCTTCTTCCAAAGGGAAATGGCCCGTGTCTAAGATGTGGTAATCAATCTCTTTTACATCTCTTTTGTAGGCTTCCGCACCCGCTTCAATAAAGAAAGGGTCGCCTTTTCCCCACACCATAAGTAATGGTGGCTGAGTATCACGCAAGTATTGCTGCCATTTTGGATACAAAGCAACGTTCGAATTATAGTCATACAACATGTCTAAGTTTAATTCGATTACATCTGGTTGGTTGATGATTGCATGATCAAGCGTCCATGTATCTGGCGTCATGCTTTCTGGATTACGTGCTCCTTGGGTGTATTGCCATTTGATGCTGCCTAAACCAAATAGTGATTTTTTTCTTTTCGCTTCATCTTCCGGTGTGCGTTTAGACTGCAAACTACCCTGAAGAATTTTACTTAACCCTTCTTCATAAGCATTGCCATTCATCACAACAAAACCAGCCACATCATTAGGATTTGCTGTAGCGATTCTAAAACCAACCGGCGCCCCAAAATCGTGAATCATCAACACATAATTTTTAATACTTTTCTGCTCAAGAAACTGTTGCATGGTGGCTGCAACATTATCGAACGTGTAAGTATATTCTGTATTTTTTGGTTTATCACTGTGGCCATACCCTGGGTAATCAGGTGCGATTAGGTAGAACTCATCACCCAAAGCACTCAATACTTCACGATATTGGTAAGAAGAAGACGGGAAACCATGCAGTAATACAACCGCTTGTTTTGTTGGATTACCTGCTTCGCGGAAGAATATATTCACCCCTTTTACATTCTCAGTGCCGTATCTTACTTTACTGGTATCCGCATCGGCATAACTTGACAATGAAAAAAAAGATAACGCCAGACTAGCAGAAAGCAGTGAAATTAACCTTTTCATAACACACCTCTTAACTCAGATAAATTTATTGTACCTATTAGTACAAACATATTCCTAAAAAAACGACACGCTTAACTCAGCGTATCGTCAGATAACAATGATAACGATAATATGGCTAAAAACACTAGACAAGCGAATGATATTTCCTGTTTGTCAAAATTGTTTGTACCAATTGGTTTAAATTTAATTGAAGTAAATAAACTTGTCAAGCTCTCTTAGATAAAAGAATGTTATTGAAGTCGAAGTAAGGCTTGGTTAGCAATAAGTTGTAAGGCGGTTTTATCATAGAAACCTCGGCCCAATACTCGAATACTGACCATGGTGCCAACAAAAAAGCAGGCCAGTTCATCTGCTCTGAGTGTTGTTGCTATCTCACCTCGCATTTGACCAAGTTCTATCATTTGTTTGAAAAAGGTTTCCGAATTGGCAATCCCTGTTTTAACAACACGTTGGATTTCTTGCTCATAAGATTCAAGGTTAAGCAGGGTATTAATCATAAAACAGCCTTTTTTGTGGTGATCTTGCACTGTTTCTGCGACTAATCCATGAAAGAAGTCCTCAATTGCTTGCTTAGGGGAATCTTGCTCAATCAGGTGTTGGATTCGTTCACGGCGACCTTGGCCATACTTTTTTAACGCTTGTATAAACAAGTTTTGTTTACTACCAAAGGCATTATAAAAACTGCCTTTGGTGAGTTTTGTCGCCGACAAAATAGCGGCCATGGATGAGTCGGTATAGCCTTGATGCCAAAAAAGCAACATGGCATTTTCAATGGCTTTCTCGACATCAAATGTTTTTTCCCAAGGCATAATAACTCCAAAAAATTTATTACTTTCGTCCCTAACTATAACTATTTTGTACCAATTGGTCAAAATAAAGACAGCTCATAGATTCACTCAACAGTTTTTTATTGTGTCGATCTAGATTTGTTATCACATTGAGTGTTGCAGGAAAGGTAAAGAATGTTCACAAGAGCGCAAACTGCCACCGCAATTGCAACATGTAAAACAGTACGAAAATTATGGTATTCGGCTATTAGACCAACCAGCGGTCCTGCTAATAACCCACTCACAATCAACGTATTCCAATACATGGCATTAATTTGTGCACTATGGCCTTTAATACGTTGATGCACAAAGCTGATACCCAAGCTTGCATAAAGGCCGTAATAAGCGCCTTCCAACGCTGCCCCAATTAGCATTTGATAAAATGAAGTGACTGACGAAAGCATACTAATCGCAATCACCGCAAGAACAGCTGTTCCTACTAACGCCTTTTCTATACCGTAACGGACAATTAAAAATGGCGTCGAGAAAATCGCAATAACTTCAATGCATGTTTTGATACTGAATGCCAGCCCAGGCGCAAAATAAGGCAAGTTTACCTCTTGCACAAAAAATACTGGTAAAGATGAAAACGTCAGTGAATGGGCGAATGACAGAGTAAAAATAAAACTCATGGTTAGCCATAAATAATGCTTTGAATTTGTGCCTTTACCTTGTTCATCAGATACTTTTTTATCTCGTTTGATATCTAATCTAATTGCACTAAGTCCTAATACTGTGAGCCAAACTAACGCCAATAGTGTGCCTAATAAAAAGACAAAATTAACATCAAACCAGTAGGCAACAAGATAAGACAATGCGGGGCCGATCATCCAAGCCACCGAGGTGGTCGCTCGCATATAGGCATTCAATCTCGTTAATGGAACATCGTTGTGTTTGGCGATTGAAGCTCCAAGGCTAAACACAGTGGAAATGGCACTGGAACTTAAACCAAACCCCATCACTCCCACAGTGAGAGCAATTAAGTAGGTAGGATGGAAAAATAAGGTCACGTTCGCAATCAAATACCCTACGCTTGCCGCGATAACAATAGGCAAAATAGCAGCGCCGGACGCAATATACTTACCAAAGGTACGATTTAATAACACAGTGAATAAAACGGATAAGCCAGAATAGACACTCAGTTTCCAAGGGGCTTCTGCTAAGCCTTCAACTAAGAAAAACGCCATAAAAGGAATAATAATGGCATTACACAGAGCAGAGAAAAAAAGCAGTGCAAAGAAAAGCAAGGTAGTTGAGTTTGGCATGATAAGCAACGTAATCAAAAACAAGGATGGCTGTTTAAATGTAATTGTCTAAGAGCGGCTATTTAAAACAAAACACTTTAAAACACAGCATGATATGTATTTTTCAAGCAACTGAATAGCCGCCAAGGAACAGTGTTACATAAAATTCATTTACTCCCGCATACATTCTGAACAAACATTAAGAACAGGATTTTTCTTACCGTAGAATGGTTTTTTACTCTAGAGAAGCAAAATGGAAAAGACAAAAGAGACAGGTCATGGTTGTTGGGTAAACAGAGTTCACTTAGCAAATTTCCGTAATATCATAATCGATTAATTGGCCAGCAACCGGAATGCGGACCTCATCATCAAGGTACTTACCAATCAATGTTTGCCCTAAAGCCGATTGGGGGCTAATGACCATATAGTCCATATTTCCTACCGTTACTTGCAAACCACCACAACTTGGCCCAATAAAGTAATGCTTCATTTGTGTGCCGCAAGCTTCAGCATTTTGTTTGGTTAGTGCAACAAGTGCACCAACGTCGATCACATCAGTTGCCAAAAAGTGCTTAATGGGAAAAGTTTTAAAAAGGCGCAGATTATTTTCACAGTCGAGTACTCTTTGCGATTGCCCATGGGCAAGATAAGACGCCTCTAAGGCAAAGGTATCGTATTTATTTTCGGCGATGGTTTCATCGTCTGTTGCTGTTTTATGGGCTTCTTTCGCTGCGTCAATAGCAGTTTGATATTGCACTTCTAATGTGGCAATAATAGCCTGTAAAACATTGGATTTATTCATTTATTCTGTTATCTCTTAATTAGTAAGTACGTTATGAATACAGTAAAGGTGGCGTTATGATTTTTGACTTCAGTTCCTTATCGGCAAACAATCGCTATCATTTGATGACGCAAAGTATTATCCCACGACCTATTGCTTGGATTCTAACGCAAAATACCCTAACCACTACAGAACCGACTTATAATCTAGCGCCCTTCTCTTATTTTGCACCGTTATCTTCCGACCCTGCCTTATTGGTCGTATCCATTGGTAATAAGGATGCAAACATAATGAAGGATACTAAACACAATTTGTTAGAGAATAAGGCCTGTGTGTTGCACATTCCCAGTGCAGAACTGGTGGAGCAAGTCAACCAAAGTGCCGCAGGGCTTGCTTACGGTGAATCGGAGTTAACGCATTCTGGTTTAGCTCTAACGCCTTTTATGCATGATTTACCTCGTATTAGCGAGGCGAAGATTGCCATGTATTGTACTTTGTACGATGTACATCAATTAAGTGAGTCACAATTGGCCTGTTACCTGCAAGTGCAATCTCTTTATGTAGCAGACGATACTGTCACCCAAACTGAGCAGCGAACCACTATTAATAGCAAGTCTATTAATCCTTTAAGTCGTTTAGGAGGCAGTGACTATAATGAAGCTGGCAATATTTTAACGCTTAAACGTCCAAGCTAAGATTCTGATTAATTCGCAAAATAGCGTCATTTTCAATGACAGCAGCACAAGAAATAGCAAGGCAATAGACAGACAAGAAAAGTAAAAGAGTAACGCAAGACAGTAAAATCAACGTAATCAGTTTACTTTACCTAGCGTTTTTTACAGCAAACAGAGGTCATCATGGAATTATTGAAACAAATTAAAAAATTACCCTTTATGGAGAACCAAACTGATGACGCTTTGTTGGCGACAATGGAAAAAATGTCACAGCCTATTTCACTAAAAAAAGGCGAGCATCTAGTAAAGCAATTTGATCTTGGCGAGTACATTTTCTTTTTACTCTCAGGCGAGTTAAGTGCCTCGATTCCCTTGCGTGATGCGGGAAAAGAGTACAACGTCGGTTTAGTAAACGAAGTTTATGCGCCTGTTGGTTGGTCTGCTTTTCGCTACCCTTCTCGTTATGCCACCACTTATTCAGCAACCAAAAAAACCACTTTGATTCGTTTTTCAGTTCGTAAATTAAAACGCACTATCAGTAAGTATCCTGAGTTTGGTAATCGACTACTACAGTATATTTATCAATCTTCTATTGGCATGCTAGAAGCCATTCACAACCAAACTCGACCTTTCCTTGCCAACGAAAGCTTGGCATTTGACGAAACAAGGCCTTTGGTCAACAAACAGTTTTTGCCTTTATCAAAAAAAGACGCATTGCAAAAAATCAATCAAGCCTCTTTTTTTGAAGGATTTACCATCGCCGAAAAACAAGCGTTTAGCAAGCACATGCAAATGATGTTGGTATCGCAAGGGGACATTATCAGCCAGCAAGATCAAAACTCTGATGGTTTGTATTTGTTGCTGCGTGGTAAAGTGATCGTCAGTTATCAGACTGAGCATAGAAATATCATCACAACTCGTACAATTGTACGCACAGGGACGTTATTTAACTGGTCAACACTGGGCGAAGCTCAGTTAAAAAACCGCACTTCTATTATTGCCTCGCGGGATAGCACCATTATGTATTTATCCCGTGAGCGCCTAGTAACACTGCTCTGCGAAAACAAAGAGTTGAGTCATAAATACTGGTATCGATTAATCTGGTTAGTTGGCGCCCATTTATTATCTGCTCGCATGCGATTCTTGTCACAAAGTGCGAATGATGAAGTCTTAGCGGTCGGCAATGTAGTTGATCAAAACGCCGCTCTATTACCTGTCAGTTCACCTCTGTACAAGGTGCAAGAATTGCTCAAAAGCCCAACTACAACCGACGATGCGTTTGCTATCTTGTATAAAAGCCTACATTTTGGCGCAACGTTAGAACGCTCAATTGCGGGCATGTGTCTGGATATCTTAAAGGATGTGCAACGGGAAAACGGTTTTTACCGGCACTTACAACATGCCTATGACCATATCACTCATTTGCCAGATGAGACTCCCACTATTGACGTTGCCAGAGCAGGATCGGAACTATTTAAACAAATCTTTGAGAAAGTCCCTTATGTGATCAAAGGGTTAGAAAACTTGCCCAAACAAGCAGGTTGTTTGTTTATTTACAATCACCTTAATAGTTCAAAAAGTACACTTTTACCCAATGGCTTTCGTTTCCCTTTAGACGCACAGTTCATTGGCTCAATGATTATAGACAAACAGTACGGTATCAGTGGATTACGTGTAGTACGCCGTAGTAAAGGCGATGAATACTGGCGTGATGCCTATTATCAACGCTTTGGTTATTTGTTCGTCGATAGTTGGGATGAGTTGTCGCAAGATAAAAAAAGTTATACCGAGTTTCTTGCTGCAACAACAGCAACTCTTCAACAAAATACACCTTTATTAATGGCGCCTGAAGGAGCAAAGTTTGATACGAAGCATTCCCCTGGGCCATTAAGAGCCTCGGCCTTTGAAATTGCTCAGCAGTTGCCTGACGATGAAGAACCGTGGATTGTGCCGATTGCAGTGGCCAATTTCGATAAACGTGTCGATCACACTATTTATTCGGTCGTTATAAAGCCTGCGTTTAAGTTATCCAGTCGAGTCGATAAGCAAGATAGTGCGAGTATGAACACCTTTTTAGCCGCATATCAGACAGAGTTTCGTCAGCACGTCGAAGAAGCAATTGAGTTAGCCAGCACCATTACGACTGCGCCGTATTTAAGTTCATTATCTGGCTTTTGCTCTAACTTACATAGCCTTAATCAATTAGAATCTGAGTTCGAATCGGATGTACGCGCCCTTGAATTTCGCATCAGTCAGACTGAGAAACGAGCCAATCCAGTGGTATTCTATGGGTCGTCTTCCTTCACGCTTTGGCACAACATCAATAACGCCTTGCAACAACAGGATTTAATCAATCTGGGCTTTAGCGCTGCAACAATTGATGCTTGCATTTACTATTTCGAACGTCTCGTTGTGCCTCAAAACCCCAAATCGATTGTACTTTATGCGGGAGATAACGATTTAGGCAATCGCAAAAGCAGTAATAAAGTCATTGAGCTATACATTGCTTTGCTGGAAAAAATTGACCAGCACTTTGCAGGTATTCCTGTTGCGATTGTTGCAATTAAACCCAGCCCAGCGCGGCAACATTTACTGACAGAAATAAAGCAAACCAATCAGATGCTAGCACGTTTGGCGAAAACCAGACCAAATACCAAGTTTGTCGATTTGTATGCCGCTACAATTAATGAGTCTGGCTTACCAGATCCGACATTGTTCGATAATGACAGCCTGCATTTAAACGAAAAGGGCTATAAAGCATTAAGTGCGTGTTTGCTGGACTATTTTGCTCGGCTATAGAGACTTTAAAAACTTTATTTTTTTAACTTCATGCAACAGTAGAAACTCACTTTATGGTTTGAATTTTATTTTGACGATGCGTCATTTTTTTCTTGACGCATCGTCACTTTTATTTTTTAATGCCAAAAATTGACATAAATCTAACGGCATTATGGCACCTCGTTATCTCAGTAAAGAAACATTAGAAAGTCGCGAAAACGATATTCTTGATCAGGCACAAGCCATCATTCATCAGGAAGGTTTTCCTATGCTGACGATGGACAAACTCATCGGCCAAGTCAGTTATTCCAAAGGCACGGTTTATAACCATTTCACGTCAAAAGAAGATGTGTTTGTCGCCCTATGCAATCGCGATATGAAGAAAAAAATCGCTATGTTTATTAAAGCTACTTCTCTCGATTCCTGCGCCAGATTTAAAATGCTGTCTGCCTGCATGTCTTATTTAATCTCTGTTCTGCTCTCTCCTAATAATTTTGTACTGAATGCCTGCACCAACGCAGAAAGCTTTGATAAAGCATCCGAAAGCCGAGCCAATGAACATGTGGAATTGAATGATACTTTGCGTGAAACTTGTAATAGCGTTATTGAAGAAGCTGTCGCTAATAACGAATTAACACTGCCCGAAGGGAAAAGTCTGGACGAAATATCCCTAACGATTTATTCCATGGTATTTGGCAGTATTGGTCTATTCTTAAAAAAAGAAACAATGGCCTGCCCTCAAGAAGGCTTGATACTAGAAAATATTTTGTTGTCACACGTAAACATCGTCATGGATGGTTTGCAGTGGAAACAAACCGATGCCGATCAACAAGCATTTATCAAACAACTTAAACAGACTGTGCTCGCAGACGAAGTAGCAACGCTAAAACGTCAAGGAATTGATTTGGACTCAGCCACGTTTTAATACAAGGTTTTTATGAAAAATAGCGGTAACGCTATTTTTTTTGATTGGATTGATGACGGTTCGTCATTAAAAATTAACATAATAATAATTATCATAATTTCACACATAGAAAAGGTAGCTAACGATGAAAGAAAAGCTGTTTGAATTTGCCGTCAGACGACCGCTTTTGGTCATCTTTCTGACTGTATTATTCGTTATAGGGGCCGCTTATGGCGGTTCAAAATTAACTTTTAAATCGGATTATCGTGTCTTTTTTGGTGAAGATAACCCTGAGCTGCAAGCGTATGAAAAAGTGCAGGCAACATTCACTAAAAATGATAACGTGGCCTTTGTTGTTGCGCCTAAAGATGGCCAAGTTTTTACAGAGACCACATTAGAAGCCATTCATAAACTGACAGAAATGTCATGGCAAATTCCCTACTCAAGTCGAGTAGATTCTATTACTAACTATCAACATACGGTTGCTGAAGAAGATGACCTTATCGTTGAAGATTTAGTCCTAGAAAGAGAGATGCTCCCTGAGTTAGATCTGGAAAAAATCAAACAGATTGCAGTCACAGAGCCTCTTCTTGTTAACAAGCTTATTTCTGAAGATGCATCGACCACTATGGTTGGCGTTACCATTCATCTGCCAGGTATTAATGAAGTTACGGAGTTGCCTGAAGTAGTCGCTTCTGTACGCGACATTAGAGATCAGGTACTGGCTGAATACCCAGAGTTAGATATTTATCTATCGGGTGTCGTTCTGCTAAACAACGCTTTTTCTGAAGCCGCTTTAAACGATAATGCCACCTTCATTCCTGCGATGTTTGCCATTGTTGCCATTACTATGGTGTTTTTACTGCGCACCTTTACTGGCGGCATTTCAACGATTTTTATCGTTATGTTTTCGATTCTAAGCACCATGGGATTAGCAGGCTGGATGGGCTATTACCTTACTGGACCATCAGCCAGTGCGCCTACGGTCATTCTTACTCTTGCTGTTGCCGATTGTGTCCACATACTTGCCACCATGATGTATGAGATGCGCCACGGCACAGAGAAAAGACAGGCCATTCTGGACAGCTTAAAAATCAACTTCCAGCCAATTTTGCTAACCAGCTTAACAACGGCTGTGGGCTTCTTGAGTATGAACTTCTCTGATTCACCACCATTCCATGACTTAGGTAACCTAGTGGCAATCGGTGTCATGTTGGCGTTTGTCTTCTCCATTACAGTATTCCCTGCGCTGCTAATGGTTTTGCCATTAAAAGTGAAGCTAGAATCCGAACGTAAAGCCGATTTCATGGATAAAATTTCTCATTTTGTCATTGAAAAACGTCGCTCTCTGCTGCCTACTTTTGCCGTCATTATTGTTGCGCTTTGTGTCTTTATTCCACAAAACGTCTTGAATGATGATTTTGTAAAATACTTTGATAAGTCGGTTGATTTCAGACAAGCCACCGATTTTATGCAAGAAAGAATTTCTGGCATTGGCTCTATTGAGGTGGAATTAAGCAGTGGCACATCAGGTGGTATTAGCAATCCTGATTACCTAAAAACCATGGATGAATTCAACAAGTGGATTCGCGCTCAAGCAGAAACCGATCACACCAATATGATTTCGGATATTTTCTTACGCTTGAACAAAAACATGCACGGTGATGATCCATCTTACTACCGCTTGCCTGAAGATAGAGAGCTTGCTGCTCAATATCTCTTGCTGTACGAAATGTCATTACCATATGGTTTGGACTTAAATAATCAGCTTGATGTCGACAAGACCGCTACTCGAATGGTGATTACGGTGAAAAACATTACCAGCGAAGAGTACTTGATGTTGGAGCAGCGTATTAAAGCTTGGTTTGTCAGCAACGCACCGCAATTTGAAGCAACCATTGCCAGCCCAAGCTTGATGTTCGCTCATATTGGCCAGCGTAATATCTACTCTATGTTGACAGGCACAACGTTAGCCCTCATCTTAATTTCCGTCATGCTGGGCTTTGCCTTACGATCCGTTAAATTTGGTCTTATCAGCTTAATACCGAATCTGGCTCCAGCGGGTATGGCGTTTGGTATTTGGTACTTCCTTGACGGTGAAGTAGGCTTAGGCTTGTCCGTTGTGGTCGGTATGACACTCGGTATTGTTGTGGACGACACCGTACACTTCTTAAGCAAATACATTTACGCCCGTCGCAACAAAAATAAGGACTCTATTGATGCCGTACGCTACGCCTTTAACAGTGTTGGTCGTGCATTATGGATCACAACCCTGGTATTGGTTGCAGGATTCATGGTGCTTGCTCAGTCCTCATTCAAACTAAATGCTGACATGGGTTTATTAACAGCGATGACCATCGTCTTAGCCCTTGTTGTTGATTTCTTATTCTTACCGCCATTACTAATGAAGTTAGATAATGACAAAAACACTGCTATGACTACACAAGCTATGACTACAAAAGAGAGTTAACCTATGAAACTACATACTGTGAAATTACATACTGTATTAGTCGCTTTGACCGTTCAAGGCGCAATGATTACCACACCTGCTATCGCAGAAACACCTGAAGAGCAAGGCTTAAAAGTCGCTCAAGCGGTAAAACAAAGTAACATTGGCTGGAAAGACAGTGAAACCTCTTTAAAGTTGGTTCTACGTAATGCAGCCAATCAAGAAAGTACCCGTGAGGTGCGCTCTAAAACGCTTGAAGTAGAGGGTGATGGCGATAAGAGCCTAAGTATTTTTGATCACCCAAGAGATGTGAAAGGCACGGCATTCTTGAGCTTTTCACATACCACGACACCGGATGATCAATGGTTATATCTACCTGCTCTGAAGCGTGTAAAACGTATTGCTTCAAGAAATAAATCTGGCCCTTACATGGGCTCTGAGTTTTCGTATGAAGATTTAGCCTCATTTGAAGTAGAAAAATACACCTACAAATTATTAGGCGAAAAGCCTTGCCCTGCAGGAACCTGCTATGAACTTGAGCAGTACCCTACCGATAAGTACTCAGGTTATACCCGTTTAATCAGCTTGATTGATAAGGACGAATACCGTAACTGGCAAACTACTTTCTATGATCGTAAGAATTCTTTGTTAAAAACCTTAACAGTGGACAGTTTCAAGCAATATCAGGGGCAGTTCTGGCGCGCTGAAAAAATGACCATGGTCAATCACCAAACCAAGAAAAGTACCGATGTTATATTCGGCGAATATAAGTTTGGTGTCGGCTTAAAAGATTCTGATTTCAACAAAAACTCACTGAAGCGAGCAAAATAATATGACGGATACTTTCACTTTCTTACCGAAACGAAAGCGTGTTGATGTGCAAACCTTATTCACATGTTTATTGCCAATCGGGCTGCTTGCTTCACCTTTATCAGCAGAGACAACTTTTGAGCTGTCTGGGAAAGTGGAAGTAGAAGCAACCGTTTTTCAAGAAGAAGGTCAGTTCACAGGGCAAGACTACCAAGAAAATGGCTCATTCGCCGTTGAGCCAGAGTTCTATTGGGGCTGGAATGATGATTATGACAGCATAACATTCAAACCTTTTGTTCGTGTTGATGCTCAAGATGAAGAACGATCTCATGTTGATATTCGAGAACTCCTATGGACTCATGTTACTGATGACTGGGAATTCCGTGTTGGTATCAGTAAGGTTTTTTGGGGTGTCACTGAGTTCAATCACCTAATCGATATTATCAACCAAAGTGATACGGTTGACTCATTCGATGGCGAAGAAAAACTAGGGCAACCCATGATTGTAGCTTCCAAGGTAACCGATATGGGTATTTTTGATGCCTATGTTTTACCTGGGTTTAGAGAGCGTACTTTCGCTGGTGAAGATGGACGTTTTCGTTCTGGCTTTGTGGTAAATACTGACAACGCCACTTACGAAGATGAAGACGAAGAACAACATATTGACTTCGCTTTACGCTGGAGTCACTCTGTTGATGTGTTTGACTTTGGTCTTTATGGATTTCAAGGCACAGATCGTGCGCCTATTCTCCGTAGTGCCACAAAAAATGGCACGACCGTTCTACAACCTCACTATCAGCAAATCACGCAATTTGGTCTTGATGCTCAAGCCACAATTGATAGTTGGTTGCTAAAACTGGAAGCCATTGCCACTTCAAGTGACGATCAAGAAGACTACACCGCCTCACAAGCTGGGTTTGAATATACCTTTTATGGTATTGCCGACTCACTAGTCGACTTTGGTTTATTACTGGAATATGGCTGGGATGAGCGCGGTGAAGAGGCATCATCAATCGCCCAAAATGACGTTTATCTGGGTGGCCGTTTTACCTTAAACGACACCAGTGATACCGCCATTTTATTTGGTATGAGTTACGACAACGACCATCACAGCAAAACGGCTTTGCTAGAAGCCAGCCAACGTCTTAACGACTACTGGAGTGCGGCTCTAGATGCTTCAATTATTATCGCCGAAGACTCACAAGATAGCTTCTTAACCAGTTTGGATAAGGATGATCGTATTAGCCTAACGCTAGAACGTTTCTTTTAACGAACCTTTTTAAGAAGTGTGGCTTTTATACAAGGTTTCTTAAAAACGACCTAATCTTCCTTGGAAGAACCTAATTGCCACTTTAGTGTTGAAAACCACAACTGAATTGTTGTGGTTTTTTTTATATTTTCTTCAATGACTTGGCATAAAAAGCCAGTATTTCCGCGGCCTGCCATCATCTTAAACTAAATAATTACAAAACATTGCAATAGTGTATATGACTGTTACTAGAGTGCTACCTATATTAGAGGAGCGTATTACGAATACGTGAATACATATATAAAACAGATACATAAGGAACATAGAGCAATGAAAAAAGTTAAATTATTTGCTATCGCAGCAGTCGCTTCTCTTCCAATGCTAGCACAAGCTAACCCTGGTTGTGGTTTTGGTTCTAGCTTGTTTGAAGGCGAAGAAGGTACGCTGTACCACGTTATCGCTGCAACAACAAACGGTACATCTGGTAACCAAACATTTGGTATGACATCAGGTACTTTAGGTTGCGACACTTCTAAGCCTATCGTTGCTGCTGCTCTATTCGTTAATGACAATATGGACGAAGTAGCAGAAAACATCGCCAATGGCGAAGGTGAAGCTTTACTAACACTAGCTACTTTACTAGAAGTTGAAGCAACTGATGAGTTTGCTGTACTTGCTCAACAAAACTTCGACCAAATCTTCACTTCTGAAGACGTTACTGCTGAAGAAGTCATTGTTAACCTAAACCAAGTTGTACAAGGTTAATAATTGCGTCAGTAAGAAATCTGCTTGCTAGCAGATTTCTTACTATGCTTTCCCACTCCTCTAATCATTTTTATTTTTTATGCCTGTCATTCGCTTAATTGTTGTCTTTGCGATCATGATGATCGCCCATTATTCTCATGCACAGACAAATACGACAACCCTTTTTTCGACCTACCCAGCCTTACAAGAGCTACAATATCATCCCCGTTGGTTGAAACTTGTTCACTATAAAGGTACTGGTAAGCAACAGGAAAGCCTTGTCGATGATGAACAGTTTTTCTTGGCACCAACAGGTAAAACATCAGCGCAAGATGAATTACTAGCAACATTGTCTTTTGCCTTGCAACAAACAGAACAAGGCCAACGAAGTCGTTGTCGATTTCCTGCTCGCATTAAATTTCTCGAACAAAACTTAAATATTTCTCTGAAAAAAAGTAGCGATGTGTGTCCAGAGTTTGAGACTTGGCGGGCAGATAATAACGTTGACACAGCTTGGCTCATTTTTCCATCCGCTTATCTGAACAGCCCATCGTCGATGTTTGGCCATACATTATTAAGATTGGATAAAGAATCGAAATCCAACAATAGAGGCACAGCATTAACGGCAAATGCAGTGAATTATGCCGCCAATGTTGATGAGCAAGAAAATGGTTTTTTATACGCCTTTAAAGGGTTATTTGGTGGTTACCTCGGCTATTTTTCAATGATGCCGTATTACAAGAAAGTGAAAGAATACAGCCGCATCGAAAACCGCGATATCTGGGAATACAAACTCAACCTGAACGCCGAGGAAATGGAGTGGCTACTGCTTCACCTCTGGGAACTGGATCAAATTCGTTTTGACTATTATTTCACTACTCAAAACTGTTCATATCAGCTATTGGCGTTACTGGATGTGGTACGACCAGACGGCAACCTAACCAATCACTTTGAGCTGATTGCCATTCCCATTGATACAATTCGAGAGTTGAAGCAACACAATTGGATCGAACGGGCTGTTTTTCGCCCATCAAAAGCAACAGAGTTTTACGACTCTGTGAACGCTCTCCCCCATGAGCAACAAGATCATGTTGCCTCGGTTAAATCGAAAAGTATTGCGGACTTTATCACGTCAATAGATCACTATGACTTGCAGACACAAATCGATATTACCAACGCTTCTTACAAACTACTGAGATTGGATAAAGGCACAAAAAAAGCCCGACGCAAAGCGTTAACATTACTGAGATACCGCAGTCGTTTAGGAAAAGGTCAAACAGATATTACGCTCCCTGTAGGCAGAATAAAGCCAGAAGATGGTCACGAAGGATCACGTTTTACCGTTGGAACCATTGCCAATGAAGAGACAGCAGGAGCGCTTCTGGATTACAAGATTACTTATCATGGCTTAGACGATCCGGTCAGTGGTTATGCTGAAGGCGCCCATATTAATTTTCTGCATGCTCAAGCCACTGTGTTTGATGACACAGTAAAGCTGCAACGCTTTGACGTATTAGACATTCGGTCTCTAGCAGCTTCCGATCAGTTTATTGACCGTCTAGCATGGCAAGTCAAAACCGGCTGGGAAAGGAAAGTGTTTAATCAGCAAGAACAGGTTTTAGTTGCACAATTACAAGCACAATTTGGCAAAGTCTACAAACTCGGTAAATTTAATTGGTATGCCTTACTGGGTGGCCATGTAGAACATTCGGATCGCTATACGAACCCTTATCAAGCCGGCCCAAATGTCAGCACAGGGTTATTCCACCAAGGCAATCATTATGTAACAGAAGTGGCCTTCAAAGCCTTTTACTACCCTGATGAAGACAGTACTCGCCAGCACTGGTATTGGAATAACACATGGAGTTACGCCCGTAATGCCAGTTTCGGTATTGAGCTCAATAGCACAAACTATTCGGATACAAGTAATCAAAAAAATGAGGCATATAACTCGCTAACCCTAAAGACGGCTTTCTTCTTTTAGTTACGACTTTTTGAAAGTATTCAAAATACAAACGTCTTTGATAAGCAGTTCTAATGAGCCAGTAAAAATAAACTGCTGGAACAAGGCTTCCTTCGCATGATAGGTTAGTATGTAGTGGTCTACGCTAGCATTCAATCGAGGAAGTCTCTCTTATGTCTTACGTCATTCCCACACCGTTCCCTACGGTTGTTCCCATTATTGATTCCAACGATACCTTCCCTGTCAGACGAGTATATTGCATTGGCCGTAACTACGCAGATCATGCCATTGAAATGGGCCATGATCCTGAGAAAGAACCCCCTTTCTTTTTTCAAAAGAACCCTGACAATATCAACCCCACTGGCAACTTTCCCTACCCATCACAAAGTCAAGATGTCCACTACGAAGTCGAGTTAGTGGTCGCACTTAAAAGTGGTGGTGTGGATATTAGCCCAGACAAAGCAATGGAACATATTTATGGCTACGCCATTGGTCTAGATATGACGCGTCGCGATTTGCAAGCACACATGAAAAAAATGGGGCGTCCTTGGGAAATAGGCAAAGCGTTTGAACAATCCGCGCCTATCGGCCCGCTTCATCCAGTAGAAACCGTCGGCAACTTATCAAGCGGGTCAATTGCTTTGACAGTAAACGGAGAGCCAAAACAACAAGGCGATTTGAACCAAATGATCTGGAAAATCCCAGAAATGATTGCTTACCTCTCTCAATATTATGAATTGGCCGCAGGCGATTTAATTATGACAGGCACACCCGCAGGGGTTGGCAGCATACACGTTGGCGACGTCATGTTTGCGACAATTGAAGGGCTCGGCACTCTTGAAGTACAGGTTATCTAACCCCAGAAAGTTAAACGTTATCTAAAGCTCTCTTGCTCTAATACTAACATCCAACAATCAAACAAAGGTTGCAGCAAAGATAGCGATAAAAGTAGCACCAAAAATGACAACAGAGGCAACAATGATAGATTTTAGAAGTGATACCGTAACTAGACCTACTCAACAAATGCGTCAAACTATGGCAGAAGCGCCCGTCGGTGACGACGTTTACGGCGATGACCCAACCGTTAACCAACTGCAAGCATTCGCCGCCGACACCCTAGGTTTTGAAGCCGCTTTATTTACCTCGTCAGGCACCCAAGCAAACTTACTGGCGATCCTTTCTCACTGTGAACGTGGTGATGAGTACATTTGTGGCCAACAAGCTCATAATTACAAATACGAAGCAGGTGGTGCGGCAGTATTAGGGAGCGTACAACCTCAACCTCTCACCAATCAGGCCGATGGCACCATTGCACTTGCCGACATTAACGCCGCCATCAAGCAGGACGATTTCCACTTTGCTAAAACTCGATTAATTTCATTAGAAAATACCATCGGCGGCAAAGTGCTCCCACTTTCCTATCAAGCAGAAGTACGAAAATTAGCGAATGAACGCCAATTAGCCCTGCATCTTGATGGTGCCAGAGTGTTCCATGCGGCTACAAAACAAGCGGTTCCCGTACAAGAAATCACTCAGCATTATGATTCGGTTAGTATTTGTTTATCCAAAGGTTTAGGTGCCCCTGTAGGCTCATTGCTACTGGGTAGCAAGGAACTCATAAAAAAAGCCACTCGCCTGCGGAAAATGCTAGGTGGTGGTATGAGGCAAGCGGGCATACTCGCGGCAGCAGGCAAAATTGCGTTTGAGCAAATGCCCTTGCGACTCGAAGAAGATCACCAAAATGCCGCCTTATTGGCGCAAGCATTAAAAGCACTGCCGCAACTGGATGTGACCGAGCCACAAACCAATATCGTCTACGCCAAATGCCTGCTCAATAAGCAAAACGATTTACGGGATTATTTATTGGAGCAAGGTATTCTTATCAGTGCTGGTGACCCTATTCGATTTGTTACTCACCTTGATATTAAACAAGAAGACATCATCACATTAACGAATCATATCAAGAGCTTTTATCAAAAATATGAGTAAGTTGATACTCAAAAACCAGTCTCAAACAAATAGAGGCGATCGCAATATCGCCTCACAGTAAACATTTTTCAAATCAATACCCTACAAATCGAAACAAATTTAAACCGCTTTATGTAAGCGGTTTTATTGCATGTTTTTGTCTCATCAACTAAACCTCCTTATCTAACATGAGGTATTAGGTTGTCGGTTTTAGCAATTCATGAGAACAGTATATCGTTGCCACGATACCCCCTCACTTTGCACTCAAAAAAACGCTCAGCCACCTCACCTAAACGGCGTTAAATAACGCTAAAAATGAAGCACAACACGATTGATCATGGTCATGCTCGTGGCAGTTGGTAGAGCAAGCGGCCATAAGGGGAATAGCATGAACACATTAACAGCAATAAAAACAAGTAAGGCTGACATTAAAATAAGCAATACAAAAATAAAAGGAGCACTGTTACTTACCCTGTGCATTGCAGCACCAGCATGGAGCCACGGCCTAATCGAAAACCCGGCCTCCCGTAACCAATTCTGCGGTGTAATTACCAAACCAGATCAAGCCGCTAATGGCACAGGGCAATACTTGGTTTGTAATGATGCCTTTGTAAATGACCAAGAAGGCGGTTACAGCTTTATGAGTGTCTTAACCCATGCTCAAGGACGTAAACAAGTCACACCACTACCCGATAATGTTTGTGGTTTTGATTCTGAAGTTTGGGATGGTGGTGCAACGCCATGGGACAGCGCCATCGATTGGCCCACCAACACCATGCAATCCGGTCGTAATGAAATTACATGGAACATCAGTTGGGGGCCGCACTTTGATGACACCGAAGAGTTTGTCTACTGGATTACCAAAGAAGAGTTTGTCTTTGACCCTGATACGCCATTAGCATGGTCAGATTTTGAAGCCACACCTTTTTGCGATCTTACCTATGACGACAGCCAACCCAACGCCAACCCAGATGTAATGGCAGACAAACCCGCCAACAAATTCTATACCTACTGCACCATTCCAGAACGAACTGGCCGCCATGTTATCTATGGCGAATGGGGACGTAACTTTTTTACCTACGAGCGATTCCATGGCTGTATCGATGCCGTATTTACCGATGATAATGCCGACTTAATTGATGCGAAAATTGTGGCAACACCAGATAACACAACCCTAATTGGCGCTGGTGCCATCACTCTGGACGCAACATCGTCACTAGGAGACAACCTGACTTATGAATGGAGCCTAAATGCCAGTGATGACAGCGTATACGCCCTAAGCTCAACCACTGACCCTATTGTGCAACTTGCGTATGCCAACCCATTAAATGCGGATGAAGTGACTGTTTTGCTGTCCGTAACCAATAACAATGGAACGGATGTAGCAACCTACCAGTTTGAACATCTACCCACAGCAAACAGCACATGGAAACTTGCCGGCCCACTAACTCCCAGTGCTCTAACCCTTGCGGAGAACGATGCCGTCAGCCTTAGGGTGGTAGACAGTGCAGGGCAAGACAATTATATCCCAGCACAGCCATTGCTTATCACCAATGCGAATAATGCCGCTAATGTCTGGCCCTACGAATTGGCGCAGGAAGTAAACAGTGACAGTAGCAACAACGTCGCCATTGGTATTCTTAACCCAGATGGTGATATCGTGCCGGCACAAACCGCCACATCCAACAATATTTATACACGGGTCAGCGCTAATATTGCTGGTGTGTATTTGAATATCACCAATAGCCAAACCAACCAGTGCGAGTTTATCGTTACCAACAGTTGGGAGACAGGTTATGTCGCCACCATTCGCATAAATAACCCGAGCGATACCGCCATTAACGGTTGGCAAGTCAATTGGCATTTGACGAACAGTCAAATAACAGATTGGTGGAACGCTAACCTCACAACCGGCACACAGAACTCCGCTTCGAACCTCGTTTGGAATAGTAACATTGCACCAAACAGCTACGTAGAATTTGGTTTTAGTGCAAGTAAAGCCGATGGCGCGATCATTGAGACACCCGTCATTTTTGGTTCAGTATGTACACAGTGACATGGGGCCAAGCCACGCCTTCTGCTTGTGTCGAAGGCGTGGCGCTTGCCTACTTTTTAGCGCCGTTCATCTCTGCTGTGGCTCAATCCGTTAAGCATGCACACCTAGTACTTGATATAAGCCATTAGCGCGATATTGCGGGGGCGGGTTTCTCCTTTGGAATCATATGGATTGCTGGTGTTACCATGTGTTGCATTAGTACTAGTTGAATCTGCTAATGCATAGTAACTGTAATAGTTAGAAGGGTAGCCATCTGACTTCGAAGCAATTACGGCATTTTCACTTACATAGCCTGCTGATGAGTCAGTAGAGCCTATTCCTAGCACTTTATGTCGGTGATCTCCCGTACTCTCAGATTGAACACTACCGAAAGCACGCTCATTATCCACACCTCGACCATCATCCCAACCACGGATAAATTCACCGCGCAGGTCTGGTACATTAAAGGTGGTTGAGCCATCTCCTTCGCCATAAAGTGTGCCAATTTTGGCAAATAAGTCGGCATAGTCTAAACGTGAAACTTCCGCTCCATTGGCCTTAATAAAACCTGCTGGGGCGGCCTGTGTGGCAAACCAATGAACAGACCCTGTCAGATCTAAATCACTTTTGAATAACACACTATCAGGCAAGCGTTCTAACGGTACTTTACCCGCATTTAAATTATTGGCGTCCCGATAAAACTCCAACGCGTGCTGCAACTGGTCGCGTTTCTCATAACTCGGCTCTACACCAACAGAACGAATCAAATTAATTAACTCATCATACAGGGTATTCATATGCTCAGCCGAGGCGATACTTGGCATAACGCCAGTAATTGGGTCGCCATCGGTAAATTTGCCATTGTGTAAATCGTCACTATTTGGGTAATCCATCTTGTTCTCCTTTCTATGCTTTTGATTAACCTTGCCATACGTTAACCAACGAGCAATAAGAAAGGTAGACCGACCTATGTCGGTGCTAAATTGACAAAATGTGTTTTTTTACTGTTGAGATTGAACAAAAACAGACAGCCAATAGCCCAGTTTCGTATTAAACAATGCCGACAAATTCCCCTGTTTCCGTATCGAATGAATAGGCTTTTTTCTGGCCGAATTCGTTAATTGTGTCTGTGTTTGACATAACACTCTCCTAGTATTTGATATAAGCGGCTAAGGCAATATTGCGGGGGCGTGAAGTTGCCCAATACCTAATATCGTTCATATATGGACTGTAATTTAATCCACCATCTGTGGGCCTATGATCTGTATAAAACCGTCTATCTTGATATTCAGACAAATTAGGCTGATCAAACCCCATACTGTTCTGCCAATTTGAGTAACCACTTTGCACGAGGGTTAATACTTGATTGCCATCATCAAAGGCTAATAAAGACCCCTTTTGAGGTTTGCCTAAGTTACGCCCCACATCCACACCACGTCCATCGTCCCAACCACGAACAAACTCCCCGCGTAAATCCGGTACATTAAAGGTGGTTGAGCCATCCCCTTCCCCATAAAGTGTACCGATTTTGGCAAATAAGTCGGCATAATCTATTCGAGAGATTGCAGCGCCATTGGCCTTAATAAAACCTGCTGGCGCGGCTTGGGTGGCAAACCAGTGGACAGAGCCTGTTAGGTCGAAATCACTTTTATACAGCAGTGTGTCAGGGAGATGCGCTTCTGGCACAACACCTTCGACGATATTAGAGGCATTGCGATAGTAGTTTATTGCTTCTAATAATTGAGAGGTCTTCTTGCTGTCTGGCGTAATGGCGGCGCCTTCGATAACCGCAATCATTTCATCGTAAATCGCATTCATATGGGCGGCAGAATCCATACTGGGCGGAATGCCTTTTATTGGGTCACCATCGGTAAATTTACCATTTTCAAGATCATCGGCATCTGGGTAGTTCATTATTGTCTCCTTAGTGTCATGTTAGGCTGGTTGGCATTATCAAACGCCTTATTCATTGTTTTAGCCTACTGGGATTGTAATCAGGAAGGCAGACCGACCTATGTCGGTGCTAAATTGACAAAAAGGGGAATTTATGGTGGGGTTAATCGCAAAAAGCGATATTGCCAAGCGCCAGTGCTTCGTAGAATAATAACACTCATTTAGCATTTACTTCCTTAACGCCTTATCGATACCTTTATAAGCATTAAATTATAAGCACTAAATATAGACACTAAAAAGAGGACAACTCTGTGCAATATTCAACCCTAGGTAGCAGTAATTTATCCGTATCACGTGTGTGTCTTGGCACCATGACGTGGGGCACTCAGAATGATCAACACGATGCCGACCAGCAAATTGAATACGCTTTAGCCCAAGGCGTTAATTTTATTGATACGGCGGAGTTGTATGCCGTACCACCGACCGCGCAAACCTATGGCGCAACGGAAACCATTATTGGTGATTGGCTCGCCCGTAACCCACAACGACGTCAAGAGATGATTCTCGCCACCAAGATTGCAGG
This sequence comes from Marinomonas agarivorans, assembly GCA_002173415.2. Lineage (GTDB taxonomy): Bacteria > Pseudomonadota > Gammaproteobacteria > Pseudomonadales > Marinomonadaceae > Marinomonas > Marinomonas agarivorans. The sequence goes on from NHNK02000007.1 coordinate 120,169, forward strand.
GCCAGGGTTAGACTACATCCGTAACAGCAGCCCTATTAGTGGCAAAACCGTAATCGAAGCGGTTGATGCGTCGTTACAACGTTTGCAAACAGATTATATTGACCTTTACCAGTTGCATTGGCCTAACCGTACCTCACCTCATTTTGCCAAACATCACCCTAATATGGTGCGATTTTCCCAAGTGAGTGGGGCGGAACATTCCGCCCAGATGTTGGATATTTTGCAAGGGCTTGATCAGTGTATTAAAGCAGGCAAGATACGTCATTTTGGCCTATCCGATGACACACCATGGGGCATTAATGAGTATGTGCGTCTCAGTGAAATCCATAACTTACCGCGCCCTGTTTCGATTCAAAATGAGTTTAGTTTGCTGCATGCGAAAGATTGGCCTTACCTGATCGAAAACTGTATCCACCAAGACATCGCTTATCTGCCTTGGTCTCCCTTAGCAGCAGGATCATTAACAGGCAAGTATTTGCATGGCGCTCGCCCTCAAGGGAGTCGCTGGAGCACAGCCCAACGCAATGGTTTATTTCGCGATACAGAATTAGCCAATCAAGCCATTGCCGCCTATGTTCACCTTGCCGAAAAACATAAGTTAACGCCTGCGGAATTGGCACTTGCTTGGTGTGATCAAGTTGATGGGGTGACGTCTACCATTATTGGTGCCACCAGCATGGCACAGCTAAAAGAGGATATTGCCGCTTTTGATAAGCCCTTATCTGCCGAGGTCTTAGCGGATATTGAAGCGGTTTATTTGCAGTACCCTATGCCGTTTTAAACTGTTCTCAACCACGCGACACTCAATGATGCTTTACGCTAGGAAAAAGCGACTACACCTTCCCTAAGTGGATCGCATCATTGAACGCTATCGCATTTATTAGGAATCTTAAGTTAGATGAAAATACCCAAAAGGCTGCAACCCCTCGTTGAAGACGGTTTGATTGATGAGGTGATCAGCCGTTTAATGAGTGGCAAAGAAGCGGATGTCTTTGTTGTGCGCGCAAATGGTGAAACCCGTTGTGCCAAAGTCTATAAAGATGCCATGAAACGCAGCTTTAAAAAAGCAGCGCAATATCAGGAAGGCCGGCAAATTGCCAACAGTCGCCGTGCCAGAGCCATTGCCAAAGGCTCTAAATTTGGTCGCGAACAACAGGAAGAAATTTGGCAAAATGCCGAAGTGGATGCCCTTTACCAATTGGCCGCCGCAGGTGTCAGGGTTCCCAAACCCTATGGTTGCTACGATGGTGTCTTGCTGATGGAGCTTGTACAAAGTGACGATGGCGACATTGCCCCAAGGCTAGATGACGTTATTCTAACCGAAGAGCAAGCCCTCGAAGACCATGCTCTGATGATTCACTATGTCAAATTGATGCTGTGTACGGGCATTATTCACGGCGATTTATCCGAGTTTAATATTCTTGTAGACGATTACGGCCCTGTGATTATTGATTTGCCCCAAGCCGTCAACGCCGCGGCCAACAATAGCGCTTTTGCCATGCTAAAACGCGACGTCGATAATCTCGCCAATTATTATGGCCAGTACGCGCCTATGTTAAAAAATACCGCTTACGCGGAAGAAATGTGGGCGCTCTATGAAGCGGGTGAGCTCACGCCAGACACTGAACTCAGTGGTGCTCATCAAACTGCCGCAACCAATGCAGATGTGGATTCGGTCTTGGCAGAAATTCAAGCCGTGCTGGCCGAAGAGGAAGCTCGCCAAGCACGCCTTAAAGCCGCTGAAGAAGGCGAGGACTGAAGCAAACAAAAAAGCAACTTACTTCGTTGCACGTCCTCCTCACTGTTCAATTGAAAGCCTGTCTTTTTCTGAATAGCCTACTCATTCACCAATATGCCAACCATTGGTAATTGGGTAGCGGCGGTCACGACCAAAACCACGCTCGGTTATACGTACGCCAATTGGCGCTTGGCGGCGTTTGTATTCACTTAAATCCACCAAACGAATAACTCGGAAAACCGTATCACGATCAAAGTCGCCTGTGGCTAAAATGGCCTCAGCACTCATATCCTGTTCAATGTATTTGTGCAAAATATCGTCCAGCACATCGTAAGTTGGTAAGGAATCTTCATCTATTTGATCGGGCGCTAATTCAGCGGAAGGTGGGCGCGTGATGACGCGTTCAGGAATCACATAACCCAGCGTATTACGATAGCGGCACAGTTTGAATACTCGGGTTTTAAACACATCTTTCAAGACCGAATAACCACCAACCATATCGCCGTACAGTGTTGCATAACCAACGGCCATCTCACTCTTATTGCCTGTTGTCAGTACCATTAACCCTTTTTTATTGGATACCGCCATTAAGGTCACGCCACGCACTCGTGCCTGTAAATTCTCTTCCGTTGTGTCTTTTTCGGTACCGGTAAATTCATCCGCCAAGCTGGCACTAAATGCATTTACCATAGGCTCAATTGGCATCACACTGTACTTCACACCCAGTAAATTGGCTTCTTCTTCGGCATCTTCCAAACTCATGGACGAGGTATAGGTATAAGGCATCATAATGGCCTGAACCTTATCTGCACCAATGGCATCAACGGCAACCGCCAGCGATAAGGCAGAGTCAATGCCGCCGCTTAGTCCGAGCACAATGCCTTTAAATCCATTTTTGTTAATGTAATCTCTTAGCCCTAACACCATTGCCTGATAGATACTGGCGTTCACATCCAAAGCGGGAGCAACATCACCAGCAAGTGGTTCAACAGGTATTGTTTCTGCATCGCCGTCAGTTCGTAAATCTACGGTAAATAACCCAGTCTCATACCAAGGCGCCTGACGAACCTTGTTGCCCTTTGAGTCAACCGCAAAAGAGCCGCCTTCATAGACCAGTTCGTCCTGAGCGCCAACATAGTTGACATAGACAATCGGCAAACCTGTTTCTACTGCTCTTTTGTGCAGTAGCGCTTCTCGCTGCCCCATTTTTTCAACATGAAACGGTGAAGCATTCAAATTAAAAATCACTTGGGCTCCCGCCGCTTTTGCCTGCGCAATCGGCTCTTTATGCCAAATGTCTTCGCAGATACTCAAACCAACACGTACGCCATCCAGCTCAAGCACGACCGCTTCGGTGCCAGCAGAAAAATAACGTTTATCGTCAAACACTTGGTAATTAGGTAACTCGTGTTTGTGGTATTCGCCCAACAGTTTACCGTTATATATCACCCCAGCCGTATTAAAGAGATAACCTTTACTATGCCTTGGGTAACCAATGACTAAATAAATATCTTGTACCGCTTGCTGTATTTCTTGTAACGCTTGTTCGATACGACCTTCTAAACTTGGACGCAGTAATAAGTCTTCTGGCGGATAACCTGTTAGGGTTAATTCTGGGAACAGAATAACGCGAGCCTGCTGTTCATCGCGTGCTTTAATCGCAGCATCAATAATACGCTTGGTGTTGCCCTTAATGTCGCCCACCAGCATATCCAGTTGGGCCATTGCGATTTTTAATGTCATAGCTTGTTATCTCGTTCACTCTGTTGGATGATTAGGCGTCTCTGATATGTCTATGATTTATCAGAAACATCCCTATTGTCTTTGAAAGGCCTACATCAGGTAAAGCGTTATGATTGTTCGGTTAATTGTTTTTTTACTTATTTTCACTCTGCTTTGGTATTTAGTTAAGCGTATTCTCACCTTACTCGATAAAACAACACAAAAAACTCGTCCACCGCACCAAGGTAATACCAGTTTTGATGCCGATGTTGAGCAAATGGTTATTTGCAAAAAGTGTGGTGTTTATACCCCAAGAAATCATGCCATTAAAGCCAATGAAACCGATTTTTATTGCTCACAGGAACACTACGACCAACGCAAGAAATAGGCACTTGCCTTAGCAGCATCTTATTGTCGAAGAGACTTAGCAATGTCAATTAGAAACGGCATATAACCTTGCACAACCAATTGTGAATATCGTTGCTGATACCACCAACAACGCACTTCACGCGGAACATTTCGTTGAGCGCATAGGCGATAATATGGCTCTGTTGGCGACATGCTTACAAATTGCCAACGCAGTGTCTCTTCTTTTTCATTTTGCGATCCAGTCATTACATAACGATATGGCCACGAATTCGTGTTCGTATCTGTGTTTGACGAGTGAACATCACAAAACCCCTGACACCGGCTTATAGCGGCCTGAATACCTCGCAACGTTTGTGTTTGCGTCGCAATATCCATCGTAAAGGCAGACCAAATAGCCTGATCTGCCAACGCAATTTGCTGTTGATAACGCCACTGCCGCTCATCCGCCAGAGCTTGATAGACACCATAAGACACACCAATCATAAACAGCAATAAAAGCACCACAGGCAAACTGATAAAACCTCGCCGGCTCATTGGGCTATCACTAAATGTCCTAGACTGAGCAAGCGTTTTGGAATGAGCAGACTTCTTAAAATAAGCAGATACGGTAAACAAAACCATCATGTTACGTTCGCTCATCATGGGCCTACCACAAACTGCATCGGCACAGCACACACAGGGTCATACTGCCAAATAGCCCCTCGATACGTTGCATACTCATTGAGCTGGCTCTTTGTGGCTATCGGTTCGCAGTTCACATCGTTAGCAATAATTTCAAGCCACAGCCCTTTTACTTGTTGCAGAGGAAATCCCCCATAATTGACAGAAATGGTATCAATACGGCCATCAGTATTACGATCTAACAGTGGATAAAATGCCAATTTTTCCACACCTGCCCATAGTTCCAAAGCATTGCCTTTTTCTTGTGGCATACGCCAAAAAGCTCCGCTAAATTGTTCCGCCTTTCCTTGTGCTAAATACCAAACGTATTTTTCCTGCTGACTAATAACGCCACTTTGACCCAGTAACCCTGCTGATTGAAACCACAACCTAGTGTGATACTTGTCTGTATTTATAACTTCCCCTTCTATCTGATGATGGCAATTATCAAACATCACCTTATCACCACGACGCCAACTACAGGTGTAAGGAAGTCCCACGGGTATCTCTGAAATAAGCGCACTGTAACGGCAATCATTAATCGCTGTGGCCAAAAGCCAATCGGTTTGTGGCAGTAAGATTTTCGTAGCCAGTTTATTAGGTAAATTGGTTGAACTAGCTTGACCAATATGGAGATGGGGAATAGAAAAAGGCAACGCGTCCTCTTCATCTGTTGGCAGTATCGTCCGACAAGCTCGCCAAAAGATAGGAGCAAGTTGTGCCTGAAAGTGATCAACAATCGCCGCTTTTAACGCCACGCGATCCATTTGTTGTAAATGCCTCTGTGCTTGCTGACGACCTTGCGTCAATACGGGTAACACAAGTTGCAAAATAATAACGCCAATGGCTAGGGATACTAATAATTCAATAAGTAAGTAGCCCCGCTGTGGGTGAATTTGAAAGTCCATTTTCAAATCAAGCCTCCATGATTATGCTGATTGGTAGTTTTTTAAAACGACCTTTTCCTTAGGCTGTTGCGCCTTTAGATCGTTTCTTTTTTTTCGGCTATTTCTTGTTGAGAAAAAGACGCATTCTGACAGTCATGAATACTTTCCAAGAGCGTTTGCCAAATGGTGTCTTGATACTGGCGACGGAAGAAACCTAAGTGTCCTATTTTTTTTACCCCTAACGCTTCTGGCGTCAAATGCCTAAATGTGATTACTTTTGTTGAGTGCACATGCTGCCAAAAGGTTTGTCGGTTTTCATCTGTAGCCACTTCGTCATCGCTCGCCGTAATCGAACAAATAGGAAAAGACAAAGATTGGTAATTGCCCACCGGAATAGTGTTGCCCAAAAAAGTCTTATCAAACAAATACTTTTCTTTTGCACACCAACTCTTCCATTCACTGAACACATGACGAGGCAAGTCTTCCATCAAATTGAATTTGCTACAGAGCACATAATTCTTTAATAGCAAAGAGACAGGGCCAAATAATCGAAAGAAAAAGGCGCTCTGCACTTTATAATGAAAAGACATGCTCTTCGAATGGCCTGTTGAGGCGGCCACAGCGATAAAACCATCATAAAGATAATTATTGGGAATTAAGCCTATTTGCTGTGCGCCGACACTATGGCCAATACCAATCAGCGGCACACTTTCAAACCGTTTTTTGGCATAGTGCAAAATGGCTGGAATATCCTTGGTACCAAAGTCAGAGAATCGTGCGGTTGAAGCAGATAAAGGTTCGCTCAAGGATTCACAAAAACAACGATAATTCCAAAGCAATACAGTAAATTTATGCGCCACTAAAAACTCAGCAAAGGCATAATAATATTGTGTTTTGATCGCTGTTGCGGGATTAATTACGATCACTGCTTGTGGCGTATCTGCTGGCAAATAGGCAGTGCCATTAAGTATGGCGCCATCTTCGGTGGTAACTTGAAACGCTTCTTTTTTTGCCATCGTCATTTTCTGTCCTTCCGTAATGAGACTTTCTGTTAACTACAACGTCTGATTATGCAAAATGCTTATAAACAACAAAAGACATAATCCATTAAGTAATATCACAGGATTTGTCGTCACACAAAACCCTTGTGGCCACGACCTTGTCGGCAAAGGCATCATTGTTAGCAAGGTGTTATCGAGCCTTATGCGGATTTACCAACCAAGTAACCACCCAACGCTCTAATTCATTTGTTGCGCAAGCGAAGCACTTTGTTGTTTCAGCGTCTCCCTTTGCCTCTGCTATCTTTGCCTCTGCTATTTTTGCCTCTGCCATCTTTGGTTCTGCTATGATAAATGCCAACCAATCTGGCTCTTGTTTCATGTTTCGCAACATACCGACTTGCTGAGCTTGAAAAGTACGCCAAGCGGTTTGCTCAAACTGATACACCAACCGTTGCTGGGATTGGCCTTGTTGCTGGCTAAGTGTCAGTACCGCCGCCATCAGTGTCAGACTCAGGAGCGTTTCTAACATAACCCAACCCCGTTGTTTTGCTGTTAGAGAATCGACTCGCAACAATCTTGTTGGCAGTAATTTACGGTTCAACATGCAAAACCTCCGACTACATCGCTCCCTTTCTGCAAACGGCTTACATAAAAACGTCCACTTTGGTTAAGCGTAATACGCCCCTGCCATTGCCCAGCACAGACAATGAAAGTGCCATTTTGGTATCCAGTATGGCCATTGGCTTGAAAACGAATAAAATGCTTTTTTACGGGAAAACCAGACCAACGCACCACTATAGCCGTCGAAAAAGGCTGTTGTGTTTTTGCTTTTCCCGCTTGCTGAATCGACCAACCCTGAGACCAATTACCTTGGCAAGCAGAAACACTTCCCTCTTCGTCAATACCACCACACAAGAGCACAGTTTGTTGAGACTGCACCGCATATTGACGTGCCAATAACAAACCTCGAGTTAAACTTTTTTGCGCTTTTTTTACCTGATCATAAGGGTGATCAATGAGCGACGACATAAGCGAAGACTGCCAAGCAACACCCGCCAAAGTCGTCAAAATAAGTACCACACATAACACTTCTAGTAGGGAAAACCCCAGTTGACGCGATGGAAAACAGCGTAACGGGGCATAGCGTAACAAGGCAAAGGATGATGGCTTTTGAACACCATCAGAAGATGAAAAATACATCAGGAAACCTCCTTGTTTCCAATTGTAGAATTAACAATTAAGGCTTGTTTCTTTATAACTTTGTTTCTTTATAAACTGGTTCCTTTATAAAAAAACGCCTTCTTATTTAACGTTACTGCAAACCCCATGACTTAGGCAAACCAATTATTTAGTTTTTTCGCAATCTGCCTAGGTTTCTGAAATGGCAAAGAGTGATCCGTTCCCTTAATCACCTCACTGTGCCACCCCTCGTACGAGGTCGCCAACAAGCCGTGATAGTCTTGTAATAATGCATGGCTCAACTCCCCAGCAAATAACAAGGTTGGCGGCGCCGCACTCAATAACTCAGTTCGTATATCTACTTGCTGCTGATGGCTCTCCACAAAGTCCGTTACCGCATCTAAAGCATAAGCAAAGCCAAGCGGTCGATGAGCCAAACGGGATTGAGTTGTCGCTTCTGCTACTGGATGTTTGCGTCGATTTGGCGCCACACTGTCAACAAAATGAGCGATTCCTTGCTCCACATCGCCTGTCGCCCGAATGGTATGAGCCGCTTCTTTATAACGGCTTCGTAAGGCAATTAGATCCGTTAATGCTTGGCGATCTAATCCTGCTGGCTCCAGCAATGCCATTTTCTTCACCTGTGGCGAAGAGAGTTTCAAAGGCGTTGCTGTGTTTGGCGGTAAGGTTTCCTGCTTTCGCTCTTTCTGTTTTCTCTCTTCCTGCTTTAAGTGAGCATTCACCATCAAACTCACCAAGCCACCCAGCGAATAACCTACTAGATCAAAATCCTCTAACTGCAAAGTGACCAACAACTGCACGATATCCTCACTGAGTTCGGCAATGCTAGTGGCGGTTTCTGCTCGATTAAGGCCATAACTGTCGCCCATCCCCTTCAAATCCGGAATAACGACCCGTCGCCAATGCTGTAAATGAGGCATAAAATCGCCCCACGTTAGTAAACCACCAACCCCAGCCCCATGCAGCAACACCAAAGTACGCCCCTGCTCTGCTGCTGGGTTTTCATATAAACGATAGGCTAAATGTGTGTTCGTGGTAGTGAATGATAATGTGGTAAACACCTTGCTTTTATCCTGCTATTCTCTACTTTTCCAAGCGTATTATATAACTGCCCTGCGCGTTCTAATGCTTTAACATCACAAGAGAAACAACCATGCCCTACATTAATGTACAAATAACCAAAGGTGCAACACGAGAACAAAAAGCGCAAATAGTGAAAGATATGACCGAATCACTGCAACGCGTATTAGGTAAAAAACCCGAATACACCCATATCGTCATCCAAGAAATTGAAGAAGAAAACTGGGGCTATGCCGGCATGTTGACCGACGATTGGAAGAAAAATCCGTCTTAGGCATCGCCGTGACTATAACAGTGAACATAACAGTGAAAAAAAGGTTAGCCATAATAAGGCTAACCTTTATTACTTTTTATCAAGACATATACTTCATCCTGATATACTTTGTCTATTTATTGCAAACTATCTTATTGCAGAATATCGCTGCGTCCACCAAGAGTAGGCACACTTTGTTCCCAACGATTTGCCGTATTAATTGCCTCTAGCTCAAACGTGTTAGGGTCAATTTGACGCGCTGCTGGAATAACAATCGTATCCAGATGAGCCAACGGCCAACTAATGATGGTTTCCATATAGTCACCTTGCACTCGTCCACGGAACAAATAACTCTTAGTAAGTTCGTCAGTATCAACAAACTCAATGTCTGTACCAGCAAGTTCACGGGCTAAGCGTGCCGCAGCTGGCGTATTCAAATCAGGGCCAATATTGAATAAATTGTTCGCATCAGCACTTGGTAAGTAGACACGCAATAAGCGACCGGTTTGAGCCGTGTTGATACCACTGGCATTTCTATTCCCGATTGTGCTTCTGCTTCCATTAATATAGCCACTCACTAATTCGATATTCTCCGACACATTCAAACCTCTCCATTGGCGTTGATCAGGAAAGTTAGCATCAGGCTCTTCATACTCTGGTTGATCCACAAGTACGACACGATTATTTACCGTTTCTTCCGCAATGTGAGCTTCAGGCTCCCACCGATAACCAACGAACCGATAACCTGCGGCATTCAAATGTAAGTGCGCAAGACGCAACTGATCGCCCGTAAAGTCGTGACGTTTACTTGCATCATAAGGTCGACCAAGAATCGCCACAGCAGAAAGGTCACTATTGGCGCTAGCAATGGCTTCTGAGGTACCAACAATCTCCTCATATCCGCTACTTTTCACTACCAAATCCAAGTTTAGGCTCTGAGCATAGTGTGCACTTTTACTTAGCTCTTCCAGTTCTAATTCCTGATTAGCAACCGTGACAATTGGCGCAGTGAGTAAAGATTTTGCAGACTCAGGTAATAAAGAGTTTAAAGCAAAAACTTCTGTTCCAGTTCCTGAGAGTAGATTAAAACTCAGCCCAACGTCCTTCAAATCATACTTGTCTTGTAGACGTATATCCGCAAAGCTTGCTTCACTTTGCAAGGCCCTTATCTGTCTGTCAGTAAGGCTAGCAAAAACAGTTGGTTTGCAAACTCGCAATGCTGCCAACATTCCTTCAGACCCGACTCGGTCCGTTTTGAGACCATTAAACCCATCAAAGTAATGGCTAACATGTTGGGCTAATGCCTGTACGGTACTACACTGAATCTCTTTTTCATCGTTGTTATTTAGTTGGTCAGAAAAATAAATCGCGTTTTTTGAACGGTCATAAACGGTTTGAAAATTCGGCAATTTGCCATCAATAGAGTCCACATCCAAATCGTTGTAGCGTAATATTTTCGACCTCTTTTCTTCATATTCGGATACGTGTGGAAGCCATTCAATCAAGGCATTGGTATTTCGATTAGCAGCAGCATCATCAAGCATAGTAAGCAATTTACTTGCTTTCTCTTTGTGCCCTGCTCCAAATATTTTTTCAACATCTGACTCTGAGCCAAGTATTTCTTTGATACTTTTCATACCATTCATCATCGCTATAGAGGATGAGAAAAAGCTTGGGAATGGGTTAGATATCGCTTGTCTAAATGAATATTGATTGTAATAAGTACCTTTACAGTGGAATTGTGACATATTGTTCACAGACACTGTTTTACTTTTACTGGAAGAGCAGAACTTGTCACCACTCGTTTTGCCCGAAACCGTAATTTCTCTTACATCAAAGAAAAACCCAATATCACCCGATACAAGATTACCAAACAGGCCATGAGGGCAGGCGAAATATTCTTTTAAACTCCTTCTACCCAGAAAGTCAGACATATCAAAACCACCGGTACCAACGTTCTCATTGTTACATTCCGCAATGTGTTCGACATTCTTCGTCACATTTTTGACGACTTCATCAACGCAGGTTTTAAAACGCCTTACTGCTCTCTTTCTTGCTGTATTCGGCTGCACACCGCCATGTCGCCCAGCAGTATAATAATCAACCGATAACCTCCCAGGTATTTCTTGTATCAAGTTACCGTTATAGTCATAACCAACGGCAGCAACACCAGGGTCTACATAACAACGTCTGATTCTTTCTGCCTGTGCAGAAAAAGACGCAAACATCAACAATGCTATACAAACACCGTTCACAGTTTTAAATAAATATGGAAATGCATTTGGTGACTTCACCACTCCAATTTTCATAACGAACATCCTTCTTTAAATTGCTAAAGTCGTTTTTGCTATACAAAAATAACAAATAAGAATGCTAGTCATTAAAATATTAAATAACAATGGCAAGTAACAACAAATAACAACAAACAGTAATACCAGATATAACGAAATTGTATTTTTCATGTGGTTCGCTATGCCATGCAAATATCAGAAAAGAATAAACGATTGAATTTTGCCTTATTATGTTGACGCTCCCTCCAAATGCCTCTACTCTGATTCGTGCGTTGGAACTCATTTGAGAAAAACCAGCGTCGGGATTGCAACCCCGTTTTATCACATAGGCGTGTAAATGCCGCTTTATCCTATTTGAGATATATGCGGTTTTTTTATGCGTGATTCTGCCTGTTTGTTTTGGTGGGTTACTTTCGGGCCAGCTTCGGCTGGGCCGATTCCTATGTGTCGGTTGTTGCAACTCGAATTTGACCCACCACCTGTAGAGCTTGCAACCTCGATGGGTGGTTTAAAACCAGACAACATAGGAGGCCAATCATGGCAAAATACCAAAATGGACCCATGCATATTTATGCATCCAGACACTTCACCTACGCCCTCAACGCCAAAGCGTTGCATCATTTTCTCTTCCCACTAGAGCAAACCGACGAGCATTTTGCCGACTGGATTACCCAGCGCATTCGCCATTACGGTTTTGAATGGAATCTTGATTTTGTTGCGCTTGAACTTGAACTTGAAAAAGACGCTGTCACTGAGGAACCTCAGTTTGAGCAAGACCTCAGCATCAGCCTTAGCATGGCAAAGGAACTGGCCCGCATCGAAGGCACAGACCGTGGCCGCGATGCTCGCTATTATTTGCTGGAATGCGAATTTGAGCTGGGGGACAAGTTTAACGAACGCGACAATGCCAACTCCTTCGACAAAAAGCTCCAGCAGCTTAATCAACTTGCGCAAGCCATCCGAGTTGGCGATGATGTGGCCATCATCCCCACTATCGATTTAATTAACCTGATACAAACCATTCGCGAATACCAACACCTCGCCTACCTCTACGCAAGGCCAGACACGAGAACAGACGCAAGGCCAAATGAGATGCAAAATGAGGATCACACCCCAGAGCAGAGAAGCAGACTCGACCCAGAGTGGATCAATGACGTTATCGACAGGGTAAAACAGCACACAGGCAAGTCGCTGCTGGATGAAGTGCGGTAAATGCACCATTTGTAATGGCACTGCTTGTAAAGTGCTGTTTGTAAGATACAACCCAAAAAAGGCAACCACCGAAAAGCAACTATAGTTAGTTGCTTTTTTTATTTCTTTGCAACTATAATTAGTCACATATTATAAGGAGATAATATGAGCAAAACCGAAAAATTGCTAAACAAGTTACGGTATGCAGAACATGAATACACCTGGAAAGAACTCGTAACTTTGCTGACTGCGTTCGGTTTTCAGCAACTGGAAGGAGCAGGATCGAGGGTGAAGTTTGTGAAAGGTGATCTTTCTATCAGTTTACATAAACCCCACCCAGAAAAAGAAATAAAACGTTATGCCCTTAGACATATTAAGCACATTTTGAAATCGGAGGGGTATTTATGAATATGATGGAATATAAAGGCTATTTGGGTACCGTCGAATACAGCTCTGAGGATCATTGTCTGTATGGCAAACTCGCCTACATTCGTGATTTGGTGAACTATGAAGCCAACACAGTAGCAGACCTTGAAGCCGAGTTTAGATTAGCTGTGGACGATTATTTAGCAACATGCCACCAAATGGAAAAAGAGCCGAACAAACCCTTCAAAGGCTCCTTCAATGTTCGTACTGGCCCTGAGCTTCATCGTGCCGCCGTCGTTGCCTCAAAAGGGCAAAGTTTGAATGCTTTTGTCTGTGACGCTATCAAAGAAAAAGTAAAGCGTTGCGAAGCTGAGGCTTAGGTTGATCTATTTAGGCAGCCAAATAACCTAGCGACATATAAAAGTGAGAGAGGAGCAACTTTCTAAGCGGCCTGTGCGGCCGTGTTAATGATTTGCCGCCAATACCTTTCTATACAATGCGTCTGGCGCTAAATCCGCATTATTTGGCCAACACACGGCACCGAACTCGTCAATTTTTGCTTGAGCAAAAAAGTTTGGGTCTTTTAAGGATTCAAACATAGGCCCGAATAACCGATCGGCGAGACTCACTTCCCCATAAACGCCATCCTCAAATGTGATCGCAAGCGTATACTGCGCCATCACTTCAATACTCGTTATGCGGTGTATCATTCTTACTCCAAAGGCTCAATTTTATTTAACGGCTGATGCTGCTCTGCTAACACCCAGTCATCACGTAATGCTTATCGGTGCTCTATGGCCCACTCAATCACCAAGGATTTGGCTCGTTAAGGCAACCCACCTTCAACAACATCAAGCGTATCAATCAGGATAATGGCCTCATACTCACCATAATAAGCATGGAAATGTGGTGGATTATGATCGTCATAATACATTCGAATCAAGATACCAAAAAATTCACTAATTGTTGGCATAAAAGCTCCATATAAGAATGTATTCTGGATACAAAACAAATATTAGCACTATTCCCCTGTCAATTTCTAAGCGGCCTGTGTGGCAAAAAAAGTGGTTAATTAACAGGTAATTACGTCAAGCAAGATGATTTTTTAACCTGTTTTATTCTGTTGTCACTGTGTCACTCACCCATTGAAAACGTTCGCATGGCTGCCCTTCTAACATGGCAGGCTCTAAAAATACGTCCAAAGGTCTTACCCACCAGCGAAAGTCGCCATAAAGCATTTGGTACAGCACCATGTATTCGTCTGTTTCGCTGTGTTGTACGATTTTGTCAACCAGATAATGTTGCCCTTTATAGTGGCGATATACGCCTGCTTTGAGTGTTGGTGCCTTGGTACTTGGCATTGGTTACTCCCATTTATTGGCTGTGTGCTTTTGTGTTTATTGCAGCATTTTTGTCTATTTGAGACACAAAGCTTGAGGTTTTAGCAAAAAATGTCGCTATATGATAATTTTTGCTCTTTTTCTTAATGTCGATTTATGAATAATAATGCGAGTGCATTTTTTTAATCTTGTTGCCAGAAACCACATGGTAATGCCATTCACCCAAACTCGCTAGGAAACCATTATGTATTTTGTTCGACCTGTCGATTTTGCCGATTTGCCTGCTTTAGAACGGTTGGCAAAACAAGCGGGGATTGGTTTTACTAACTTTCCTGCCAATCGTGATAGTTTGAATGACAAGATTTCCTGTTCCCGACAATCCATGCAGGCGGTTGTTACTCAACCTGGTGAAGAGGCCTACTATTTTGTTTTAGTCAATAAACAAACCGATAAGGTGGTTGGCGTGTGTGGCATCGAAGCCATGGTGGGCACCAAAACGCCTTTTTACAGTTATCGTATTGATGAGGTAGTGCACGCCTCACCTCAGTTACAAATCCATAATCGCATTCCTGCGTTATTTCTTTGCCATGATTATAACGGCACCAGTCGTTTGGTGGCCATGATTGTCGATAAAGCACACCAGACGCCTGAGGCAATGGCGTTGCTGTCGCGGGCGCGTTTGTTGTTTATCGCCAAGCATGCTGAGCGTTTTACCAATAAATTATTTGTTGAGCTACGGGGCGAAAGTGACGCCGCGGGGTTCTCGCCTTTTTGGAATGCACTAGGTAAACACTTCTTTAGCATGGACTTTGAAAAAGCCGATTATTTATCTGGCGTGACGAACAAGCATTTTATTGCCGACTTAATGCCGCGTTACCCTATTTATATTCCTACCCTGCCAGACATTGCTCAGCAGGTCATTGGTGTGGTGCATGAAACCTCCGAGAATGTCAGCGATATTTTGCTGCGAGAAGGTTTTTGTTTTCGAGATTATGTGGATGTGTTTGATGCAGGCCCGACCATTGAAGCACGCCAGCAAGACATTAATACCATAGTCAACAGCCGTCTCTCTGCGTATCAACTAACCGATGACGCTATGAAAAATGAGCAACGCTATTTGATCGCCTGTGGTGAATTAGAGGATTTTAGAGTGACATTAGCGCCTGCTTGCTTCCAACAAAACTCAACACAAAATACGGTTAATGGCGCAAATAATGACATGGTTTTGCAGATTCCTCACTCTGCGGCAACTGTGCTGGGTCTTGCTTTGCAAAAGAGCGAGACAGAAATAGAACAACACCCAGCGTTAAAAAAACCGGAGAGGGTACAGTGGATTGCACTTCATTCTCAGTCGATGAATGCCTGATCTCGTTTGAATGAATAGCTTTTAAGTGAATAACTTTTGAATCAATCGTTAAGGCATGTAAAAACAACGAATTTATAGCAACAACTTTAGTGATGGTAAAAGGCGTTTTCCTATGATGGTAATTAGACCCATTCAAAAAAATGAACTTGAAACACTTTATACACTGGCAGAAAAAACGGGGGTCGGCTTTACTTCATTAACACCAGACAGAGCCATTTTACAAAATAAAATTGATCAGTCTGTTGCGTCTTTTAAAAAAGAGGTCAATCAACCAAGGGATGAGAGTTACTTATTTGTTTTAGAAGACACAACAACAGGGCAAATTGTTGGCACTTCTGGTTTGCTTGGCACGGTTGGGTTAGATGAGCCTTTTTACAGTTATCATTTGGGCAATATTGTGCATTCTTCCCGTGAGTTGGGTGTCCATAATATTATGCCTACTTTGATTCTGAACAACGATTACACAGGTTTTAGTGAGCTGTGCAGTTTGTTCCTTGAAGAGAATTACCGCCATTCGAAAAATGGTCAATTGCTGTCGAAGGCGCGTTTTTTATTCCTTGCCCAATTCCCGCAGCGTTTTACCGACAAAATTTTTGCTGAAATGCGTGGTGTTTGTGACGAAAAAGGCCGTTCGCCACTGTGGGAAAGTTTAGGGCGCCACTTCTTCTCGTTGGATTTTGCCAAAGCGGATGAGTTGACCTCGCTAGGCAGCAAACAATTTATCGCGGAACTGATGCCAAATAACCCAGTTTATACGGCGCTGTTGAGCCAAGAAGCCAGAGACGTACTAGGCCAAGTACATCACAACACTGCACCAGCCAGACGTTTATTGGAGCAAGAAGGGTTCCGCTACGAAAACTATGTAGATATTTTTGATGGTGGCCCCACGATCGAGGCCAGAGTGGCAGACATTCGATCGGTACGTGAAAGCAAATTATTCACTGTGACGATCAGTGATCAAGAAAGCGCTGAAGAGCAGGCGCAAAATGAAGCAAAAAATGATTTTTATTTGGTCGCTAACACACAACTCACTCATTTCCGCTGTGTGCTTGTACAACGTAAGAAGCGACCGAAAAAAACACTCAGGCTCACAGAAGCAGAAGCCGCTAACCTTAATGTAACCCAAGCAGAGTCAGTTCGTGTTGTTGCACTTAGCCCGAAAACTCGTCGTTAGTGCAATAACAACATCAAACAGGAAACCTATTATGACAATGAAACAACAACTTTTTATTAACGGTCATTGGCAAGCAGGCAATGGCGCTCGCTTTCAATCGCTTGATCCAGCAGATGCCAGCCTCGTATGGGAAGGCCATTCTGCCAGTAAAGAACAGGTAGATAATGCCATCGACGCGGCACGAACTGCGTTCCCTGACTGGGCAAATCGTGCACTGGCAGAGCGTTTGGAAATCATCAAAACCTTTGCCGCCAAGGTAAAAGACAATACCGATACCATTGCCAACATAATCAGCCGTGAAACAGGCAAGCCATTTTGGGAAACCAAAACCGAAGTGGCGGCCATGATTGGTAAAGTGGCGATTTCTGAACAGGCGTATCATGAACGTACTGGCCACAAAGAAACCGCTATGCCTGGGGCAACCGCGCATTTGCGTCATCGCCCTCACGGTGTGGTAGCGGTGTTCGGGCCGTATAATTTCCCTGGCCATTTGCCTAATGGTCATATTGTGCCTGCTCTGATTGCTGGTAACACCATTGTGTTAAAGCCCAGCGAGCAAACCCCTGCCACTTCGGATTTTATTGTGCAGCTTTGGCAAGCAGCAGGCTTGCCTGATGGCGTGCTAAATCTTGTGCAAGGGGAAAAGGAAACGGGTATCGCCTTGGCCAATCATGATGGCATTGACGGTCTATTCTTTACTGGCAGCCCTGAGGTTGGCCACATCTTGCATAAAACCTATGCGGGCCATCCGGGTAAAATTCTTGCCTTGGAAATGGGGGGCAATAACCCATTGCTCGTCTCAGAAAGTACCTCGGACATTGATGCGGTAGTGCATGAAATTGTGCAATCGGCTTTCTTATCCGCAGGGCAACGTTGTACTTGCGCCCGTCGATTACTCTTACCGAATAGTGCCCATGGTGAGGCCATTCTTACCCGTTTAATTGAGGTCACCAAACAACTGAAAATTGACCGTTTCGATGCTGAAATTCAGCCTTTCATGGGGCCAGTGGTTTCTCCACAAGCGGCAGACACCATTGTTGCCGCCGTCAACACATTAGATCAGTTAGGTGCAAGCGTATTGTTGGCTGGCCAACGTGGCGCGGCAAATACGGGCTTTATCACTCCTACTATTATTGACGCAACGGCTATCAAGGCAGAATTGCCCGATAACGAATACTTTGGTCCGTTACTGACAGTACTGCGTTATGACTCTATGAATGAGGCAATGACACTGGCAAATAACACGCGTTTTGGTTTGTCGGCTGGCATTCTTTCGGACGAAAAGAGCGAATACGAATGGTTTTTACAACACAGTCGTGCTGGCATTATCAACTGGAATCGTCAAACAACAGGTGCATCCAGTGCCGCGCCTTTTGGTGGTACAGGCGCCAGTGGCAACCACAGAGCAAGTGCTTACTACGCAGCAGATTATTGTTCTTACCCAGTTGCCAGTGTTGAAGTTGAGCAACTGAGTTTGCCAGACAACTTTGTGCCTGGGTTACATTTCTGATCTGGGCGAACACGATTTAATAACCATGCTAAACAAATAACAGGCAAGCAAATGCACGCAATTGAAGCAAACTTTGATGGATTAGTCGGCCCTACTCATAATTATGGTGGGCTTTCCTTTGGCAATGTGGCCTCCAAAAACAACCAAGCACAGGCCTCAAACCCCAAAGCCGCCGCCTTACAAGGCTTGGTAAAGATGAAAGCCTTGGCCGATATGGGGTTTGTACAAGGGGTTCTTGCGCCCCATGAACGCCCTCATATCCCCACATTAAAGCAACTTGGTTTTACAGGGTCAGACGCTGACATTTTGGCGGCTGCCGCCAAACAAGCACCGCATCTGCTCGCCTGTGTCAGCTCAGCCTCTTGCATGTGGACGGCCAATGCCGCGACCGTGTCACCCAGTGCGGACACCCACGATGGCAAGGTTCACTTTAGCCCAGCAAACTTGGTCAATAAGTTTCACCGTTCCATTGAACACCCTATTACTGGTGCGATTTTACGAGCGACATTTGCCGATACTCGCCACTTTACTCATCATGCTGCTTTGCCAAGCACAGATCAGTTTGGGGATGAAGGCGCCGCCAATCACACCCGTTTTTGTCAGCAATATCAGCAACAGGGCATTGAGTTTTTTGTCTATGGCCAAGAGGCATTTAATCAACAAACCGTGCGACCGCAGAAGTTTCCTGCACGTCATAGTTTGGAAGCGTCTCAGGCAATAGCACAACGTCACGGCTTACAGCCGCAATACACTGTTTATGCACAGCAAAATCCTGCTGCAATTGATGCGGGTGTGTTTCATAACGATGTGATTGCCGTTGGGAATAAAAATGTGCACTTCTACCATGAAGATGCTTTTTTAGATACCGAAAAAATGCAGCAGGATTTGCAGACCGCATGGGCGCTAAGTAACACTGACCCATTGCACTTTATTGAGGTAACGCGCCAACAAGTCAGTTTACAAGACTGTGTTACTAGTTATTTATTTAATAGCCAACTGATTAGTCATACTGACGATGAAATGACACTGGTTGTCCCCGCTGAATGCCAGAATAACGCCGCCGTTTGGTCTTACTTACAGTCGTTACAACAGGCGAATAACCCTATTACCAAGGTACAGGTATTCGACCTAAAACAAAGTATGAGTAATGGCGGTGGCCCTGCGTGTTTACGCTTGCGCGTTGTGTTGAATGACAAGGAACTGGCGGCAGTAAACCAAGCGTGCCTAATGAATGATGATTTGTTCATCACCTTGAACCAATGGGTGGAACGTCATTATCGTGATCGACTAATGGAAGCCGATTTAGCTGACCCTCAACTTTTGCTAGAAAGCCGCACCGCATTGGATAAACTGACTCAAATTCTAAAATTGGGATCAATTTACGATTTTCAAAAATAGGTGTTTTAGGCTTGGCTTCACCATAAACAAGAGTCATAAAAAAAGAGTCATGAAAAAGGGCAGTGGTTTTAATACTGCCCTTTTGTCTACATTAACAAACTTTTTCGTAACTTGCGCAGCGCTACCTGCTTTTAATAGGAACGAATATAAGAAATGGCCTTTGCTGCTTTTGCAACTTGTGTAATTTGTTTTTCAAAATCTGTAAAGGCGATTAGATCTTTCATAAGATCTTTATGCTTGATAATGCCAGAACCTTCATGTTTGTAGTTTTCAGGGTTAGCATTTAATCCCCCCATTGCTATGACAATTGTATAGCGTACTTTGTCTTTCGCTGTTCCTAGCTGTTCTCCTAAGAAGTTAGCAGCACCCGTGTCGCCTGTTTGCGCTAACGCAATGGCAGACCAAATGTACTTTTGCCATTGTTTTTCATCTGAGGTGTCTTCCATATTAGCGCTAAAGATTTTTTTGGCCTTATCACTTGTTGCGCTGTCTGTTAAAAAAGTAAATACAGACGCTGCGGCGTGAATAGTTTTCGGATCAACTTTATCTTGTTTCGCTAAGAGTTTGTCTTTCTTTTTCTGTGCTGAGGCAAGCTGTTTTTTTGCAGATTCTTTGCCAGTACTATCCACTTTAGCTTGCGCTTTTTGTATTTGCGCTTCCACTTTGGCTAGGCTTTTTTCAAACTTATCTTGCTCTTTCTGATTCATCACCTTCTTGCCTTCAGCTGATCTGAGATAGGCATTTTGTAAGTCTGACTCACCTAGATTGAGTAACGCGACAATTATAGGCAGTTTTAGATTAATAGGCTTTTTATCATACTCTTTGAGTAATCGCTGCAAAGGAGATACGGCTTTTTTATCGCCCATCTTTCCAAGTGCCAAAGCACTGATAATTGGGTAATTATTAATATTACGAATAATAGTATCTGTTGCTTGGGGCGCTTGCACCTCACCTAAGTACAAGATACAGGATTGATTTAGCGTCTTGTCTGTTTGATTTGAGGCTAACCAGCCAGTGCAATAATCAACCGCCGCGTTGGAATCCCATTCAACAAGGTATTTTAAAATCTGACTTTTAAATAATGTATTCCTTGCCTTTAAATTCAGCATGTTTATCAGTGTTGGGATTTGAGCTTTGTCTCCCAACATAAACAAAGTTTGCGCTAACAACAAACGCGTATCCGCACCGGTTTTATCTGCTCTGGCAGCATATTCAGCCACTAGAGGAGTGTATTGTGTCGCTTGTGCATAACCAATTCCTTGCACACCTAAAAGGTGAGTGTGGTAGCTCATATTCTTATCAAGACAATTTTCTGCTTTAGGCGCCATTACGAAATTAAGCTCTGATCCTGACTCTAAGCGTATTGAATCACCATAAAGCTCGATAATTGCATCACCAACATTGCCTTTTACGGTTTCAATGCCTGCTTTGCATGAATCAAGTTCAAAACGACATTGACCATATTTTGTCTTTAGCTCCTCATGGACGCCTGAGACATAACAATTTTCATAATATTTATCATGTAAACTGTTCGCTGATGCGCCAAAAGCAACCGTCATGGTTAACGGTATTAATAATAGTTTTTTCATATATCCCCACTATTCAAATTGAAATATTTACTTTGCAATCGGTGTTTTTATTGTTGTGCACGCAGTTTTAACGGAAGAAGAGTTAGGTATAAATGAGAAAAGTAGGCTTAATTTGTTAACAAAAACATACAAAAGTAACAGATCATTAACTTTTAATTCTAAAAAGTAACTAGACGTTAGTTAATGTAAAAACACGCTTTGGGTTTTATAGCTTTGATGTTTAATTAAAAGGGTTTAAGTGACACATAGAATCAATATTGAAAAAATGCATTAAAACGACTCACCATTTTCAAAATAATTATTGCCCTTGATATCATGAAAAACGACACAGACATCTTTTGCATCGATTAACAACGGCTGTACCATATCAGTTATATTTTTGGCAAATTGCCGCTTAATCTCTTCGCCCCGATCAAACCAAAGTATCTCGAAAAAAGGGTAAGCAGAGCTTGCGCCTCCTGTGACAAAATAAGTGACGGCTTGGTACTCTAAGGTAAAATGATCGGCTGGAGTTTCTAACAATTCAGCGGCTTGTTTAATGAGAAGGTCAGAAATGGATTCTATATCTTCTAGGGCAATTCCTCTTACTCGAATATGAGGCATAACGGTTTCCTAACTAGATAATGTTGAAAACTAAGTGAGTAACTAACTCACTTAATTTGGCGGTCTGCTAACGGTGTTGAAAAGGTAAATTCCATATCCCAAGGGAAACGAATCCAAGTATCTTGACTCACTTCGGTAATAAAAGTATCCACCAGTGGTTTGCCTGCGGGCTTGGCGAAAATGGTAGCAAAATGCGCTTTTGGTAACATATCGCGTACCAACTGTGCCGTTTTACCAGTATCGACTAGGTCATCAATTAACAACATGCCTTCACCATCACCTTCGACGCCTTTGAGCACTTTTAACTCACCACGTTCGTTCGCTTCTGCGCCTGTTGATTGATAGCTAGAGATACATAACGTATCGATTAAGCGAATATCCAACTCACGACATACAATCGCGGCAGGTACCAAACCACCACGGGTAATGGCAATGATGCCCTTCCACGGCCCCAGCTCAAGTAAACGCCACGCTAACGCTCTTGCGTTGCGGTGTAACTCTTCCCACGAAACGGGATAATCTTTTGAATAAGGTGTCATTGATTTGGTCCTAAAATGTAAAATTCACTGTATTTTAGCAAACGTATTTTAACGAATAATCTATTTTAAGGCGAACGGCAATCCGGCAGTAACCAAAGTGACTTTTTCACTCAGTTGCGCCAAGGTTTGATTTAACTCACCCAGTTCATCAGCATAACGTCGTGCCAAGGCATTCATTGGCATAATACCTTGACCCACTTCGCTGGAAACGATCACTATATCAGCGACGCTAGACTGTAACGCTTGCATGAATAATTGTATGTGTTCTTGGCAGGGTGCCAAGGTTTTTTGCTCTTCTCCTAACTGTTGCTCTGCTAACTGTTTTTGTTCTTCAAGCATAAGTAAGTTAGTCACCCACAGGGTCATACATTCAATTAAAATAATGGTATTTTGATTGTTGTTGGCGTTTAACACTGAGGCAATATTGATGGGTTCTTCAATCACTTGCCAACGTTCATCACGTCCCTCTTTATGTTTTTCGATGCGGGCTTGCATATTAGAATCGAGTGACTGAGCGGTAGCAAGATAAATCAGTTTTTTACCGATATCTTGTTGGCAACTTTGGTCGTACAATTTGATCGCGGTTTGTTCAGCCATGCGACTTTTGCCACTACGAACTCCTCCTATAATTAATTGCTTCATACTGTTTCCATTACCGTACTTGTTGTTGAAGTTTGTATCCACTTTGTTGCAAGGCGCTCACTAATCACATTAAATTCATCATGAGCTGGTAGGGCAAAACGTATCCAACCCTTTCCTAAACGAGTGTGAATGCATCGCTCCTTTAAATACCAAAAGAGTGAGTCACTAAAAGAAGATTTAAGGGTAAAAAAGAAGTCAGTTTGTTGCCAAGAAGACGTATCTTCTTGTCCGCTTTTTTCTTGTATTTTTAAGCGCACTTGCTCTAATTTAGGTTGCAGTTGATTGGCAAATTTTTCTCTGCGTAATGCCAAATCCCTACGAGCTTTATTTTGCCATGCTTGATCAGAAAGCGCTTGCGTGACTAACCATGTGGCAGGTGTGCTAATTGGCCACGGCCCTATTGCTAACGCCAGTTGTGTGCGAACGGTTTGGTTGGCAAAACAAAATCCGACCCTTGCCCCAGGCAAACCAAAAAACTTGCCAATTGAGCGCAATAAAATGAGTGACTCAGGCCAGTGATTGTTCGCATGATTCGTTGAAACGGACGAGCAAGACAATAGACTATGTTGGGGTTGGCTGTCGATAAATGCTTCATCCACAATGACAAATGCATTTCGTATGGCGGCTTTATCTAACAACTGTTTGATTTGTGCTTGAGTGAATAAATGCCCATTTGGATTATTGGGTTGTATCAACACCAGAACATGCCACTGTGCTGCCACTAACGTTGAAAAACACGATGTTTGTGTTGTGTCATACTCAACCGTGGTATAGTCCCACTTACGCCAACAGAATTCATGTTCTTGATAACCTACCTGCGGTACATACACTATTTTTTCTGCTTGCCCATACACACTTTCCGTTTCTCTTTTTGCCTGAGCAAGTGCATGAACAGATACATGAGAAAGTGCATGAGTCGATGTGTTATTAAAAAGTATGAGGGGCAGCCATTCTATGGCTTGTTGTGAACCTGAGATTGCCAAGCATTTATTCACGCATTCATTCACACCATAGTAAGATTGTGCAGCGTTTAGTAACGCGGTTTGATCCGGCAACTCATGCCAAAGTTTGGTTGGAATGGTCGGAACGGGCCATGGCTCACGATTAACCGCAGAGGATAAATCGATCCAATCTTGACCTTGTTTTTCGTCTGAGTTTCCACTTTGCTTATTACTTTGACAGGCCATGTGAGTATGCTCATGACGAACTCGAATTAAGTCACCACCATGCTTTGGTTTTACTAGGTCTGTTTGTAATGTTGGCACCCATCTTTTCATCATTCACTTACTCTATTCTCTCACGCTTTTTACCATAGTTTGGCCTTATCCAATCCAGTACAGCTTAGCCAAATAAAGATACAACTAATGCTGCAACAGAAACCGCTATCCAAAGCCAAACACCGCGGTCGACCAGTGTTATTGCCCGTTGCAAATCGGTAACGGTTAATGGTGCATTGCTGTTATTTTCATTAATTGCTTGCTCTTTTTTTCCAAGGATTGGTCGTTCTTCTATTTTACCAAAATAAGTCGCTTTACCACCCAGTTGAATCATTAACGCGCCGGCTCCAGCGGCCATAACAGGACCGGCGTTTGGGCTTTTCCAATTAAAACCAGTTTCTTTAGCCGCTTTTATTGCGTGAGTGAAATTGCCACCTATTGCATAGGTAACGACAACGAATCTTGCTGGTACAAAATTCAGTACATCATCCACTCGCGCAGCCCACCAACCAAAATAAAGGAAGGTTGCATTTTTATAGCCCCACATGGCATCGAGTGTATTGGCTAAACGGTACAGTAATACGCCTGGCACACCCAGTATGAAAAACCAAAAGATAGGTGCAAAGATCGCGTCACTGCCATTTTCCAAAACAGATTCAATGCCGGCTTTTGTTACTTCCTCTTCACTGAGTGAGTCCGTATCTCGACTAACAATATAACCAACTGCTTGTCGAGCTTGAGGTAAATCCCCTTGGCGTAATGGCGTTAACACTGCAAAAGCGTGCTCACGTAAACTTTGCCAGCCGATGCAAACGTACAACACAATCACGCTCACGATGTGCCCAATTATGTTTGACAATAAAAGAATGAATCCACTCACTAATATAAGTATTGGCAGTACCGTTATTGACCAAGCCACTAATCCAGTAATTCTGTCTATTTTACTGTTACTCATTTTAGCTGTGGTTTGGTGTTTTATCAGCTGCGGCGTTAATGATGTCAGCATGAGATGACGACAAAAATCCGCCCAACGACCAAACAAAATGAGTGGATGCCACGAGGCAGGTTCGCCAATACAGCGATCTAACACAAGTGCTAACACTAAGGTAATGACGGTGACGTGTAAGGGGTCGAACATAGATAAAATCACTTATTATTTTTTATCGGTGCAGATACTGTTATCAGAAGGTAATTACTCTAGTGTAAGGAAAAAGCCTAGACAAACCAATTCGGTAATCGGATTTACATCACGCCATAATGTGGGAAAGAGGCATTATCAGCAAGACACTGTATGCAGATCCATGATGGTAACACGTATTTTTTTCACGCCCTTCTTGCCTTAGTTAGTGCTAAAATCACCTCGTCTTTATTATTGATGTTTTCGTTTATTATGCCGCCATTTAGTCTCATGATTCAGGGCACGACCTCCGACGCAGGCAAAAGCACCTTAGCAACAGCATTATGCCGTTTGCTCAAACGACGTGGCGTTGCAGTCGCGCCTTTCAAACCGCAAAACATGGCATTGAATAGCGCGGTGACCGCAGAAGGTGGTGAAATTGGCCGTGCTCAAGCGGTGCAAGCCTATGCCGCTGGCATTGAGCCACATATTCATATGAACCCAATTTTATTGAAGCCGAATACTGACATTGGGGCACAGGTTATTATTCAAGGCCAAGCCATTGGCAATATGAATGCCCGCCAATATCACGATTATAAAGACACGGCAAAAGAGGCGGTGCTGGATTCGTATCAAACCTTACTACGGCAATATGACGCTATCATTATTGAAGGTGCTGGCAGCCCTGCCGAAATAAATTTACGCGCCAAAGACATTGCCAACATGGGGTTTGCCGAAAGTGTTAATGCGCCTGTCATTATTATTGCTGATATCGATAAAGGCGGGGTGTTTGCACACCTTGTGGGAACACTCGATTTGCTAGCGCCTGCTGAACAAGATCGGGTTATTGGGTTTGTGATTAATCGCTTTCGTGGCGATATTCGTTTGCTGCAATCGGGCCTAGACTGGCTGGAGCAAAAGACCGGCAAACCGGTATTGGGGGTTCTACCTTACTTATCTGGTTTTCACTTGGAGTCGGAAGATGCGGTTGCGACGAACGCATTACCAGCCAAAACAGAGGTAGTGCTTACGGTCGTCATCCCTATTACGCCTCGTATTAGCAATCACACAGATTGGGACCCATTAAGGCTGCACCCTCAAGTAGACGTTATTCTGGTAAAAGCAGGTCAGGATTTCCCACCTGCGGATCTAGTGATTTTACCTGGCAGTAAGAGTGTACAAAGCGATTTAGCCTATTTGCGTCAACAAGGTTTTGATACCTATTTACAGCGACATTTACGTTATGGCGGTAAAGTCATTGGTGTTTGTGGTGGCTATCAAATGCTTGGCCAGCATTTAACCGACCCCCTTGCCTTGGAGAATGACAAGCCTGTCTCGACAACTGGCTTCGGGTTGATTCCGATGACAACAGAGCTTGCCCCACAAAAACAACTGCATCAACAAGTCGGCTATCTGTATCCGAATGCACACTGGCAAGGCGAGAAACCACAACGGATTACTGGCTATGAAATTCATGCTGGGGTGTCTTCTTTCACTGAGGATATTCAGGCGTTTTGTCAGTTGGATGATGGCCGTGACGAGGGCTATGTTTCCTCTGATCAACAAATCATTGGCACCTATCTGCATGGGTTGTTTGACCACATCGATAGCCTGCAAGCTTTATTACAATGGGCCGGAATAAAACAAGCGCAGACGTTTGACTATCAGGTATTAAAAGAGCAGGAAATCGAACGTTTAGCCGACAGTTGTGAACAACATATGGATATCGATGCCTTACTCACCAAAGCGAAAGCCTTTAAACCGCTAATAAGTGAGTAAGAGTCAGCAAGTTAGTCAATAAATACCTTAACTAACTTACTAGACTAGTAGATGTTATGACGCTAGTGCGACGCCTTAGTAGGTAGTAAAAACGGCTAATTAGAATCACGGCTAACAGCGTTAAGCCGATGCCTAATCCAATATGGAAGCCTTTTATGGTTAGGCGTTCTGCCCAAGGGCTGTAGTGAGCTAACCAAAAACCTAATGGTAGGCTCAAACCAAATAGGGAAACGGCAAATGCCAACATGGAGGTACGTGTGTCACGTAAACCACGTAAAGCCCCAGTAAAGGTAGTTTGTAACATATCAACAATTTGGTACACGGAGGCAATAACTAAGACACCCGATGCCATAAGAGCAACATCGGTATCACTGGTGTAGAGTAATGGAATTTCAATCGCGAACCATTGAGTTAGTGTCAAACAAATCAGGTTATAACCAAATCCTAACGCAACAATGACGCGTATTTTTTCTCGTACCGCTTGCCCTCCTTGAGCCGATAAAGCTTTGGCAACCAAAATGGCCGATACGGAACTGATGGCCATAAGAGGGGTAAATAAAATCGACGTGTACGACATAGCGATTTGTGAGGCACCGACCGCCAAATCTCCAAAGCTAGAAGCAAGCCACATGATGGACGAAAACAGCATCACTTCAAACGCCAAGGCAAAACCGGCTGGCATCCCCACGTGTAATAAAACGCCAAACTTGAATAGATATTTCAGTTTTATTTGACTAAATAAGGTCACTGGGTTGAATAGTCGATCGTAACAGAAGAACACCAACACGCCACAATAGGTGGCAATCGTCGAGGCAATAGCCGCTCCCACAACACCCAATTCAGGAAAGCCCCACGCACCGTAAATCAACAAATAGTTCAGTAACACATTTAAAAGCAGCCCCATGATGGCAACCAATAGAGGGAAGTGCGGCCTTGAAGCGGCTTCAAATAAATTTTTATAACCAATTGTAAATGCCAAAACAGGAATGGCCGGCGCGAAGAAGTATAAGTAGTAAATGGCAAGGCGCTTAGTTTGCTCTTCTACATTCATCAATCCAACAAAATAGGGCAATACAGTTACAACAAATATCGTTAGCAGTACCCCTATGCTCAAACACACACCCACCGCCTGTGACATGTATAGATTGACCAATTTTGGCTGACGACCATGTAAATGACGGGTGATTAACGGTGTTAAACCAAACATGGTTCCCATAACTAGACAGCCAACAGGTACCCATAAACTGGAGGCGATTCCCACTGCAGCAAGATGATAGCTGTCATAATGGCCTAACATCAGGGTGTCGATTAGACTGATTGAAAACTCAAGTGTTAATGTAATCACCATAGGTAAAAGAAGGTGCAATATCTCTTTTAAATTAGACCAACGGCTCGACATTCCTTTTACCTTCCTACTTCGTTTACTACGTATGATAAATTGGGGCTTATAAATTGGGCCTTAATGTAGCACTTTATATTCAGAAGAACAGCCAAATCCAATTACCTATCCCTATAAAAACAGTAAATATGAGGAATTTCGTTTTCCTGTATGCTTTTTCTCTTATTGCGACTAGGAGATTGAAAAATTTTTTTTAGGTTTATAAGTTAGAGGCTACACAAAAAAGTTTGCATGCTGAATACACATGGTATTGCCTTCGTTTACAGGTCAGTTTTTATCTCAGGACAAATAACAACATGATAATTTTATCCACTTTGGGGCCATTATTACTCGCTTTACTCCTTGGCTATTGGTTTAAAAGAAATTTGTTTAATGGGAAGCTTGTCCATCTTGCACTCGTTTGGCTGACCTATTTAATCCTTGCTCTTATTGGCGTCACCATTGGCGTGTTAGACAATTTACCTGAAAAATTGGCAACGGCAGGCGCACAAGCCCTGGTATTTTTTATTTGTATTGCGTTTTTATCAATCGGCGCCTTAGCCATCACTGGGTACTACTTGCGCTCAAACACAGAACAAGTCAATCAGACAACACCACAAAGAAGCCCTTTTGGTTTTGCTTTATTTACCGATGCCATCAAGACACTATTGGCGGTGTTTATTGGTATCATTGTAGGTGTGTTCTTTAAGAAGAGCATTCACCATATTGATACTTTGGTGACCTATTTGTTGTATTTGCTTTTGTTTCTTATTGGTTATCAACTGCGCCAAGGCAATCATCGTTTACGTAAGCTGTTTTTAAACACGCAAGGCCTTATTATTGCGATAACCACTATGGTGACAACGCTTTTGGGAGGCGCTATTGGCGCCTATTTTTTGGGTTTACCGCTTACAGATGGTTTGGCCGTCAGCTCAGGATTTGGCTGGTACAGTTTATCAGGCATTCTTATTACAGGATTAGGCAATCCGGTACTTGGCACCACAGCCTTTTTGTTGGATATTGGCCGTGAAGTACTAGCGTTATTGCTGATTCCTATCTTTTCTCGTATTAATAGTCATGTTTCTGTTGGCTATTCTGGTGCCACAGCGATGGACTTTACCTTACCTATGTTGGGTAAATTTCATGGGCCGAACATTGTGCCAACGGCTATTGCCAGTGGTTTTATACTCAGCCTCTTAGTACCGGTTTTAATCCCTTTATTTATGCAATTACGCTAATGCCATAGACATTAAATGGTGAATCTCACCGTGCTCTGCCAAACAATTCTGCCAAACAATGACTTAGCACATGGTTATGTGTTTTTCGTGCTACACAGAAAACAAAAATGCAAATAATAATGGTTCTCATTACTTTTTTGTGTTTCAATACCGCCCTGAAAACCAAGCACTTAATCGGCAATAACAGCCTTGTCTTTGCCACTGCTTGTGCTAACCATCAGGAGTATATAGAAATGCCGCGAATTTTTTCTCTCGCTACGGTCAAATCTGGCCTAGTTGCAATCTCTCTTTTATTTACTGTTGCTAGCCTTCACGCAGCGACCATCAAAGACGTTTTAGGTAGAGAAGTCACTCTCGACTTACCTGCTAAACGCGTTGTTTTGGGGTTTTATGGCGAAGATTATATGGCCATTGGCACAGAAAAAGCCTTTGATAATATCATTGGTATTTCAAAAGACACATGGGCATTATGGCGCCCCGCTAGCTGGAAGCTCTACACCAATCACCGTCCAAGCCTAGATAAGATTGCCGACGTTGGCGAGGTGGAATCACAAACCTTTTCCATCGAGAAGGTTATCGCCTTAAAACCAGATTTAATTGTGTTGGCCGATTGGCAATATAAAGGGCTTGGCTTTGATGCTGACCGCTTAGAAGAAGCCGGTATTCCCATTGTTGTACTGGACTACAACGCCCAAACCTTAGAACGCCACCTTGCAAGCACTCGCATTATTGGTCAGATCACAGGGCAAGAAAAACGTGCTGAAAAGATTGCCAATGAGTACAACCAAGCCATTCAACAAATCACTGATCGTATTGCGAAAGCCAACAAACCTAAGCCACGCATCTATGTTGAATTTGGTAATCGTGGTCCTGAACAACATAGCTTTACTTACGGAAAAAACATGTGGGGAGCAATGGCAAGTGTGGCCGGTGGTGACAACATTGCTGCGCCTTTCATTGAGTGGTGGGGGCCAATTAACCCTGAGCAAGTTCTTGCGTCAAAACCTGAAGTTATCATTATTACAGGTACAGAGTCTGGTAAGTCGTCAAATGCGTTGTTAATGGGTCAAAATGTTGATCGTGCCGACAGTGAGAAACGCTTAAAAGCTTTTGCTAAACGCCCCGGTTGGAGCGAGTTACCAGCGATAAAGAACCAAAAACTTTATGCTACTTATCAAGGTGCTTCACGTTCCATTACTGACTATGCAATGGCGCAGTTTTTTGCCAAAACTCTGTACCCAGATCTGTTCGCTGATCTCAACCCAGAGCAAACTTACATTGATTTCTATAAGAACTATCTGCCTGTTGTACCAAAAGGTACGTTTACAGCCAGTGCTTATAAATAATTTATCGCCATTCTCTCTACTTAAGGAGCAAACATGCTGGAGTTGAAAGATTCTGCTATTGCTGCTGCTTTAATAAACCAACGTCGCCGTGAAGGGCGACGTTGGCGTTTATTACTGCTCATGTGTTCCGTATTAGCAGTTAGTTTTACTTTTGACATTGTTACTGGTCCATCATTACTGCCTCCCAGTCAGGTAGTTGAGGTGTTAATCAATTTTCTGGCCATAGATCTAACAATTGATGAATCTACTCGGATTATTGTGATGGAACTGCGTTTGCCTATTGCCTTAATGGCCATTGTTGTTGGCGGTGCTCTTGGGGTTGGCGGAGCAGAAGTGCAAACGTTATTGAATAACCCTATGGCAAGTCCTTACACCTTGGGCATGGCTGCTGCTGCGGGGTTTGGCGCGGCTTTGGTTCTCTTCTTCGAAGGTTTTGGCTTAAACCCAAGTTATGCTGTTCCTTTAGGGGCATTTTTATTCTGTATGCTGTCGGCCTTTATTCTCTTTGGTTTGGCCTTAGTGAATAACATTGGTCAGCAACATTTGATTTTGGCAGGCATTGCTTTACTGTTTTTATTTCAATCGCTTTTGTCTTTAATACAGGTTATTGCTTCCCCTGAGTTGAGCCAGCAAATTTTATTTTGGCTATTTGGCAGTTTGTCAAAAGCGACATGGCAAAACTTTTTTATCACTCTATCGGTAACAGCAATCTGTTTAACTCTCCTTATGCAAGATGCATGGAAGTTAACCGCTTTGCGTTTAGGCGAAGCCAGAGCGAGAAGTCTTGGTATTAATGTTGTCAGGTTGCGTTTAAAAACCCTCATTGTTGTCACTGTGATGACGGCCACGGCTACCAGTTTTGTTGGCATTATCGGTTTTATTGGACTTGTTGCGCCGAATATTGCTCGTATGTTGATTGGTGAAGATCAGCGTTTTTTCTTACCGCTTTCTTTTTTGTGCGGTGCTGTTCTCTTATCTACTGCGTCAATTTTATCAAAAACCCTGGTATCTGGAGCGCTGTTTCCTGTTGGTATTGTAACGGCCATTATTGGTGTGCCTTTCTTTTTCTGGCTGATTGTTTTTAAGAGGAAGCGCCGTGCTTAATATCAAAGATTTAACGTTAAAAATTGGTGATTTATCGTTGGCGGATAAACTTAGTGTTCAAATGGAGGCTGGTAAAATTCATGTCATCATTGGCCCCAATGGCACAGGAAAAAGCTCTTTTTTACGTACTTTGTTTGCCGAGTTAACGCCACAAGCAGGCAGTATCGAATTTCAGGGGCAGTCCATTCAGACAATGGGTGTAAATGCGTGGCGCAAACAGTTTGGTTATATGCCACAGGATATTCAGCTTGATGTGTCTCTCACCGTATTAGAAGTCGTGCTACTTGGTCAATTGGATCAGTTAGGGCTGCATATTACTGAAGAGCATTTGCAACGGGCATTAAGAGCCTTGGATCAGGTTGGTTTATTGCCACTTTTTGAACGCGATATCAGTACATTAAGTGGTGGACAGTGTCAGATGGCGTTATTTGCGCAAGTGCTGATGCGTCAACCTGACATCCTTTTGCTAGACGAACCAGCCAGTGCCTTGGATTTGTACTATCAGCATAAGATGTTTGATTGTTTGATCGAGGACACAAAAAAGAATAATCGCGTCACAATCATGGTATTACATGATTTAAATCTAGCCGCCCAATACGCCGATCAACTTATTATTCTCAACCAAGGGAATATTGACGCTGCGGGTTCTCCTACTGAGGTACTGACAGCTGAGCGCATTGAACGAGTGTATCAGGTCAATGTAGACGTATCTCACGATGAGGATGGTTGCCCATTTGTACGTAGCAGTCCATTCATACGTACATCAGGCAATAAAACTCCGACGGCTGAGCAGATAAAACCCGTATCCGCATCAAGTAAAACTACCGCTGCATTCTAAATCGATGTGACTAATGCAATATGCCGAATAACACACAACTCAAATCATACTGATATACATTCTGGAGAATAAAATGCAAAACCTAAAACACGGCCTTTTTTTCATGGTTACTCTATTGTTGAGCAGCCTTGCTCACAGTGCAGAATATGAAATAAAAATGCTGAATTATGGCGATGCGGGCAGCATGGTGTTTGAACCTGCTTTCCTGCATATTCAACCTGGGGATACCGTAAAATTCGTTCCTACAGATCCAACACATAATACTCGATCTTTTTTGGTACCAAAGCCAGAAAAATCATGGAACTCAAAAGTAAATGAAGAATTCACAATAACACCAGAAACAGAAGGCATATACGTGTATTATTGCTCTCCGCATTTAGTTATGGCGATGGTAGGCATGATTCAAGTTGGTGAAGCAACAAACTTAGAGCAAGCCAAAAAATCCTCCTCTCGCTTACAAGCTAAATTTGTTATGAACAAGCAACGAGTTGATGAGCTATTTGCTCAAGTTGTTAACTAAATTGCTTCTGTAATATCACTCTATCTAGCCACAGTTTTTTTATGATCAATACGTTTCTGCTGAATTGGACACAACTTTCAGCTGCTGGCCGAGTATTAGTGTTAAACGGATTAACCTTCAATCTCGGCTTTTATATGTTACTGCCCTATTTAGCAGGACATTTGCAAGATACAGTCGGGTTAGGAGGCTGGGCTATTGGCCTTGTTCTTGGCGCCAGAGTTTTTTGCCAACAGGGGCTTTTTCTCATTGGCGGAACATTAGGCGATATTTTTGGTTATCGGGCCATTATCTTGGCTGGTTGTCTCATTCGTAGTGCTGGTTTTATTCTGCTGGGATTTGGTGAATCCCTACCGTTATTGTTGGTAGGGGCTTGTTTGGCAGGATTTGCAGGTGCACTCTTCACACCTTGTAGTCAGGCTTATCTTGCCTTGGAGTACCCTGATATCAAACAACGCCATCAAGTTTTCTCTCTACAAAATCTATTGAGTGAGGCAGGAATGTTGCTTGGCCCTCTAGTTGGTTTGGCTCTACTGGGCATCGATTTTTACCTTATTGGGCTATCTTCTGGGACGTTTTTTCTATTATTATTTTTATTGCAATGGTTTTATTTGCCAGTGCACCAACACTCACGTGAAACTTATGCCAATACGACAATCAGTCAACCCGCTACGCATGACTTCTCTATGCGAGAATCGGTGATGGAACAATGGTGGTCTATGTTGTGCCATACCCGTTTTATAAAGTTTGTTCTTTTCGCTTCCATCTATCAGCTGTTATTCCATCAACTGTATCTGGCTATTCCGGCTAGCGCTCAGATCACAACTGGTGATACGAGTGTCATTACTTGGGTATTCAGCCTTTCTTCTATCCTTGGCATCACTTTACAATTACCGATTGCTCATTTGGCAAACAAATTTCAACCACATCGTAGTATGGCGTTGGGAATGTCGCTAATGGGTTGCGCCTATTTAGTACTCATTTTTGATGCAATGGTACATCCTTTCTTTCCCTATTTACTTTGTGCCGCTTTATTAAGCATTGGGTCATTATTTGTATTCCCTCTGCTGGGAGCGCATATTCCATACTTTGCTCAAGAAAAAGAAATGGGACGCTACTATGGTTTATATGCTTGTTTTGGTGGGGTTGTAGCTAGTATAAGCAATGTTGTCATTGGCTGGGGATTGCCTGAATTAACGCCGGATTCCATACCAGAAGCCATCGATAGTTGGTTGTGGCTGGCGTTGTTTTTTGCCGGTTTACTGTCTGCTATAGGCTTATATTTTAGTAGTCGGCCATTTGTGAATGGCAACCAAGCACATAGTTCACAGCCTGATATCAGGTAAAAAGTAAGCAGCACGCATAAAAAAACACCTCTGAGAGATGTCTTTTTATATTGTTGAATTAACTCTGCTGTATTGCTGGTGAATGTGATTATCAGTCTGGCCGAGGCGCGTAGGCAAACACATCCGAATAGCTGGCAGTTCGAGGTAAGCCTGCTTCTTCTAATTTATCCAAGGTGCCATAGACCATTGCCGGCGAACCACTGACATAAACAATGGTGTTTTTAAAAGAAGGTTGTTCCGCAATAATATAGTCATACAACCAGCCCGTTGCCCCTTGCCAACTAGGGTCCGCTTCGCCTACTACTACTTTGACATTATTGGCTTGTTGTTGCGTCCATTCTTCAAGAAACAGATCTTCTGTCGTGCGTACCCCCCAATACAGGGCAACTTCCGCTGACGATGGTTGTTTTTTTAAGCTATCGTACATGCTTTTCATTTGTGCAAAGCCAGTTCCACCAGCAACTAACAATATACGCTCGGTGGTTTCGGTAATTGCTCCGTTCTCGATATGACTATCACCTGCCGCAATTTTGATCGAAATTTCATCGCTTTGTTGTA
This sequence comes from Marinomonas agarivorans, assembly GCA_002173415.2. Classification (GTDB taxonomy): domain Bacteria; phylum Pseudomonadota; class Gammaproteobacteria; order Pseudomonadales; family Marinomonadaceae; genus Marinomonas; species Marinomonas agarivorans. The sequence continues at coordinate 155,526 of NHNK02000007.1, forward strand.
TATGCTGCACTACTTTATCCGCTAGTGATCCCACCTCTGCCACTAAAATATACAAAGTAAGCTCAGGCAATTCAAAAGGCGCGCTGCCAATAGAGTAAGGTACAGTTTCGCCTGTCGGTAATTGAATCAGCAAGTACTGTCCGGCAATGAAACTGTCTGTTGGCACGGTTAATTTCACTTGGTAAACATTGTTGTTAACGAGGGCAACACTGCTTACTTTTGCTTTAACGTCATTCAATCTTATACTCCACTGTATTTGTGTTCTGAGATGGTACTATTTGGCGACATTGGCTAAGGACTCTTTAATCTCTAAGTTAATGACTCTTCAATCCCTAACGTATCCCATATTGCATCGATTTTTTGCTTAACTGCTTCATCCATAACTATGGCAGTCCCCCACTCTCGATCAGTTTCGCCTGGTAATTTATTAGTAGCATCCATTCCCATTTTGGACCCTAGACCTGAAATAGGCGAGGCAAAATCAAGGTAATCAATTGGGGTATTTTCGATGAGTGTGGTGTCTCTAGCTGGGTCCATTCTTGTAGTAATGGCCCAAACAACATCATTCCAATCCCTTGCATTAATATCATCGTCACACACAATGACGAATTTTGTGTACATAAATTGACGTAAAAATGACCACACACCCATCATGACTCGCTTGGCATGACCTGGGTATTGTTTTTTCATCGTGACGACAGCCATACGATAAGAGCAACCTTCTGGTGGTAGATAAAAATCCACTATTTCAGGAAATTGCTTACGCAAAATCGGCACAAACACTTCATTGAGGGCCACACCAAGAATTGCAGGCTCATCAGGTGGTCTACCTGTATAAGTACTATGGTAAATAGGGTTTTTCCGGTGAGTAATACGCTCTACGGTGAACACTGGAAACGTATCTTGTTCATTGTAATAACCTGTATGGTCACCAAATGGACCTTCAACCGCCATATCATCAGGGTAGATGAAACCTTCAAGAACAATTTCAGCGCTGGCTGGTGCTTGCAAATCATTACCAATACAGCGTACCAATTCGGTTTTCTTCCCTCGGAGCAGACCTGCAAATGCGTATTCCGATAGTGTGTCTGGCACTGGGGTAACTGCACCCAAAATAGTTGCAGGATCAGCCCCGAGCACAACCGTAACGGGGAAAGGCTCGCCAGGGTGAACCTGTTGCCATTCGCGAAAATCGAGTGCGCCACCACGGTGAGATAACCAACGCATGATCAAACGATTCTTGCCAATCAACTGTTGGCGATAAATGCCAAGATTTTGTCGCGTTTTGTGTGGACCACGAGTAATCACTAATGGCCAAGTTACCAAAGGTGCAGCATCACCGGGCCAACAGGTTTGAATAGGAATAGCATTCAGGTCTACATCTTCCCCTTCAAGTACAACTTGCTGGCAAGGGGCTGATTTCACCAGTTTTGGTCCCATGTTCATAACTTGCTTAAAAATCGGGAGTTTATCCCAAGCATCTTTCATGCCTTTTGGCGGCTCAGGCTCTTTTAAGAAAGCAAGTAATTCACCTACTTCACGTAGAGCATCAACCGAATCTTGACCCATTCCCATAGCGACACGCTTTGGGGTACCAAACAAGTTGGCAAGCACTGGCATATCGTGACCTTTGGGGTTTTCAAACAGCAATGCTGGACCACCAGCGCGTAGAGTTCGGTCGCTGATTTCTGTCATTTCTAGGTACGGGTCAACTTCTGTAGAGATGCGAATCAATTCACCTTGTTCTTCAAGTTGACTGATAAAATCACGCAGGTCTTTATAATTCATACTCACCGCCTCACAGCCGTATTTTCTGCTTTTTCAATGGCATCAATAACACGATCGGAAAACATTAGGGCAAAAAAAACCACTCTAAGAAAGTGGTTTTTATGGAACATTAAGTCACAAGCACCTTTATTTGTTCTTGCCTTTCATTGCCTCGAAGAACTCTTCGTTGGTTTTTGTGACTTTAAGTCGATCAATCAAAAACTCAATTGCAGCAATGTCTTCCATAGGATTTAACAACTTACGTAAAATCCACATACGTTGCAGTTCATCTTCTGTCGTCAATCGCTCTTCTCGACGCGTACCAGAACGACGAATGTTAATTGCAGGGAAGGTACGTTTTTCAGCGACCTTACGATCTAAATGTAATTCGCAATTACCTGTACCTTTGAATTCCTCGAAAATGACTTCATCCATTTTCGAACCTGTATCGACTAGCGCGGTTGCAATAATGGTCAAACTACCGCCTTCTTCCACATTACGAGCCGCACCAAAGAAGCGTTTTGGTCGTTCTAAGGCATTCGCATCAACACCACCCGTTAGCACCTTGCCAGAAGATGGAATAACCGTGTTATAAGCACGCGCTAAACGAGTGATGGAATCAAGCAAGATCACCACATCACGTTTATGCTCAACAAGACGTTTAGCTTTTTCAATGACCATTTCCGCCACTTGAACATGGCGAGCAGGTGGTTCATCAAATGTGGAAGCAACCACTTCACCTCGTACTGTACGCGCCATCTCTGTTACTTCTTCAGGACGTTCATCAATCAGGAGGACGATAAGGTGGGCTTCTGGGTTGTTACGGGAAATAGCATTAGCAATGTTTTGTAGCATGAAGGTTTTACCAGCCTTCGGAGGGGAAACGATCAAAGCTCGTTGACCGAGTCCCATTGGCGCTACCAGATCGATGATTCTCGATGTGACATCTTCGGTAGAACCGTTACCTGCTTCCATAACCATACGTCGGTCAGCAAATAGTGGTGTTAGGTTTTCGAAGAGAATTTTGTTACGAACATTATCAGGTTTATCAGAGTTAATTTCATTGACTTTTAGTAAGGCAAAATAACGTTCACCATCTTTTGGTGGTCGAATCTTACCAGCAATGGTATCCCCTGTACGCAAGTTAAAGCGTCGAATCTGGCTGGGCGAGACATAAATATCATCTGGGCCAGCAAGATATGAACCTTCAGGCGAACGCAAGAAGCCAAAACCATCTTGCAGTATTTCTAATATACCGTCACCGTAGATATCTTCACCACTTTTCGCATGACGCTTTAAAATTGCGAAGATAACATCTTGTTTACGGGAACGAGCTTGATTATCCAGCCCCATTTCGGCTGCGATATCTAATAACTCAATGACTGATTTCTTTTTTAATTCGGTAAGATTCATAAACAAATTTTATGTTTTCTAATTGAGGATAATTGACAGGATTGTTTTCATAATTTGAGCATTAACTCTATATAAAAATAACACTCTTTCTTTTATATAGTTAAAAGGTATGGACCTATTTTAGAATTGGTTAAGTTTCAAAATAAAACAGTTAATTTAGTTGTAAGAATATACATTCAGGAAATGCAACTATTGAGTTACTATAGTGCGAGTTCTGATTCAGGTCTATAGAAAAAAGCAGGAAATTTGATTTTTTTACGTATTTAGCCAGAAAATTAATCCATAAATTATAGTGTGGAGACAAGGGTCATGAAATTTAAGGAACTGCTTACCACCATCTATTCACTATTTTCATCAAATATCCCCGCCACAGCACCAATGATTTTGCACTATGACACGCGCCTTTTTGATGGCAACAACATTATTCTCCCTCTTCATGGCAAAGTTCGTGTCATTATTGATTGGGGTGATGATAGCCCTTTGCAAACCATCACTAAAGCAAGTTATGTCGAACACATTTACGCAGAAGACGGCATGTACTGCGTTAAAATTACGGGGCTGTTAGAACACTTTGGTCACGAGAAAGCAAAATATATAGATGAATATGATTTTGAAGAAGACGACGATGACGGCAGTGAAGCGGAAAAAGCCCCCTTTTATGCGGCTAAGAAACTCGTTCGCGTAGAAAGCTTCGGCGAGATCGGCTTAAAACGCTTAACTTACGCATTTCATTGGGCGGTAAATCTCGTTCAAGTACCAACAAAATTACCCAACACCCCCATTACCAACCTGAAAGGCGCCTTCTGTAGAGCAACCCTATTTAATCAAGATATCAGTGGTTGGGATACGAGCCATGTTACTAGCATGAGAGAGATGTTTGCTAGCGCTACCTATTTTAATCAGGACATCAGCGGCTGGGATACAAGTCAAGTTACCGATATGAGGTGGATGTTTAAGAACGCTATAAACTTTAATCAAGCCATTGGTAGTTGGGATGTGAGCCAAGTTATCCGCATGACCCACATGTTTGATGGCGCGGTAAGCTTTAACCAAGATATAGGTAATTGGAATACCAGTAAGGTGATCACTATGGCAGGTTTACTTACTGGCGCGGCCTCATTTAACTATGACCTAAGTCGTTGGGATATGAGTAATGTCACTACGATACAGTATATGTTTTATGATGCGACCAACTTTAATCAAGATATTAGCGGCTGGAATACCAGTAAAATCAACAATATGGGGTCTCTCTTTTACCGAGCAACTCACTTCAATCACGATATTGGCAAATGGGATACCAGCCAAGTAACCAATATGTGTGGCATGTTCTACAAAGCAGAGAGTTTCAATCAAGATATTGGTCATTGGGATACCAGCAAGGTCACTGATATGGCCTCCATGTTTTATGGTGCATCCAGCTTTAATCAAGACATAGGGAATTGGGATACCAGCCAAGTCTGCGACACATGTGGAATGTTTGAGGATGCCTCCAGTTTTAACCAAGACATAGGACGCTGGAATACCAGCAATGTAGAGTATATGCTTGCTATGTTTTCTGGTGCATCTGCCTTTAATCAAAACATCGGCAACTGGAACACCACTAATGTCACCAACACGTGCCGAATGTTCAAAAATGCCTCAACCTTTAATCAACCTATTGGTGATTGGGATACCAGCAAGGTCACTGATATGACTTCTATGTTTAAGAATGCAATGCACTTCAATCAGGATATTAGCCGTTGGAATACCAGTGAGGTCGATAGTTTTTGGCAGATGTTCAACGGTGCAACCGCCTTCAAACAAGACATCAGTGGTTGGGATACCAGTAATGGCACTTACTTCAATGATAGCTTGTGGTGAAACAACTAGATGTATGCCAATGTCGATTTCTTGTACTTATCACAGCCAATGTCTATACTTTTGGCATATACCAACGACATATACATGAGGTAAAAAATGCCAACCGCTAAAATTTTTATGAATAATCGATCTCAAGCAGTTAGGATGCCAGCAGAAGCAAGATTCGATGACACGGTTAAATTGGTTAACGTTAGGGTCCTTGGGAACGAAAGAGTACTAAGCCCACTTGAGAACACGTGGGATAGTTTTTTTTGTGCTTCAACGCCTGTATCAGATGACTTTATGAATGAGAGAGCGCACCAAAAACAAACGGAGAGAGAATCATTCGATGATTAGGTATCTATTAGACACCAACATTTGCATCTATGTTATTAAACATCGTCCCATTGAAGTGTTGTCGAAATTTAATGATTCTGCCGGCAGAATGGCAATTTCTTCTATCACTCTGGCGGAATTACTTCATGGCTGCGAAAAGAGTCAGAAGGTTGAGCATAATACAAGGCAAGTTGAAGACTTTTGCTCTCGACTTGAAGTGCTTGAGTATGGCGACAGTGCAGCACAGCATTATGGTGCCATTAGAGCAAGGCTAGAAAAATCTGGCCTAATTATTGGTGTGAATGATCTACACATTGCAGCTCATGCACGTAGCCTAGGTCTGTCTGTTGTGACGAATAACGAACGTGAATTTCAGAGAATCGATGGCTTGCTTGTTGAGAACTGGGTACATAGACAAGATAAGGCTTAGATTGTATTAGTTCAGATGTATTAGTTCAGACAAGATCTCCTCACCCTTCTCTCAACAATTCCTAAATTTCTGCCTTAATAACCACGCTAAGTATGTTACCCTGTCGGTATTATTCTAGTCTTAGTGAGCTTTCAACTTGATGCGATTACTTTTCCAACCTCTTACGCAAGAATTTCCTTTTGAAAAAATTGCCGCTATTGATCTTGGTTCTAATAGTTTCCATATGACAGTAGCGCAGTTTTCTCATGGTCAATTACGGGTAACAGGCGAGTACGGAGAAAAGGTGCAATTAGCAGCAGGGCTAGAAGGCGGTGTGCTCAACCAAGCAGCACAAGAACGAGGTTTAGCCTGCTTATCCCGCTTCGCACAATTGTTAGAACATATGCCTTTAGGATCAGTACGTATTGTGGGTACCAATACGCTGCGGGTGGCAAAAAATCGTTATGACTTTATCAGTAAAGCTATGGATATTATGCCCCATGCTGTTGAGGTCATAGCAGGTAGAGAAGAAGCCCGTCTTATCTACACTGGTGTCGCAAACACCATGGATCATGGTGACAAAAAACGTCTTGTTATCGATATTGGTGGTGGTAGTACAGAATGCATTATTGGGCGACAAAAAGACCCTATTTTGACGGAAAGCTTGCATATGGGTTGCGTGAGTTTTCGAGAGCGTTTTTTTGCCGACGGAACAATCACCAAATCACAATTTCAAAAAGCGGTTACCGCTGCCCGCTTAGAGCTACTGAGTATCCAAGATGACTTTTTAGACGAAGAATGGGACCTTGCTTTAGGCTCATCCGGCACCATCAAAGCCGCCTACACCATAGTGCAAGAAAATAACTGGGGTAAAAAAGGCATTACGCCAAAAAATCTCAAGCTGATTCATAAAGCCATGTTCGACGCTGGCCACGCAGACAATCTCGACATTGTCGGTCTCAAACCAGAACGCAAATCAACCTTTGCTGCTGGGATCGCTATTCTTACGGCCGTATTTGATTGCTTCTCGGTTGAACAAATGGATTTTTCCGTCAGCGCCCTACGTGAAGGTGTGTTGTTCGACATTTTAGGCCGTCAGCTTGAAACGGATATCAGACAAAGTACGGTTCAATACCTCATCAACCAATATCATGTCGATATTGAGCAAGCCAAATTAGTGGCTCATACGGCTCTTTCTGCGTTAGCGCAAGTAGCTGAGGCTTGGCAATTAACCAGTACCAGCGCTCATAACTTTTTGCATTGGTCCTGTTTACTGCACGAAATTGGCGTGGGAATTTCTCATTCCCGTTACCATAAACACGGCGCTTATATTATTAGCGAGTCCGATTTACCGGGTTACTCACAGCAAGAGCAGCAAATTCTCGCCAGCCTTATTCTGCGCCATCGACGTAAATTTACCCAATCCACAGGTTACCGATTCACTAAAGAGGTACAACAAGAAGTGGATCGACTCACTATTTTATTGCGCCTCGCCATTATTCTGCATCTTGATCGTAAAGAAGGCGATATGTCTATATTTTCCATGACAGCAAAGAGCAACAGTCTTCATATTGAATTTTTACCTGGTTGGTTAGAAGGCCGACCTCTCACCCTCGCCAACATACAACAAGAAGCAGAGCTATTGGCCGATGGTGGTTATGAGCTGACATTTAAGTGAGTTATAAATAAGTGAGTTATAAATTCTGCTGTACCATTTCTTTAATTTTTTGCGCTTTAACAAAATGGTCTAACTGATGAGTTTGTATCCACCAAGTTGCTGCTTCCATTAACAACTCTGGATCATCATTTTTGTTCTTAAAAAAAGCGTAAAACGATAGCCCTACATTATCCCCTTTCGCGGCTATTTTTTGGTCACATACTGCTATGATCTTTTCTCTTAAAGCTGTTCTCATAAGGCGCTACTTTTCGTATTCATCAGGCCATAAATATGGTAACCAACAATAGTGCCATGAAGGTTTTCAGAATTCTTTATAATGCCTTCGAGACTAAAACCTAAGCGCTCACATACTTTCTGGCTAGAGGTATTATCTGCCGCCACACGAATTTCAATTTTTTGCATACCTAATACAGTAAATGCGTAATCGATCAAGGTACGACAAGACTTCGTTATAATGCCTTTACCTTGATAGTTTTCTGCAACCCAGTAACCAATAACCGCTTTTTTTAGATTAAAGTCAATGGCATTAAAAGAAATAGAACCTACAAAGTGGCCATTATAGTCAATGCCACACGCCATTTCTTTCATTTCAGAAAGCCCCGCTAATGCTCCTTTTATAAAGGCTCTTGTATCGTTGGCAGAATGTACTTTTGGAGGCCAGACCATCCACTTTTCCAAGTAGCGCCTGTTGTCATCTATAAGTCTAAATAACGCTTCGGCATTATTTGGTGTGAAAAGGAACAACCGTATTTTTTCATCTACATTTTTAACGAACATATAACAACCTCCTTATTTTTCTAGTGGCCTCTATCTAGGTAACCAACGAAGCAGATGCTGCTCCAAACCACTACTCGACTTACTTTTTGCTGGCCCTTTAAAAGAACATAACAAGATCCTTCTTATAGCATACGAAAAAAGCCTCTTCAAAAGAGGCTTTTATAGACAACAAAACTACTTATTTTGCCAAGGTACTCAATAAGGTACGTTGGGCACTGCGGTAGTCGTCTTTCCTTGGTTTGTTAAGTTGGTAAGTACCATCCGTTTGTAAGACCCAGCTTTGGGTATTATCTGAGAGGTACATTTCCAGCTCTTTTTTCACTCGACGTACTAATTTATGGTCCTGTAATGGGAAGGCCACTTCGATACGGTTATTAAGGTTTCTTTCCATGCCATCGGCACTGGATAGATACACTAACGGTGAGTGATTATTAAAGAAGTAGTACACGCGAGTATGTTCTAAGAAGCGACCAATAATTGAACGCACGCGGATATTTGACGACACGCCTTTTACACCTGGGCGTAAAATACAAATACCTCGTACAATCAGGTCAACCTTCACACCTGCTTGTGAGGCCTTGTATAAGGCTTGAATCAAGCGCGGTTCGGTCAGTGAGTTCACTTTCATAATGATACGAGAAGGTTCACCTGCGGCAGCGCTTTCGGCTTCTTTGGCAATCATATGTAGCAGGCGATCACGCAAGGTAAATGGTGCATGTAGTAGTTTTTTCACTTTCAGCTCTTTACTCATGCCGGTCAACTGCTGAAATACTTTGTGCACATCTTCACATAAATCAGTGTCACTGGTGAGCAAGCTGTAGTCTGTATAAAGCCGAGCATTACCTGCGTGGTAATTACCTGTACCTAGGTGGACATAGCGTTTAAGTGCACTGCCTTCACGACGTACAATGAGTATCATTTTTGCATGAGTTTTATGGCGAACAACACCATAAACCACGATCGCCCCAGCATCCTGTAGGCGACTAGCAAGAGCAAGGTTTTCCGCCTCATCAAAACGAGCACGTAACTCAATGACAACCGTTACCTCTTTGCCATTGCGGGCAGCTTCAACTAAAGCATTTGCGATAGGTGAACGAGAACCTGTTCGATATAAGGTTTGGCGAATCGCCACAACGTTCGGGTCTTTAGCGGCATTGGTTAAAAAGTCAACAACGGGAGAGAAGGACTCAAAAGGGTGCATTAACAGATAGTCGCGGCTTTTGATGACCTCAAACATATCATCGCCCTTATTCTTCACCAGTTTGCTTGGCAAACCAGGTGAGAACGGAGGGTAAAGCAAGTCTGGGCGATCAACGAGATCAAGCACGGCCATCAAACGACTGAGATTAACTGGGCCATCAATGCGGTATAGATCACTCGAGGTTAAATCAAATTGTTTTAGTAGAGAATCAATAACACTGTCAGGGCAGTTGTCCGCAATCTCTAAACGCACGGAACTACCAAAGTGACGGCTTTGCAATTCGGTACGTAACGCCCCAGCTAAATCAACACCAATGTCGTCAGAGTCCACTTCTAGATCAGCATTTCGAGTTAAGCGAAACTGGTAGCAACCTTTTACTGTCATCCCTGGGAAGAGCTGATCCGCGTAGGCGTGAATAATCGAAGAAAGAAACGCCATACATTCGCCATTTTCACTAACCTCATCTGGCATTTTTACCAACCTTGGTAACGAGCTCGGCGCTGGCACAATGGCTAAGCCATTTTCACGTCCAAACGCATCACGTCCTTCTAACTCCACCACAAAGTTAAAGGTTTTATTCGCAAGGCGTGGAAACGGATGTGTTGGGTCAAGACCAATCGGGCTAATAATTGGTAACACATTATCTCTAAAATAGCGCTTCGCCCAAGCGGATTGTTTTTCTGTCCACAGAGAGCGACGGATAAAGTGCACATTATGCTCCGCCAGTTTGGGGAAAATAATGTCATTAAGGATACGATATTGCCGACGCACTAGTTTGTGAGCAATGTCACTAATTTCCCGTAAAATATCACGTGGATGCATGCCATCAGGGCCGGTTTTTTCACGATTATATTCCAGTTGACTCATGAGGCCCGCAACACGAATTTCAAAGAATTCATCCATGTTGCTGCTGAAGATGCACAAGAACATTAAGCGATTGAGTATAGGGTGGTTTTCGTCCATTGCCTGTTCAAGAACACGGGCATTAAACTGTAAGTGGCTAAGTTCGCGGTTAAAATATAACTCTTGATCAGAGAGGTCTATCTCTTCTGGTTTGCGTTCTTCAAGCGCCAATTTACTGGCATCCGCAGGCTGCTCTGGAATGGTTTCCAGCACCAGTTCTTCTGCATCAATATCAGGAGTACTTACATCATGCCCTATTTTTTCATTAGAGCTATCAACATCCGATTGTACTTTTTCCTGTTTTACTTCTGCTTCAGCCATATACGAACCACTCCACTTACGTCTATTGACTTATTTTTGGTGATCTGAGGCAACACCAGATCGGGGGTTGTTACTTTCTATTTTGCCAGCAGTTTCGCTGCGTCTTTGGCAAAGTAGGTTAAAATGCCATCGGCACCAGCACGTTTAAATGCCAGCAATGATTCCATTACAACTTTCTCTTTATCGAGCCAACCATTGGCAAAAGCAGCCATTTGCATTGCGTATTCACCGCTCACTTGATAAGCAAATGTTGGCACCATTAATTCTGTTTTTACCCGTCTGACCACATCAAGATAGGGCATACCGGGTTTAACCATCACCATATCAGCCCCTTCGGCTAAATCAAGCTCTGCCTCGCGTATCGCTTCATCTGTATTGGCAGGGTCCATTTGATAAGTGGATTTATTGCTCTTACCTAAGTTCATGGTCGAGCCGATTGCGTCTCTGAAAGGCCCATAATACGCAGAAGCGTATTTGGCCGAATACGCCATAATACGAGTATTCACAAACCCACTTGCTTCAAGCGCTTCTCGAATAGCGCCTATACGACCATCCATCATATCAGAAGGAGCAACAACATCGGCACCCGCTTTGGCATGGGAAAGCGCTTGTTTTACAAGGATATCTAGGGTTATGTCATTAACTACGTAACCTTCGTCATCAATAATGCCATCCTGTCCATGAATTGTGAAAGGATCTAATGCCACATCGGTAATAACGCCCAGTTCAGGAAATTCTTGTTTTAGTAATTTAACTGCCTGTTGAGCAAGGCCATTTTCTGAGTACGCCTCTTCTGCCAGTAAGGATTTTTTCTCACTGGCAATAACGGGAAATAACGCAATGGCAGGAATACCTAATTCAACCAGTTCTTTTGCTTCGATTAGCAGCTGATCCACTGACAATCTTTCTATCCCCGGCATGGATGTAATCTCTTCACGTTGACCTTCCCCTTCAATAACAAACACGGGGTAAATAAGATCATCAGCCGTGATGTAATTTTCTCGCATCAAGCGGCGAGAAAAATCGTCTTTACGCATACGGCGCATACGGTTGAGTGGGAAAGTCATCAGTTGTGCTCCTTAATTCGACTTAACAGTACGAGACTTTTATTACATTTGGGTGACAGAAGCGAATATACCGGTATTGGCGATGATGTCATCTCTGTCGTTAGCTTAGCCTATAAAATATGAAAACGGTGTTATAGCGCCAGTAATCGATCTTATTTCAATCCTTAGTGCGAATTTTGCGCCTCTTCTAGCGCTTCTTGAGCGATGAACCAAGCCTCTTCACTGTCGGCCAGCGTTTTTTTCCACTTAGCCTCCTCTGTCAGAACTTGCTGTAGTTGATCTTTATTTTCAGCCTCGTATAGCGTGGCATCAAGCATTTTTGCGCTAATTTCTGTCAGCTTAGTTTGGGCAAGCGCCATAGCTTTTTCATGTTGCTCAACTTGCTTTTTGAGTGGACTAAGCTGCTTTCTAAGTTCTGCCGCTTTACGTCTATCTTCTTTTTTATCAACTTTCTCTGATGAGCCCTCTTTCTTATCTGACTGACGCTCCATGTTCTTAACCGTCTGCTGTCTTTGCTGCAACCACTGATAATAGGCTGCCAGATCGCCATCGAATTCCACAATTTGGTGGTCAGCTACTAAGAAAAACTCTTCAACCGTGCTGTTTAGTAGGTGTCTATCGTGAGATACCAGCAGAATCGCGCCCTCAAAAGCTTGTAGCGCTTCTGTCAATGCTTGGCGCATTTCAAGGTCAAGGTGGTTAGTTGGTTCATCTAAAATAAGAAGATTAGGTCGTACCCAAACAATTAGCGCCAAGGCTAAACGCGCTTTTTCACCACCAGAAAAGCCTTGAACCAAGCGTGTTGCGTCGTCACCACGGAAACCAAAACCACCCAGATAATTTCTGATATCTCTTTCTAACGCGGTTGGTGTTAAGCGTTGAATATGCAAGATGGGGGTTGCTTCCAAATCAAGCGCACTAAGTTGATGCTGGGAGAAATAGCCTATTTGTAAGTTCTCACCTGTCATTCGGTTACCACTGAGTAACGCTATCTCACCCACTAAAGATTTTATTAAGGTCGATTTACCCGCCCCATTTGGCCCTAGAAGGCCAATTCTTTGACCGTCTCTAATGCTGAAGTTAGTAGTATCGATTTGCACCTTATTTTCTTTAGATGACGAGGTATAACCTAATGTTGCATCGCTAAGCGTCAAAAGTTGAGCAGAGGTTTTTTCTGCCACCGGAATACTAAATTCAAATTGTGAGTCAACATGAGCTGGGCCTATCACTTCCATTTTTTCGAGCATTTTTAGACGACTTTGCGCCTGTTTTGCTTTGGTGGCCTTATAACGAAAGCGATCAACATAACTTTGTAAATGCGCCTTGCGTACTTGTTGGCGCTCGTATGTGGCTTGTTGCTGGGCAAGTTGTTCCGTTCGTTGGCGTTCGTAACTTGAGTAATTGCCCTTGTATAACACCAATTTTTTCTGGTGTAAGTGCACTATATGACTGGTAATGGCGTCAAGGAAATCACGATCATGTGAAATAAGAATTAACGTACCGCTGTACTGTCGTAGCCAAGATTCTAGCCAAACAACTGCGTCCAAATCTAAGTGGTTGGTTGGCTCATCGAGTAATAACACGTCAGATGGACACATGAGAGCTTTGGCTAAGTTTAATCGGATACGCCAACCACCAGAAAAGTCTGTCACTTGTTGTTGCATCTCTGACATTTTAAAGCCCAAACCTTGTAAAAGCGTCTCTGCTCGGGCTTTGGCGCTATAGCCTTGGGCCGCTTCAAACTCACCAAGCCAGTGTGCGTGAGCACTAGCGTCATTACTTTGCTCTGCTATATGGATATGGGCTTCTATTTGTCGCAACCAATCATCGCCATCCAAACAGTAATCTAAAGCAGTACGCTCTGTATCAGTTACTTCTTGCGCCATGAATGCAATGCGCTTTTGCCCAGGTAGCACTACTGATCCTGTATCTGTTTGCAGATCGCCTTTTATTAAGGCAAAAAGGGAAGACTTACCAGCACCATTTGCGCCAATTAACCCAACTTTCTGACCTTCAAATACGGTTAAGTCGGCTTTATCTAACAAAAACTGATTATGGCGTTGTAAACTAACTTGTGAAAGTTGGATCATTGGGGGTGTTGTCTCTTCTAATAATCAGATTGGGTTGATTTATTGTATGCTTTACAGAGCTTAATAATATAGTATTTTACGTTATTTAGTTGATTTACGTAGCCTTTTCCCCTCTCATCTAGCTGTTTCTTATCTATCTTGTGCAATCGGCAAACTAGGCAATAACATTATGACGAACACCACTTGCTTTTATGAACACACTGAAAACGATTTTTGGCGTTTTTCGTTGAGTGTTTACAGTGAAAAACGGATCGAATCCCTGTGTTTGATATTACAAGATGTGCATACTTTAGACATTAACGAGTTGTTGTTCGCTGCTTGGTTAGGAAGGCAAGAGCGTAAGCTAGAGTTAACATTACTCAGAGCAGATCAAGAATTAACTGAACTACAAGCCAAAGTTCTCACGCCTTTACGCCATGCAAGAAGGGCGATGAAGCACATTGCTGAAGCCTCTTCTGCTTATCAAAAATTAAAACTCACTGAGTTATCAGTCGAACAACACATCCAAGCATATCTTTGGTGTAATCGAAATCGATTCTCGGTTTCGAAAACATCAGAAACACCAGCGATAACACAACAAGTACAGGAAAATGTTTTACTACTTTGGCAAACGCCCCTTGATCAATTAGCAAAGCGAGAAGCAAAAACACCACCGGACGAATTAATTGAGTTCTGCGAGTGGATGATTAGATATACGACAGGTAAAATATAACGTTTAATCAACGTGTAAATAAATACTCCTCGTAACAGAGGTAATGACCTGAATAAGGTCATATTTTCATAGAGTAGTTTGTTATGACTGAAGCCGAATCAAAATCCACTTTTCTGAATCAAATGAATGATCAGGGCAATCAAATACAACGTTTTTCGTTTGATAACACCAACGTTCGTGGTGAGCGCGTTATGCTTACTAATGCCTATCAAGAGATTATTCGACGAAAAGATTATCCTGCCGCCATTGAAAACCTATTGGGCGAATTCGTAGCGGCTGTTGCTCTATTACGCGATATCATCAAGATAGACGGCGTTTTATCTCTCCAAGCTAAAGGCGAAGGCGTTTTATCAACTATTATGGCGGAGTGTGACGAGCAACAGAATGTAAGAGGCATTGCCCAGTGGGACCCAAACGCAGTCATGCCTAATACCTTACCACTACAAGAAACATTAGCTGGCGGCTACTTAGTCATTACGATGACGCCATCACAAGGGAATCGCTACCAAGGCATTGTCGAGCTAACAGGAGACACGCTTGCAGAATGTCTGGAACAATACTTCTTTCAATCAGAGCAATTACCTAGCCGCATTTGGCTAACTGCAAATGGATCTCAGTGTTCCGGCCTATTTTTACAACGTCTTCCTAACGAGCAGGCCAAAGAAAACGATGAGGATGCTTGGGAACGCTTATGCCATTTAGCGGCAACCACAACAACAGAAGAACTCCTTACGTTAACAACAGAGCATTTACTACATCGTTTGTACCATGAAGAAGAGGTACGCCTTTATGAACCCAAACCTATGCAATTTCGCTGTTCTTGTTCACGTGAACGCACACAAGAAGCACTTATGTCTATTGCGCCAGAGGAGCTCAAAGAAATTTTGCTAGAGCAGGGAGTGATTGCGATTGACTGTCAATTTTGTGCTGAGCATTATGAATTCAGCGAGGCAGAAATTGCCCCACTTTTAGGTGATCAAGGTTTCGTTCATTAGTAACAAAAATAAACACTATAGAGAATCGTTATGCCCAGAGGGGCTGACCTTAGAAGAAATTATAGGTAAATTGCATATACTTTAAAATGAGATAAAAACTTGTCGATAAGTAATTGAGATCATGCTGCAAAACAACATTATCAACCTTGTTGTTTCTATTGCTTAATTTTTATAACAGAACGATTAAGTAAGCACATGACTCTCTATCTCCATAACAATTGGCGA
Source organism: Marinomonas agarivorans (assembly GCA_002173415.2). Classification (GTDB taxonomy): domain Bacteria; phylum Pseudomonadota; class Gammaproteobacteria; order Pseudomonadales; family Marinomonadaceae; genus Marinomonas; species Marinomonas agarivorans. The sequence continues at coordinate 171,259 of NHNK02000007.1, forward strand.
ATAATGGCGGCGTTAGTATGACGGATAAATCGGTAGATGTGTTATTGGTTGGCGCGGGAGCAATGAGCACCACGTTAGGAACTTTGCTCAAGCAGTTAGACCCCTCCTTAAGTGTTCTTATCGTTGAGCGCCTTAATAGTGTTGCTCAAGAAAGTACTGACGGCTGGAATAATGCCGGTACAGGACACGCAGCGTATTGCGAGCTAAATTACACCGCTGAAATGGAAGATGGTCAGGTCAACATTGAGAAAGCAACCGCGATCAATGCCGCGTTTGAAGTCAGTTTACAGTTTTGGTCCTATTTAGTAGAACAGAAATTACTACCCGAGCCGCATAATTTTATTAACCCTGTTCCTCACCAAAGCTTGGTTTGGGGTGAAAAAAATGTCACCTTTCTTCGTAACCGCTATGAGACGTTAAAGAACCACCACTTATTCGCAGAAATGGAGTACACAGAGGATCCAGAGGTGATCACTCAATGGATGCCGCTGATCATGAAAGATCGCCAAGACATACCACCTTGTGCCGCTACCCGTATTGCCCATGGCACAGATGTTAATTTCGGTGCCTTGGCTCGCTATATGGCGCAATACCTGCAAGAGCAGGAACAATCTGAAATTCGTTTCAACAGCCATGTGAATCGTCTAGAGCAACAAGCAGATAAGAGCTGGAATGTTTCTGTACAGTCGCAAGGTAAAACAGAGGTAATCAATGCAAAATTTGTTTTCCTTGGCGCTGGCGGTGGCGCTTTACCCTTGCTGCAAAAGTCAGGCATTCCTGAGAGTCACGGTTATGCAGGCTTTCCGGTAAGTGGTCAATGGTTAATTTGTGAAAAGCCTGAAGTCGTAGAGCAACACTACGCCAAAGTTTATGGGGCTGCTCCCATTGGTGCACCGCCTATGTCAGTGCCTCATTTAGATACTCGGATTATCGATGGCAAGAAAGCATTGCTATTTGGACCTTTTGCCGGCTTTACTACCAAGTTTTTGAAAAAAGGCTCTATTTTCGATATGCCTTTCAGCGTTCGCTCTGACAACATAAAACCCATGTTATCTGTTGCGAAAAATAATATGGATTTAACTCGTTACTTAATTTCTGAAGTACTGCAATCAAAACGTAGCAGAGTCGATTCCCTAAGAGAGTTTTATCCGCAAGCCAGAGATGAAGACTGGCGTATTGGTTATGCAGGCCAACGGGTGCAAATCATCAAGAAAGACGGCAAACTCGGTGGAAAATTAGAGTTCGGTACAGAAGCGATCGTTTCTGCGGATGGATCTTTAGCGGCCTTATTAGGCGCTTCTCCTGGCGCTTCAACCACAGTAAACACTATTGTTAATATCTTAGAACGCAGTTTTCCCGAGCAAGTCAAAACCCCAGAGTGGCAAGATAAAATTAAAACCATGATTCCGTCTTATGGTGAGTCATTGATTGATGATGCCGATCTACTAAGAAAAGTAAGATCAAGAACTCTGCAAACCTTAGAGCTAGATTACGAATCATACGCTAGGCAGCAAGGTTAATGGTAGTTCCAGCATTCCAGCAAACATTATGTGATGCACTTCGCGATAGAGAGCATCACTCTAATCATGACGATGAGCTATTTTACTGTTCTTATTTACTTGGCTTATTAGCACTTGAGAGTCATGGTGACGCAGCTACAGAAGAAGAATTTATCCACTTATTTTCCTCCTCTCTTAATAAAACGATGGTTCAAGAAAATCTAAATGAACAAGACCAAGAACATATTCTTGATTTGTGGCGCCAAGTATCAAAAAGCCAATAAGTTGGTCTTTAACAATAAAAAGTAAAGCATCAAAGTGATAAAAAGTTAGTTTCTGCTATTAATTTGTAGCTAGCTATTGCATTTGTTCATACTCGCCTTTACAACTAGGGCTAAGTGGTTTGTTCTATATTACCTTGTTCAAGCTAAAATCCATCTGTTGGTAACCTAGCCGCTCTATGAACTTAGAGTAATAGAATGACTCTAAAGGCTTTAAAATTAAGCAAAAATAAAAATGGAATCTCCTTTTATGAAAAAAACTATAATTTCTGCCCTCGTTTTATCTTCCTCTTTTGCGTTTGCCGAAGCACCGGTCACTGATGAACAAAAATTAGGTTATACCTTTGGTTCCATGGTTGGCGGCCAATTGAGTAATGCTGTCAAAGATCTTGATATTGATGCTTTTACTGCAGGATTTAATGCAGCTTACACTGGTAATGAACCTGAGTTATCACGAGAAGAAATGGCAGGTATTTTCCAAGCATTCCAACAAGAGCAAATAGAGCTACAGCAACGTGAGCAAGAACGTTTAGCAGAGGAAGCAAAAGCGAAAGCTGCGGCTTGGCTAGCAGAAAAAGAACAAGAAGAAGGAATAGAAAAAACCGAGTCTGGCCTACTTTATAAGATGGTCAGTGCTGGTTCAGGCAAAAAGCCAGTAGCGACAGACACAGTAACAGTCAATTATGAAGGTTCTCTTGCGGATGGAACTGTATTTGATAGCTCATATGAGCGTGGTGAGCCTGTCAGTTTCCCATTAAATCAAGTTATCTCAGGTTGGACTGAAGGTCTACAATTAATGGCAGTTGGTTCTAAGTACGAACTTTACATTCCAGCAGAGTTGGCTTATGGACCAGGCGGCACAGGCCCAATACCACCACATTCAGCGCTTAAATTTGTGGTAGAGTTACTAGAGATCGATGCCACTGACGCTAAATAGTCCTCCCTGAATAATGGCGTTTCAAGCAAGAAACGCCACACGATTTTTAGATCTTTCCAGTGGCAAAACTATTTTCAGCCATAATGGTCTTACAAATTGTCTAAAATAGTGGGCAAAA
>NHNK02000070.1 GCA_002173415.2 Marinomonas agarivorans
AGGGCCAGTAGCAACAGGGTCAATATCTAGTTGCTCAGGTGTGCCTTTCTTCATCAGCATATCTGCCTGCTCAGCAGAGAAGATAGAAGCAAAGTCCATAGCTAGGTTGGCTAAGAAGGGTGCTTCGGGATCATTTAGAACAAATTTCACTGTGTAATCATCAACACGCACGATCTCTTTAATCAAGGTATCCATGCCCATGCCAGTAAAGTACTCGTAAGAGCCGTTTGATACCGTGTGATATGGGTGATTTTTATCCCACTGACGTGCGAAAGAGAAAATTACATCGTCGGCATTAAAGTCACGTGTTGGCGTGAAGGTTTTTGATGTGTGGAATTTTACGCCTTTAC
>NHNK02000071.1 GCA_002173415.2 Marinomonas agarivorans
TGCTCGTAAAGACTTAAAAGCTCAATACAAATCCATTTATGGGTACGAATTAGGCGTACCGAAAAACTGGTCTGCCTAGGAAGACATTGCCGAATTCTTCTCGGTTCATGTGAAAGAGATTGATGGCAAACGTGTTTATGGCCATATGGATTATGGCAAGAAAGACCCATCTTTAGGTTGGCGTTTTACTGATGCTTGGTTCTCTATGGCTGGAGCAGGCGACAAAGGCATTCCAACCGGCCTACCAGTAGATGAATGGGGAGTACGTGTTGAAGAATGCCGACCTGTTGGATCGAGTGTAAGTCGAGGCGGGGCGACAAATGGTCCTGCGGCTGTTTACGCT
>NHNK02000072.1 GCA_002173415.2 Marinomonas agarivorans
CCTAAGAACAAGCAAACCTTAACAGAAAAAGTAAAAGCATGGCGTGAATATACTCCAAGTACGATTCTTTTACCGCACCCAAGTCCAAGAAATAATATCTGGCTTAAGCGCAACCCGTGGTTTGAAGAGGAGCTTGTGCCAGAGCTGAAAAAGCGTGTGAGGCACTGTTTGTCGGCCTAGCTCTTATTTTAGTGGTCTGTCGCTATTTATTTTCATAATGTAATCCCATTTATATACGTCAATTAACGTACTCGCCTAGGGCGTTCTACGCATACTATTCCTTGTGTGATTTTTTACTATTGGTAGTGCATAACTTGTCATTACATAAACAGTCACTGCATA
>NHNK02000073.1 GCA_002173415.2 Marinomonas agarivorans
TTTAGATCTTTCCAGTGGCAAAACTATTTTCAGCCATAATGGTCTTACAAATTGTCTAAAATAGTGGGCAAAAGAAAGCCACTTCAGTAGCTTACGCAGGTTCTGACCGCAGGCGCTTAAAATTACGTTAATCGCATCGCCTAACACGCCTTTTAAGAAACATCGTCTGAGTTTTCCATCCGCTTTAAGGTGCCCTATGATCGGCTCAACACTATTGCGCCTTCTCATCCAGCGCTTTTCTTTTTTGGGAACGCCGCGTTTTTGCCCTGCAATCAAGATGGTAATGTCTTCCACACCTGACCCTTTATACCCTCTGTCCACAAAACAGGTGTCGGGTTTTT
>NHNK02000074.1 GCA_002173415.2 Marinomonas agarivorans
GAAAAGCCATTAAACAAGTCAAAGGTTTTTTAGGGCGAGTGCTTCGAGACATCGAACGGCAAGTAGAGCGACAAGGGTTGGCGCTCACACAAAAGCAAGCAGACAGGCTCAACCAAGCCCATCGCTTACTCAAACAAACACGCCAAAGCAAGCATAAACTCTACAGCTTGCACGAGCCGAATGTGGACTGTATCTCCAAAGGTAAGGCGCATAAGCGTTACGAATTTGGTGTCAAGGCCAGCATTGCCGTCACGGCCAAAGAAGCCTTTATCGTCGGAGCAAGAAGCTATCCTGGTAATCCGTATGATGGGCATACCTTGCAAGACCAACTCCAACAAGT
>NHNK02000075.1 GCA_002173415.2 Marinomonas agarivorans
ATACCAAAAAGAAGGCCATGTCACCTCAGACTAATGGAATCTGCGAACGCTTCCATAAGACGATATTACAGGAGTTCTATCAGGTCACGTTCCGTAAGAAGTTGTATGGCTCATTAGAGGAGTTACAGACGGATCTGGACGAATGGATGAAATATTACAATAATGACCGAACTCATCAGGGGAAAATGTGCTGTGGCAGAACACCACTAGAGACATTGCTTGATGGAAAGTCGATCTGGGCTGAAAAGAATTTAGCTCAAATCTAATCTGACAGTCACCGATTGAAAAACGGGCAACTGTCAGATCAAGTCTGAACTAGTACACTTGAACTAGCACAA
>NHNK02000076.1 GCA_002173415.2 Marinomonas agarivorans
CTTGGGCAATAAATTCACCATCTTGACCATCAATGCCCCAAAAAAAACGCCATGTTCCTTTGTGGACAAAGAATAATTCTGCGGTTCTGGGGGTGTGAAGAGAGTTAGTACACTTGGGTGGTTGTCCTGCTGCGCCAATATTAAACCCAGGGGTTTCATGAATGTGTACGTGTTGATCTGGGCTTTCTGAAACGCCTGCGCCAATACTGGTAAAATTTTCTTTTTGGTCTGAACCTGGTGTGTGGGTGTCTATAAACGCCGTGCGACAGGGAATCAATTCCCCGTAGCGTACGATACGCTGTGATAATGAGTTCTTATTCATTCTTGCTTTTTCCCA
>NHNK02000077.1 GCA_002173415.2 Marinomonas agarivorans
GAATCACTTGCTCGCAGATCCAGAGGTCACGGGCGGAAAGTTCTCGGCCTTCTCCTCGTCCTCCTGCGGCAAGGTTGCCTCGGGTTTCCCCTGTGGCTGGACTTCGAGCCAAGGCATAGGGCACAGGTTTGCCATCCACAATTAAAATGCGTTTATCGCCTTCTGTGATTTCGGGGATAAATTTTTGCGCCATAATTTGTTCTGTACCAAATTTGGTGAGTGTTTCGATAATCACTCTGACATTTGGGTCTTCGGCTTTAAGGCGAAAAATGGAGCTGCCGCCCATACCATCTAAGGGTTTGAAGATGACGTCTTGATGCTCTTTGTGAAACTCTTT
>NHNK02000078.1 GCA_002173415.2 Marinomonas agarivorans
AAATTTGCCCTGCGCTCACATCCAGTAAGCCGGCGATACAGTTTAACAAGGTGGATTTACCACAACCGGACGACCCTAGTAATACGAGAAATTCGCCCTTCTCTATATCAAGAGTTAAGTTTTGCAGTACAGGAACCTGATCAAACATCAGGTCCAAATTTTTAATTGATACACTATGCATAGGGTTATCCTTTTACAGCACCGGCGGCGATACCACGCACAAAATATTTACCGGAAATTAAATAAATAGCTACAGGCACAATGGCAGTTAACATGGTTGCCGCCATATTGACGTTGTATTCACGTTCGCCAAATGTGGTGGTAACAATGTT
>NHNK02000008.1 GCA_002173415.2 Marinomonas agarivorans
CGAGGAACGGAGTATTGCGGTAAGGTTGAACACCATGATTATCAACTGTACTTGGCAATTAATGATATCGACCATACCAAAACGAAGGCCATGTCACCTCAGACTAATGGAATCTGCGAACGCTTCCATAAGACGATATTACAGGAGTTCTATCAGGTCACGTTCCGTAAGAAGTTGTATGGCTCATTAGAGGAGTTACAGAAGGATCTGGACGAATGGATGAAATATTACAATAATGACCGAACTCATCAGGGGAAAATGTGCTGTGGCAGAACACCACTAGAGACATTGCTTGATGGAAAGTCGATCTGGGCTGAAAAGAATTTAGCTCAAATCTAAACTGACAGTCACCGATTGAAAAACGGGCAACTGTCAGATCAAGTCTGAACTAGTACACTTGAACTAGCACAACCAAATAACTCTTAGGTTAACTCTCCCTAGGTAATACAACTCTAGTTAATACAACCATAGATAATGCAACTTAGTGACGGCATAATTATCACTAAGTTGTTTCCTCTAACTGAGCCTATTTTTTATCAATTTTTTCAGATAACTTTTGTATTTGCTCTTGTAAAGAGTGAATCTGCGCCATCAACTCTGTTTGGTAATTTTCTTGGCTTTCGTGCTCCTCTTTGGCTGTTTCTTGCATCATCACATCCAACACAACACCTACCATCATATTTAAGAAAACAAACGCAGTTAGAAAGATAAAGACAATATAAAACGCCCAACTTAAAGGGTAGACTTCCATCGTTTCATACATGACATCTGTCCAATCTTCAAAGGTGGCAACACGAAACAGAGTCAACATTGCAGTAGCAATATCACCCCATAAGACAGGGTTTACATGATGAAAGAAGATAGCGCCAAAAGCTCCAAAGATATAAAAAATAATAAACATCAATAAAGCGATATAACCCATTTTCGGAATAGCAGTTAACAACGCATTAATTAAACTGCGTAAATCAGGAACAATAGAAATTAAACGTAATACACGGAACACCCTTAATAGCCGCGCCACCAAAAACATATCCGCCTCAGACACAGGCAAGATACTGGCAAAAATGATGACACTATCAAACAAATTCCAAGGATCTTTTAAAAAGTTTCTCTTTTCTTGGCAAACTATGAATCGCAGCGTAATTTCAATAAAGAAAAAAATCGTAATGGCAATATCAAGATAATTGATTACCCAATCAATTGAAGCTGGCAGGCTATAGGTTCTAGCCCCAACTGTTAGGGCGGCAACGACAATAATAAAAATAATACTTGTTTGAAACCATCGGCTTGTTTCAATTGCCTTCATTCCTTCATGCCATTTTTTAGAATTAGCTGGCTCCATTTATTCCTCACTAAATAGTTAAGTTATTACGATGGTGTAATAATAAAATTACACTAATCGAAAAGAAAGTATGATATCTAGAATACCCTAGCTAGAAGTATTAAAAATGTTCATAAAAAAAGGCAGACTTCTTGCGAAATCTGCCTCTTGAGTAATCAAATTAAATTACTGTTGGCGATACTTAACAATCTCATCCGCTAATTCATCAAAACTTTGACCAGCACGAAATTGCTGATACAAAGCACGTTCATTATTCATGGATGTTTTAAGAATGTCTTTTGATACTTGCTCAACACTTTTGGCATCAAGTGCAACAAGTACGACCATGCCACCAGATGGTGTTGGCATTTGACGTACAATTCTTGAGCCTACTAGTTTTTGATCAGTGATTTGCTTAGTTACAGAGCTGTTTACTTTATCTACTGTTTCAGTATCTCCAGCACCTGTCGTTTCAGCATATTGCTTGATCATATTTTGAATTTCCAAGCTCAACACTTGCGCCAATTCAACACGAGCAGCAGTTGCCGCCATTTGCTTCATAAAGTTCGGGCCAGCACCAGATTTATCACTATAACCAACTGCGGTTAAATCATAACCTTCTACTGGGGCGCCACAAATCCAATCTGGCGCCGCTTTGTTAGAACCATCGGCAAACACACAAGAAGCAACTGGAGCTGGAGCAGCTTTTTCTGGAGCTGAGCTACAAGCCACTAACAATGTAGAAACAAAAGCAAGACCAATTAAACGTATATTCATATTCACTCCTTTTCGTTTTTAACCTTTTCATTATTTCATCTATACAGATGGAAAATATAATGAAACAAGGGTAGACATTGTCTACTCTTGTTTTCTAGAAGAGAAACGCTAAACCATTACTCAGTAAAAGCAGCTTTTTCTTCTTCTGTTACATCTTTCATAGATAGTTTAATACGACCACGAGCATCCACGTCTAAAACTTTAACGATAACTTCTTGCCCTTCTGAAAGGAAATCAGATACCGCTCTGATACGCTCTTCGGCAATTTGAGAAATGTGCACTAAGCCATCTTTTCCTGGAAGAATAGTAACAAATGCACCAAACTCAGCTAGACGAGCCACAGTACCTTTATAAACTTTATCTACCTCAGCTTCAGCCGTAATTTCATGAATGCGTAATAACGCAGCATCAGAAGAAGCTTTGTCCGCTGCATAAATACGAACTGTACCATCATCATCAAGGTCGATAGAAGCGCCTGTCTCTTCTGTAATTGATCGGATGGTTGCGCCACCTTTACCAATAACATCGCGAATTTTCTCTGGATCAATTTTCAAGCTTGCCATGGAAGGTGCATTTTCCGACACTTCTGGACGAGCATAACCAATTACCTTCGCCATTTCTCGTAGAATATGGGTACGAGCGTCAAGAGCTTGCGTTAGCGCAATATCCATAATTTCTTCATTGATACCTTCAATTTTGATATCCATTTGCAGTGCGGTAATACCTTCGGCTGTCCCAGCAACTTTAAAGTCCATATCACCAAGATGGTCTTCGTCACCTAGAATGTCGGTTAATACAGCAAAGCCATCATCTTCTTTAACTAGACCCATCGCGATACCAGCAACAGGCGCTTTTAAAGGAACACCAGCATCCATCATTGATAGACTCGCACCACAAACAGATGCCATTGAGCTAGAACCATTAGATTCTGTAATTTCAGATACTACTCGAATTGTGTATGGAAATTCTTCCTCAGTAGGCAAAACAGCTTGAACGCCACGACGAGCCAGACGACCGTGACCGATTTCACGACGGCCAACGCCACCCATGCGACCACATTCACCAACCGAGTAAGGAGGGAAGTTATAGTGCAGCATGAAGCTGTCTTTATTTTCACCTGCCAAACCGTCACTCATTTGTGCATCGCGGCTTGTTCCTAAAGTACAGGTTGCAATCGCTTGTGTTTCACCACGAGTGAATAACGATGAGCCGTGAGTTTTACTCAACAAACCTACTTCAACATTAATTGGGCGCACTGTTTTATTATCACGACCATCGATACGAGGTTTGCTTTCAATTACGCGGCGACGCACAATATTTTTTTCAAGTTTGGCAAAGACCTTACTCACTTCAGCGGCATCCACATCACCTTCTTCTGGAGCAAGTTCAGCCACAGCAGCGCTACGGATCTCGTTCAATTTGCCGTAACGAGCCATTTTTTCACTGATGCCGTAAGCTTCTTCAATTTGTGCTGCAAAACCTGACTCAACAGCCGCTTTCAATGTTTCATTTTCTGGCGCTGCTTCCCATTCCCAGCGTGGCTTACCTGCTTCAGCTGCAAACTCACCGATAGCAGTAATAGCTGTTTGCATTTCTTTATGGGCATACAAAACAGCACCGAGCATTTCATCTTCAGTTAGCTCTTGTGCTTCTGATTCCACCATTAATACAGCGTCTTTTGTGCCTGCAACAACCATATCTAGTAGTGATTCATCTAACGCAGAATAAGAAGGGTTTAATACATAACCATCGTCATCATTAAAACCAACTCGCGCAGCACCAATAGGTCCGTTGAATGGAATCCCTGACACAGCTAGAGCGGCAGATGTTGCTAGCATACCAGCAATATCTGGATCGACATCTGTGTTAGTCGACATCACAGTCACAACAACCTGAACTTCATTCATAAAACCTTTCGGGAAAAGAGGTCGAATAGGACGGTCGATTAAACGCGATGTTAATGTTTCTTTCTCTGAAGGACGTCCTTCACGCTTTAAAAAGCCACCGGGAATTTTACCCACGGCGTAAGTGCGCTCTTGATAATGTACAGAAAGAGGGAAAAAGTCTTGCCCTACTTGAGCTTCTTTTGCTCCAACAACAGTCGCAAGTACCTGAATATCGCCAATAGTACATAACACTGCACCGGTTGCCTGACGCGCAATACGGCCAGTTTCTAACGTAACGGTATCATTACCGAATTGAAATGTTTTTGTTGTAATACTCACAAAGTATTCCTTATAAAAAATTAATTACTGAACTCCCAACAACACGCTTTTAGAGCCAGTACTCAAATTATCTCTTACCCATTATTTCTTACTACTTATTCAAGGCGCTTTAAAAAATAATTTGAAGTACAGGCTGTTAATTGGGATTTATATAAAAAAAGCCATAGTTTGCACTATGGCCTTTTCCAACTCTTAGCGACGTAATCCTAGTTTTTTAATCAAACTAGTATAACGTGTCGAGTCTTTACGCTTAAGGTAATCAAGCAACTTACGACGCTGGTTTACCATACGAATCAGACCACGACGAGAATGATGGTCATGGATATGAGCTTTAAAGTGACCTTGTAGACCTTCAATATTTTTAGTCAACAACGCTACTTGAACTTCTGGTGAACCAGTGTCACCTTCTGCTACTTGAAACTCTTTAACTAATGCGGCTTTCGCCTCTGCACTTAGTGCCATAATCTTATCTCCAAAATAATATGCAATAAAAATATAGGATGTCCGAGCATATTTTCAGCCACCCTAAAACAAGCTATTAATACGCTAGTTACGTACTAACCTACTTGTATTGACAAGACGGTGAGGTTTTACCGCACCGGCTTTAATTTGCCCTAGACCTAGGAAATGATTGTCTGTTTGCGTATATATACGCACCAGCTGTTCGACTTCCAATGATGTCTTTTTTGCTAACGTTCGACCATATAAAAGGTCTTGCGTTTCTAGGGGCGTTAATTCTACCTTATTAAAATGCAGAACGGCAGTATCTATCGGTAATAAATATCGATCTAGCGCTGAAAAGCCTTGCTCTGCAACTTCTTCTAGTTTATCCAAAGTTAGCATATCTTCGCTTTTGTATCCTGCGGTAGAAACACGATGTAAAGACTGTAAATGCGCGCCACAACCTAACGCTTCACCAATATCTTCACCAATGGTTCTGATATAGGTTCCTTTGGAACAAGAAATGTCCAATGTTAGTGTATTATGGGTACGTTCTATAACAGAAAGATTACGAATAAAGACTTGTCTTTTCTTACGCTCAATCACAATCCCTTGTCGAGCATATTCATATAAAGGACGCCCTTCATATTTTAACGCTGAATACATAGGCGGAATTTGCTCGATTGAACCGCGAAACCTCTCAAGCAAGACTTCAAGCTCACTATCCTTTATCGAAGGTACATCTTCGTTTGTTAAAATATTACCTTCCGCATCACCTGTTGTTGTGCGCTTGCCTAAGAATATTGTCGTGATATAACGTTTATCGGCATTCAAGAGAAACTGTGAATATTTGGTTGCTTCTCCAAAGCAAAGTGGCAGCATGCCTGTTGCTAGCGGATCAAGCGCACCCGTATGCCCTGCCTTTTCCGCTTGATATAAACGTCTTACTTTTTGTAGCGCTTGATTAGAACTTAGGCCAATGGGCTTGTTCAGTAGAACGATGCCATCAACCTGACGCCAAGTTTTCTTTGTCATCAGTCAATCCTAAATACTAAATAATATGAGAGAGACGAAATTACTCTCCCTCCTGCTTATTTGATTTGATTGCCTGATCAATAAGAGCCGACATTTTTGCCCCATTAATAACACTTTCATCATAATGAAAACGCAATTTAGGCATAACTCTCAGCTTAATTTCCTGAGAAGCTCTACGGCGTAAAAAGCCGCTAGCACTCTCTAGTGCCACCTGAGTTTCAGATAGCTTTTCCGCATTATCATCCATACCCAAAACGGTATAGTAGATGTCCGCATACCCTAAGTCTTTGGCTACTCTCACTTCATTTATAGTAATTAAGCCTAAACGAGGGTCTTTCATTTCAAACTGTATTATTGATGCCAACTCCTTTTGGAGTTGGTCACCAATACGACTAGTACGATTAAATTCGCCTGCCATTCCTACCTCTTATAAAGAGCGTGCTACTTCGACGGTTTCAAAGACCTCAATCTTATCGCCGACTTTCACATCCGTGTAATTTTTAACACCGATGCCACACTCCATACCTTTATTTACTTCGTTAACAGCATCTTTGAAACGACGAAGTGACTCTAATTCACCTTCATATATAACAATGTCGTCACGTAAAACACGAATCTGCTTATTACGATAAACTGTTCCTTCGATCACCATACAACCAGCAATCAAGCCAAATTTAGGTGAACGGAAAATATCACGCACCTCAGCGGTGCCTTGAATCTCTTCACGTAAATCAGGTGACAACATGCCAGACAAGGCCTGTTTCACATCATCAATAATGTTATAGATGACACTGTAGTAACGTAAGTCAACGCTTTCACGCTCAATAAATTGCTTTGCAGAAGCATCAGCACGTACATTAAAACCAAAAATGACCGCTTCTGACGCTAGTGCTAAAGTTGCATCGGTTTCGGTAATGCCACCAACACCACTAGAGACGATATTTACTTGAACTTCGTCGGTATTCATATCTGTTAGAGACTTGATTAAAGCTTCTAGAGAACCACGTACGTCTGCTTTTAAAACAACATTCAGTGTTCTTACTTCATCACGCCCCATTTCGGAGAACATATTCTCTAATTTAGCGGAGTACTGACGAGCAAAGCGCACTTCACGGTATTTACCTTGACGGAAGTTAGCAACTTCACGAGCCTTACGTTCATCAGCAACGACAATAAATTCTTCACCAGCATCTGGCGTTCCATCTAAGCCAAGAATTTCAACTGGAATAGCAGGCCCAGCCTCAGAAATGGATTTACCATTTTCATCTAATAAAGCCCGTACCCGCCCCATTTGTAGGCCAGCAAGTACAATATCGCCTTTTCTAAGCGTACCATTTTGAACCAATAATGTAGCAACCGAACCACGACCTTTATCTAGGCGAGCTTCAACGACAACCCCTTTTGCTGGTGCACTTGGAACAGCGGTTAATTCAAGAACCTCTGATTGCAAAAGTAAAGCCTCTAATAACTCATCAATGCCCTCACCTGATTTAGCTGAAACGCCAACAAACTGGACATCTCCGCCCCATTCTTCAGGAACAACTTCTTGCGCTACTAGCTCATTTTTGACTCGGTCAATTTCTGCACCTTCTTTATCAATCTTAGTAATAGCAACAACCATTGGCACGTCTGCAGCACGGGCATGCTGAATGGCCTCAATTGTTTGGGGCATGACGCCATCATCAGCGGCACAAACCAAGATAACAATATCTGTCGCTTTAGCACCACGAGCACGCATTGATGTAAAAGCTGCGTGACCTGGTGTGTCTAAAAAGCTGATCATCCCATGAGGAGTCTCTACATGGTATGCACCGATATGCTGAGTAATGCCGCCGGATTCTCCAGCAGCAACACGGGTAGTACGGATGTAATCAAGTAAAGAAGTTTTACCGTGATCTACGTGCCCCATTACTGTAACAACCGGCGCACGCTTAATTGACTCACCATCATAATCAATGGCATCGATCATGTCGTTTTCGACAGCATTTTCATCAATATACTTAACCTTATGCCCCATTTCTTCAACAACAAGGGTTGCGGTATCGCGATCTAGTACTTCATTAATGGTTGCCATAGCCCCCATCTTAAACATAACTTTAATCACTGCTGCGGCTTTAACTGACATTTTTTCTGCTAAGTCCGCAACAGAAATACTTTCTGGCAAAGCGACTTCATGAATAATTGGTGCAGTTGGTTTTTGGAATCCATGCTCCTGTTTAGCAGGTTGAGCTTTATTACGGCCCGCTTTTTTACTCAACTTGCGACGCTCAAACTCGCCATCACCATTTAAATCTATACGACCGCCACGCTTTTTCTCACCATAGCGATTTTTATTCTTAGTATCACCTTTAGGTGCACTTTTTTTCGATCTACCATCTTCTGAGTCTGAATCGGTAGAAGAATTACCGTGAGTTTTTTTATTATGCGATTTTGGTGCTTTCGCTACTTCAGCCTTAGCTGTTGGCGCATCCGATTTTTTGGCGCTTACCGTATCTTTTTCTGCTTGCAATTGCGCCTGTTTCTTTTGTTCTGCAGCTTCTTTTTCAGCCAAAGCTTTTTCTGCAGCCGCTTTTTCTTCAGCTTGCTTCGCTAGTAAAGCTTCTTGCTCTTGCTTTGCTTTAGCTTGTTGTTCTTCAAGCATCGCTTTTTCTTTGGCTGCCGTTTCTTCTAAGTCATTCCGTTTGACGTACGTGCGCTTCTTCCTTACTTCTACATTAACCTTGCTTCCATCACCACTTTTCAACGTACTTGTTTTCTTTCTCTGTAAAGTAATACGTGAACCTGCAGCTGCACTTTCATCGCCGTGCAAACGTTTTAAGTATTGTAACAAGACTTGTTTTTCTGCATCAGAGACTTCCTGACTTTCACTGGTTTGCGAAAGTCCTGCCTCTTTCATTTGTGTAAGTAATTTCTCAACTGGTGTATTGACCAATTCAGATAATGTTTTTACGGTTTGAACTGCCATTAAGTTCCCCCTATATTCTTTGCTAAGATTTATTCAGACTCGGTAAACCAAGGTGCGCGGGCAGTCATAATAAGTTTTGCTGCTTGCTCTTCGTCTATATTCAAATCTTCAATGCTTGTTAAGTCATCTACCGATTGCTCTGCTAAATCTTCCATTGTACAAATACCCTTAGAAGCCAACACTAAAGCAAGATGGTTATCCATCCCCTCCATCGCTAATAAATCTTCCTCTGGTTTCGCTCCATCCAATTGCTCTTCTGCTTGTAAAGCCATATTTAGGAGTGCTTCTTTAGCCCGCGATCGAAGTTCATTTACTAAGTCTTCATCAAAGCCGTCTATTTCTAGCATCTCATCCATTGGCACATAAGCAATCTCTTCTAAGGTTGCAAAACCTTCAGAAGCAAGCTGTTCAGCTAAATCATCATCAATATCTAAATTACTGACAAATAAGTTAATTAACTTATCAGATTCTTCTTGTTGTTTTGCTTCTGCATCTTCACTTGTCATGACATTTAATTGCCAGCCAGTAAGATTTGATGCCAAACGAACATTTTGACCGCTACGACCAATTGCTTGAGCTAAGTTGTCAGCTTTTACCGCGACGTCCATAGCATGTGCGTCTTCATCAATAACGATTGAATCAACTTCCGCAGGCGCCATTGCATTAATAACAAGTTGCGCAGGGTTGTCATCCCACATAACGATATCGACACGCTCGCCATTTAGCTCATTAGAAACAGCTTGAACTCGTGCTCCACGCATCCCAACACAAGCTCCTATAGGGTCTATACGGCGATCGTTCGTTTTTACCGCTATTTTAGCTCGTGAACCTGGGTCACGGGCAGCACCTCGAATATCAATCATCTCTTCAGCGATTTCAGGTACTTCCATGCGGAAAAGTTCAACCATAAACTCAGGTGCAGTGCGAGATAAAATTAATTGAGGACCACGACTGTCATCTCGAATTTCTAGCAGCAAAGCACGAACTCTATCATTCATGCGGAATGTCTCACGAGCAATTAACTGATCTTTCGGTAAAATTGCTTCTGCGTTTTCACCTAAATCAACAATTAGTGTATCTCTAGTCACTTTCTTAACTTGGCCGTGAACTGGACGTCCCAACTTTTCACTGTAACGAGCAATCACTTTTGCACGTTCCGCTTCTCGTACTTTTTGCACAATAACCTGTTTCGCTGTTTGAGCGGCAATACGCCCAAACGCTTCGGATTCAACTTCTTCTTCGAAAATTTCGCCAATCTCAAGCCCTAAATTTTGCTCAATTGAATCATCAATTGTTAGCTCATGAGCAGGCTGTGAATAATCTTCATCAGCAACAATATTCCACTGACGATAAGTAGAGTATTCTCCTGTTCTCTGATCAATAGATACACGTATTTTTACATCATCATCGAACCGACGTTTTGCAGCACTAGCTAATGCCGTTTCTACTGCCTCAAAAATTGTCTGTTTAGATACGTCTTTTTCGTTGGAAACAGCTTCCACTACCAAAAGAATCTCTTTACTCATCCTTTCAGCCTCTCTCTAATAAAAAGGTAAATTTAAAATTCTGGAACTATGTTGGCTTTATCGATTAAGTCAATCGGTAGCAAATACTCTTCCTGATCAACTCGCAACACAATATCCTCTCCTTCCACACCTGTTAATTGCCCCTTAAACTTGCGACGGCCATCAAATGGTACTCGCAAACGTAGAGAAACAAGCGCTCCGATATATTCTTTATACTGATCAAGTTCAAATAATGGACGATCCAGCCCAGGTGAAGATACCTCAAGGTTGTATTCGCCGGTTATTGGATCCTCAACATCTAAAATTGAACTAACTTGCCGACTAACTTTGGCACAATCTTCAACGTCCGTACCGTTTTCAGAAGGGTTTTCAATAAAAATTCTCAAAACAGAATCCTTACCTTGCGATAAATACTCCATTCCCCAAAAGTGATAACCAAGACCCTCCACCACCGGACGGATCAGCTCTATTAAAACGGCATCTTTACCAGCCAATCACTTTACTCCATAAAAATTTAACGATAGAAACAAAAAACGGGCACGTAGCCCATTTAGAAAACACCTACAAAAAAACCCCATCAAGGGGCTTTTTCTATATAAGCCTATAGGCTTAAACCCATAATTGTTATTTCTCTATGAAGTAACAACTACGCTAACAAACAGCTATTTATTAATAACTTCTGATTGCGTTGCATCATACACATATATATCGAATAAAACAATTAACTGGTGCGGATGGGGGGACTTGAACCCCCACGAGCTTAGCTCACCACCCCCTCAAGATGGCGTGTCTACCGATTCCACCACATCCGCAAAATTAAGTTTTACAATTACTCAACAACTGGTATATCAGACTCTGAAGCAACTGGTGCATCAACATCAGGCAAGGCAACATCATCACCAGCTTCATGAAGCGTAGGTACATAATCTAATTGCCCAGCAATATCTTTGGCCTGCTCACTGGCAAAATAAGCAAGACCAAAGCTCGTTAAGAAAAAGACCACAGCAAAAAAAGCAGTTAAGCGACTGAAGAAGCTACTTCCACCTTGACTACCAAAAACCGTCTGTGACGCTCCTCCACCAAAAGAAGCACCGGCATCAGCGCCTTTTCCTTGCTGCAAAAGCACCAAACCAATGATTGCGATAGCAGCTAAGACATGTATAACTAAAACTAAAGATCCCATTATTTTAACCTGCTGATTTTATAATTCCGACAAATTCGTCAACATCTAATGATGCTCCACCAACAAGAGCACCATCAATATCTGGCATAGCGAATAAATCTGCGCTATTGCTTGCTTTTACGCTGCCTCCGTAAAGGATTTTCACACCATTACCAATATCAGCATTTAGCGCTGCTAAATTATTGCGAACCGCTTTATGAATTTCTTGAGCCTGCTCTGCGGTCGCTGAAAGGCCTGTGCCTATTGCCCAAACAGGCTCATAAGCAATAACAATATTTTTAAACGCCTCAACACCAACTAATTCTACTACCGTATTTATTTGGGTATTACATACATCAACAGTAATACCTTTTTGGCGCTCTTCTAATGTCTCTCCGATGCATAATATAGGTGTCAGCTCACCAGATAAAATAGCTGCGGTTTTCTTGGCTACAACGTCATCCGTTTCGCCATATAAAGCACGACGCTCAGAGTGCCCTACTAATACGTAATCAACTGCAAAATCTTGCAACATTGACACACTGGTTTCGCCAGTAAAAGCGCCTGATGTTTCATGGGAGGCATTCTGAGCAGCCAGTTTAATTGAACTGCCAGATAAAAGCTGACTAACGTTAGATAGATAAGGGTGTGATGGAGATACAATAACTTGTGAGTCAAAATTCTCAGCGACAGAGCGCAAGCCAGAAATCAACTTCTCTATTGATGATAGAGAGCCATTCATTTTCCAGTTTCCAGCAATAATTTTTTGACGAGTCATTTAATATCCCCTGTTTTGAGGCGGCAATTCTAAAGAAACAAAACGCGCTTTTCAAGCATTTGTTCGCCGCCCCTTACGTAAAAACAATCGAAAAAAGATAAATTCTAACAAGAAAGCGACATTACAAAGTTTCAGAGTACTTTTTCACTTCCGAAGCAAGAGAAGAAACCAGTTCATCAACCATTGCAGCATCTTCCCCCTCTACCATTACTCGAATCAGTGGCTCTGTACCTGAGGCTCTTAACAACACTCGCCCAGAGCCATTAAGGGCTTCATTTGCTTTTGCTATTGATTGCTGTAGTACAGGCACTTCTGCTGGCAAGAATCGCTCTTTAACACGAATGTTTTCTAGTTTTTGAGGGAACTTGGTCAACCCACTTAATAGCTCAGATAAGGTTTGCTCTTCTTCTACCATCGCCTGCAACACCTGTAGAGCGGCAATTATACCATCGCCCGTTGTGGTAATTGAGCGACAGACAATATGACCAGAAGGCTCACCACCTAAGTACCAGCCAAGGGAATTAAGCATTTCATTGACGTAACGATCGCCAACAGAGGCACGACTAAAACCAATGCCATTTTCCGAAAAGGCCAGCTCAAGACCGAAATTACTCATGGATGTTCCGACAACACCACCACTAAATTTACCAATACGGCGTAAATGGTTGGCAATCACATACAGAATATCATCACCATCACGAACGACACCGTCAGCATCCACAAGGATCAGACGATCGCCATCTCCATCTAGTGCTATACCAAGATCAGCCTTTTCTGCCAACACTTTTTCTTGCAAGAGAGCTGGTTTAGTTGCACCGCTGTTTTCATTGATATTCAAACCATTCGGATCAGCACCAATAACAACGACATCCGCACCTAGTTCAGAAAACACTTTTGGCGCTATGTGATAGGTTGCTCCATCGGCACAGTCGACGACTATCTTTAATCCTGTTAAGCGTTTTCCCATTGGGAAAGTACCTTTGCAGTATTCCACATAACGACCTGCCGCGTCCTCAATACGTCTTGCACGCCCTATATCGTCGGATGTAACCACAACCAAAGGCTGATCAAGAAAATACTCTATACGCGCTTCCATTTCATCAGACAACTTAGTCCCTTCATCTGAGAAAAACTTAATGCCATTATCTGTATATGGGTTATGAGAAGCGCTAATTACTATGCCTGCGGCACCACGAAACGTTCTGGTTAAATAGGCAATCGCTGGCGTTGGCATTGGCCCTAGCAAGCGAACATCAACACCTGAAGCAACCAATCCTGCCTCTAGCGCTGATTCAAACATGTAGCCAGAAATGCGAGTATCTTTACCGATTAGAACCTTTTCGCCACGTTCTTTAAAAACTTGACCCGCAGCCCAGCCTAACTTCAGAACAAAATCTGGCGTTATAACACCTTCACCAACTGTTCCTCGAATACCATCTGTTCCAAAATATTTACGCATATTATTTTTCTCTTTCAATTCGGTACATTAGCTCTAACATTTCCCAATGAGCTTTCACATCGTGCACCCGAAACAGTCGTGCACCATTGGCATAAGCGCTAGCATTCACTCCCATAGAACCATACATTCTATGTTCAACTTCAACATTTAGCACATCGCCAATCATGGATTTTCTTGATGCTCCCATGAGCACTTCATACCCTTTATCGACTAGGTACCTAAGATTATTAATCAAGGCGAGGTTATGGTCTAATTTTTTACCAAAGCCAATGCCTGGATCGAGAATAATACTCTTTCGATCGATACCAAGAGATAGACACAATTCAGCCCTTTCTAACAAAAACGCAAACACATCATGGCAGACTGAGCTATAACTGGGATTACGCTGCATATCGCTCGGAGCACCTTGCATATGCATCAAACAAACAGGTAGACCACTTTGACAAACAACATCTAGGGCGCCTTCACGAGTTAACGCTCTAACATCATTAATAAAACCAGCTCCTTGTTTTATCGATTCCTGCATAACTTCTGGTGTGCTGGTATCAACTGATACGATGGTATCAAAGCGCTGCTTAATAGCTTCAACCACAGGAACAACTCTTTGTAATTCTTCTTGTTGTGAAACAGGTTTTGCTCCCGGACGAGTGGACTCTCCGCCCACATCAATTATGCTTGCGCCTTCGGCAATCATTCTTTGAGTTTGGAGAAGCGCTTTATCTAAATTAGTAAAAGCGCCACCATCGGAAAAGGAGTCTGGGGTAACATTAAGGATACCCATAACATGAGGACGAGATAAGTCTAAAGACTTATCTCCAAATGAAACAAAGGACATTCAGTTTCCTAAAAAAGCAAGAAAACAGAAAGACAGAGAGAGCTAACTCTCTCCTGCCGGTTTTGGATTAGACAAATCAGGGTCGTTAGCATCAAGATCTTGCGACTTTATCGACTCTTCTACTACGTTACCTTTAGAGGCATCATCTCCATTTGAATCAGACCAATCCTCTGGTGGCGATGGTTTTTTCCCATCCATTATTTCTTTAATCTGCTTAGCATCAATGGTTTCATACTGCATTAATGCTTCCGCCATGACATCTAACTTATCACGATTATCAGTCAAAATTTGGGTAGCTTTTCCATAGCAAGTAGCAATAATATCTTTCACTTCATCATCGATAATACGACCTGTTTCTGGTGAAAAATAGTTTGCCTTACTACCGGTAGAACTAGCGATAAAGCCACCTGAGTTATCATCTTCTTCGTAAGCAAACGGACCTAACTCTTCAGACAACCCCCACTTAGTGACCATGTTACGAGCAATACTTGTTGCTCGTTCAATATCATTTGAAGCACCAGTAGAGACGCCATCAAAACCATGTATCATTTCTTCTGCGATACGGCCACCGTATAGGCTACAAATTTGAGACTCAAGACCGCGCTTACTCATGCTGTATTTATCTTCTTCTGGTAAATACATAGTCACACCTAATGCACGACCACGAGGTATAATAGTCACTTTGTAAACTGGATCATGCTCAGGCATTAGGTAACCAACAATGGCATGACCAGCTTCATGATAAGCCGTATTGCGCTTCTCTTCTTCCTTCATAACCATTGTTTTACGCTCAGCCCCCATCAAGATTTTATCTTTGGCAAGCTCGAGCTGTTCCATACTAACTAAACGGCGATTTGAGCGTGCGGCAAATAACGCCGCTTCGTTGACTAAATTAGCTAACTCCGCACCTGAGAAACCGGGCGTACCACGGGCAATATTTTTTGGATTTACATCTTCATCACAAGGTACTTTACGCAAGTGCACTTTTAAAATTTGTTCACGCCCACGAATATCTGGTAAACCTACTTGAACTTGTCTATCAAAACGACCAGGTCTCAATAAAGCAGGGTCTAACACATCAGGTCGGTTAGTCGCAGCAATAACAATAATGCCTTCATTGCCTTCGAATCCATCCATTTCAACTAAGAGTTGGTTTAGCGTTTGCTCACGCTCATCATTACCGCCTCCCATACCTGAGCCGCGATTACGACCAACCGCATCAATTTCATCGATAAAAATTATGCAGGGAGAGTGTTTTTTCGCTTGTTCAAACATATCACGCACGCGTGAGGCACCAACACCAACAAACATTTCCACAAAGTCAGAGCCAGAAATTGTAAAGAAAGGTACCTTTGCTTCGCCGGCGATGGCTTTTGCTAATAAAGTTTTACCTGTTCCTGGTGGACCACACATTAAAATACCACGAGGAATTTTGCCGCCTAAGCGCTGAAATTTCCCTGGCTCACGTAAAAAGTCGACTAATTCTTTCGTATCTTCTTTTGCTTCGTCACAACCCGCTACATCAGCAAACGTTGTTTTAATTTGGTCTTCCGGTAATAAACGTGCTTTCGATTTACCAAATGACATTGGGCCACCTTTGCCACCGGCACCACCTTGCATCTGGCGCATGAAAAACATGAAGATGGCCAAGATAAGTAAAATCGGGAAACTGGCAACAAGCAGTTGCGTCCAAATGCTCTGCTGCTCTGGCATACGGCCTTCAACAATGACATTGTTGCTCAACAGATCATCCATTATTTTGGGATCAGCGGCAGCGGGACGAATTGTTTCAAATGGCTCGCCGTTCGTATCTGTACCACTGATTGTGTACCCTTCAATTACAACACGGGCTATACGACCATCTTGCACTTCATTAACAAAGGCAGAATAAGTCATACGATTCACATCAGGTGTCGTATTAAAATTATTGAATACAGTTAGTAAGACAGCAGCGATTACTAACCACAATAAAATATTTTTTAGCATGTCGTTCAAGAGCACACCTCTTAACGTTTAAACGAATAATCTTGCACTAGTATATACCAGCAATGTAGTCATCCCTAATATTAAGCATAATAGAGCTTACCCTAGCTCTGTTTTTTTATTTCTTAGGCTTAATTTGTAGACTTTTTTCAATATTTCAACCGCTTCTATAACTTTTATGCAGTTTTTTACCTTGTTTTTATTGCTCTAGCCTTTAAAAGACCGTCCTAGTAGATAAACTTCACGACTACGAGGGCGAGATGCTTTAGGCTTACGGGTCACAACACTGGCAAAGGATGCTCGCATTGTTTTTAAGTAGTCATCAAACCCTTCACCTTGAAAAACCTTTACTAAAAAATTCCCACCTGGGCGCAAAACCTGAGTGGCCATATCGAGGGCTAGCTCTACTAAATACATAGCCTGTGGCTGATCTACCGCATTATTGCCGCTCATATTCGGCGCCATATCGGAGATGACAAGATCTGCTAGTTCATCTCCCATTAGAGAAAGAATTTCTTCATACACGCCCTCTTCCGTAAAATCGCCTTGTACGAAGGTCACTCCCGGTAGTGGCGACATTTCAAGAATATCTGAAGCAATAACAACAGAGTTATCACCTACCAATCTGCCAACAACTTGGGACCACCCTCCTGGTGCAGCACCTAAGTCAATAATACGCATACCACGTCGCAACAGTTTATCTTTTTCATTTATTTCTAATAGTTTATAACTCGCTCGAGAACGGTAACCATCTTGCTGGGAAAGCTTTACATAATGATCATCAAAATGCTCTTTCATCCAGCGTTCACTACTTTTTGATCTTGTTGCCACGTCGTACATACCTAAACTGTGAAATATATGGGTATAATATAGGTTTACCTCTTTCGCCTCCATTAAAGAGGAGTAACTAGCTATGAGAAAATGTAATTATGAGTCTATCAAACGTCCAAAAAAAGCAATATCGCCTGATTGGTCATTCCCTAAAGCCTGTCGTTATGGTTGCCGGTAACGGCCTAACTGAAAATGTATTTGCCGAGATTGACAGGGCATTAGAAGATCATGAATTAATTAAAGTGCGTTACAGCATTGTTGATCGAGACACTCGTAATGAGCTAATCAACGAGACATGCAAAGTATTAAAGTGCGATACAATTCAAACCATTGGGAAAGTCGCCTTATTTTATCGCAAAGCATTGCAGCCGAATCCAAAGCTGTCGAACCTTTCTCAATAATTCGCCATACAATATTCTGTTAATAGTTCTTCTTTATCAAAATAGTATCAAGGCTAAAATCAGGTTGATTTCTTTTCAGCCTGATTTAACTGTTTTGACCTCTCTTCGCGTACTTCCCTTTCTGTTAAATTTATAAGCCATTGATTTATTTACTAAAATAACATACATGCCGCCCCATATTAAACTTCTATCAGCTCTCGCCGATAGCGTTTACAACAGTAGCAGAAAACCCTGAAGGCAAATAATAAGTTGTCTCACGAATATCAGGGGAACTAAGGGAGGCGTAAACTATGTTATTTGTACAGGCTTTAGAAAAAGCACAAGCAAAGCCTATTGAGCATTTTAAACTCCGCAAGAAAGCCACTATCGCCGTTAGAGAATCTAGCATAGATAGTGTTGATCTAAGTAATGCTTCTAGCCATATTCTTAACCTAACTCATAGTAATGCTCAAGATACATCACCAACTATGGAACTGGAGTCAGCATTATTACAACAAGCCTTATTTTATTTAGCGGGTCTACCAATCCCTATGTATTCACTTACATCATTACATTTAATGGATGATGATTGGGATATAACTTTTGCCAAACCACCAAAGGTAACTCCTAGTTGCACTAATACACATGTCATGGGTTACAGCAATGCTAACCGGCATCTACCAACTGAAATTATTAACTATCCTTTTTCCATAGGTGTCGTTACTAGCGATCAGCAACAATATTATTTTGAAATTGATATTCGGGTAGCGCGTTTTACTCAGCAAAAAAACCATTGGCCTGATCCAAAAATAGAAAGAATACAACTTGCTCCAGTAGCGTTTTCTTATGATAGCTCTGTTTTACATTTAACCAAAAAGCAGGCAGCGTATTTTTTTGATCAAGACGGCGATACACATCAAGCGAGCCCCATTATAGAGAAAATGAAAAAACTGCCTTCAACTATATTATTGCCTGACAACCCACTTTTAAATGGCATGAGGTTGTGGCGCTGCCAACAAGAGAGTGTGGATATCGCTCTCATTGGCGACCCTTACTTAGGCGCTATTCATACTGCAACTCATCCTTTTTAAGAATGAGAACAGACAACACTTAACCTAATCATGTCCTTTTATAGCGGTTCCATGTTGGGCAAACCACATAAAACCGAGGCTGGCGACAGATAACACAAAAAAGCCAGTAGCAAATGGCGTTAATGTACTGTGGTAAAACCAGCCAATAGAAACAGCAAAGACCGTTGCTAATAAGCTCGACAATGATGAGATAAGTGAAGCGCCCAATCCTGCAACATGCCCTAGAGGCTCCATTGCCATGGCATTGACATTACCAAACACTACACCAAAACAAGAAAACATGAGCATGCAAATACCAAGAAACCAATTAAAGGGTGGTACACCATCATGTTTTAATACAATAATCGACAACAGCAAAGAAAGACCAACTAATGCTAACAAAGCACCGTAAACACAGATCTTCATTCCGACTCGTAGCACGATTTTGCCATTGAGAAAACTCATTAAACTAGAGCCTGAAGCCATCAAAGCAAAATACAAAGGAAAGTCATCTCCAACCTGATAGATATCCTGAAAAATGGATTGAGCTGTACTCAGATATAACATCAGTCCGCCAAATATACAGCCAAGCAACCAAATATACGCCATGACATTGCTACGCCTTAGAATATCTCGCCCATCAAGTAGCAAGTTCGCCAGTTTTAGAGGTTTCCTGTGCTCCGGCGCTAATGTCTCCGGCTGACGCCAATAGAACCACATCAGAGCAATTAAGGACTGCAGCAGCAACATTACAAAAATCCAACGCCAACTCCCCAACGCCATAACCAGTTGCCCTACCGCCGGAGCAATAAGAGGTACAAGCAAAAATACCATCATGATGAAAGACATAATTCGGGCCATTACGGCTCCTTTGAATAAGTCTCGAATCAAAGCACGCGACACAATTTTTGGGCCAGAAACACCAAAACCTTGAATAAAACGACCCAACAACAACATTTCTAATGAAGAAGAAAGTAAGGCCACCAAAGTGCCTAATATATAAACGCCAATACCTAATGCAATACTGCGTTTACGGCCTAACGCATCCGACAGAGGACCAAACAACACCTCACCAAACACCATACCTAAAATAAACGCCGAAATAATCCATTGTGTCTGATGATAATCCGTTACCTGCAAGTCCTGTGCAATGTAAGCAAACGCTGGCAACATAGCATCAATCGTTAACGCAGTAAGTGACATCATCACAGCAAACAAACCTATAAACTCGATTTCGGATAACGGCTTTCTCGTTAAAAGAGGCGCTGTAGGATCAAAATTTGACATGCAGGTCCTTAGTAAGATGCTTAATAAGATGGGTAAAATAAAGTAGAAATGTTACTAGCTATCTCAAACGTATTCGCCAAGGTAGCAACAGTTATCTTAAAGAAATGAATAGGAATCACAAGAAAAGTTAAGGTATAAAAAAAGGCATCAGTAACGACGCCTTCTTTACACAACGAATAAAATAATGATGAAGAACTGTTTTAAATAGCAAAACCACCGTCAACATCAATCACTTGACCAGTAACCCAAGCCGTTTCTGGGTCAGCTAGCATTACAATCCAACGACTGATATCTTCCGGCACTCCACGACGCTTTAACGGTATCATATCTTTTTCTTGCTCTTGAACCGCTTGCGCCTGCTCTTCGGATAATCCCATCATGCCAGTTAACGCCCCAGAATCTGTTGGGCCAGGCGATACTGCATTTACTCGAATATCTGGCGCTAATTCTAGCGACCATGCACGAGTCAAATACTCTAATGCAGCTTTACTGGCACCATAGTGAGAAAGGTGAGGCGACGGCTTATGGCCAATTGCACTAGTTACATTGACGATAGAGCCCTTACTCGCTCTCAAATGTGGAATAGCTGCTGTTGCTAACAGACTCGATGCGGTAACATTAATAGCAAATAAATCGTTAATTTGTTTCTCCGTCGCCGCTTCTAAAGGAGAAACTAAACCTGCCCCCGCATTATTCACCAGCACATCAATCTTGCCCCAAAGGGTTAAAGCCTTTTCAACGATTAAGTTTGCACTTGCTGGGTCAGCACTATCAGCCACTAATGCAACGATATTTTCATGTTGGTTCGCAACTTCTTCAAGAGAAGATAAGCGTCGGCCCGTAATCAGGACATTAGCGCCTTTTTGAGCGAACTCAAGAGCAGTTGCTCGACCAATACCACTGCTACCACCAGTAACAATAACATTTTGATTTTTCATTTTTACTCCTCAATCAACTTGAATTTTGTAACGATCAGTATAAAATATGATGCAATATTAGGTAGCCCATAAAACTAAGTCAAGAGTTTTGTAATGATCAATACAAAAAAATTAGGTAGACCCAAAAAATTTAATCGTGAAGACGCTCTACAAGCCGCATTAAATCTATTCTGGAGTAAGGGTTATGATGGCGCGTCAATGAAAGAACTCACAACAGCAATGGGTATTAATGGCCCAAGTCTATATGCAACATTTGGCGACAAACACGCTTTATACCTACAAGCAATCGAAGCCTATACTTCGGACCATGCCTGTGAGCCCTTAGTTGCATTTGAAAATGAGTCGAATATTCATCTAGCCATACAAGCGTTTTTTCACGCAGCAATTGACTATGCCACAGATAATGACAGCGGTAATAAAGGCTGCTTTCTTACCTCCTGCGTTGCAACCAGCTCTGGTGAAGTGGAAGGCGTTCAACCTATGCTGAAAAATACTATTGAAGAGTTGGATCAACGTTTAGCCGCACGTTTTGAACTAGAAAAAAGTAAAGGAACACTTGCTCCTGACTTTCCATCCCTTGAACGAGCTAGGCTCATGTTTGATTTGCGTCAAGGCTACGCCTTTAGAGCCAGAGCTGGACTAAAGGGACACACAATGATGGAAGATCTCGAAAAGCGTGCCAAGATGGTGCTACAGCAATAAAATGATAGAGCCACCTATTGTAAAAAAGACAGGTATATTCTCACTTTTTAAATAAACACTTCGTTATTCTGCTGTATCCGGCAAAAGCTCTAGCGCTTCTTCCCAGATGTTAATAAAGCGAGTGTATTTTGCTAAATCTCGACCAACGAGAAGTTGTTGATCCAGTTCGATTAGACGAATTGGGTGGTTTGTTTCATCAATGATGGTCTGTTTACTTTTATCAAAAGCGAAAGGCGATAGTAGCGCAGGATTTCTGAGAGCGTTTTGCCCTTCATCCGATAATAAAAAATCTAAAAACCGTCTGGCATTGGCTGGGTTTGGAGCATTTTTAGGGATAAGCGCAGTGCGTCGTAACAGCAAGGTATAGTCGCTGGGCATAATCATGGTGAGTTGCGGATTGTTGCTGACTTGTTCATAGGCGTAGGCACCAACAAGGTTATATCCCACAATTAGATCACCTGCTAATAAATCATGAATAATATCGCTTGTGCAGCAGTAAGTTTTAACTTGATGGCTACCAAAAGCCTCTAACAGTCGCCCCCATGTTGTGTCTGCTTGACGAGCGTCTTGACTGGCAAATAGATAGCCTGCTCCGCTACGGCGAATATCGTAGGTACCAATTTTGCCATTAAATACATCGCCTGAACGACGGATGGATTGAAGCAACTGGCTACGATCTTGCGGTAATGCAGCATCAGGAAAAAGCATGTTGTTAATCACCATAACCACAGGTTCGAGGGAGAAAGAAAAAATTTGATTACGCCATTTTTCACTATTGGGTAATGCCTCGGTGTAGGATGAAATATGCGTTTGCGCCAGCCCATCATTTACCAGTTTAATTTGCAAGTCCATAGCACTGCTGACAACAATACTGGCAATGGGGTCTGCTTTTTCACGTATAACCCGATCATAGAGCTCTGCGGTATTAATATCTTCATAAAGAATGTTTAGTTCGGGGTTACGTTGTACAAAACGCTCTAGCAAAGGCGCAAAAATAACGAGATCAAAAGAGGAGTAAATACGTAGACTAGAAGGTGCATCAATATGCCCAAAGACAACAGGTTCACCTGCAACTGAAAAGCTAGTTAAAAGCCCCAAAAATAGCAGCCTTTGCTTACTTTTCTGCTTTAGTAAGCTCAATAATACAAGCCCATAATTCACTACTTGTGTCATGTGTCTGCCTTTATTTTTTGCCTTCATTTTGTATGTGCTATTTACCATATTTTGCTGAAAGAGACGTTCTCAGAGGAAAGGTAACTTCGATCGTGGCGCCTTTTGGTTGTGTGTCTTTAACACGAATTTGGGCTTGGTGACGATCGGCAATATCTTTTACCATCGCCAACCCCACGCCACTACCTGATATTTCATAATGACCACGATAAAAGCGTTCAAAAACTCGTACTTTTTCTTGTTCCGCAATGCCGTAGCCATAATCAATAACACTCAGCATAACGTGTTGAGCTTGCGAGTTAACTTGACCTATTTGAGTTCCAGTAGTTAAGCAAATATCGACCTGTTGTGGCCCTTGCTTTGTATCACTGTAACGGATGGCATTATCGATCAAATTATTTAGCATTTGTTGAAGAGAAAAAGCGTCCGCTAAAACCATCGCCTTAGTTACTTTGCTATCAAACGATAAACGTACACCTTGTTGTAATGCGGTGACGGCTTGCTCCATACAAGCTTGGTGAACTAATTTGACTAGATCTATCGGCACTAAGTTTTGTGTTTGTAGACGATGAGATACCACAGCTTGATTTAGTAACATGGTGACGGTTTGGCTCAACTTTTCACATTGATGCACAATATTATTGAGGTCACGCTTTTGTTTTTGCGGTGTAGTTTCATCGCGAGCATTTTCTGCCAAGGCTTTTAGGCTAGCAAGTGGGGTACGCAGTTGATGTGCTGATTCTGAAGTGAAGTTTTCTAACTGAGCCAAGTTGGTTTGTAATCGATCCATAAAATGATTGATAGACACTTTAAGCTGCTCTGTTTCTTTCGGGGTTTTAATTTTCAGCGGAGTTAAATCGCCCGGTTTACGAGCTTCTAGTTGTTCGGTAATACGCCTCAATGGTCGTAATACTAAATGACTTACCACCGCCATCAATACTATAGCGACTAGAGCAATAAACATAATTATGCGTGTCGTTTTAATGCTAATATCTGCCGACATGTCTTCTCGCGCTAGGCGTGTTTGTCCCAACACAATTCGTACAGTTTCTTGAGAGTTACCTTCTGTTGTTGCACGTTCTAGCCAAGCCACACGGATTTCTTCATTTGAAAAATCTTGATTGTAAAATTGAATTTTCCCTAGCTCCGAAGGAACAGGTGGTTGCGTGATCAGATTTTTGTTTCCGGTAATAAAGCCATTACGGGAGCTTTCAACTCGATAGAAAATTCTGTCATCACTGGCTTGTGCGAGTGTGGCAAATGCCGACCAAGGAATATCAATGGAGACTTTGTTATTGATAGAGATGATGTTTTCATCCATTTGCAGTATGGCGCTGCGCAATAAGCGGTCATAAGATATGTCGGCTAATTTTTGGCTATAACCTGAAACTAGTTGCATGGTAGTGAGGGCAATTGCCCCAATTAAAATTGAACCTGCCAAAATAAAGCGTCTACGCAAGGACGGCACCTGATGAAACCGATAGGGCATGCCTTTATTTTTTAGCGAAAACAGTAGTTGTTCTACTTTTCGGATTAGGCGCTTAATATTCATCATAGACAAAGTAGCCACTAAGGTTATTTATGCCAGTATATTATGATCATTTTGTCTAGCACGCATCCGATAACCCTTTGATAACTGCCACGTAACCCAAACCTCGAAGCGTGTTAATTTCTAGCGAACTGCCTGATAGTTTTTTTCGTAGGCGCCCTACATACAACTCAATAGCGTTGGCGCCAGGCGATTCATCGAAATTAAAAAGGTGTTCGGTAATATCGTCTTTGCTAAGAATGCGCCCTAGATGGCCTAAAAATATTTCTAATAAGCGAAATTCTCGATTGGTAATTGGTTGCACTTCACCTGCCACCATGACTTGTCTGGCATCTCGGTTAACGGTTAAATTTCCGTGCTCTGTAATATTAGCGGAATAGCCGTGGTGACGTCGCAATAAGGCCCGACATCTAGCTTCGAGTTCACCAAAATTAAAAGGCTTCGTTAGGTAATCATCTGCTCCAGCATCAAGTAAGGCGATACGATCTTCAATTTGATCGCGTGCGGTCAAAATCAAAACTGGGGTATCATTTAGCCGGCTACGTAACTGTTGTAGGATTTTCAACCCTGACATACCTGGTAAGTTTAAATCTAAAATAATGAGATCAACTGCTTGGTATTTGAGTGTTTCATTGGCTTGGTTGCCATTGGTTATTAAGTCTGCACCATGCCCTAGACTCTTTAAACGATCGCATATGGCCTGCCCTAACACTTCTGTATCTTCAATTATTATTATTCTCATTAGCAATACCTCAATATAGAGGAACAGAATATGACAAGATATCGCGTTTTCTTCTGTAAAGGCAACGCGATATCTTGAAGGCTTCAGAATACAAACTAGTTCGTTTTCTGTTGCATTTTTGCCCTGACTAATGGGCCAACAATCATAGGCAGAATTAACCCTAGTATGGCAACTACCCAAAGAGTAATACTTAAGCCACTATTAAATAGAATAGCCCAATCTCCATCCGATAATAGCAAGGCATGACGTAGGCTCTTTTCCATTTCTGGGCCAAGCAACATTCCTAAAATAACAGGCACTAGAGGGATCTGTACTTTACGCAATACATATCCTAATACACCGAATCCCACCATAAAGTACAAATCTAGTGCACTATGACTAACGGAGTAAATCCCCACTGCCGCCACCAGTGTCACGATCGGCATCAGGTATTTTGGCGGTATACTTAGTAGTTTAACGAAAATCCCCACCATAGGAATATTCAACAATAGTAGTACTAAATTACCTACAAATAACGCTGCGATAACGCCCCAAACCAAATCCGCATTTTGCTGGAACAACATCGGTCCCGGAGTAATATTGAGCGACACAAGCATCGCCAGTAATACTGCCGTTGTTCCACTACCTGGTACACCCAGTGTTAACATAGGAACAAGAGCACCCGATGCTGCGCCATTATTACCGGCTTCTGGTGCAGCCACACCTCGCATATCGCCTTGTCCAAATGTGCCTTTGTCACCAATGACTTTTTTCTCCAATGTATAGCTGATAAAGCTCCCTAGTGACGCGCCAGCACCGGGCAGAACCCCTGAAATAAACCCTAAGATCGCGCCTCGCAATGACGTTGGCATCACCAGAAGAATATCTTTCATACTCAACTTGAGACGATTAACCTTGGTTTTGGCCAAGCCATCGCCCGCATGTTTTTCGATGAAGAAAAAGAGTTCGCTGATGGCAAATAGGCCAACAATAGCAATAATAAAATCGACACCTTCAAATAGCTCCAATATGTCATATGTATACCTTTGCACACCGCTGGATATATCAATGCCAATTGAGGCAATCATCAAGCCTAACGCCGCGGCAATTAAGGTCTTAAATTGGTTTTTCCCTGTAATTCCGCCTAATGTGGCAAAGGCAAGAGCAAATAAGGCAAAGTATTCAGAAGGCCCAAATTTCAAAGCAAATTTTGCTAAAATTGGCGCCAGAATAATCAGACCAATGGTGGCAATGAAGCTCCCTATAAACGAAGCAATAGCAGAAATAGCTAACGCTTCTGCTGCCTTCCCTTTTTGCGCCATTGGGTAACCATCTAAACAAGTCATCATTGCCGGCTCATCACCAGGAATATTCAACAAAATAGAAGAAATTCGTCCTCCGTACATTGCCCCTGCATAGACGGAAGTAAGTAGAATTAATGACGATGTTGGCGATAATCCAAGGCTAAACGCCAGAGGAATTAAAATAGCAACACCATTGGCGGGACCAAGCCCAGGTAGCGCTCCAATTAACGTGCCTAATATGGCACCCAATATAGCAAAAGATAAACTTTCCAGTGTTAGCGCAACGGCAAAGCCGTCTAATAAAAAACCTAACGTTTCCATAATTACAACTCCAACAAACCTAATGGCAAGGCAAGCTCAAGCACATTGTTGAATAAAAGGAAAATTGAGACAGAACTAACACTGCCGATAATGGCGCTTTTCGTCGGGTTTGCTCCCATACGCCAACAGAGATAACTTACCATCGCAAAAGCAGACAAAATAAAGCCGATATATTCAATAGCCCACGCGAATAAAAGAATCACCAGCGCAGTAATACCTAGCTCAATTAACATAGATTTTACTGGCCAAGCCTGATCTGGGTCTGGACGCAGCATCATATAAATGGCACTAACTCCCAAAATAAAAGATAAAATAATGGGAAAGGTTTCTGGACCGACACTTTCACTCCCACCAAACGGCTCAGGGAATTTTGTCGCCTCTACGCCATAAATTACAGCAAGAATCAGCATCAATAAGCCAAACACACGATCATTTATCCGCATGAGTTCGCTCCAATAGTAAAATTTTGTTCAGAGAAAGGGGAAGTTGGGTCAACTTACCCTTTGTGTGGTTACAATCGATTATTTGATTAAGCCAATATCGATTGACAATAATCGAATGTTGAGTGTTTGTTGGTCAACAAACTGAGTGAACTCTTCGCCCGTTTTATGGAAAGGCATTAAGCCGTTTTTCACCATAATGCTTTTCCATTCTGGTGTTGCATAAAGTTCATCAATTGTGTTTACCCACCATTGATAAGATTCAGGGTCAGCGCCGCCTGGCACATAAAAACCACGCCAATTTGGCGCTATCGTACCAATGCCTTGTTCAATCGCTGTTGGAATAGTGTCGAAAGGTTTTGGAAGACGAGATTCTGATAAAACAGCGAGTACGCGTAAATCGCCAGAATCAAGAAAGCCTTTTATTTCAGAAATGTCGCCAGTAAACGCGTCCACGTGTCCACCAACAACTTGTACTAGTGCTTCACTGCCGCCGTTGAAAGATAAATATTTAATTTGCGGTAGATTATCGACCTTGGCTTCTTTTGCTGCTAATAGAACTTTTAGATGGTCCCAACCACCAGATGCACTACCACCAGCAAATTTTACTGATTTTGGGTCTTTTTTCAGTGCATCCATGACTTGATTCAGATTTTGGTAAGGAGAGTTTTTGCTCACCGCAATCACTCCATAATCGGCACCTAATGTACCAACCCACTTAACTTGATCCGCTGACATGCCCGGGAACTGACCTTGAGCAAGGCGTGTGGTTGTCGCAGTACTTGCTGCAACAATAAGGGCAGAATCTTTTTTACGCTTGGTAACCGTATGAGCGAAAGCAACACCGCCACCAGCACCACTCATGTTAACTGTCTTAACATTGCCTTTAACATAGTCAAGGTCGACCAGTGTTTTACCAACACTTCGACAAGTAAAATCCCAGCCGCCGCCTGGGTTTGCTGGCGCAATACATTCTGCTGATCGAGCAGGTTCATATGCGTAAACAGAAGTAGAAAGCAGAGCAAGAGAAGCACTAAATGCCAATACAGATTTCACAGGAAGGTATTTCAACATGGTTATATCCTAATTATTATTGTTAGAGGAATAATCGATGTCTGTATAAAGAATCGATAACATCAAGTTATCACACCAAACTGTCATCAACCTGTCAGGAATATAGAAAAGTCGGTTTTTCATGTGTGAGCACTATTACAAAAAGATAAGGCAAAGAAAAAACACGCTTACTTGCCTTATCTCCTACTCCTACTTCTTACTCCTACTTCTTACTCCTACTTCTTACTCCTACTTCTTACTCCTACTTCTTACTTCTATTCTTACTTAATTGATTTATAAAGAAAATTTTCCCGAAGCTGATTTTAGTGTTTCTAAAATATGGCTAAGGTTTTCTGTCGTTGACATCATTTTTTCAACCCCCTCTGCCGTTTCATGGGACACGTTTCGAATATTGTTAATATTGTCACTAACACCTTTTGCAACACTCGATTGCTGAGTAACGGCACTGGCAATATTCATGGACATATTATTAATCAAGCTGACAGACTCAATAACGTGTGCCAGACCTTCACTTGCTTGTAAGGCTTTTTCGGCATTCATTTTGGCTTGCTCACGACTATTTTGTACTTCAATCGAGGCGCTTTTTGAGAGTTTTTGTAATTGTTCAATCATGCCTTCGATTTCGGCTGTTGCACTTTGAGTACGGCCAGCCAATGTACGCACTTCGTCAGCTACCACTGCAAACCCACGACCTTGTTCGCCTGCACGAGCGGCTTCAATTGCTGCGTTTAAGGCTAATAAGTTCGTTTGATCGGCGATGCCACGAATAACATCTAACACAGTGCCAATATTTTCACTCTCTTTTTCAACGTTTTCCATGACATTGGAGGCTTTACCGACAAGATCGGCAAGTTTTTCTATGTCAGTTGCTACGGTATTCACTGTCGCAGTTCCTGTTTTGGTTTGCTCATCAGCCCTTTGTGTTTCATCTGTTGTAGCAATAACATTTTGAGAAACGTTTTCCACTGTGTCGATCATTTCTTGCATCGCTTCTGATACCATGTCCGTTTCCACCACTTGATTTTGTATTCCTTGTGTACACAGTAAGGCGGTCTCTCGTACTTTGGCACTGGAACTTGATAAGGCATTCATGCACGTGTTGATTTCGGTTTGCATGTCTCGCAATTGTTGAATTGTCTTGGCACCAGATTGAAACAGGCCATCAATTTCGTTACGACTATTTGGGTTATTGGCGTATTTATTGACAAAAAGAGTCAAGCTTAAATTGCCGCTACCTAAGGCTTTCAATGAGTTACTTAATATTTTTAATGGTGCAAGAATACGTTGGGAAATCACCACAACCAGTACAACAAGCACAATTGCACTAATAAAAGACAGAAGGATTAAACTGTTACGCACTTCATTAGCAATACTAGTAAATTCATCAACAGGACCTCCGGCTAAAATCCCCCACTCCCAGCTGTCTATTTTTTCAAATGCTTGTACTTGATCGATAACCTCAGAATTGCGTGTTTGCTCCAAGAAATGCACACCTTGGTGCTGTGTATTCACTTTTTCTAAATAAGCTTCTACATTGGAAATGCCAATATCCGTTAAATGTTTTCCTTTGTGCTCTCTATCAATCAAAATTTTGCCAAAGTTCGTTCCTTCATGGAGATCGACCACCATAGCTCGGCCCGTTTCGCCAAATCTGAGAGAGTTAATATCATCCTCTAGTTTCTTTAAGCCATCCGTATAATTAAAACCAACATAAAGAATCCCGATAACTTTGCCTTGGTTATTTTTGAAAGGAACGTATTTGGTCATATAGTTACGCCCAAATAACGCCGCTGGACCGGCGTATGTTTCGCCATTAATAAGGCGTTTGTAGCCTGGGTGGCTTTTACCTAGCAATGTGCCATAAGCTCGATCACCGTTGCCTTTTTTTAATGAGGTACTGATACGAAGAAAGTCGTCACCATAACGTATGAATACCGTGGCGGTTCCCCCCGTCATTTTGGTGAACTCATCTGGTTTAGAAAAGTTTAGATTAATCACTTCGCCGTCGTGTGTGGCTAATGGGCTATCGTATTGCCCGATTTTTACGGTTTGTGTGTCACTTACTTCAATACCATTTGGAAAGAGAGTGAAGAAAATTTCAGCGAGCCTATCGGTACTGGTTGTTAAATTGTCATAATAAAAATTCAGCAACATGCCAGTTTGTGAAACACTATTCTGAAGTTCATGTTGCATATTCGTCATATAGCCTTCGTAAGCTTTCGCTGATCCCAACCAGCTTAGGAAGCTAAAACAGAAGATAGACACACTCAGAACCAGTACAGCGATTTGATGTGAAATTGAAAACTCTCGAAGACGAAAAACCATAAAATCTTATCCTTAGTATATTGAGATCATACTCTTGCGATGAATTGTTACTTATTCCAAATTGACTCCACCTTGATTGTTTGTGAATCAAGGGGAGCGGGGTTGTGTTGAAGCAACATAGTTGCTGAACCGATTTATAAAAGTTAGTTACTTGGGTGTGTATTTTCCACATGATGTTTTGTGGCAACGGGTTTGACTAACCAGTTAGCAAAAAAAGCAATGACGAGTAGCGCCGCCATAGCATACATAGTGGTGTTATACAGGCTTGGAGTTGGATCAACCGTACCATGCGGCACAATGTCCATCAGTTTATCAACGGTAACGCTCTTCGCTGCGACCAATTCATTAAGTTGGTCAATGGATGAACCGAATTTTTCTGTGAATTTTTTGGGGTCAACTTTTGCCACCAGATCAGTAATGGCTTGCTCAACGGATAAATTTCTCAAATAAGTAATAACAAATGGGCCTAAAACCCCAGCTGTTGCCCATGCTGTTAACAAACGCCCATGTATTCCACCTACATGCAAGGTACCAAATATGTCTGCTAAATAGGCTGGAATCGTGGCAAAACCTCCGCCATACATGGTGAAGATAATCATAGTGGCGGCATAAAACATTATCAGCCAAGTGACGGTTGGATCTGCACTAACAGCAGATGCGGCATAAGGAATAGATAGGTATAAAATAGTGCCAAACACAAAAAAACAGTGGTAGGTATTTTTACGGCCAATAAAGTCCGACATAGACGCCCAGAAAAAGCGTCCACACATATTAAAAACAGAAATCATTAAGACGTACGTGCCAGCAAAAGCCACTGTCGCAATATTGGGTAAGGTTGAACCAAAAATCTCGGTCATCATGGTCTTCGCAATACCAATGACACCAATACCAGCGGTCACATTGAAGCATAATACAACCCATAGTAACCAAAATTGCGGTGTTTTGATGGCTTGATCAATATGCACATGGTTGCGACTGATCATGCTCTTTTCATCCTCTTCTTGTTTTGGCGGTACCCAACCTTCTGGTTGCCAATCTTTCGCTGGCACTCGATAAGAAAAAGCCGCCACCAACATGATAATAAAATAGATGATGCCTAACGTTAGAAACACACTGGCAGCGCCTGTATTGCCTGTGCCGACTACATAAACACCGGCGTCACTAGGAATAGGAAGTTTTGCGGCTTCAGTCGCACTGGCAACAACCACTTCGACTTTACCGTTAGCAAGCTCAGCAAAACGTCGCCCACCTTCTGTAACCAAATTCACCGCAGACTCTGCACCAAGATAGGTTGGCGGCGTAGAAAAGAGTGTTAGTAGGTAGGTTTTCAATGGCGCACCAATCATAGCTCCGCCACCAAATCCCATAATAGCCATGCCTGTGGCCATGCCTCGCTTATCAGGAAACCAACGTATCAGAGTAGAAACAGGAGAAACGTAACCTAACCCTAAACCACACCCTCCCAATACACCGTAACCTAAATACACCAACCAGAGTTGATGAGTCACAATACCAAAGCTACCAACAACAAAACCACCACCCCAAAGTAATGCGGCCGTGACGCCAACACAACGAGGACCGACTTCTTCTAGCCATTTGCCAGCCAATGCAGCAGCTAATCCTAAAAACACGATGGCGACAGAGAAAATCCAGACAACACTGCTTAAACTCCAATCATCTGCTGAACTGGTTACTACACCAAACTCTTTTGTGAGCGCAGGGTTAAAAATACTCCATGCGTAAACAGAGCCAATACACAGGTGAATGGCGATAGAAGCAGGCGGGACAAACCAACGGTTAAAACCGGGTTTGGCGATGATTTTATCTTTCATTAAGAAAGATAAGTAGAAACGAAAAAGTGATATTATTTTCAAGACAAGTATTTGCATGACCAGAATCCTTTAGTAACAAAATAGTTAAGTTTTCTTGTAGAAAACATCCTTTCAGAGCCAATAAACAAGATTTTGCTCTCATGCTACCTTTTCTTTAAAAGGCAGTTTCAGTCATGATAATGGTAGGTAAAGTGTCATTAAAAATGGATTGAAGTAGGTAAAATCACAGTAAAATCCACTTTTGTTGTTTCTTCCTTACCCATCCGTTTATTAATGCTAAAACGCGAATCAACCAATAACTTGCTCATTGACTCTTTAACCAATTAGTACATTAACTAATTAGTACATTGTGACTAGATAAGCGAATTTAATTTATTAAAGTGTGGTTTTGCTTCCCATTTGTGGAGCAACTATTTCTTTGAATTGAATAAAAAGCTATTTGAATAGAAAGGCTTCAAGAGACTTTTTAGTTTTTAGCATCGTAGTTAGTGAGGCAAAACCCTGTTTTGCCTCACTAACCACACATAGAGCGTCTTCGCCTTATCATCCTTTACAAGGAAACCTGCTCAGCAATACGACTTATCGCAGCCTCAAGCTGTGCATCTGTTATGCTAGCATCGGCAAGCTGCTTATCTGCAATCAGTAACGTAACACCTGTTTGACGTACTAACTCTATCTCGGTTGTCGATGCGTGCGCATTCACCAGTGCAACAATACCTTTGTTCAGTAATAAACGTTCTAGCTTGTTGGCTTGACTCAGTAGAGTTTCAGGTAATGCAATAACAGCAGGCTTTTGTCCTAAACGCGCGGCACGTTCTTCTGCTGTTACTTGATCATTTTGCTCAATCCCTTCTAGAGCGTTTTCAATCATCCCTGCTCCAACCGTCACATTAGTCAAACGGTCAATAATGATAAAAGATCCTGTAAAGCGACTGCTTTTATAAGCATCAAAAGCAGCGGCTTTATCCAAACTAATCGTAGCATTGGCAATACCGTTTAGATCAAGTTGATTGATATCACTGTGGGCCAGCGTATTGACATCAACTCGATAATTTAAGGTATGGACTTTACCTGGAATCGACTGTGTACCGATTTTAAAATCATAGAGTTTATTGGGAACTAATGGTTGTTCGGCCATCCAAACAACAGATGCCTCCAAAGCACTGGTCAATGAGGGTTCCTGACCGACATGTACTAGCATGTCGCCTCGGCTAATATCAATTTCATCCGTTAAGGTTATCGTCACAGCTTGACCTGCGACAGCCGCTGGCAAGTTGCCATCATAGGTAACAATACTGGCGACGTTACTGACTTTTCCTGAAGGCAAAGCGACAACAGCGTCTCCTTCTTTAACACGACCTGCGGCAATGGTGCCGGAAAAACCGCGGAAGTCGAGATTAGGGCGATTAACATATTGCACTGGGAAACGAAAAACATCGTTATCCACTTGGCGATCTATTGCCACATTCTCAAGAATTGCCATCAAGGGCTCACCTTGATACCAAGGTGTATTAGTAGAACGATTTACGACATTGTCACCCTGTAGCGCCGACAGCGGCACAAACTGAATGTCTGGACTTTTACGTTCGCCTAATTGTTCACTAAAGGCGAGATAATCTGTTTGAATTTGCTGAAAAGTAGTTTCTGAAAAATCCACTAAATCCATTTTATTGACAGCAACCACAAGATGCTTAATTCCCAGTAGTGCTGCAATATAACTGTGGCGTCGTGTTTGTGTTTGTACACCATAGCGCGCATCAATCAGAATAATCGCTAGATCACAGGTGGACGCTCCCGTTGCCATATTACGAGTGTATTGCTCATGGCCAGGGGTATCAGCAATAATAAATTTTCGCTTCTCGGTCGAGAAATAGCGATACGCTACATCAATGGTAATGCCCTGCTCTCTTTCGGCTTGCAATCCATCCACCAGCAGAGCGAGATCCACCTCTTCCCCTTGGGTGCCGGATTTTTTGCTGTCTCGTTTTACCGCTTCAAGATGGTCTTCAAAAATAAGTTTCGAGTCATGCAACAAGCGACCTATTAAGGTACTTTTTCCATCATCAACGTTACCGCAGGTTAAGAGCCGTAGGAGGTCTTTTTCTTCATGCTGTTTTAAATAGCCTAATATGTCTTGGCTGATCAATTCGGATTGGTGCGACATGCTTTAATACCTAATCTATTTACCAATTTGATCGCTGAAAAAGGAGCATTAGCAGCGATTCTGTCATCAGTTGTCGTGTTAATTCTGGATTAAAAATAACCTTGCTTCTTTTTCTCTTCCATGGAGCCTGAGGTGTCATGGTCGATGACTCGCCCTTGGCGTTCGGAGCTTTTTGTCAGCAGCATTTCTTGAATGATGTCAGGCAAGGTTGCTGCTTCGGAATCCACTGCGCCTGTTAATGGGTAGCAGCCAAGCGTTCTAAAACGCACGGATTTCATTTGCGGCGTTTCGTTTTCGCCCAATGGCATGCGATCGTCGTCTACCATGATCATGGTGCCATCTCTCTCAACCACAGGTCTTGGTTTGGCAAAGTACAGAGGCACAATAGGAATGTCTTCTAAATAGATATATTGCCAAATATCCAATTCTGTCCAGTTAGAAAGAGGAAACACTCGAATGCTTTCGCCTTTATCCACTTTACCATTGTAGGTATTCCACAATTCTGGCCTTTGATTTTTTGGGTCCCAACGATGTTGCTTATCTCTAAACGAGTAGACTCGCTCTTTGGCTCTGGATTTTTCTTCATCACGACGAGCCCCACCAAACGCCGCATCAAAGCCGTATTTATCTAATGCTTGCTTCAAGGCTTGAGTTTTCATGATGTCTGTATGTTTAGCACTGCCGTGACTGAAAGGGCCGACCCCAGCATCGATGCCTTCTTGGTTTTTGTAGATGATTAGTTCCAAACCTAATTTGGCTGCCATTTCATCACGAAACTGAATCATTTCTTTAAATTTCCAAGTGGTATCAACGTGCATAAGAGGGAAAGGTGGCTTACCCGGGTAAAAGGCTTTCATGGCTAAATGGAGCATGACAGCAGAGTCTTTACCAACAGAATACAACATAACTGGATTATCAAATTCCGCTGCCACTTCGCGAATAATGTGAATGCTCTCTGCTTCCAACTGTTTTAGGTGAGTGAGTTTTTCTGCTGTCATAATGGTTTTCCAATCGAGGTAAAGCATGATCTTAATTAAGGCAGATGCATCTCTGTCTTTTATTACGATTACTATACAGAGTGAAAAAACGTTTAAAAAGTTATAAGAAGGGTTTGATT
Source organism: Marinomonas agarivorans (assembly GCA_002173415.2). Taxonomy (GTDB): domain Bacteria; phylum Pseudomonadota; class Gammaproteobacteria; order Pseudomonadales; family Marinomonadaceae; genus Marinomonas; species Marinomonas agarivorans. The sequence goes on from NHNK02000008.1 coordinate 35,733, forward strand.
TAGACTTTTTTGGAATAGTTATATTTAAAACTTTTTCAAAGCCTATTGTGTGAACGGTGTTATCGCAAAGCAATAATAGTGGAAGAATTGAGCGCTCACTATTTGTTCACGACTTTTTTTACCGAATCGGCTTTTGATGAGGTGGAGCCCAAAGTTCGCCACGCTTCGTATTGCTCGCCTTTTATCCAAGTAATACCAATGTATTCCTCCCAATGCTTATGGTCAGCACTGCGATAGCGGCCTTTGCTGCAACCGCCGGCTCCCATTGTCATTTCGCACACATTAAAAATCAGATATTCGCCATCATGCGATAGTGGATTTGATTTTGGGCGACAAGAAGTAAACGTCGATACTGGTATGCTAAAAATTTCTGTCACTGAGGTAGTTGAACTTGAGAATTGTACAGTGGCATTAGCACTACTTTTTTCTTGCGGTTCTTGTGGTGTAGAGTGCATGGCAAAAATACGACATTGCCGCACAAAGTAGCGAACGTCTTTCACCACTAGATCGACTTTGGCATTGTGCCACCAAGGCTGAATGGAGTGTTGTACTTGCTTACGCGGCTCTTTTTCAACCAATATTAAATTCACTATAACACTGGCGACAATCAATAAGCATAAAAACCAGAACAGTGTTTTTTTCTTTGTGGCAACTCGAAATAGCACGCTACTTTTCATCCTGTTATTTTGTTACTTTTTTTTGATTCTTTTATCTTGGCTCTTTTGTCTTAGAACTTTTCTTTTGGCATTTTCCATCTTCATAACAATACACCGTATACAAACGTTCAAATGCAGCTCGTTTCAACGTACAAAGAGCGTTTTTAGTAGACGGATAATACCTTTTTTGTAGGGCGGATAAACCAGAGAACCAGATGAGAATCGTCCTTTTTTATGTACCGATTTTGCATGAGAAAAAGTTAGAAAACCATCACGTCCATGATAGCGCCCCATTCCTGAATCCCCTACACCACCAAAGGGTAAATCGTCTTGCGCTAAATGTACCAGTGTATCATTGATTGACACACCGCCCGCATGGGTATTTTGTAACACCTTATCCGCTTCTTTCTGATTATGACCAAAATAATATAATGCTAGCGGCTTCGGTTTATCGTTAATATAGCTAATGGCCTCCTCCATTGTTTCATAAGTCACTATTGGCAAAATAGGCCCAAAAATTTCTTCCTGGGCAAGTTGCATCGTTTCAGTGATATTTTGCACAAGTATTGGTGCTAATTTACGGCCAGTAGATAGATCTTCCTGCGCTGGATTGCATTCGCTAATATTGGCGCCTTGCTGCTGGGCATCATCAATAAGGTCAAGCAAACGACGATACTGTTGTTTGTTGATAATCGCAGTATAGTCATCGTTGTTTGCCAAGGTCGGATACATACTTTTAAAAGCGAACTTATAGGCGGTAACAAACTCCGCAGCTTGTTCTTTACCTACCAGCACATAATCTGGCGCGACACAGGTTTGCCCTGCATTTAAGGATTTTCCGTAGCAAATACGTCTTGCTGCTTCTGTGATTGATGTATAACGAGAGATAATTGCTGGTGACTTCCCGCCTAATTCCAAAGTGACTGGGGTCAGATTTTTTGCCGCTGCTGACATCACTAAACGCCCAACCTGAGTCGAGCCTGTAAATAAAAGATGGTTAAAAGGCAATTGTGAAAACGCTATAGCAACAGACTCTTCACCTTCAATTATGGCAACCTGCTCTTCTGCAAACACCGTTGCCAACATTTCTTTTAATACACTATTTACATTGGGCGTGAACTCAGACAGTTTAATTAACGCTCTATTTCCGGCGGCAAGAGCCGCAGTCAGAGGGCCTAGTGCTAAGAATATAGGATAATTCCAAGGCACCATAATTCCTACCACACCAACAGGTTGGTACATCACCTTATTACTTGCTGGAGCAAACAAAAGACTGACATGGCGTTTACTCGGTCGCATCCATTGCCGAGTATGTTTAATTGCATCTTTAATGCCTTCAACACTGGTAAGCACTTCTGCCAATAAGGTTTCATTTTTTGAACGACCACTAAAATCAAGGCTAATTGCCTGCGCTAATTTGTCTTGATATTGAATTAAGGCGCTTTTTAAGTGCTTCAATTGCTGGACACGTTCAGAGCCTGATGGCATTGGTGCATTTTTGTAAGCACCTTGCTGTTGTTCAAACAAAGACTGCATTCGATTGATTGCGGTGGTGGGAGACGTCATTGTTATTGGATCAGAATTTGTCATATAAGTGCCGGCCTGCTTATTGTTATTGGATCAAAACGCCTGAGATTAAATCTCTGTGTCACGCTTTTAGCATGAAGGTATAACTAATAGGAATGTTAATGGCAAGCGTTATGCAAAAACAACAAAAAGTAAACAATTAAAAGTAAACAAACTTTTCGGGGCTTAATGCTAAAACTGGCACCAATAATCACTATTACCAGAGCCAGTTTTGTTAGGTTTTTTGCGCTGTCGTATTACTGTTATGACAAGTAGTACGATTTAATCTATATGCAGTCTAATACAAATACACTGCCCCCGATTCTAAATAACCTTGGTCTTGATCGCCATTAATGCCTGTCGCATTGTTTCTTTCAGCGAATGCCCCTGCTGCTAGCGTCTTGCCATCCCCACTTAAAGTCACTTCTCTTAAATGTTGATACCAACCAGTATTGCTTGCTTTAATATAGGCTTGCTGCATCCAGTCCCCCCTAGAACGGATGAAAGTATAGGCCGCGCCTGAGTTGGGGTTGTGTCCCCAGTATTGGGGTCCATTTAAACCTCTTGCACTGTTGTCTTCTCCTGCTGCACCAACAGCAAGCGTATCACCAGAGTAGTCCAAACTTACGGACCAACCAAAGTTGTCACCTCGTCTTGCATTACTGGCTTTGATATAGGCTTGTTGAGACCAATTTATACCGTCAAAATCAAACACATACACAGCCCCATATCCCTTGCTGTAATACTCTTGGCCATAGGCGTAAATGTCATCATTATATTGATCACCATTGATGCCTGTTGCTTTGCCACGCTCTCCATTCGCCCCCACGGCCAATGCCTTACCATCACCACTTAATGCAATAGCATGGCCAAAAAAGTCCTCTCTTTCTGCATTGCTAGCTTTGATGTAAGCCTGTTGTGACCATGTGATACCAGTTCGACTAAATACATAAGCGGCGCCAGATTTAGAGGCACTGTAGTTTTCCTGATCACCATTAATTCCCGTGGCATTGCTGTATTCGTAAATTGCACCAACCGCCAGAGTGTTACCATCATCACTTAGGCTAAGACTTTGTCCAAAGAGAGCTGCATAAAGTGTGTTGCTGGCTTTTACGTAAGCTTGTTGTGACCAATTTACCCCATCAAAACCAAAGACATAAACCGCACCTGCTCTGTTCACCAAACCTGTGTGGTCATTATTGGTCTGATTTCCGTTAATACCGGTTGAATTGCTGTTTTCTCCTAACGCAGTAACAGCAATGGTGTTCCCATCACCACTTAAATTCACTCTGGTGCCAAAGCCGTCAGAGGCTTCGGTATTACTGGCTTTAAAATAGGTTTGTTGTGTCCATGATGTGCCTGTACGCTCGAATAAATAAGCAGCGCCTGAACGTAACGCGCTATTATCCAATAGATCGCCATTTATTCCGGTTGCACTGCTGCTTTCACCTGGTGCTCCCACTAATAGGCGATTTCCGTCATTACTTAAACTTAGCGAGTAGCCAAAATCGTCCCTATGCCCCATATTGCTCGGTTTAATATAAGACTGTTGCGACCAGACTCCATCTGTCTGGGTAAAAACATACACCGCACCATAACCATACGCTTGATCAATAGTTTGGTCGCCATCGATGCTACTAGCACTGCTTTTTTCGCCTATCGCGCCAACGGCAAGTGTGGTGCCATCGGCATTTATTGCCACCGACCAACCAAAAGCATCTTGGTAACCAGTGTTACTCGCTTTCACATAACCAATCGCCTCTTGCAATGTGCCAGTAATATCAATTTCTGTGCTGTCAACACAACCAAACGCATTACAACTCTGCAACACATAGCTTGCATTGAGCTTGTCATACAATGGAACAATATGAGCGATTGTTTCCACACCTTGAGGAATATCAACCCCAACTTGCTGGAAGCCAGATAAGCCATCTGAATTTTCTAATAATTTATAATGCGTTGCATCGGGTACATCATTCCAGCTAAAGCGGAATGTTTTTGTTTCAAGGCTTAGGCTTGCTTCAGCGGCGGATATTGGTGGAACGGCAACAGCCGATAGGCTCCACAAACTTCCTATGAGTATCAGTAATGTTCGCATTCTATTCTCCTTATATATTGTTTTGACTTTTTGTAACTTGTCTTGTATGCCTCGTAGAGAGATAGCCGTTTTTAGTTCTAACGACAGAGACGCAGAAAACCGGCTTTGTTAGTCAACCTCTGAGCATTCAATACAGTCATCATTCTGTTGGGTCGAATGTGCTTTGGCATCGGTTTGCTCTGTTTGTGTAGGCAAACTCACTTGTATTTCGTGTATGAGAGTTGCTAATGGTGGTGCATTGGATGGCATCGCCGCCCACCCTAATTGCATAAAAAAGACACTGCTGAATAATAAGAAAGTACGCATTACATTTTGCTCCATTGCTTAAGGAAACATTGCTTAAGGAAACATTGCCTAAGGAAACATTGCCTAAAAAAAGTAAGACCCATCCCAAATATAGAGAGCAGAAACAAAACAACAATAGTGCATTTTAGGGTTATAGGAGTTTGAAAAAAGAAGAGCAGTAGAAAGGCTCTACTGCTCTTGTTTTTAAAGAAATATCTTTTGGCGGCGACAGCCAAGAAGCACTTAGTTAACTGTACAACTTGGCAGACTGAAACTGCCAGAATAAGCGCCTTGCAGTCCAAATGTGACACTTTGGCCTGGGTTAATCACCGCATTGTGGGCAACATTTGTTGCTGTCACGCTTTGCGCATCTGTCGTGAAGTTAGCATTCCAAACGTTCACACCACTGATACTGTTAGCAAAGTTGAGCGTAGCAGACCAACCATTGATGGTGCTCGTACCCGTGTTGGTTAACGTGATGGTATTGATAACAAACCCTGTTGGCCACGTATCAGCGGTACCCACCGTACAGGTAACAACGTCCGAAGATGGTACTTTAACATCTAATGTTACTGAATCAGTGGCACTAAGCGGCATTTGATTAGCGTCTAAAGCGGTTACCAGTAATGGATAATTACCCGCTTGTGCAGGGGCTGTTACCGACCCTGTTGTCCCTGTGAAGCTCGTCTGGACACCATCTAGCTCTGCACTAAAGCCACTTGCTCCAGTTAACGTAACAGTAACGGGTACGGCACTTCCTGTATTTACACTTGCCCCTGCGGCTGGGGTAACAATAGCAATTTCCGGCAATATTGGAATCTCATCCACCGCATTTAAGGTAATTTGATCACTGAATGGCAATTCAACGCCGCTGCTGTCTATACCAACCAATCTCACTGTAAACATGCCTTGTGAGCTAGGCGATGTAATTGCTACGGTACCACTCGCACTGCCTTGACCAACTAGCGAATTTGCTACATATACATTTACACCACTGGCTTTGTTCACTGCATAGTTAACGGTTACTGGTGTGTTCAATAACACATAATTACCGTCTTGTGGGGCTGTGATGGTCACAGAAGGATTTAAAGCCGCTAAATACTCATTCAGACTCACGCCTGTTGCATCACTACCTAATGCAACTTCATGGTCAAGGCTGACAAACTTACCAGCATTATCGGCCCAAAGTGAGGGTTTAAACAGGCTGTATTTTTCCTCATCCCATGTGGTCCAGTCATTGTTAAGCAGTCCTCCCGTATCACCCGAGTTTGGATTAATACACCAGAAAGTATGATGCAAGCGGTTTTCGATAATAAGATCACGAATGGCAACCATCCACTTTTCATTATCACCACCATCCATAAAGCCGCCCCACTCTCCTATTAACAAAGGTGAAATGCCTTCTTCATGAATAAACATCCAGTTATCTTTCCATACATCGTTATAAAGTGTGTCTTTATCAAACCCTGGGTAAAACCAATCTTGTTGATAAACAAGCGGGCCATAGTCATGTGGCGAGTACATAAATTGATTTTGACGAGACCCTAAATCAATGGGCAAGGTTTTTACCGCTCTTAAATTGCCTCCCCACCAATTATTGTAATAATCATCTTCGTCATTGCTGGTCCACGTCACACCATCTTTAGGGAAAGATTCAATCCCCTCACACATAATCAGCATGTTTGGATTAATGTCGAGAATTCGATTGGAAGCGGTTTCACAAGCGTACTTCCAATTATTATCGTCTGTGGAATTATCCCATTTCGCAAACTCTTGAGCTCCCCAAGGTTGACCATGAGGCTCATTTTCTAGGTCAAAGGCAATGATGGTGTCATCATTCACATAACGCTGTGTAATCCACTCCCACGTTGAATAAAAGTCTTCTGGTGTAATAGAGCCTTTATACCAAAGCGGGGCGAAATGACCGGAATTATCCGCTTCTGCACTGTGCACATCTAATAAGACTTTCATACCAATCTGCTTCGAGTGAGCCAAAAACGCATCAAAGACTTCAAGTGAGGTAGCGCCATTTAAGTTAGGGTTTGCTGACACATTGATAGAAATTGGCTGAAAGATGCCATTCTGCCACTCCTTAATCAGTTCTGTTGAAATCGGTACCCGCAGAATATTAATACCTCGACTGGCAATGCTATCTAATGTCGTTTCCATATTCACCGACCACAGCCCGTGAAACACCCGCTCTGACGTATTGAAACCAAACCAGTTTGCTCCGGTTAACCAAACAGGATTGTTATTCATATCCAGTATTTGATTACCACTCACATGCAACCAATCATCACCGTTTACTGCGGTGCCGGCCTGCGACGTTATACTGGCACTCGCTAATAACCCTGCAACAATCAGGGGTTTAAACCCCAATGAACCGCCAACTTTTTTATAGTTATTATTTAACGTATCCATAATATATCTCCATAAATTAGAAAAAATCATTAGCTATGCGAATTTAAAACACAGCCAAAACCGACGACTAACATCTGAAGATTTTCTATTCACTCATGACATTGGCGACAAAGGCCAATAACATTACTATTTTCCAAAAAATAGCGGTTCAACCACACTTGCAGACAGACAAAACCTCATACCTATCCACAGACAATCTGGGTAATTTAGTCAATAAAATATCTCCAAATGTCACTATAGTTGACACCCAGAGAAAACGTGTTCAAGCAGTACAAAAACTTACTCGACCCAAAATAAAGCCACAGGAAAATAAATAAATTTACATGGAATAAATAAGGTGAGGAGACAGACTGGCAACCCTCAGATTGCCAGCAAAATGAAGGTAACTAGCTTAATTTTGTAGCAATAGTTGGTTAACCTGACTTTCAAGCCGGTTCAGCTTGTTATTGACTTGAACACGATAAGCATCGATTGAGTCAATGGCTTCTTGGTGATCTTGTATTTGAATCTCAAGGTCACCTGGTCTTGAACTACCAAGTTGATTTTTTAATTTTGCTTCTATTGCCGTAACCGCTTTATTGACGTCTTTTAATGTTTTCTCCGCCATATTCAGCTTGGCACTGCTTTTGGTATTTTGATCTTCTAATTCAGCTAAGCTTTTTAGTAGAGTTTCAATGCGTTCTGCCTGCTTATCAACCGTTTGAGAAAGGCTTTTGGCCTGTTTCTCTAGCTCCGTTTGCTGATTTTTAAGAGGAGCTACGGTGTCTTTTTCTAGTTTTGATAACGAAGTGGTCAGATTTTTCTGTTGCTCAACGAGTGTTTTTTGACTGTTTTCTTGTTCAGAGAACTTTTTCTCTAACGTGGCTTGAGACTTTTGCTGACTCGACTGGCTTTTCGTCAAGCTCGCCACTTGGTCCGTGTTTTTCTTAATAGCCTTGCGATTCGTATCATAAGAAACGCCCCATAGTTTACGAATTTCACTGTCATGTTTTTTCAGTGTTTCTTCTATGGTTAATCCTTTTTCAGCCGCAGAAGCATCTGCCGCAATTAGTTGATTATCAAGCTCTTGAATACGCCCTTGTAATTCGTTCTTAAGCTGTTGATTTTGGGACCAAATCATATAACCAAAAATACTAATGGCAACAAAACTTAGGCCCCACAACACATATACTATTGTAAAACTCGGTTTTTTTGTTGTGGGTTGTGTTACATCACTTGATGTAATCAGGTTACCTTGCTGTGGCTCATCGGTGGATGCTGAGGCAGGCTTTACCTTTGCTGTTTCTGGTATCTGACGACGAGGTTTAACCTCATCGGCGTCCAACATCATACTTGGAATTTCTACATCATCGTCATGTTTCGGCATGGAATTCTATCTTTATAAGTCCAAAAAATAATTGCTGTCGTATTTTAAAGAATATTAACTTCGATTTTCAGGTGCTATTATATATGCACCATTAACGGCTTGTTAACAAGCATTTTCATTCAGACAAACTATAGCACGGAGAAATCAAATGGCTTTTGAATTACCAGCCCTCCCTTATGCCAAAGACGCACTTGAACCTCACATGTCTTCGGAAACTCTCGATTTTCACCACGGTAAACACCACAACACTTACGTTGTAAAATTAAACGGCCTTGTTCCAGGTTCTGAATTCGAAGGAAAAACACTAGAAGAAATCATCGCCTCAGCACCTGCTGGCCCAGTTTTCAACAATGCTGCGCAGATCTGGAACCACACTTTCTTCTGGAACAGCCTAACTCCTAACGGTAAAGGCGAGCCTTCTGGTGCTCTAGCGGATGCAATTAATGCAAAATGGGGTTCATTTGCGGCGTTCCAAGAAGCCTTCAATGACAAAGCAGTCAACAACTTTGGTTCTAGCTGGACTTGGTTGGTTAAAACCGCTGCTGGCGAGTTAGACATTGTAAACACAAGTAATGCAGGCACGCCTTCAACTGATGGGCACACTGCTTTGCTAACTGTCGATCTTTGGGAACACGCTTACTACATTGATTACCGCAATGTTCGCCCTGATTACTTAAAAGGTTTCTGGGCCTTGGCTAACTGGGATTTTGCAGAAGCAAACTTCGCATAAGTTTCCTAATAAGATTAAGAACGAGTGTCTTCGTTATACAAATGAAGACACTAGCAACACAAAACGCGATTTATTTACTAAATAAATCGCGTTTTTTTATGCTGATTTTTCGGCCTGTGCCGCAAGCTTAGTTTGAATAAAAACAGAATGCGGGACATAAAGTAATTCACTGATACGACGAATTCGGTAATCTTCATGTTCATTCAGCACGCCATCGGCAAACGCCACACGCCAGAGAGATAACATAAGTTGCTCTTTCATATTTTTATCAGCAACTTCATTTATGGCTTTGGTAAATTGAAATAAATCATGAGCCTCTTCAACAAAGGCTTTCATCTCTTGATAAAGCTCATTGATGTCTTCTAGCTTTGTTTCTTTTTTGATGAGAGCAAGCACGCTATCTTTTTCTCTTTCATCAATCGATTCATCCGCCAACATGACTTCAATCAACAAAGCCGCGACCGCCTTTTCGTAAGAAACGTTTGACGTTGGTGCTTCTTGATCTTGAGAAAGTTGTGTTATTAATGTTTTTAATCTATCTAACATACCATTTACTCACTTCTAAGTAGGTTATTGGGGCTGCTAGCCTCATTCTATTTCGCGATAGCAAGACGGGTTAATTCAATATCCGCATTCGGATATTGACGGTAATCGAGGTAAGGACAAAAAATAATCTGGCCACATTGCGCCACCGTTTGTTTTCCATTCACATAGACTGGGCTTAACCTTTCTTGGTTCAGTTTTTTCTGCATTTCTCCACCACAAATAAAATACTGTATAGAAGGTAAAAAGACGGTGGGGATTTCAAACTCTATACGTTCATCTTGTTGTAGTAGCTCATGATCGCGATACACTCGCCAATTATCACGAATGGGGGCGCACAACTTCGCCATAATGGTTAATACTTTACGCCAATGGTTACCATCTTGCTCAATAATCGATTGCGTATCGACTTGCATAACATGTCCCATAGCATCTATTGCGTAATGGCCTTTAGGCGGTGTGGGCAAAATAAAAACTATCTTAGCCTCTGCCTGACTCACTCCCATACTTTGCATGTACTACCCTTAATATTGACTCTTTTTTCAAACCCTACTGACACTATGTTGTCAGTAGGGTACACCTATTATAAAGCCTTATTAATCAATCAGCAGAGGAGTCACATTATGAAAATGAATTATACCGTTCTTGGTACCAATGATATGACTGCAGCCGTGCAGTTTTACGACACACTTTTTGAGCAAATAGAGCTTAACAAAATGCCAACAGACAGAATGACTCTCTGGCTATGGGGTGATTTTGCCTTTGCTGTTGCCATTCCTTTTAATGAACAGCCAGCAACTAATGGCAATGGCACCATGATTGGTTTTACTTTTGACTCTGTCGAAGAAGTAGAAAGGATTTATTATAAAGCCCTTGAACTAGGTGGCACGAGTGAAGGTGAACTTAAACAACGAGGGCCTTATTTCAGTGCCTATGTCAGGGATTTAGATAAAAATAAATTGTGTTTTGGCTGTGTAACTGAAGCATAAGTGACTCATTCAAAAAAACATCACTGCCTATTTAGCACTGTCTATTTAGTACTGTCTATTTAGCAAAAGTGTTTACATATTGAACGATAAAAGGCTAACATACATTTATACGTAATTACGTATAAATGTATTAAAGTGATACACTAAAATCGCTAACCTTAAAGTTTGAAGACGAACTTATTATGGAAAAATTACAATATACGAATATTTTTGATGCGATCGTTGACGGCTCTTCTATTAACGCTGACGACTTTTCAACTCATGCTGATGGCTCTTCTACTCATGCTGATGGCTCTGCACAAGCTGCGGACCTAAAGTTTCGTGCAGATATGATGTTGGTTTTAAGAAGCTACTTTGAATCACAAGGATGGAAACAAGCCGATATCATGCTTGCATTAGACATAACTCAACCTAGAGCAAGTGAACTTACTAAAGGTAAAGTTGATAAGTTCTCTTCTGATAAATTAATTTGCTTTTTAGCAAAAATAGGTTACTCAATAAAGCCAAGTCTAACGTTTGAATGTGGTCAGGCGCCCCTTTTTAAATGCACTACACAATCACTAAAGAGAGCTTAGTTTCGTCTACCTAAGATTCTCTTTTTTAATGATATCTACCATGTCTTTATAGCGTTTTTTAGCTGTGTTCATTGCTTTTTTATCAACACCGTTTGTTGTCTTCTCAAAAGAATGTAGCAAGAAAATAGTATTACCAAATTTTGCGCAATAAACAGTCCGATAAGCAGGGCTTCCGTTTTCTATAAGTTCTATTGCACCTTTTCCAACACTGCTCCCAATATGTTTAAAATCAACAAAAGGGTCTTGATCATGTGCAACAGCATTTAAGCTTGTAGCAAAAAGTAGTTGTATGTTTTTTGGTAATTTACCAAATTCACGCTTCGCTGCACTATTCACAAATCTAAAACCTTTCATACTTATTCCTTGTAATTGCGGTTCAAAATCGTGCACATTTTGATTTAATTTCATAACTAGATCAATTTCATTGAGGTATTTCCTCAAATTACAAAAGCGAACAATGAGCTGCCAATTTCCCTCACATTCTTTTTCTTTTCATTTTGTTTTTCTTTTTTATAGCAACGGATTCCTTAGTTGAATCCATATGCTGGATTCTTTACTCTATTCTTTGATATTTACCTCGCGACACTCAATACAGGGCTTTATCGTGACCGCTTTTTTAGACGACATAACAATTTATCCGATTAAATCAACAAGAGGGATTTCCCTAGCGCAAAGTTCAGTAGCTTTTGCAGGTTTGATTGGTGATCGGCGCTATATGTTGGTGAATAGTGAAGGGAAATTTGTTACCGCTCGCAAAGACTATCTTTTATCCCTGATTCAAGTCGAACATCATGGCAACGATAAACTCACGCTCTCCTATCAAGATCAACAAATTGTTATCGATCCCGATACATTTACTGCTGAGTATGAAGCGACTGTTATTTGGAAAACGGACGTTCAAGGTCAAGTATGTGGCAAGCAATATGATGAATGGTTTAGTCGCATTTTAGGAAAAGCAGTCAGGTTAGTGTATTTTGGCGACCAGTCATCTCGTTTTACCAGTAGAAGGCCAGAACAACCTGTCGCCTTTGCTGATGGTTACCCATTTCTAATTGCCTCTCGCGCTTCTCTTCGAGCATTGGCAGAACGCTGCCCAGAAGAGGTACAGATGGAACGCTTTCGTCCCAATATTGTTATTGATGGTTGCGAGGCATTTGCAGAAGATACTTGGGCGATATTTAAAATAGGTGATGTGGTTTTCGAAACCATTAAACCTTGTATTCGTTGCATTTTCACCACGCTTAATCCGAACACCGCAGAAAAAAGCCCTCAAGGTGAACCGTTCAAAACCTTATGTCAATTCCGCCAATTGGTTGAAGATGGAAAGCCCCAAGGCCCGACATTTGGCATGAATCTGGTGGCACTGAATGAAGGTGTTATAAAACAAGGTGATCAAGTGAAAGTGCTTGAGTATCGCACAAGCGAAATGTATCAAGATAAGAGCAAGGCTTAATGTCGTAAATTGATGAAAACAATGCCCTATTGTGAAAATAGAACTGAGGCAATAGTAAGTCTGAACAAGTACAGCCTATGTTATTTCGTTTTGCGCCAGTTTTTCATTTCCCCGTCTTGGAAAAGTCGTATCATAAGACTAACCCTCAGATTTTATTAGATTTCTCTTATTTTTTTATTCTAAAATAAGGGCATTTTTTATCTTTGCGAGTCAGTAAAATGCTATTTAAAAACCGCTTTAGAATGTTGGTGTCATTATTAATGATGACCATTTTTTCCCTACTCAGTTACAGCGTCCATGCACAAATGATTTTGCACTACGATGTTAATCTTTCAGAAGGCACAGAGATTGTCTTGCCGTTGGGTGGCAAAGTAGATGTAGTCATTAATTGGGGAGACGGCAATCCCCCTCAAACGGTTACCTCTGCGGGTGAAGTTAAGCATACCTATAGCGCCTTCGAAGATGGGATTTATATAGTCACTATTGACGGAACACTAGAACACTTTGGTTATCAAAAAGTTGAAGATCGGTATGGTCGAGGCATCACGATAGAAGAAGAAAAGTTAGTTCGTGTTGAAAGCTTTGGTGATCTTGGTTTAACCGATTTATCCTATGCCTTTAGATACTCAAAACACCTGACTCAAGTACCAACAAACCTCCCTCCTACTGTGACCAATATTGCTGGCATGTTTAAAGGTGCTACCTCTTTCAATCAAGATATTAGCCGTTGGGATACCAGTAATATCACTGATATGAATAGCCTGTTTGAAGAGGCTTCTGCCTTCAATCAAGATATTGGCAACTGGAATGTAAGCGGTGTCACCAATATGGAAAGCATATTTAGTGAAGCTTCTGCATTCAACCAAGACATTGGCAACTGGGATGTAAGCCAAGTGACCAATATAAGAAAGGCTTTTCATGAAGCTCTAGCCTTTAATCAAGACATTGGTAATTGGGATGTCAGTAACGTGATTGGTATGAGAGAAACTTTTCGGGAAGCCCGAGCCTTCAACCAAGATATTGGCCGCTGGAACACAAGTAAGGTAAACGATATGGGCTGGATGTTTTACAACGCTAAAAGCTTTAATCAAGACATCAGCCGATGGGATACAAGCAAAGTAGTTCATATGGATTGGATGTTCCGCCGTGCCGACAATTTTAACCAACCTATTGGTCGTTGGAATACTAGTGATGTGATTGACATGGAATTTATGTTTCAAAGTGCATTTGCTTTTAACCAAGATATTGGTAACTGGGATACCAGTAATGTGAACGATATGAGGCATGTATTCGATAGAGCAACCAGCTTCAATCAAGATATTGGTAAATGGAATACCAGCAATGTGAGAAGTATGGCCTACATGTTCAGAGGCGCAACGGTTTTTAATCAAGATATTGGCAACTGGGATGTCAGCAGAGTCTTCAGTATGGAAGGTATGTTTATGGAGACACCCACTTTTAATCAGGATATTGGCCGTTGGAATACCGGCAAGGTGGTGAATATGAGTGAGATGTTTGCCAAGGCATCAAGTTTTAATCAAGACATTGGCAGATGGCAGACCAATAACGTCGAAAAGATGTTGGGAATATTTAAAGGGGCATCGTCTTTCAATCAAGATATTAGCAGCTGGAATATAAGCCAACTCACCTCTATGGATGAGATGTTTCTAAATGCTCTCAGTTTCAATCAAGATATTAGTGGCTGGGATACAAGCAATATCACTAAGATGAATGCCACGCTTAAAGGGGCTTCCGCATTCAATCAAGATATCGGTAATTGGAATGTCAGCAAAGTCACCTCTATGTATGACCTATTTATGAATGCTGTCAGCTTCAATCAGGATATTAGTCGTTGGGATACCAGTAATGTCACCGACATGACAACGATGTTTGAAGGTGCATCAACATTTAACCAAGACATTGGTAGTTGGAATACCAGCCAGGTAACTGCTATGTACGGTATGTTTGCTGGTGCCACAGTCTTTAACCAAGATATTGGCAATTGGGATGTCAGCCAAGTGACTGATATGACCGCTATGTTTGATAGTGCCTCAGCCTTTAATCAGGATATCAGCCGCTGGGATACCAGTAATGTCACAAACATGGAAACCATGTTTTATCAGGCTTCTAGCTTCAATCAGGACATTAGCCGCTGGAATACCGACAAGGTAACCAATAAAGAAGATATGCTCACAGGCAGCCCATTATTCCTCACAAGCAGCAGTCCAATGGTGTTGCATTACGATACCAATTTATCAAGAGGAACCACCATCACATTGCCACTACAAGGCGATGTGAATGTTACCGTAGATTGGGGTGACGGCAGCGCACTTCAAACCATTACCAAAGCCGCCAATGTAAAATATGCTTATGCTCAAGATGGCATTTATACCGTGAAAGTCCGTGGCACCCTTGAACACTTTGGCAGCAAGAAAATGACAGCAAGTAAAGCCAATAAATTGGTTCAGATAGACAGCTTTGGTGACGTTGGTTTGACGGATTTGTCTTATGCATTTGCCAATGCAGAACAGTTAGTAAAAGTACCTCTTAACCTCCCAACTTCGGTCACTACTCTAGAAGGTACCTTCTTCAAGGCATATCGCTTTAACCAAAGTATTAATGAGTGGGATACCAGTCGTATCAGAAATATGTCAAACCTATTTGCTGGGGCATCGGCATTTAATCAAAATATTGGTAAGTGGGATACCAGTAAGGTCACCAATATGACAGACATGTTTGCCAGAGCCTCAGATTTTAACCAAGACATTGGTGACTGGGATACCCGTAATGTCATCAGTATGAAAGGCATGTTCTCGTACGCCACCAGTTTCGATCAAAACATTGGTCGTTGGGAGACAGGCAATGTCAACGACATGAGCGCCATGTTTGAAAAAGCCTCTCGCTTTAATCAAGACCTCAGTCGTTGGAATACCAGCAAGGTCAGCAATATGAAAGCCATGTTTTATAAAGCTTCAGCTTTTAACCACAATATCAGTGACTGGGATACCAGTAATGTCACTAACATGAAAGAAATGTTCTATCAAACAAAAGCGTTTAATCAGGATATTGGCAACTGGGATGTGAGCAAAGTGACTGATATGGAAAAACTCTTTTATAAAGCCACCCAATTTAACCAAAACATCGGCAATTGGGATGTCAGCAAAGTAACAACGATGAAATCCATGTTCTACAAAGCATCGAACTTCAATCAAGACATTGGACGCTGGAATACCAGTAATGTCACCAACATGCGCGAAATGTTCCGCGAAGCATCGTCATTTAATCAAGATATTAGCAAATGGGATGTGAGCAAGGTCACCAATATGGGCAAACTCTTTTATAAAGCCATCAACTTCAAGCAAGACATCAGTGAATGGGATATCAGCAACGCCAAAGACATGAAAAAAATGTTTCAAGGTGCTTCATCCTTTAATAAAAACGTTATAGATACTTGGCAAGTAAAGAATAAGAGCGCTCTGTTTTAAACTTTAGACTGCTCATTCAGTAAGTAAACACAGCTCACAAAACAATAATGAGATTCAACAATATGACATTTAAAAATGCTCTTAGAGCCTTTGTATCCTTGCTCTTCCCTATCTTGTTACTTGCCGGTTGTGGCAAAGAGAAGCCGATGATTTTGCACTATGACACCATACTTTCTGATGGCACGACCATTACCCTTCCCCTCTCTTTAAAAGACAACAAAAACCTAAAAGACAACGAAAGCCTAAAAAACAGCGAAAACGGCAATGGTGACGTTAATATAGTAGTGGATTGGGGGGATGGCAGAGAAAAACAAACCATTACTGCCGCAAGCAATATTGATCACACTTACGCAGTAGAGGGCAAATACACAGTCAAAATTGAGGGTGTTTTAAAACATTTTGGTAGTGATCAAATATCGCCAATAGCCGCCAGTAAACTCAGCAAAGTCGAAAACTTTGGCGATCTTGGGTTAACGGATCTGTCCTATGCTTTTTTCGGTGCTAAAAATTTAATTCAAGTGCCTGTTAGTTTGCCTGAAACGGTCACCAATTTAGAAGGTATGTTTTTTGGCGCATGGGGGTTTAACCATGATATGAGCAATTGGGATGTCGGCAAGGTGACAAACATGAAAGGCATGTTCGCTCAAACAAGATATTTCAATCAGGATATCGGTCACTGGGATACCAGTAGCGTCACGGATATGAGCTATATGTTTTTTAGAACCACCTTCAATCAAGATATTAGCGATTGGGATACGAGCAATGTCACCAATATGTCTAATATGTTTGAGCACGCCAGTTTCAGACAAAATATTAACGACTGGGATACGGGCAACGTCACCAATATGAATCAGATGTTCAAAAATACCTATTTCAATCAAGACATCGGTAACTGGAATACGGGGAATGTGACAAGTATGGTAGGTATGTTTGCTGACGCGTCAGATTTCAATCAGGATATTGGCCGTTGGGATACCAGCAAGGTCACCGATATGAGCTATATGTTTTTGAACGCATCTGATTTTAATCAGGATATTGGCAACTGGAACACTGGTAATGTGACCAATATGGAAAGCATGTTTTGGAGTGCGTCGGCTTTCAATCAAGACATTGGCAAGTGGGATACCAGTAACGTGATTGATATGCACCAGATGTTTAAGCGAGCGGCTGCTTTTGATCAACCTATTGGCTCTTGGGATACCAGTAAGGTCACCAATATGAGTGAGATGTTTACCTACGCTCATGCTTTTAACCAAAATATCGACCGCTGGAATACTAGTAGCGTGATTGATATGCATAAAATGTTTGAGCGAGCAAAAGCCTTTAACCAACCGATTGGCTCTTGGAATACCAGTAACGTGGTTGATATGCATAAAATGTTTGAGCGAGCAACTGACTTTAATCAACCTATTGGCTCTTGGGATACCAGTAAGGTAACCACTATGGCAAACATGTTTGCTTTGGCATCAGGTTTTAATCAAAACATTGGCGCTTGGAATACCAGTAGTGTGACCGATATGAGCAGCATGTTTTACTATGCTAAAAGTTTTAATCAACCTATTGGTAACTGGGATGTCAGCAATGTGACTAAGATGGAAAGTATGTTTTATGAGGCATCTCACTTTAATCAACCGATTGGCAATTGGAATGTCAGCAATGTCACTAACATGGAAACCATGTTTCGGGACGCTTCAAGCTTTAATCAAGATATTGGTAATTGGGATGTCAGTAATGTCACCCATATGCCAGGCATGTTTACGCTAGCAACGGCATTTAACCAAGATATCAGCCGCTGGGATATTCGTAAGGTCTTTAATATGAGTTGCCTGTTTTGCAGTGCGACATCGTTTAATCAGGATATTGGCAACTGGGATGTTAGAAAAGTAGAAGATATGGGCTGCATGTTTTGCGAGGCAACATCCTTTAATAAGGACTTTATCCGCGATTGGCCGATTAAAAATAAAAACTATTTATTTGAATAAACCTTGCAGTGTCTGTGCCACCTCACTGAGGACGTTTTTTCAACACAGGCAGTTAATCAAAGACTCCTATAAAAACAATGAGACTTCTCTTTATGGAAAAAAATACCTTTAAAAAACTAGCCTTATTACTGATGACAGCCCTACTGCTTGTTGGTTGTGGCAAAGAGAAGTCGATGATATTGCACTATGACACCACTCTTTCTTCTGGTACCACCATTACTCTTCCCTTCTCTCTAAAAGACAACGAAAAACTAAAAGACAACGACAAAGAAAATAGTGAAGTGAATGTGCTGATCGATTGGGGGGATGGCAGTGAAAAGCAAACCATTACTGCTGCAGGCAATCTCGATCACACTTATGCAGAAGAAGGCAAATACACAGTTAACATTACAGGAAAACTAGCGCACTTTGGCAGTAATAAAATACCCTCAACCAATGCTAGCAAACTGGTTCAGGTGGAAAGCTTTGGCAACCTTGGCTTAGTGGATTTGTCTTATGCTTTTTATGAGGCACAGAATCTAACCCAAGTGCCGCTTGAACTGCCAAAAACAGTCACTTCTCTGGTTGGTATGTTTTATAAAGCCACCAATTTTAATCAAGATATTGGCGCTTGGAATACCAGCAATATCACGGACATTTCGAAAATGTTTGTCGGCACGCCTTTCGATCAAGACATAGGTCAATGGAATACCAGCAATGTCACCCGTATGGTTGAAGTCTTTAACGGTACGCCATTTAACCAGAATATTAATGCTTGGGACGTCAGCAAAGTAACGACGATGCAATGCCTGTTTTGCCGTTCCTTCTTTAATCAAGATATCAGTGATTGGGATACCAGCAATGTAACCAACATGTCGGAAATGTTTATGGCTCCGATGTTCAATCAAGATATTAGTAAATGGGATGTCAGCAAAGTAGAGAATATGGAGCGCATGTTTTGGGGCGCAGACGAGTTTAACCAAAACCTAAACTCGTGGAATGTGAGTAGCGTGACCAATATGCAGCATATGTTTACACATGCCTCTTCTTTTAATCAACCGCTTCATGCTTGGAACACCAGTAAGGTGACTGATATGTATGGCATGTTTTTGGGTGCTTCTACATTCAACCAAGCGATCAGTGATTGGGACACCAGTAAGGTGACCCATATGGGAGCCATGTTTGATGGCGCATCCATCTTTAATCAAGACATTGGCAAGTGGAATGTCAGTAATGTCACGGATATGAGAGAGATGTTTGCTAAGGCATTTGCTTTTAATCAAGATATCGGCGATTGGGATACCAGTAAGGTGTCAGATATGCATGCCATGTTTAAAGATGCTGAGTCATTTAATCAAGATATCAGTCAATGGAAGGTTGGCAATGTCACGGATATGAGCAACATGTTTGATAGCGCATTCAGATTTAACCAAAATATTGGTAAGTGGGATCTCAGCAATGTGCAACATAAGAAAGACATGTTTTTGAATGCCTACGCCTTTAATCACGGAATTGATGCAAGTGAGGGAAATGATGAAAGCAATCAAGACATAGACACCTCGAATGCCTCTCAAGTCACCAGTACGGAAATGATCTTGCACTATGACACCAAGCTTTCTGCTGGCACCACTATTATTCTCCCCCTATCTCTAAAAGATAACGAAAAAGAAAGCGAAAAAGAAAGCAGCAAGATAAGTGTCGTGGTGGATTGGGGCGATGGCAAACAACAAACCATTACTAAGTCAGGCGATGTAAAGCATAACTATGAGGAAGATGGCGACTATACCGTCACCATTTCAGGTGCGTTAGAAGGTTTTAGTCATACACAAACAATGCAAGAACGCCTATTAGAACACGAATACACCTTCCCAGAAGGCGAAAAACTCGTCGAGATTGAAAGTTTTGGTGACCTTGGTTTAAAGGATTTATCTTATGCCTTTAAATATGCAAAACACTTACGTCGCGTTCCAGAGTCCTTGCCTGCAACTGTGGTGAATATAGAAGGCATGTTTAAGAATGCCTCACTCCCCTATGTTTACAATATTCGTGATTGGGACACCAGTAATGTCACCAATATGAAAAGCCTGTTTGAAAACGTATCAGACTTTAATGAAGACATTAGCAATTGGAATACCAGTAATGTCACGAACATGGAAAGCATGTTTGATGACGCGTCAGAGTTCAATAAGGATATTAGCAATTGGGATACCAGTAAGGTAACCAATATGAAAGATATGTTTTCAGGGGCAGAACACTTCAACCAAGATATTAGCAAATGGGATGTCACTAAGGTTACGAACATGAGCAGTATGTTTGTAAGGGCATATGCTTTTAATCAGAACCTCAACAACTGGGATGTGAGCCGTGTCAAAGATATGAGTTACATGTTTGCAGGGTTCTCCAACTTCAATCAGCCCATTGGCAACTGGGACACAGGCAATGTAACCAACATGGCAGGCATGTTTTCTAACGCATCCGAGTTTAATCAAGACATTGGCAACTGGAATACCAGCAATGTCATCAGTATGAAAAACATGTTTTCTAGCGCATCCAACTTTAATCAGGATATTGGCAGCTGGGATACCAGCCGTGTTACCGACATGAGAGGCATGTTTGATCAAGCATTTCGCTTTAATCAAGACATTGGCAATTGGAATACGGGTCATGTTACTAACATGGAGAATATGTTTTCGAGTATCGAACATTTCAATCAGGATATTAGTCGCTGGGATACAAGCAATGTCGCCAATATGAAAGAGATGTTTCATGGGGCTACGTCTTTTAATCAAGATATTAGCCGCTGGAATACAGAGCAAGTAACAACGATGGAAAACATGTTTTGGAATGCGTCGGTTTTCAATCAAGACGTTGGCAACTGGAACACGAAAAACGTGACCAATATGGCAAATATGTTTTCTGGTGCATGGGCCTTTAACCAAGATATTGGCAATTGGGATGTCAGTAATGTCACCAATATGAAGAGCATGTTTTTCGGCGTCTCGAAATTTAATCAGGACATAAGTGATTGGAATACAAGCAAGGTCACTAATATGGCCTCTATGTTTTATGGTGCTAAAGCATTCAATCAAGACATTGGCAAGTGGGATGTCAGCCAGGTTACCAATATGGAAAAGATGTTCAGTAAGGCATCAAAATTTAATCAAGATATTAGCGGCTGGAATGTGGGTAAAGTCAATAATATGAGCTGGATGTTTTATAAAGCAGCAGCATTTAATCAGACTATTGGTAACTGGGATGTAAGTAATGTCACAGATATGAGCTGGACGTTCTCTCAAGCATCTGCATTTAATCAAGATATTAATAACTGGGATGTTAGTCAGGTTAGAGACGTGAATAGCATGTTTAAAGAGGCTTCTACATTCAATCAAGACTTTATTCGTGATTGGCCGCTTGAAAATAAAGCGGCTCTCTTTTAGAGATGCTTTTAGAGATGCTTTTAGAGACTTTTTGTTAGTAACAATTTAGTGACTCTTTTTTAGGGATGTTTTTAGGGACGTTTTTAGGGATGTTTTTAGGGATGTTTTTAGGGACGTTTTTAGAAAAGTTGTTTTAAGGCTGAGTTTTTCACCTGATTTGATAATGAGACTTTTGCTATTTTTTTCAGCTAGTTGAAGACACTTTACTAAAAAGTGGAGAGACGTAGAGAATAGATATTTGGGGTCAGAAACTAGAGATAGTTGTGGTCTTGCGACCAGATATCGTGCCAGTGATAACAGCCCACTACTTAGAGATTAAAGAGTAGTTTTTGATCTGACTCTAAATTCATAATAAACCCCAAATATCTCTTTAACTAAGTTACAACTCCAACTGAATATCGTCTGTGCCAGCCGCGGGTTTGGCGCAGCAGATAAGCACTTCACCAGCTTCTGCTTGAAAGCTCGGGGGAGTGGCATAGGTCACTTGGCCTGAGGTAATTTTGGTTGCACAGGCGCCACATGCACCAGAGCGGCAACTGTGCAGAGGGTTGAGCCCTTGTTTTTCGGCAAACTCTAGCAAGGTGCCGTCATTAGGTGTCCATTCTTGAGTTATTTGGCTGTTGGCAAACACCACTTTTGCTTGTTCTGCCTCGTTTTCGGTGGTGGATTCTTCTGTTTCTTCAATGGAGCCTTGACCAAAGAATTCATAATGGATATTGGTTTTTGCCACACCTGTTTTTGTCAGGCCTGCATATAAGGCCCGCATAAACCCTTCTGGCCCACATAAATAAAAATCATACAGATCAAAAGACAAAATTCGCTTTAGCAACTCCATCGATATAATACCTTCGGATTGGTGCGTTTGCCCTAAGGCATCTGTGGCTAACGGTGCAGAATAAACAATGTGTGTATGCAACCATTCGTACTGGGCTTCAAGCACTTGTAAATAGGCTGAAAATGCTTGCGTGGCGCTATTTTGGGTAGCATGAATAAACCAGACAGGGCGTGGTTTCTCGCCATTTGCCATGCCATTTTCAACAGAACATATTAAACCTTCTAGCATGGCAATCATTGGGGTGATGCCCACACCACCAGAAAGAAATACGACTGCATTATCCGTATTTTGCAACACAAACTGCCCTGCTGGTTTGCCTGCCATAATGGTCTCGCCGACCTGTAACGTGTCATGTAAATAGCGTGAAACGGCGCCCTGTTCTTCTCTTTTCACTGAAATACGCAGTGTTTTTTTGTTGGGCATGCTCGACAGTGTATAACTGCGATTCACGAGCTGTTCTTGCTCTGGTACTTGTACTGGTAATGTCACTTGAATGGGTAAAAATTGGCCTGCAATATGCTCATCCACTTCGGCTTTGTTGGGTGTTGCAAAGTAGAAAGAGGTAATGGTGTCACTTTCTTTGCGCTTTTTAATGAGTTGATAGGGCTTCATTGTTGTTCGACTAGAGGTTTGCGCCTTGGCTTCGGCATCTTGCCATACACCGGTGTAATCCAACACGGGGGAAAAGTCGATTAAGTCCCCCGTCATTGGCATAAACTCGGCAACAGCAACGGCTTTTTCGACGGTAATTTTAATGATGCGTTCAGCGCCTTCATAGCTCTGAATGGCTGGATCATCCCACAGTATTTGCGCATGACCAGCAATAAAATACGCATCACCTGTCCCATAGTCTGGAAAGAACAATCCAACACGTCCGTCCGACTCAATATTGCCTAATGTGTTAAAAAACTTGTTACCACTGAAATCTGGAAAATACAGAGTATTGTCTACGGTTTTGATAAAACCTGGCTTGCCACCACGGTGGGAGGCATCAATGCCACTCCGGTTGTCATCATCAAAAGTTTTGGTTCTTGAGGTGATAAAAAAGGTATCAGCTTGCTCAAGAAAGGTGCGCATGTGAGCTGGAATAGTAGACTCAACAGCAACATCAGCAAAATCGTGTTGCAACCTATCTTGTTGTGTCCATTCCAAAACACGGGTTTGGATATATTGAGGACAATTACCAAAACTTTGTTCGACATCTATCGAAAAACCAGCATCGGTAATATCAGCAATAACACCGTTCATACGATTACGACGACGGCTATGCAGCTGAATACCCAGTACGCCTATTTTTTGACCTTCACTGAAATCCAATTGCAATGCTTCGGTAAGTAAGGGCTTTGCTGCCAGTGTTAAACGTGTGCTATTTGGTGATTGGATAAAGCCTTTTTCACCAAATAGTGGCAGCGCCCAAGGAAAACCATGATCATCAACCAACCCCACTATTAGAAAAGGTAAATGGCAGAAAAAGTCACGATGTTGCTGTGGCATTGCACTGCGAATAAACCCTTCACTGTATTGGGCGACCATGTCAGCAATCCCCAAACGTTCTTGTACTGCGATTTCGGCTGAGTGAAATTGTGAATTTTGCTTGTTGCTCATGATCGTCTCATTTTGGTTGTTGATGAATCAAAGTAATGGTTATAGGTCAATTTACCTTTGTATTAACTATCTTGAGGCAGTGGAGAACGAGCCATGCCAACAAAGCGTGGTTGTGCTTCTACACGGGCTAGCCATGCTCTAATAGCAGGGTAAGGCTCTAAACTGACACCCCCTTCTGGTACATGGGAGATATAGCTGTAGCCGGCAACATCAGCTAATGTAATGGCCTCGCCTGCAAGGTATTGGCGTTGCTCCAATAGCGGCTCTAAAATGGCAAAGAAAGCCTCCGTTTTCTTTTTGGCGTCGTCATAATCTAATGCCACACCAAATACCTTCACCAAACGGACAGCACAAGGGCCATAGGCAATTTCACCAGCAGCAACGGACAACCAACGTTGTACTTCGGCGGCCTCAACTGGGTCTTCTGGGTACCAGTTGTAACCGTCGTTATATTTCTTTTCTAGGTAAACCAAGATCGCATTCGAATCGGCTAAAATAATGCCGTTATCGTCAATGGCTGGTACTAAACCAAATGGGTTAATTTTTAAGTATTCCGGCGCTTTATGAGCACCGTTTGCCATATCCAAATCAATAGTCTCATAAGGCAAATCCAATAATGCCATCATGAGTTCTACTCGGTGGCAATGCCCTGAAATCGGGTTGCGATACAATTTGATAGGGTTGTTTTTTGCAGGAAATTTGGCGTTCATATTCGTCTCCAATTATCTTGGGTCATTATTAATCTAGTCTTTGATGAGCGAGTTTGTTTACTTTTTTATAAACCAAGCTCGGTTAATTCTGGGTGATCATCTGGTCTTGACCCTAACGGCCAATGAAATAATCGGTCTTCTTCGGCAATCGCATGTTCGTTAATACTGGCAATACGTCGGCGCATTAGGCCATCGTCATCAAATTCCCAATTTTCGTTGCCGTAGGCCCGAAACCATTGGCCTGAATCGTCGTGATACTCGTAGGCAAAGCGCACGGCAATACGATTATTGGTGTACGCCCATAATTCTTTAATCAGGCGATAGTCCAGCTCTCTATTCCATTTCCGTGTTAAAAACGCCTCTATTTGTTCACGCCCTGTAATAAATTCCGCTCGGTTGCGCCATTGGCAATCTGCCGTATAAGCCAGCGCGACACCTTGTGGATTACGGCTGTTCCAACCGTTTTCAGCCAAGCGAATTTTTTCGATGGCTGTTGCTTCAGTAAAAGGTGGCTTTGGTGGTCGAGACATATTCTTCTCCTGATAATGTCATCCAATAAGTCGTTGTAGGCAAATTAACTCGTACTGTTTAAAACCTCAGCTTCACAAAGTCATTAACAATGACGACAAGACTTCGCAAAGCTGAAGCACACCGATAAACACTTACGGCTATGTTTCTTAACCTGCGAGTTTTTCAACCGCTGGGAAGTCCACTTCCGTACCCAACACTTCATTTAAGTAGTTAGTTAAGGTGTTTAAGGCAACATGAGCAACAATTTCAACGATTTCAGCATCGGTATAACCTGCTGAACGTACTGCTGCAATTTCGGCATCCGAAACCTGACCGCGATTTTTCGTAATTGCTACGGCAAATTCCACTGCGGTAGCGGCTTTTGCATCGAGTGAACTACCACGACGGTTTAGGTTAATTTCTTCCGCGCTGAGTTTGGCTAGATTCTCACCGAGATAGTTATGAGCAGCTAGGCAATAGTCACAACCATTCACTTGCGCTACCGCTAAAGCAATACGCTCACGGGTTTGTGGGTTTAAAGAACCTTTACCCAGTGCGCCGTTTAAACCTAAATAGCCTTCAAGTGCTTGCGGGCTATTGGCTGTGATGCGGAATAAATTTGGAACACTGCCTAATTGCTGTTTCACTGCTTCAAGTAATGCTTGAGATGCAACTGGAGCAGCTTCGATAGAAGCAGGTGTATTAATGCGAGACATAGTATTTTCCTCTTCGGTTATTGATTAAGTAAGATCACTATATTCATTCCAAAAAGAAAAATAATTACCTAAAAATAAAATTTATTATTTCATATTAAGAAATAATATTATTTTTTTAAAATTTGCCTTGAGGGTTGATAAAAGGATTTGTCCGTAAACGTTCTACGGCTAAATCAATAAAAGAACGCACTTTTATATTGGCTCGTCGTCCTTCTAAATGAATTAAATGTACAGGTAAAGGCGCTTCTTCAAATCCTGTTAATACACTCTTTAGTGTACCTTTTTCTAGCTCTTCCCCCACCTGATAAGACACTAAACGCGTGATGCCATGCCCATTAACTGCCGCTTCAAGTGCCGCTGTATTTTGGTTGCAATAGAGACGTGGCGCAATCTTGATGGGCTCTTTTTTCCCCTCTCGTTGAAAGTGCCAAACATTTATATTGTCGAATGTCATTGGGAAAATAATGTCATGGTTAGCAAGCTCTGAGGGGCAAACAGGCAAACCTTTACGAGCAAAATAGTCTGGAGCACCACAAACGATACGTCGAACTTCGCCAACTTGTATTGCGTAAAGACTTGAGTCTTTTAGATGACCGATTCGAATAGCGATATCCATTTCTTCTTCGAGTAGGCTTGAAACACGATCAAAGAACATGGCCTTGACCGATACATCTGGATGCAATGCCAAATATTCTGTCACGATAGGCATGATGTGCTTCTGACCAAACAAGACTGGCGCGGTCACTGTTAACATTCCTGTGGGCTTGCTATAGACCCCAGCGGCAGCAGCTTCTGCTTCATCCAACTCTTCTACAATGCGGGTGACATCACGTAAAAAATGCGTGCCCGCATCGGTTAAACGAACCAGTCGGGTAGTTCGATTAAACAACTTCACCTTTAAACCGTTTTCTAGGGCAGCAATCGCACGGGTAACCGCTGGAGCAGACAGCCCTAATGTATCCGCAGCATCTGAAAAGCTTTGTTGCTTTGCGACTTCAATAAAAACTTTAATATTTTGCAGCTTATCCATTTGATCGTTCCCATACACATCTTGTTGACAATGGCATCTCATCGGCAATTATTTCACTATATGAAAAAAAATACTTATAACAAAGAAACTGTTTCATTCATTAAATGTTTTTGTGCGCAGTAGAGAAGACGTTTTCATGGAGCTTTTCGTTATTTTTTACGCACTACCAGAGACCATATTTTCACGCGTTCGCACCAAAAAATAACACAAAGGGACTAAACTATTGCTAGAAAACCAGAAATAAATGCAATTTTTAACGTGAAAATTGCACTTAAAAAGGTCACAATACTGGCCCTAAACAGGTAAAAAAACTGGCCCTATCAAGGACTTATAAAGCGGGTTTTAATGAATTCACAAGGAAAAACAGTGATGCAAATCACAGTTTATGCTGAACAAGCAGAATGGTACGGGATACAAAATAGTTGGTCCATAACCTGTTTATCCCCCCTTCCCTACTTTGTTTTCTTACTCAGCCCTTGTCTCATTTTGACATACAGGTAAAAAACCTTCAGGAGTAGCAATAATGATGTTAAAGAAGTTAGGCGGTACACCACTGGCTCTTGCAGCCGGCCTTTTGCTTTCAGCAAATGTTATGGCAGCCACATTCAAAATGGCGGTTGGCGACGGTGAAGGATCAGCACAACAAGTATTTGGACAAAAATTTGCTGATTTACTAGCAGAAAAAACCAATAAAAAACACAAAGCGAAACTGTTTGTAAATGGTCAATTAGGCTCAGAACAAGACACTGTTAACGATGCGTCAATTGGCACATTAGACTTTTCCGTTTTGGCGAGCAATAACTTGGCGCCATTCTCACCCACTCTAGGGATTCTTTCTCTACCTTACATTTTTGAAGATCTTGACCAAGCGGCGAAAACAGTTCAGGGGCCAATTGGTGATGAGCTAACACAGAACACCATTCGTGATGCCGGTGTTCGTATCCTTGGTTGGACATTCAGTGGTTTTAGAGTACTAAGCAATTCGAAAAA
The DNA here is from genome assembly GCA_002173415.2 of Marinomonas agarivorans. Classification (GTDB taxonomy): domain Bacteria; phylum Pseudomonadota; class Gammaproteobacteria; order Pseudomonadales; family Marinomonadaceae; genus Marinomonas; species Marinomonas agarivorans. The sequence continues at coordinate 63,694 of NHNK02000008.1, forward strand.
ACCTGTCACCCAACTTGCCGATCTTGATGGTATGGTTGTTCGTGTGCCAAAAAATGAAATCATGATTGATACTTACAAATCATGGGGCATTAACCCAACACCTATGGCATGGAACGAAACGTTCACAGCATTACAACAACAAGTTGTTGATGGGCAGGACACACCTTATACAACCATCTATGCGATGAAGTTCGGTGAAGTACAAAAGTACATCACAGACATTCACTATCTTTTCTTGTTAGAGCCACTTATTGTCTCTGAAGCGGTTTTCCAAGACCAAAACAAGAAGACTCAAGCGGCTATGCTAGAAGCAGGTAAAGAAGCAACAGCCTTCAGCTTGCAATGGTTGCAAGAGAAAGAAGCCGTCATTAAAGAAGAACTTGTTAGCAAATATGACATGGAGCTACTGACTTTAAGCGACGAAGCTGAGTGGGCAAAAGCGGCACAATCTAAAGTATGGCCAAAATACTATAAGAGTGTCGGCGGTAAAGAAAAAATCAATGCACTATTGAAATCACTTGGACGCGACGAAATCTAATTGACGCCTTTATTTCAATAGCTTTATTTCAATAGACTGTATCGACCTTTCTCCCCTGTTTGCAGGGGAGAAATCTACTTATGTATACATCGAGATATCATTATGGGCCGAAAATTTCTCTATTTCCTAGATAACATTGAGGGTTATTTTTGCCGTTTTTTATTGGCAACCTTCGTAACTCTACTGTTTCTTCAAATTCTTTCTCGTCAGTTGTTCAACCATTCCTTTTCATGGACTGAAGAGCTGTCGGTTTACATGTTTGTTTGGTTTGTCTTTTTTGGCGCCAGTTATGCGGCCAGAAAATCCGCACACAATCGCGTTACCTTCCAATACAAATTAATGCCAGCTTGGTTGCCTCCGATCCTAGAAACAATCAGTGATGTGATCTGGATTATTTTTAATGGCTACTTTGTTTATCTCTCTTACGATTTTGTGTTTAACCGCATGAATTTGTTTTGGAAATCACAGACGTTAGGCATTCCAATGAAGTACATTTACCTCGTACTGCCTATTGCTTTTGCACTGATGACACTACGAATTCTACAGGTTAATTACCTCAAGTTTGCTGGCACCACAGTTGAAAACCCTGACGATATTTCTATCAATGAAATTATCGAACTAGACCCGCAAGACATAACTTCATCAACTAAGGAGGACAAAAATGGATGAATCTAATATTGTCGCCATTCTCTTTGGCTCCTTTTTAGTTTTATTACTGATTGGGGCGCCGGTTACCGTTGCATTAGGTGTTTCGGCGTTAGCCTCATTTATTGTACTCGAAGAAAACCCAATTAAATTAGTACAAATCGCCTTCACCTCGGTTGGCTCTTTTCCTTTAATGGCACTGCCCTCGTTTATTTTAGCTGGTGCTTTAATGGAAGCGGCTGGCATATCAAAACGACTGGTCAATGTAGCTGAAAGTTTTGCTGGCCCTTTTACTGGTGGTATTGCTGCCTCCGCAGTACTTGCCTGTTTATTTTTTGGCGCCATATCTGGCTCTGGCCCAGCAACCACTGCCGCCGTTGGCATGTTGATGATCCCTGCAATGGTAAAACGTGGCTACAGTAAAGATTATGCGTCGGCGATCACAGCATCGTCAGGTGGCCTAGGCATTATTATTCCACCGTCGATTCCCATGGTGATTTTTGGTATCTCAGCCATTGGTCTTGCGGTTCCTGATGAAGCGATTGAGAAGTTTGGAGAATTCCAATCTGTCTCCATAACCAAGTTGTTTGTCGCTGGTGTAATTCCTGGCATGGTAATGTCACTGTCTTTGCTGTTACTCAACTATATTCGTTGTAAAAAGGCAGGCTATCTGGGCTCCGCTGATGGTTGGGATTTTGCTCAAATTAAACAAGCATTGCGTAAAGGTGTTTGGTCTATTTTAGCGCCATTGGTCATCCTTGGTGGTATTTATTCAGGCTTCTTCACACCGACAGAGTCCGCGATCGTTGCTATTTTCTATACTTTGTTTATAGGAGCATTCATACACCGTGAGCTTTCTTGGAGTCAGGTATTTAGAACGTTAGAAACCACTACTTGGTTATCTGGCCGAGTCTTGTTGATTCTTTTTACTGCTACGGTTTTTGGGCGTTTATTAGTCGAGAACCAAATTCCTGCCATCGTAGCGGAGTCCATGCTGAGTTTGACAGATAACCTGTATCTCATTTGGATTTTGATTATTGCCTTCTTACTGTTTGTTGGCATGTTCATGGAAACCCTAGCCGCCATTATGATTCTCACACCAGTGTTGCTACCGATTACTTACAGCTTAGGGATTGATCCAATTCATTTTGGTGTAGTTATGATCTGTTGTTTGTCTATTGGTTTCTCGACACCACCTTTGGGTGAAAACTTATTTGTTGCATCAGGTATTGCCAATATTTCGCTGGAATCCGTTACTGTAAAAGCCATTCCATTTGCTTTGGTTTCTGCACTTGCGGTGTTCACCATAGCGTTTTTCCCAAGCATTACTCTGTTCTTACCAAGTTTTCTGGGTTACTGACCCAGAAAACGGTTTAAAGCTGATTCCACTATTAGGACATTAATAGGAGATAACCAATGTTACCGGAAGTACGGAAAATCTTATATTGCACTGACTTATCCTCTGCCGCTAACGATACTCTGGCTCAAGCCCTTTACATTGCGAAAAAAACAGAGGCAGAAATTTATCTTTTGCACTTAATTGATAAGTTATCTGAAGATGCACGCTTCACACTTGAAACCTATGTCGTTGGCAATAAAAGCCGTTACGACATTTTGCGTGATCGCATCAAGCATGCTCAAGATGGTGTACAAGCCCAATTGGAAGAATTTTGGCAACGTTACCCAGAAGAATTGCAAAGCAAACACCTGATCAAATCCATTCATATTGCTGAGGCCCATGCGGCTGAGGCTATATTAAATGTCTCACGGGATAAAGAGGTGGATTTAGTCATTATGGGGAGTCACGAAAAAGGGCCCGTGCACACCTTCTTAGGCAGTGTGGCGAAAAGCGTACTAAATCGCAGCCTCATCCCTGTTATGGTCGTTCCCATACAGAAAAAGCGAACAAAAAAATAACCAGTAACTTGCGTTGGGCTTGAGGGAGTGTCTATGCTGCTCATAATAGATAAGAATAGACATTTTTTCAGGTCATTTTTTATTGACGCAAAGTCGAGTAGGAAGCAGATTCCTGCCCATTTTTTTCCTTCTGCATCTGCTTGATCACTTGCGCAAGTTTCTTGATGCCTTCTTCGATTTTATTGGTTGGTATAGAAGAAAATCCCAAACGGAAGTAACAGTTAGGGCCTTTCACGCGGTAAAAGTGTATTCGTCCAGGTTCAATTAAAATACCTTCCTTTTTTGCGCGTTGCTGTAATTCTGCCGCATCCAGACCGGCTGGCCCTTTTATCCAATATGAAGAACCACCAAAGCTTGGGGTGTTATGGCAACCGGGAAGATATTTATCAAGCGCTTCATGCATGGCCCGCCAACGAGCTTGATAGTTACGCGCGATATTCATAATCAACGCATCATGGTAACCACGCTCTAAAAAGAAAGCAGCAGCTCGCTGATTGTTGGACGCAGGATGGCGAATCATTAAACGCCGCAACGCCCTTGCCTCAGCAATAAGGCGCTCAGAAGCAACCACGTACCCAAGTCGTAGCCCTGGTGCCAAGGTTTTCGATAGGCTGCCAATATAAATAACCCGATCACTTTTATCGAGACTTTTTAAGGCTGGGTTGGGTTTAGTATCAAAATTGGTTTCACTTTCGTAATCGTCTTCAATGATCAGAAAGTCGTCTTCACTGGCACGACGCAATAACTCATAGCGTCGCTCAATCGGTAAGGTTACTGTGGTTGGACATTGATGACTGGGCGTCGTGTAAATTAAGTCGCATTCATTAAGCTCATCATCCACCACCAAACCATGATCATCAATGGCTAAGGGCTTTAACTGACAGCCGTGTAACTGGGCAATATTACGAATATCCACATAACCTGGGTCTTCCAAACCTAATACAGAGGTGGAATCCAGCAGCAGTTGCACCAGCATAAATAACGATTGCTGCGAACCAACGGTCACTAAAATCTGCTCTGGTGTGGCCCAAACGCCACGTCTAGGTAGGAGGCGTGTGCGAATTTGTTCGATTAAACGCGGATCATCGTGGTCCATACTATCAGATGCCCAATCACTGACAGCCGCATCACTGGCGGCATCACGGCAACACTCACGCCAGTTAATACTAGGAAAAATCTTTACATCAAACTGACCATAGATAAAAGGGTATTCATAGGCCTGCCAATCACGCGCTTTGACAATATTCGTTTGCGTACTCGGCCTGACTTTAAAGCGTTTTTCCCAGTCTAGTTGATCTTGATTACTCTCTGCATCAACTTGAGATTGAATATCAACCTGCCCAGCTAAAATGTCTGGATTAACGAAATAGCCACGCCGTTCACGGGCAACAATATAACCATCGTCTAATAGGTGTTCATACGCCAGAACCACTGTGTTACGAGCCACTTTTAATTGCTGAGCGAGTTTTCGGCTAGATGGTAACGGTACATCAAGCGGAATATTGCCTTGCATAATGGCACTGGCAATCTGTTCTCGCAGCTGAGTTTGTAAACTACTGTTTTTATCTTGTGTCAGATGAAACAGTTGAATCATTAAGTGACCCCACTTTTAGCCTTATGCAAAAACGTTCTACAATTGCCAGCTTAAAGGCGCGTGAAAATACGTTTTCAAAAATAAAAATCATGATGAAAACACAATGAAGTGTAACAAAAAGCCCAACAATTCGTTGGGCTTTTATATCGTCTTATATCGATTTTTTGCAAGACAAGACCATCTTTATACGACACCCTCTCTGTATAAAGACCTCACCATTGCCCTATCTAGTTTTGCTTAACCAAGCATCGTTAGGCAATTGAACGCGTTTCTTCGGCCATTTTTTTCGCAACGTCGGCGATTGCATCATCTAACGCAGTAACCAATTGATCGACGTTCTCTTTGGTATACGTTAACGCTGGCGCCAGACAAATGGTGTTATTGAACTCTTTAAACGAGCGATTAGTACGGCCAATAATCACGCCATTTGCCATACAATGGCCTGCAATGGCAACAATGACACTCTCATCGACTGGCGTTTTACTTTGACGATCCATAACCAGTTCAAGTCCAACCAATAAGCCTTTACCGCGCACATCACCAATCAATGTATGTTTCGTTTTGAGGTCCTGTAATTTTGCTTTTAAATAGTCACCTTGGGTTTGCGCATTTTCTAAAAGCGACTCATTTTCGATGATTTCCATATTTACCAAAGCCGCTGCTGGACCTGCAGTACACCCACCGAACGTAGAAATATCACGGAAATATCCCATGCGAGCATCATCGTCTTCTTTGAATGCGTCAAATACCGCCTCGGTTGTTACCGTACAAGAAATTGCAGCGTAACCTGAAGCAACACCTTTCGCCATAGTAACAATATCTGGTTGAATGCCAAAGTGTTGATAACCAAACCATTTGCCAGTACGTCCTAGGCCACAAACAACCTCATCAATATGCAATAGCACATCATACTTTTTGCAGATTTCTTGAACCCGAGGCCAATAACCCGCAGGTGGTTCAATCACACCACCACCAGCCGTAATAGGCTCTAAACAAATCGCGCCAACTGTTTCTGGCCCTTCAGCTAAAATGACTTTTTCAATCTGATCAGCGGCCCAAATACCATAATCTTTACCAGCAGCATCCGCTTGGGCACGATATTCACAACAGTGGGGAACTTCAACAAAGTCTGGCACAAACGGCCCATATTGATTACGACGTTCAAACTGCCCAGTGGCACTTAATGTCGCTATTGTTGTGCCGTGATAATCTCGATCACGGTAAAGAATTTTTGTCTTTTTGCCGCCATATTTTTTATGAGCAATCTGGCGCACAATTTTAAAGGCTTTTTCATTGGCTTCTGAACCGGAATTAGAAAAGTAGACTCGGCTCATACCAGGCATTTTATCAATCAACTGCTTAGAAAATTGCGCTGCTGGTACATTGCCAGCCGTTTGGGCAAAATAATTCATAGTTACTAATTGATCACGTACTGCATCTGCAATCTCTGTACGACCATAACCAACGTTCACAGTCCACACCGCACCTGATACAGCATCAAGGTATTCATTTCCCTTGGCGTCCCAGACTTTAACCCCTTCACCTTTGACAATAACCATAGAGCCTGTTTTTTCAAAAGGCTTATGCTGCGTCAAATGATGCCAAACATGATCACGGTCACTATTAATCACATCCAAAGAATCAAAATCGTTTACGTTATATGCCATATTAACCTCATTAAATCCAAGTTAAAGAGGGTGAATTAGCCGGCCTAGCATTCGTTATTAGAATTATAGGGAACAAGCCAAAAAGTCAGTAACTCACCTTGATAATACGATCAAAGTACACCGCTCAAAACCAAAGTGTTAGGGCCAGAACTGATGGCTAAGTGAGGCCAGAAAAACATAGAACAAGCACATCCAACGCAATGGCCTAAATATTCTCTCCTGTAATGAGTTTTACTTAGTGCATCATAAGTAAAACCCACCCTATTGAATAGAGAAGCACAAAAGAGAAGAAGATCGATCGCTTATTAATATTTAATGTAGGCCATTAACGCGACATTACGGGGGCGTACTTCTGACTCATCCCAAGTAACACCAAGGGATGCACTAGGATTGTTCCAATGACCTGTAAATAAAGGATTGTTAGTTCCTGTCTTGGGAACATATTCAGGCCCATGACTATAACCAGCACTAACATGTCGTAGTGAGTTTGTAATCGTCATACTTTTAAAGTCTTGTTCTTGTTTGCTTCCAAACGTCCGATCCGTATCTACTCCTCGGCCATCGTCCCAACCACGCACAAATTCCCCCCGTAAGTCGGGCACATTAAATGTATTTATTCCGTCACCATCGCCATAGGTAATGCCAATTTTATCAAACAGGCTTGCGTAGTCGGTACGAGATATGGCGGCACCATTCGCCTTAATAAAGCCAGCCGGTGCGGTTTGGGTGGCAAACCAATGAATGCTGCCAGTAAAGTCGGCAAACACACCAGCTTCTTCTAAACCTTTGGGGGTGACATACACCTCATCAGAGGCACCTGCCAATATTTGCTCTTTTGAGGCAGATGCAATGGGTAAACGCTCCAATGGCAATGTGCCTGCAACGATATTTGACGCATTGCGATAGTAGTTAATTGCCTTCAATAATTGAGCTTTATCGGCAATATCTGGGGTAAGTTCTGCCCCTTCAATCACAGCGATAAGTTCGTCATAAATCGCATTCATATGCTCTGCCGAGGCGATACTTGGCATCACACCAGTAATGGGGTCGCCATCGGTAAACTTGCCATTGTGTAAATCATCGCTATGTGGGTAATCCATCTTGCTCTCCTTTGTTGGTTTTTTTAAGTTCAGCATTGGCTGGTTATTCGATTGCCAACTAGCCTAATTTAATCCTCAACAAGAAGGCAGACCGACATATGTCGGTGCCTGTTAGTAGGCTGAATAAGAGCTGGACACTTTGATAATTGGTAGATTGAGAAAAAATTTGATACCTTTTTGGTGATAAATAAGACGCTTTTTTGTCATATATGACTGACAAAATTTTGTGAGATTTCTTACTTGATCGAGTTTTTCTACTAAGTTTGGGGCGGGGTGCAAGTTTGTGCTGTTGGATGAAAACAGACTGCGAAAACTAGGCAGAAAGCGCTTGTTCTTATCTACGCTACTTTTTATAAGCCACTTTAAGCTACTTCTCATAAGCCACTTTTTCCTACGCTGCTTGCAACAGATTTTCCAGACACTGTCACAAGCAAAGACCTTGGAAGAGATTGAAGCCTTGCTACCACGGAATAGTCAGTTTCGCTAGGTGAGTTGGATTGGCGCTTACTCTTTTGATATAAAAAAGGTGGCAAATTGCCACCTTTTCTGTGCTTTATGTCGGGTTTTACGAACCCTTTAAATAGCTGTATTAAATAACGAGGGTTTTCGTGTAGCTCATCTCACGAATGGCATACTTGATGCCTTCACGGCCAACCCCACTTTCTTTCACCCCACCAAATGGGAAATGTTCTGTCCGGAAGCCTGGACCATCATTGGTCGCCAGTGTACCCACATCCAATTCTTCAAATAAATGACGAATCACCGCCAAATTATTACTAAAAATGCCAGCTTGTAAGCCATACGCCGTATTGTTGATAATTGGAATAATCTCTTCCACATCGTCAAATTTGTATAATGGCATCACAGGACCAAAGGTTTCTTCTACCATAACCTCACTGTCGGCACTGACATTTTCCAAAATGGTCGGATAAACAAACGCACCTTCGTATTTATGGCCTAATGCGACTGTGGCACCGCCGTCAACCGCAGCCGTAACACGCTTTTTAATTTCGTCTGCTGCCGCCTGATGAATCACTGGCCCCACAAATGTGTTATCTTGCATTGGATCACCAACCACCAATTCAGAACTTTTCTGTACTAATAAATCACGGAATGCATCATAAACTGAGCTGTGTACAAACAAACGTTTCGCAGCAGTACAACGCTGACCTGCGGTAGCAAAACGATGATTAATGGCAGATTTTACCGCCGCTTCTAAATCGGCATCATCCATAATAATCAATGGATCATTACCGCCTAATTCAAGCAGTAATTTTTTATAGCCTGCGGCGGCTGCAATGGCATTTGCCGCTGCTGTACCACCGGTAAAGTTAATTGCATTAACATCAGGATGCCCGTTCAATTTATCCAAATCAGCAAGCGGTGGCATACAGAATTGCAACACATCTTTAGGAATGCCAGCTTGATAACACAAGTCAACCAACAGCAATGACGATGCGGTATTTTGAGGGCCAGGTTTGAACAAAATACTGTTGCCCGCCGCATACGCAGGGCCAATCTTGTGCATGGCAATGTTAATAGGGAAATTAAATGGCGTGACGCAGAAAATCGTTCCTAGTGGTCGCCAGCATACAACGCCTATTTTTCCGCCCGCATTGGCATAGGCATCAGAGTCCAAGGTTTCACCGCTAATTTGGCGTGCTTCTTCACTGCTGGCAATAGTAGCGTTCACTGCGCGCACCATCTCTACGCGAGAGTCAGAAATGGTTTTACCCGTTTCTTGGGTTATTAGTTGCGCCAGTTTTTCCGAATTTTCTTTTAACAATACCGCCAATTTCGCCAATACATCTGCCCGTTGGAAGGCTGCTAATTGACGCTGTGTCCGTTGGCCCTGCTTCAATAAGGCCAATTTTTCCTCTATCTGAGCCCAACTGGTGTATTCATAACTGCCTAATGGCTCACCGTTGTATGGATTAACTAACGAGTAAGTTTGACTCATTGCAAAACTCCCATTTGAATTAATTGATAAATAATACGCCCCGCTGCAATAAACAGAGCCAGTTTCATAAGTGCAAAAAACACCTTAACGTCAATAAAGCGTAAAATGGTTACCCCTAATCGCGCCCCGATCACCGCCGCTAGGCTGAGCACGGCAATTAAATAAGCATGATCAAGAAAAGAGAAACCAAGGAAAAGGTAAGCAGGGATCTTGGTTAGGTGAGCAAACATCTGCATCAAGGATTTGTTGCTCACCACCTCTTCTTTGGTTAAATCATCCCGCAAGAAGAACACCGCCAACAATGGATCAATCGCCCCAACAATAATCCCCATTGCCCCTGTTGCAATGCCAACCCCAAAAAAGTGTCGATCAGGGATTTTAAACTGCGGCATGCGCTTTGGCTTAAACAGCGTATAAAGAATTAAACCAACTAATAATAACAGTGGGAAGAACTCGCCAACGTATTCGACAATAAACAAGGTCGTCAGCAAAGCACCGATTGCCGCACCAACAGCAAAAGGCAGACACATACCCCAGCGAATACTAGAACGTAAAAACCAGCTACGGGCCGCATTATTGAAAACTTGCACGATACCGTGAATGGCAACTAAAGGACGTACTGGCATATACACACTCATCGCCGCGAACATGAGTACACCGCCAGCCATACCAGTAATTGAGGTAATCATAGATGCTAACGCAATGGCCAAAGACAACCAAAGTAAACTTTCATTTGATAACTGTACGATGTCCATTTTTACAACACTAAATCAGGGAATTTGAGAATACAGAAGAGTAAAAAGAAAAGCACATTTCTCATAGGTCCAGTTAACGGAGTTAGTTGGTCCACCTTGCCAATTAGGCAAACATTATTTGAGTGTTATGCAAACGTTATGGAGATCCATGCGAGTGTTATGAGCAAGAAAGATGTGAAAAAGAAAGATGTGAAAAAGAAAGATGTGAAAAAGAAAGATGTGAAAAAGAAAGCCAACCGTAAAAAGTCTGAAAAGATCATAATCGCCTAGCGCACCCGTTTTTTTACGCTGTTCTATTATTGTTAAACCGCTCGAATCTTGTTAAACCGTTCGAATTATTACATTGCGTAAAATGGTAAGCTATTTTTATGTCATGCCATAAAAGCAGCTTACCAAGGCGCAAGTATCGTCTTAACGGCCATTTACCGCAGGTGCCAAAGGCGCAAACCGAACAATACGATATTCTCCCTTCGACTCGTCTTTTCCACCATTGAGTACTGGTGAACGGTGTAATTCATTAACCGTAGCATAGATATAACCATCTGCCCCAACTGCAAATCCATCAGACCATGCAAGTGTTGTGTCCGATTGAAACAACACCTCATACTCACCATCAGCACGCGTCACACCAATGGCATTATCCGTCATCGCCGTAATATACACATTGCCTGCCGTATCTATGGTAGAACCATCTGAAATGGGTTTATCACCATAGCGCTGTACTCGCTGAGCCAAAGCCTCATCAGAAAGGCTCTCATCCAGCAAGTCCGTTGTACGAATACGGTAAAGCGATGTGCCGCTCATAGGCGCAAAATATAGCCATGTATTCGTTGCATCTAAGGTAATAGGATTCACACCAATACGCGCTGGTTGGCCACCCAATTTGATTTCACGGCCATCAATTACCATAGGGATGCTCTCTGGCACGGTAAAACGCGACCCTTCCAAAACACGACGAGCACGACCAGAGTCCAAATCCACTACAATTAAGGCTGAATTAGCGCCATCTCCAGTATCAGCAATGTAAATTGCCTCATGTTCACGATCAACGGCCAAATCATTTAAAAATGACGAAGATCGCGCAACAGGCTGCCCCACATAATGAATAGCATGCAAACGTTCTGTTTTCGTATCCCAACCAACCAATCGCCCCGCGTGTGTTTTGGTTTGTCCATCCAGCATCCATAAAATCCCTTCTTTATCGACTCGTAACCCAAGTACGCCATTCAGCCCATCCCCATCCCCTTCAGGTGCCCTCGCCCAACGCTTAGTTGGATACGGTTTTGTCGAACCATTAGGCATCACCTCGACAATGCGTAATTCCGGCCCATAAAACTCATGTACCGACATAAACATACGCCCATCAGGACCAATGGCCAAATTACCAGGCGGTAAGGATTTATCAAACTTAGCGTACGTCTCTAACTCTGCGGCCTTCACGACATTACCAAGTAAAAATGACGTCAGTAAAGCGCCTAAAAAGCCGATTCTCTTTAACGATAACAATGTCATATTTTTTATCCTTTTTTGTATTTCCTTCAGCCTATCATTCGAATTTTTAGTATAAAATAAAATTTTATCGAAAGTATTTTTCGGATTTTTCGAATGTATAGCATTAATGATTTAGAAACCTTCGTCGCCATCGCCCGCTCTGGCGGTATATCCGCTGCCTCTCGTTTACAAGGTATTTCTGTCGCGACTATTAGCCACCGCCTAGGCAAACTAGAACACGCACTAAAAGTACCTTTGTTCCATCGCAGTAACAAAGCCATGCATCTAAACAAAGAAGGGCAAATGTTTTTAGAACGAGTTGAAAAAATTTTAGAAGAATTACACGATGCCCAAACAACCTTAACCGGCAAACCAGACCAATTACATGGTCACCTTCGAGTTACCATGTCACCTTGGATTATGCGTCGCTTCGTCATGCCGTACTTAGCCGGTTTTCAACAAACACACCCTGATCTAACTCTCGAACTACTCGCAACGGATCAAATAGTTCCCCTAGCAGAAGAAATGCAAGACTGTGCCATTCGAGTTGGCCAACTGCCAGACAGCACCCTCGTCGCCCATAAACTAGCCGATAACCAACGCATACTCTGCGCTTCACCTGACTATATCGAACGCATAGGACCAATCGACAACATTGCCACATTGCAACAAGCCCATTGGGTTTGCCTACCTTGGCAAACCCGTTTTCAGATAAAATTAGCCAACAGCCCGACCCAATCCGTACTCATGTCAAAAAAATTGATTGTCTCTAATTCCGATATGCTAACCACAGGCGCCATATACGGGAATGGTTTAGCCATTAAATCCCGTCTAGCCATCGAAAAAGAGCTGCAAAACAAACAACTGATGGAAGTACTCCCAACTAGCCTGATTAATGCAAACGCCCCTATTTCATTAATTTACCCATCAAACACCCGCTCTGTCCGTAAGATGCAAGTGTTTAAGCAATTTCTACAACAGGCGTTTTCGCACTAACCATTACAGATCAACTTAAACAGCACTAAAGTAAGTGCAAACACTAATATTTAATGTACGCCATTAATGCGATATGTCTGGGAAGTATCTTGTAATCAATGGCTTACAGGATTTTACGCGATTTCTTACTTGATCGAGCTTATAAGCTGATCTAGTATTGGTCTTGAGGCGTCAGAACCTCATACACAAAGCGGACATGCCCGCCCCGATAGATGCGGTTTTTTTGCGCCTGTAGAATACTGGTGCACCCGAATTATGTCGGGAGGGCAGCGAATACAAAACCTTTCGAGGAAATAAGCTCGCCGTATCTTTGTGACGGTTCTGAACCTCCCGACACCCATCGTCAGAAATGGGTTAATACTCAGAAAATCACAAAGGAGGCCTTGGATGGCTAATTTATCAAATTCTCTAGCAAAACTACCCCGCATTTACGCATCCGATCACTTTCAATACGCTGTTAGCGCAAAAGAGCTGTATCAGTTTTTACTGCCCCTTCCGCCCAGTCCAACCTTAAAACAAGCGCCCATGCCCTATGGGCGTTGGATTGATCATCGTGTGATGTATTACGGTTTTGAGGCTGGGTACGACTTCGCGCTATTAGAAGAGAAAGACACTAGAAGATCGCCCGATTTTTCTTTGAGCCTCAACATGGCCAAAGAGTTGGCGCGGCTGGAAAGAACGGCCCAAGGCCGAGAAGCGCGTTATCACTTTATCAACTTTGAGCAGGAGTTAACGAAACAAGATTTGCGCAAAACCTATGGCGAAAAGTTGGATAAAAAAGTCAAACAGCTCAACCAGTTAGCTGAGTCCATTAGGGTGGGTGAAAACGTCATGGTTATCCCAACCATTGACGTAATTAACCTCATCAAGGCGATTCGCCAATACCAAACCATCGCCGACCTTTACCTCAAACCCGAGCACGATATTAACCCTTATTGGGTCAACGAAGTGATCGAACAGTTAAAGCAAAAAAGCGGTAAATTGTTGCTCGATGAAGAAAGAAATAACTAAACCCAGCAATCAAACCACTGGCGTTGCCGACGTTGCGACAACCCAGTGGTTTTTAATTTTTTTATTTTGTTTAAAAATACTCCTGCCGTGAGCTATCTTGTCTTTTCATTGGCATCGGTATTTGATGTTGTTTTTTCTTATGGGTTTTGCCTAGGCCGCACCAGTTACAAATCTCTCATGGTTTTGGCTAAGTTTTGCTTGATTTTTGGCGCATAAATCATAAAATTCGCCCTCCTTTTTTACTTCCTTTTTAGAGGATTTATGCGCGTTTAGCCCAGCGTTTTTCGTGATGGAGATTAGTTTTCATAAGCAGAATTCCCATGAAAAGAATTCCCATAAAAGAAAGACGCGTAAGCACAATACGATGTCTGCTGTTTATTTTGCCGGTAAACTCCATGAAATGAGGATTAACTGATGGCCACTCTCCCTCCCTCCAAATCTTTATCTGGCATACAGTCAGGTACATCTCCTTGGTCTATTGAGCAAAGCATTGAGCTTTATGGCGTACATGATTGGGGCGCTGGCTATTTTGATGTGTCAGCCAATGGCGATGCTGTAGTACAGGTACAAACCAGCAAGGGAGAAGTACAAGTTTCTCTGCCTGATATTATCCAAGGCATGAAAGAACGCGGGTTGGATATGCCCAGCATTTTGCGGATCGAGAATGTATTGGATGACCGCATTAAAGCCTTAAATGAAGCCTTCAGACGAGCCATTACTCGTTACGAGTACAAAAACCACTATCGTGGTGTTTTCCCGATCAAAGTTAACCAACAGTGCCATGTTATTGAAGAGATTGCTGATTTTGGCGCGCGCTATCATCATGGTTTTGAGGCTGGCAGCAAAGCAGAGCTGATTATTGCTTTGTCTAAAATTAAAGACGATGACAGCCTAATTATTTGTAATGGTTATAAAGATGCCGAGTTTGTTGAGCTAGGGCTGTACGCGAAAGAAATGGGGTTAAAGTGCGTCTTCGTGTTAGAGACCTCCAGTGAGCTGCCCATTATTTTAGAATGTAGCCAGCGCCTTGGCATTGAACCTTTATTGGGTGTGCGTATACGCCCTTCGGTTATCGTCGATGGGCATTGGAATGAAGACAGTGGTGATCGCTCTATTTTTGGCCTCTCTTCCCCTGCGTTGGTCAATGTGGTTGAGCAATTAAAACAGGCCGATATGCTGCATTGTTTGCAGTTATTGCATTGTCATTTAGGCTCGCAAATCCCCAATATCCGCAATATCCGCAATGGGGTATTAGAAGCCTGTCGTTTTTATTGCGGCTTGATCGAAGAAGGCGCACCAATGGGGTTACTTGATTTGGGTGGCGGCTTAGCGGTGGACTACGAGGGTGCGCGCAGTAATAGCCACCATAGTATGAACTATCAGTTAGATGAATATTGCGCCAATATTATTGAGACCATTTGTGAGTGTCTTGACCCGTTGGATATTCCTCATCCTGTGATTGTTTCCGAATCTGGCCGCGCCACGGTGGCCTATTCGTCTTTATTATTGTTTAACGTGTTGGATGTGCGAGATCATCGCCCTTCTCCATTGCCCACGCATTTACCAGACAGCAGCCATGATTTGTTACACAACCTTTGGCAAGTGAATACCGATATTAATGGCGACAATTTTCAAGAGTGCTATAACGATGCCTTGTATTATCGTGATGAAGTACGTGAGCTTTTTCGCCGTGGTCAGGCGTCACTGAGTGACCGAGCTTTAGCGGATAACATTACCTTAGCAGTGTTGGAAAAAGTGGCCTTGCAGTTAACGCAGTGTGATAAAAGTTACCCAGAGTTAGATAATTTGCCCGAATTATTGGCCGACATTTATTATGGTAATTTTAGTTTGTTTCAGTCACTGCCAGATATGTGGGCGATTGATCAGTTGTTGCCAGTTATGCCGATTCATCGCCTAAACGAAGCGCCAACACGCCAAGCCGTTATCGCCGATATTACCTGCGATTGCGATGGCAAAATTGATCACTTTGCCACGAGCCAAGGCATAAAACGTACAACCTTATTACATGAAATGCGCGAAGGCGAAGAATATTACTTGGGTGTCTTCCTTGTTGGCGCGTATCAGGAAACACTGGGAGACTTGCACAATTTGTTTGGCGATACCAATGTTGTCAGTGTGCATATTGACGATAAAGGGCATTATGATTTTGTACGCGAGTTTCATGGTGACAGCATTGCTGATGTGCTGTCTTATGTGGAGTATGATCCAAAAGTCATGACAGAAGAATTTCGTAAACGGGCAGAAAACGCTGTCAAAAAAGGCGCCATTACTGCGGCGAAACGCAAACAAATGATGCGTGCTTTTAAAGCCAGTTTAGACGGTTACACTTATTTTGAGAAAGAGGAACACTGATGACAAAAGTAATGATTATTGGTGCCGGCGGTGTCGGTAATGTCGTGGCACACAAATGTGCCCAACAACAGGATACGTTTTCTGACATTATTCTTGCCAGTCGTACCGAAGCAAAATGCATCAAGATTGCTGAGGACGTAAAGAAAAGCACTGGCATTACCTTGCGAACCGCGCAAGTGGATGCGGACAATGTGCCAGAGTTGGTTGCGTTACTAAAACAGGAACAGCCCTTTCTCGTCATTAATGTGGCCTTACCTTATCAAGATTTGACCATCATGGATGCCTGTTTAGAGGCCGGTGTGCATTACATGGATACTGCCAATTATGAGCCATTGGATACGGCGAAGTTTGAATATAAGTGGCAATGGGCTTATCAAGAAAAGTTCAAACAAGCTGGGTTAACTGCGCTATTGGGCAGTGGGTTTGACCCGGGCGCGACGAATGTTTTTACCGCCTATTTGGCGAAACATTATTTCGATGAGATTCACACCTTGGATATTATCGATGTCAATGGTGGCGACCACGGTTACCCTTTTGCGACCAACTTCAACCCTGAAATCAATATTCGTGAAGTCAGTGCCGAATGCCGTCACTGGGAAAATGGCGAGTTTGTTACTACACCACCCATGAGCAAAAAAGCCCGCTTTACCTGCCCTGATGGCGTGGGTGAATTCAATATTTACCGCATGTATCACGAAGAGTTGGAATCCTTATCTTTACACTTCCCGACATTAAAACGAGCCCAGTTTTGGATGAGTTTTTCTGACAATTACCTCAAGCATCTTGAGGTGCTAGAAAACGTTGGCATGACTGGTATTGACGAAGTGGAATATCAAGGGCAGAAGATTGTACCAATCCAATTTTTAGCCAAACTGCTGCCTGATCCATCGACCCTTGGACCAAGAACCAAAGGCAAAACGTGTATTGGCTCTGTGGTACAAGGTGTGAAAGATGGCAAACCAAAAATAATGTATTGCTATCAAATCTGTGATCACGAGGCCTGCTATCAAGAAGTGCAATCGCAGGCGATTTCTTACACCACTGGTGTGCCTGCCATGATTGGCGCCAAAATGATGGTCGAGAAAAACTGGTTAGAGCCTGGGGTGTTTAATATCGAACAGTTCGACCCAGACCCATTTATGGACGCAATGAATCGTTTTGGTTTGCCTTGGAAAGTGATGGAACTGGATCAATTTGATTTGGACCAGTAGTGATAGACAGACTTTGTTACAGATAAGAGCATTTATAAATAAAACACATGCATTTTACCGATTTTAGCAAGCTAGACCTAAGCCGATTGCCCTCCCCTTGTTTTGTGGTGGATGAAGTCGCCGTGGAAAGAAACCTGCGCATTTTGCATGAGGTTGAACAAAAGAGCGGCGCCAAGATACTGCATGCACTCAAGGCATTTTCGCTGTGGGATTTGGCACCGTTAACTCAAACCTATCTGTCTGGCACCTGCGCCAGTGGCTTGCATGAGGCCCGTTTAGGCAAAGAGCATTATGGTGGCGAAGTGCATGTGTTTTCAGCGGCCTTCACCGACCGTGATTTCGCTGAGCTGTTAACCTTTGCTGATCACATTGTCTTCAATAGCTGCTCGCAGTTATTGCGTTATGCTGATGCATGCCGTGAGGCGCAACAAAAACGGCCTGAATTATCCTTTGGCCTGCGAATTAATCCTGAACATTCCGAAGGGGATGTCCCGATTTACGACCCTTGTGCAGCGGGTTCTCGTTTAGGAGTGACCCGTTCGCAATTGGATCAACATCTTGTGGATGACGATTTCCAACAAGCTTTTGCGCTATTGTCTGGTTTGCATTTTCATACCCTATGCGAGCAAGACTTTCTGCCGTTACAACGGACTTTGGCTGCGGTAGAAGCGAAATTTGGTGATCTTATCGGCACTATGTCATGGGTGAATTTTGGTGGTGGTCACCATATTAGCCACCCTGATTATCAAGTAAATGACCTAATTGCTGGCATTACAGCCTTTGCTGAAAAATACCAAATACAGGTGTATTTGGAACCAGGGGAAGCGGTTGCTATTGGCACAGGCGTACTGGTATCAGAAGTACTGGACATTGGTTTTAATGAATTGCCACAGGCTATCTTAGACACATCGGCAACCTGTCATATGCCAGATACGCTAGAGATGCCTTATAAAGCCGATATCAGCACTGCTGTGCCTCCCAATGAGACAAGCTACAACTATCGCCTCGGTGGGCTTACTTGCCTCGCTGGAGACATCATAGGCGACTACAGCTTTGCTGAACCTTTGTCGGTAGGTGACCGTTTAGTCTTTGAAGATATGGCCCATTACACCATGGTAAAAACCAGCACCTTTAATGGCACCAAACTCCCTGCTATTGCTGTGTGGAATTCCAATACTGATGCCCTGCGAGTGGTGCGTGAATTTGATTATAACGATTTTAAAACAAGGCTTTCCTAATGCAGTCAAGGTCCTCTGACAACACCATTTTTCTTGCTTCTGAGATTGAGCAAGCACCGATTGAGCAAGCAGCGTTTTCTGTCTTGCCCGTACCGTATGAAAAAACGGTCTCTTACGGTGGCGGAACTGCTCTTGGGCCAGCAGCGATTCTTAACGCTTCTGAACAACTCGAAACATGGGATGGCAAATCTAATCCATCGGCTCTAGGCATACATACCTGTGATACGGTCAATTGTCAGGGTGATGCGGCACAGGTTATTGAGCGTATCGCCAATGCGGTTACTCACATTTTAGCCTCAGGTAGTATGCCTGTGGTGCTAGGCGGCGAACACACGGTGACCTATGGAGTGATTAAAGGGTACCTTGATGCTGGCATCAGCGACTTTGGTGTGGTGCAAATTGATGCCCATGCGGATTTACGCGACGCTTACGAAGGCGACCCATACAGCCATGCATCCGTGATGAAACGCGTGGTGGATGAAGGCATTCCTCTTTATCAACTGGGCATTCGCGCCTACTGTGACGAAGAGCGCAACACCCGCGAGCAAAATCCGCACATTCATTTTGCCGATGCGGATGACTTGGTGCCCGACAATCAACAATCGATTCAGTTACCAGCCAACTTCCCTCAAAAAGTCTTTTTCACTGTGGATGTAGATGGTCTGGACCCATCAGTTTTCCCCTCCACTGGTACGCCAGTGCCGGGTGGACTAAGCTGGTATCAAACCTTAAAACTGTTTGAATCGGTTGCCAAACAGCGTGAGATTATTGGTTTTGATATTATGGAATTTGCGCCTATTGATGGCTTTCATGCTTACGATTTTTCTGCCGCGCTACTCACCTATAAATTGATGGGTATCGTGCAAAGACAAAGTAACTAACTCTAGGAAGGATGGAATATGATTAGCTGCCAACAATATGACTATATTGAAATCGCCTGCCTATTCCGTTTGCCTATTGAACTGACATTACACACTGGCGAAAAAGTAAGTGGGGTGGCTCAAACCACCTCCTATAACCAAAATAAAGAAGAATGCTTGCAACTGACGCCTCTTTTGCTCACAAATAAGCAAACTCCAAAAGAGCAACAAGTCCCGAAAGAGCAACAAGCCTCAGCAGTACAACAAACGAACATCACCTTAGTATTAAATACAGTAGCTAGCATGCAGGCGCTAGAGCAAAACCCGCACTTCGATCGAATCGACTTTCAGCAGTAAGCCACACAAAAAAAAGCGCTTGGTCGCTCTTTAAAAGAGAAACCAAGCGCTAAAAATTCCAATCTGTCAGGGGAATGACAAATGAAACTATTTTCGCAATAACGCGAAAACTAACTCCAAACGCTTGAAGTTACGCTTGGGCTCTTTCACTCTCAGAGGTAACAAAGAGCCCAATGGTAACCACAATCATAGTGTGTGATTACAAGTCATCAGACGTTAAAAAACGTATGTGGCACCTAACGCTGTCGTTGTGTTTTCGTCTTCACCGCTTTGACCCACTTCGGCATAAACAAAAACATTACCTTCGGTATCAAGATTATACAGTGCACCTACGCCATATTCGTCATAGTCTTTTTTCGTCTCATCATCTTGATCAACAGTTTCAAATGATGCGTAAAGGCTACCAGCGCTAAAATTAGAACGGGCTGAAATACCTAGATAAACATCTTCGTTTGATGTTTCGTATTTTGCCGATAAATTAACCACTGGCAGGCTATATGCCACATTAAGACCAAACACTTCAGTAGAATCAATCTCGTTCGCTTTATCGTCATAGCCAAGTGCCACACTGAAATCACCAGCTGAGTACTTGATCACAGATGTAACTGCGGTATCCGATTTAACTCTATCTGTTGCTCCTACTTTGGTTTCGTCTTCATCATTGCCTTTCGTTTGTAAAGAAAGTTGCAGTTCAAGACCACCAAAACTTGGGCTAAAGTAAGCCAGTGTATCACCTTCTTCTGTTAGCTCAATTCCAGTAATGCCCAATGCTTCGAACTGATCAATGCTGTCTTGAATTGCGTTGTTGTAGATGCTATCGAAAGAGCCTAACTGCACTTTACCAAAGCCGCCTTTTGCACCAACGTAAGCTTGATCAAGGTTCACTTCAACATCACTTGTTTTTTCATCTGTATCGGCTTCTAGCTCGTATTTGAAAAAACCTGTTAAGCCATGCTTAAGTTCTTTTTCCCCTTTAAAACCAAAGGTAGAGCCATTGTCGCCTAGGTTTGTTTTATCATCAGGCGTTGCTTCACTTACTGTGTAAGCCAACTGAATATTGCCATAAACATCTAACTTTTCTGCTTGCGCAGAAGTCGCAACCAATGCTGCTGAAGAAACAGCAACCGCAATTAAAGACTTTTTCATTACAAGGTTCCTTACTATGTTTTAACGTTATTGGTTTAGTTGTACGTATGAATCGAAACGCCTAACTAACGGTAAAGTCTTTTACGGGGGAAACAATACTTGTTCCTTGGTTTGCTCGATTAAGCCCTTTTGTTTGCTTGCTTTTTACCGGATGCAGAACAATGCGCAGTGAAAAAGTAAAACAAGTAAAAAAAGAGACTTTTTGTATCGATCGATAAATAATCAGTAGGGGCGATTAAAATCTTATTAAAAAGAAATTAAATTGCTTACAAATCAATCGGATAGATAGATAAATCAAAAAAGAAAACGAATAACTATAGAAGAATGTAATAAAAACAGAGAATGAAATACTAGAAGATAGTTTATAGAAATGGTGGGCCTGCCGTGACTCGAACACGGGACCTGCCGATTATGAGTCGGATGCTCTAACCAACTGAGCTACAGGCCCTAAAAAACGAAGCGCATTATATACGTATGATGTGCGCTTGCCAATAAGCGCCCAACATTTTTTACCGATTAATGCACGAGTGCCTATTTTCCCTATTATTTTCAATCAGAAATAATAGAGAAAACAACGACGGTCACAAAAACACCCTTTCGAATTAACGAATGGGTGTCCGCATTGTTCATTTCGTATTTAACGATATCAAGATCATGGTCAAGAGATTGGGCTAAAGTCGGATTGAATTGGCGCTTCAAGGCAAGAAAGTCGCGAGTGAGAGCTGTAATTGATGGCTCTGGAACAATCAAACTGCATAAAACAAATACCGGCTGAATGTCTGTATTGTGGTCTGGTAGGTTTCCCGTACAACCTGCTTCGTCAATGTAGCAAAAAAACATTTTCCATTCCCTAGAAACAACTAAAGCCACAAAAGTGGCTTTAGGAACTGCCGCCCGTCTCCGGTTCGGCTAAAATCGAATCTATTCGACATCTTTTTCCAACATAGCGACTGATAGCGACTAAATAATGAAAAGTCAAGCTAAAACGTTAAAACCTCTTTCTAACATGTTTCTCTACGTCACTTTTGATATGCTGCACGCATACTGTATTTTCGTCTTTCCTATTTGTTCCCGCTTGCGCTAAATAACTTGTTCAGCGGCAAACAGCTTGAGTGCGATAGCCGCAGCCGAAGTGCGATTATCCACATGCAGTTTTGGGTAAATTTGTTCTAGATGTTTGTTGACGGTGCGTGGACTCATAGTGAGGATATCGGCGATTTCACGATTGGTTTTACCATTGGCAATCCAGTAGAGCACTTCTGATTCGCGATCAGTCAGTTGCAGTTGGGCTTTTAGCAGCGCTGCACCTTGCGGTTTATTACCATCTTCCAATTTTAACAGTCGCTCTTTTTGTTCTGTTTGCCCGATCATTTTTAGGGATAAGGGATAATCAAATCCCGTGATTTTTAGGAGATGGCCTTCGTCAGGATGATGATTGAGCCAGTTTTGTATTTGCGCGACTAGGTGTGTGTTGTGCCATTCGCCTGCAATTTGTGCTTTGGCCAATAGCGCATAGGTTTGTGGTGTAGCCCAAACAATGTCACCTTGTTCGCTTACTGTAATGAGGTATTGCCCCACACTATCAAGGGCAGATTGGGCACTGTGGTTAAGGCGGGCATTGGCGAGATGCACTCGCATACGCGCAAGCAATTCATTAGGTTGAATAGGTTTGGTTAGGTAATCAACACCACCTGCTTCTAACCCTCGCACAATGTCGTCGGTGTCTTGTAAACCTGTCATAAAAATTACTGGAATAGTGGCCAAGTCTGGGTCACTTTTTAAGGCCTTGCAGGTTACAAAGCCATCCATCGTTGGCATGAGGGCATCCAATAAAATGATGTCGGGGCGAATACGTTTGGCAATGGTGAGAGCTTGTTGCCCTTCTAACGCCACCAGCACTTCCATATTGGCCGCATCCAGAATATCGTGAATCAGACTCAGTGCATCTGGTGAGTCATCAACCACTAAAACAACCTCCTTGTTAAGCGACAGAGACGGTTTCATGAATTACTCCTAGTGCGGGACTTGTTTTCTTGTGAAAGGTTTTTTTGTGAAAGGTTTTCTTGTGAAAAGTTTTTCTGTGAAGAATGTTTTGGTAAAGAGTGCTGCTGTAAATAATGCGCCATGCTGTCGTATTGGAAGCCTTGATATAACTGTTCCAACTGTTGCAGATGATGATCAGCCAAAATAGCGTGCTGAGCCAGTTGATCCAGTGCATTGCGAACGCCTTTTTTGTAACCCATTTCCGCATAGGCTTTTAACACTCTAATGGCTTCATGGTCGGGAAGTGGTGTGATTTCACTTTGATCCAGTACAGGCTCCGTCTTGGCTGGCATCATATTTGTTGGCGCTGTGATTGACGTTGCGCTTAAGGATGTGGTTGAAGCAGATTCCAGTTCTTGATAAACCCAATCCAGTTCGAGCCATTGCTGAAGGCTGTCCAATAAAACATCGTTATTCACAGGCTTCACCAAGTAGTGATTAAACACCTCAGGCGCATCGGGGTTTAACTGAGGTTCCTGCACATTCGCTGACAGCATGATGATAGGCGCTTGGGTATGTTGCTCTCGTAAACATTGCGCCAGCACTAGGCCATTCATATCTGGCATAGACACATCCAAAATAAAGCAGTCTACCGTGCTGGATTGCGCTTCTGCCAAACAGGCTTTGCCATCGGCGGCTTCAATAATTTGAAAACCAAGAGGAACCAGAATATCGGCTAATAGACCTCGTACCACTGGGTCGTCGTCCACCACCATAATGCTGCGCTGATAACCGCGATAGCTGACAATGCGTTTGTGTTGGTGAGTATTGTTTGTATTGTGGCTGACCCAAGGCAACATAAGGCTCACACGAAATTCGCTCCCCTCCCCAAACACTGAGTTCATCTGTAGGTCGCCGCCCATAATGTCAGTCAATAATTGCACTATGGTTAATCCCAACCCCGTACCGGGTAAGTTGCCTGTATGGGTGTCTCGCACGCGTTCGAACGGATCAAAAATGCGTTGCAACGCATCGGCTTTAATACCAACGCCTGTGTCTTTAATCGAAAATTCCGCCACTTGGTTGCGATACGATATGTCAAAACAAACCGAGCCTTTGGCAGTGTATTTAACGGCGTTCGACAGCAGATTAATTAGAATCTGCCGCAAACGCTTTTGATCAGTAACAACATATTGCGGTAAGGGCGAGTGAATAACACTTTGGTATTCAATGCCTTTCATCTGTGCTTGCATGGCAAACATGCTGTTCAATTGTTCGATGAGTTTGGGTAAATCGACTGTGTTACGGTATAGATCAAAACGCCCTGCTTCTATCTTGGAGATATCCAATAGCCCTTCGATTAAGTCGGCCAGATACAAGCCACTACGATGAATAATGTCTAGGCTGTTTTTTTCTTGCTCAAGTCGCTGTTCTGTAAGTTTGGCTTTGTCTGACAAAAGCTGAGCATAACCAATAATGGATTGTAAGGGAGTGCGTAGTTCATGGCTGATACCCGTTAGATAACGACTTTTGGCTTCATTGGCGTTTTCTGCTTGTTCTTTGGCATTTTGCAAAGCGCGGTCTGTTTCTTGGTGGGCATCGACTTCGCGAATCAGTTTACGGGTTTGACGGTTTGACTCTTGTTGCGCGGCAACGCGACTTTCATGGGCCAGCAAAAATAACCATGACAAGACACCTGAGACAATCAATAAAATAAAAAATAAGGCTAACATCGCATCTTGCAGCAGGGCAATTTCGTTGCTGGTACTCGGTGCCATTTGTTGATAGATCAACAGCATTAATGCCGCGTTAATAAGGTTAATACTCACCAACAATGCCAGAAAACGCCCTAACCTTGAGTTGGCGGCTTTGACGATTTTTTTCGGTAAAAACAGGGTTAAAAAGTAATTCGTTTGTTGGGCAATGGTAGCTTTGGGTTTGCAACTGTCCAAACAACGTGCATCCAAGGAACAACATAAAGAGCAGATGGGTTGCATGTAGGCGGAGCAAAAACTCATATCAGGCATTTCAAAGTCATTTTCACAAATACCGCATGTCAGTGTAGTGTGATTCACTGTTGTATTCTTTTCACCTGAGGTAATAAAGGGAATGAGTTCAGGACTTTGCCGCGCAAGGTAGTATTTGCCTTTCGTCAGCCAAGCAATCAATGGCGTAAACACAAAACAAGACGCTAACGAGATAAAGTGGCACAAGCTGGCAGCCTCTGCACCAAATACACCTAGGTAACTAATTAACCCTAAAATGGTGGCAATCAGCATAGAGCCAACACCAACGGGATTAATGTCGTACAAGTGTGCCCGTTTAAACTCCACATAGTTTGGACTTAAACCAAGGGGTTTGTTGATCAAAAAGTCCGCCGACAAGCTAGCCAACCAGCTTACAGCACTGATCGCAAACACGCTTAGTACCGCCCCCAGTGCCTGATAAATGCCAAACTCCATTAACAATAAGGCAATCACAACATTAAATACTAGCCAGACAACGCGACCGGGGTGAGAATGCGTCAGGCGGGAAAAAAAGTTAGACCACGCAATGGAGCCTGCATAAGCATTGGTTAAGTTAATTTTCATCTGACACACAATCACAAAAATAGCAGCCAACAATAAGGCCGCCGTCGGCGAATTGGTTAAAAACAGGAATACGCCTTGATAAAGGTAGGTTGGGTCTGTGGCTTGCGTATGAACTGAATTGATAGCAACTGAATTAATAGCAACTGAATTGATAGTGTCTGAATTAATAGCAACTGAATTGATAGTGTCTGAATTAATAGCAACTGAATTGATAGTGTCTGAATTAATAGCAACTGAATTAGCCGTAGCAGGATGAAGCCCCCCTAAGTTGCTCATGGCAAGATAAGCGAGAAACGAGCCTAACAACATCTTGATCGTGCCAATAAATACCCAACCGGGGCCAGCCAAGATCAACCAAAACCACCAACGTTTTTTATTGTGCTGAGTTTTTTCTGGAAAAAAACGCAAATAATCCACCTGCTCGCCAATTTGCGCCATCAAGGCAAACAGCACTGAAGCCGCTGCGCCGAACAGCACCAAATCAAAGCCTTGATCCTCAGGCAAATGGGCTGGCGTGTAATCACGCCAACCAGAAAAGTGTTGCGCACCTTCATGTAAAACCACACCAATGGCGGCAATTTGCAAGACTAACCACAACCACTGAGTTTGTATTTGAAAACGGCTGATAGCCTTTATGCCATGCGTCACAATAGGAATAACGCACAAGGCGGATAAGGCATAACCAATGAACAGCGGAATGCCGAGCAAGACTTCTAACGCCGAAGCCAAAATCGCCGCTTCGATGGCAAAAAAGATAAACGTAAAGGACGCATAGATAAGGGAGGTGATGGTGGAGCCTAAGTAACCAAAGCCTGCGCCACGAGTCAATAAATCAATGTCTAAACCGTGTTTGGCAGAATAATAAGCGATCGGAAAGCCAGTAACGAAAAAGACCACCGCAAGGGTAAGGATCGCGGCCACAGCATTGGTAAATCCATAATCCAATGTAATAACCGCTGCCAAACTTTCAAGGGCCAGAAACGCCACAGCACCGAGTGCCGTGTGCCCTACTCCGGCAATGGTCATCATATGCCCTCGTTTGGAGGTATAACGCAGGGCGTAATCTTCCATCGTTTGGTCGGCCACCCATTTGTTGTAGTGACGCCGAACTTTGAAGATTTTTTGCGTGGCGCTCATTGCTTTGTCTTCATTACTTTGCCCTCATTGGTTTAGACAACCGCTTTTATCGGTGGCAAGGCTTTGGCGGCCAGCATGCCTTCGTTGATGATGAAGTGAATAATGTCTTGCACGCCTGCGGCTGTTTTGAGATTGGAAAACACAAACGGGCGCTCGCCACGCATCTTTTTCGCATCGCGATCCATTACCTCTAAAGACGCGCCAACCATAGGCGCCAAGTCGGTTTTATTAATGATGAGCAAATCCGATTTGGTGATACCCGGTCCGCCTTTACGGGGGATTTTATCGCCCGCTGATACATCAATCACATAGATGGTCAAATCAGAAAGTTCAGGGCTAAAAGTCGCACTTAAATTGTCGCCACCGCTTTCCACAAACACCACATCCAAGTCACCGTGGCGTTCCAATAGTTGATCAATCGCCATGAGATTCATCGAGGCATCTTCACGAATCGCCGTATGAGGACAACCACCTGTTTCCACCCCAAGAATTCGATCGGCTTCAAGGGCTTGGTGTTCGGTTAAAAATTTGGCGTCTTCTTGGGTATAAATATCATTGGTGACCACGGCGATGTTGTAGTGTTCACGCAATGTCGAGCATAGGGTCCGTAATAAAGCCGTTTTACCTGATCCCACTGGCCCGCCAATGCCAATACGTAGGGTTTGTTTGGGCCTTAGCTGGCTGGCGTTTGTCATAATGCATTCCTCTTATAAATTCGTTGTTTTTATAACTTGGTAACTGGTTAAAATCGGCCAACACTCAAGAGCGAAACAACCTTGAATATTGGGTTTCATGCAAGGCACTGGCAATCGCCAGAGCGGGTAATCCTGCTCCCACCTCGTCTTCTGTTAACGTATGGGAAAAGTGAATCGCATCGGTAATACTGACTTGCAGTTCACCTAGTAATTCTTGCGCTTGTGTTTGGCCTAGTGGCACCAGCTTGGTCGCTGCGGCAACTTGATTCTCTAACCAAGACCATGTGAACCCCAAGGCAGCGCTATGCAAATCTATGTGCCAACGGGTAGCCGCCACAGCAAAGACTGTAACGAAGCTAACCTCCTCTTGCTGCTCTAGTATTTTTTGTTCTAATGCTTTTTGCTCTAATAATGTGTTTACCGATGACAAGTTCGAAAGTGAGTGACTGCTCGCACTGAAACTTGAGTTACTCATTGAATAACTAATTGAGTCACTCACTTCCTCTCCCTTTGCTTGCCCAAGTAATTGCTCAGGTAGTTGCCCGAATAAACGCCCCATTAAACTCAGCAGCGCTTGCCCCATTGCGGTATCGGTAAGGCGCAGTTCCTTGGTTTCACGGCAGGCCAATAGTAGGTCGTTCAATTCAATTAATTTTGTCGTATTGGATGCCTTAGCCGCTGCCATACAAAAGCGCAATAGGGGTAAATCCACGCGGGCAAGGCTCTGTTGCAGTTGCGTATTAAGCCAATCAAACACATCCGTTTTGTTACGAATCCAACCATGATCAACCGCGTATTCCATACCTTGCGAAAAAGCATAGCCTCCTACAGGCAGACTCACGCTGCTTAATTGCAGCAGTCTGAGTAGACTAGCCTCAGTCGTGGCGATGGCCATGAGCATAGGCTCCTGCTTCTGGTATAAAGACCGCCTCTTGGTGTTGAGTCGTCAAGCCCAACAAATGCAACATCTCTTCCAAAACATGGTCGGGTTTGATGTAGAGCCAGCGCTCACCAATTTGAATTTTTGTATGACGATTGCCCAAGTGATAACAAGCTTTGGCAAAGTTGTCCCAATCGTCACAACTGGCGTAAGTGACTGACTCAAGCGCCCCAATTACTTGTATGATGCGACCGCATTCGGCTTTAAGGCATTCCCCGACTTGCAATGGTTGGCCACGATCCAAAAACACACGTACTTCTTCACCGCTTTCACTCACTAATTTTAAGCGTCCGCGTTCTCTTTGTTCGTGAGTGAGGACGACGGTCGAGTAGATTTTTTGCTCGCAGTCGGTTCCTAAACGTTCATAAATATCGATCATGTTATCTCCCAAAATTTGGTGTTAACAAGCGCCTTTTTTTAATAAAGCAGCATAACAAAAATGGTATAGAAACCACGGGTTAAAATAAGGTGTATAACTGGGCCAAAGGCAGTTTGGTTGCTGGCTCACAGGTTAATAATTCCCCATCGGCTCGCACTTCGTATGTTTGTGGATCCACAGTAATATTGGGTAAAACATTATTGTGAATCATGTCATGCTTGGACACGGTGCGCGTATTGCAACAGGCCACCAAGTCTCGCTCTAACCCTAAGGCGGTTTTTAAATCCTTATTAAGAGCAGCTTGTGAGACAAAGGTCACCGACGTCGCGGCCGCAGCCTTGCCAAATGCCCCAAACATAGGGCGATAATGCACTGGCTGAGGGGTAGGAATGGAGGCATTGGGGTCCCCCATTGGCGCGTTCACTATCATGCCACCCTTGATAATCATTGAGGGTTTTACCGCAAAAAATGCGGGATTCCATAACACCAAATCCGCCAGTTTTCCCGCTTCAATCGAACCCACTTCATGGCTAATTCCATGAGCAATGGCAGGGTTAATGGTGTATTTAGCAATGTAACGACGTGCCCGAAAATTGTCCGCACCGATCTCTTGATCTTCGTTTAAAAGACCAAACTGCTGTTTCATTTTGTGGGCGGTTTGCCAAGTCCGTGTTATTACTTCTCCGACACGCCCCATTGCTTGGGAGTCGGATGAAATCATGCTAAACGCCCCACGATCGTGCAGTATGTCTTCGGCGGCAATGGTTTCTTTGCGAATACGTGAGTCGGCAAAGGCCACATCTTCTGGGATGCTACTGTCTAGGTGATGGCAAACCATCAACATATCCAAGTGCTCATCCACCGTATTTTGCGTGTAAGGGCGAGTCGGGTTAGTAGAAGATGGCAATACATTAGGTCGTGAACAGGCTTGAATGATGTCTGGTGCATGGCCACCACCAGCGCCTTCGGTGTGATAGGTATGGATCACACGGTCTTTAAAGGCGTCGATTGTGCTGTCGACAAAACCGGATTCATTCAGGGTGTCGGTATGAATGGCGACTTGCACATCGTACTTTTCTGCCACGCTCAAACAACAATCAATCGAGGCAGGTGTGGTGCCCCAATCCTCATGTAATTTTAAGCCACAGGCACCCGCTTCGAGTTGCTCTGCTAAGGCCTCAGGCAAGCTGGCATTGCCCTTCCCAAGAAAGCCTAAGTTCATTGGCATGTTGTCAGTGGCTTGCAGCATTTTCCCTAAATACCAAGGGCCTGGTGTGCAGGTTGTGGCATTGGTACCAGTGGCAGGACCAGTGCCGCCGCCAATCATAGTGGTTACACCAGACGTGAGGGCTTCTTCAATTTGTTGTGGGCAAATAAAGTGAATGTGGGCATCAATGCCGCCCGCTGTTAAAATCGAGCCTTCCCCAGCAATCACCTCTGTACCTGGGCCAATGACAATATCAACATTGTCTTGTATGTCTGGGTTACCTGCTTTACCAACTTTGAAGATGCGGCCAGCTTTTATGCCAACATCGCCTTTTACTATGCCCCAATGGTCAAGAATAAGCGCATTGGTAATGACTAAATCTACCGCCACCTCGTTGCTCACTTGGCTCTGGCCCATGCCATCACGAATGACTTTGCCACCACCAAATTTCACCTCGTCACCGTATTGGGTAAAGTCTTTTTCCACTTGCAGCCATAAATCCGTATCGCCTAGGCGTACACGGTCGCCCACGGTGGGGCCAAACATGCTGGCATAACTCTGTCGATCCATTTTAGTCATGTTTGTCTCCTTGGTGTTTTTCTGCCTGATGCTTATTGTCTTGGCGCTCGTTGGCGTAAGCAGCAAGCTGACCCATTATTTCACCGCGAAAACCGTAAATCGTTTTGCTACCCGCATATTCCACCAGCTCCACTTCACGCCCTTGACCGGGTTCAAACCGCACCGCCGTACCCGAAGCAATGTTCAAACGAAATCCTTTTGCTTGTTCACGTGCAAAAATCAGCGCTGGATTCACTTCATAAAAGTGGTAATGAGAGCCAATTTGCACAGGTCTATCACCGGTGTTTTCCACTCGCAAACGTACGGTGCGTCGCCCTGTATTTAATTCAATATCGCCTGCTGCTGTCTGTATTTCGCCTGGTATCATCGTCTTTCTCCGCCATGAATCGCATCAATTAATTGGATTGTGGACTGTGACTAATTTAGTACCGTCCGAAAACGTCGCTTCCACTTGCACTTCATGAATAAGGTCAGCCACGCCATCCATAACCTGTTCAACTGTGAGCAGTGTTTTGCCATAACTCATCAGCTCAGCGACGGTTTTTCCGTCTCTGGCACCTTCAATAATTTCCATCGTGATGTAGGCGACCGCTTCGGGGTAATTCAACTTCAACCCTCTATGCAAGCGACGTTCGGCAAGCAAGGCTGCGGTAAAAACCAGTAATTTGTCTTTTTCTCTTGGTAGTAGCTCCATTTTAGTTACCTTGTTTTTAGTTATTCGTTTCTGTCTGATTATGTGCTTTTGTCTGGTTATGAATGGCAAGGCATCTAGGTTGCCCATATCTTTGGCGCGTTGGCCTGTTTCCCTATCAATTCAGGGCGAATTGCATGCCAACACTCGATAAACACCTGTTTCATTTGCTCAGAATCCGTATGCAGACTGCGAATAATTAGGTAATCACCTACTAAGCTGACACCCGTCAATACCGTATGATCTGCACAATATTGGCGCAATGTGTTGAGCAAATCGTTTGGCTCCTGCAAGAAAGGGCCAGCAATCATCACACCATTTACTGGGTAGGTTTTAAGCCCTGCGTTGGCGTTTTTTATGTCCGCCCCATGCCCATCGATAATGAGCTTCTCGAACAGGTTTAAACGCCCGTTTTGGTAAATCCGTAGACGCTGATCTAATGCGCCTGCCCCAAACGATTCTTGATTGGCAGGCAAGCCAAGACAGGTGATTTCCCAGCCAATAAATTTGGCATCATCAGCCAAGTTAATCTGGTTCTCTAATTGAGCATAGGCATTAGGGTAGAGGATGGTTTCTTGCGGCAACCATTCCATTACGCTGTTTGCGCCAACATTGAGTTGCACTACTTGTTGTTGTTGCGTTTTATCCTCTCTGGCGCGATAAACCCGCCCAGCACCGGGTGTGGTGATCAAGACATGTGTGTCTTGCGCCAGATTGGCGGTTATGTGTAAACAATCGCCAGACACTATCCCACCAGGTGGGTGCAGCAAATACGTATGCGCCACCGCTTTTCCTTCTGGGTAAAACGATTTTTGTACGTACAATGGCCCTTTGTGTTGGCTGTGTTTTAGCACAGTTCCTCGAGGTGTTTTCACAAAGTCGAGGCTTAAAAAGGCATGCCATGTTGAAGGCGCAATAGTTGCCTGAGTTGGTTTTGCGGGCAGTGCAACAGAGTCAAAAAACGCCATGATTGTCCTAAAAAGTCGTTGTATTCATCATGTTTATGCAAAAACTAAACCGCAAGGTATTGCTTGATCAGTTCATCATTTAAGTTTTCCATGCTATCCGCCGCGACAATTTGCCCCTTTTCCATCAAACGAAAGGCTTTACCCACTCGGCGAGCAAAGCCTAATTTTTGTTCAACGAGAATAACGGTTAAGCCTTCTTCTTCATTCAGTTTCAGTATCACATCGCCAATCTGTTGGACGATATTAGGCTGAATACCTTCATTGGGTTCATCAAGAATCAGAACTTTAGGGTCTAAAATTAACGCGCGCGCAATGGCTAATTGTTGTTGCTGCCCGCCAGATAAATCACCACCTCGGCGTTGCAACATGGTTTTTAACACGGGAAATAGCTCAAAAACTTTTTCTGGAATGTGTGTTTGTTTCTGGCCAGTGCGTTTGTTTAATACTGGCAGACCGATACGTAAGTTTTCTTCTACTGTAAGGGTCGGGAAAATATCTCGACCTTGGGGTACGTACCCGATCCCCATGTAGGCTCTTTGTTCTGCCCCTTGTTTAACAAGGCTTGTTCCTTCTAACAAAATATCGCCCGATTGTATTGGCAATAACCCCATAATGCTTTTTAACAGTGTGGTTTTGCCTGCACCATTGCGGCCCATGATGCAGGTAATGGAACCAGATTCGATCTCTAAATCTAGGTTCCAAAGAATTTGAGTGCTACCATACAACTGGTTTATCTGCTTGATCGACATCATGGCGCTGCTCCCACCTGCTTATCTTGTTCTGGTTTTTGTTCCTCTTTACCAAGGTAAACCTCAATCACCTCTTGGTTGGCTTGAATTTGTGCCATAGTGCCTTCTGCGAGTACCGCACCTTGGTGCAAAACGGTCACGGTGTTGGCGATACGGCGCACAAATTCCATATCATGTTCGACCACAATGACGGTGCGCTCGCCTGCTAATGAGGTGAGCAATTCGGCGGTGCGCTCTGTTTCTTCGGCTGTCATGCCTGCAACGGGTTCGTCTATTAATAGCAGCCTTGAATCAGACACAAGCAGCATGCCAATTTCTAACCATTGTTTTTGCCCGTGAGACAAGGTGCCAGCTTGAGCAAAAGCGTGCTCTGCAAGGCCTATTGTTTGTAGGGTTTCATCAATACAAGCTTTTTGTGACTTAGTCTTTTTTGACTTGGCTTTCTTTGACTTAACTTTCTCAGAATGAATAAGCTGAGAAAATAAAACCGGCAGTACACGTTTGTCTTGTTTAAGAGCAAGCATCAAATTGTCATACACAGTTTGCGCTTCAAATACGGTCGGTTTTTGGAACTTTCGGCCAATACCAAGCTGGGCAATACTGGCTTCATCCTTCTCTAATAAGTTGTGGTTTTGCCCAAAAAATACCGAACCAGAGTCACATTGAGTCTTCCCTGTAATCACATCCATCAAGGTGGTTTTACCCGCGCCATTGGCCCCAATCAAACAGCGTAGTTCGCCGTCTTTGATGTACAGATTTAAGTTGTTTAGCGCTTTAAAGCCATCGAAACTTAATGTCAGACCCTCGACATACAGAATCATCTGATTACCCACATCAATCGTGGGCTGCTCTGGCATCAGAAAGGGCCAGATTCGATCGCGACGTAACAGTTGGCGGGCCGTGTCTAGCTTGATCATGCTCCTACCTCCTTACGGCGAACTTGCTGCCATTTGTGCTTAATTTGACTGACAAGCCCAATCAAGCCTTGTGGTAAATATAAAGTGACTAAGACAAACAAGGCGCCTAATGCAAAAAGCCAAGCATCAGGCAAAATCGCGGTAAAACGGGTTTTGGCATAATTGACGAGCAAGGCCCCAAGAATCGCACCAATTAATGTTCCACGGCCACCCACTGCCACCCAGATCACAATTTCAATTGAGTTTATTGGCGAGAACTCACTCGGATTGATGATGCCAACTTGGGGCACATACAAGGCACCGGCAATGCCCGCAATCACGGCCGAATAAACAAACAACCATACTTTATAACGCTCTGTGCGATACCCCAGAAAGCGGGCGCGCGGTTCTGCATCACGAATGGCAACGATCACCTTGCCAAATTGAGACGATAATATGCGTTGACTCACTAACAACAGCACGACAAGCAAGAGTGCCGTTATTAAAAATAAACTCACTCTGGTGCTATCGGCTTGTAAATCAAAGCCGAGAATTTCCTTAAAATCGGTTAGGCCATTGTTGCCACCAAAACCCATTTCGTTGCGAAAGAAAGACAACAGCAAAGCATAGGTTAGCGCTTGGGTCATGATGGATAAGTACACCCCTGTTACCCGTGAGCGAAACGCCAGCCAACCAAACACAAAGGCCAATAAACCAGGTACAAATAGCGCCATTAACATGGCAAAACCAAAGTGATCCATCCCTTGCCAAAACCAAGGTAAGGTTTGCCAATCAAGAAAGACCATAAAATCGGGTAAGACTGGGTGTCCGTAGACACCTCTGTCACCAATCTGACGCATGAGATACATGCCCATACCATAGCCGCCAAGAGCAAAAAATGCCCCGTGCCCTAGGCTTAAAATGCCGCAGTATCCCCAGATAATGTCAACCGCCAGCGCCAGCATGGCATAACACAAGTATTTGCCTAGCAAGGTGATGGTATAGGTGCTGACATATAGCGCCGAATCAACAGGCAGAAACGTGTTGGCTGCGGCGGCAAACACACTGACTGCGAGTAGAAGCAGCACAAAAGGGAAGGTATATTTGCCTGCTTCATGACCTTGCGAAAAGCCATACCCTCTAACAAAGTGAATAATACCTTTCATTCTGCTGCCCTCCCTTTTTGGGGAAAGAGCCCTTTTGGCCGTTTTTGAATAAACAGAATAATAAATACCAGTACGATAATGCTGGCCAGTACCGCCCCAGTAATAGGCTCTAAAAACTTGGTGCCAATACCTAGGCTAAAGGCCGCCACCAATGTTCCTAATAAGTTACCAACGCCGCCGAATACCACCACCATAAACGAGTCAATAATATAGGCTTGACCAAGGTTCGGGCCCACATTGGTTAACTGGCTTAATGCCACACCCGCAATGCCTGCGATTCCTGAACCAAGTCCAAATGTTAGTGCGTCCACTCGATGTGTTTTGACTCCCATGACTTTTGCCATAGCACGGTTTTGTGCCACCGCACGAACATTTAATCCCAGCGAGGTCTTTTTCAAGATCATTACCAACAAGAAAAAAATGGCTAACGAGAAGGCCAGAATATAAAGACGGTTGAGCGTCAGTGATAACACAGGGTTGATTTCCCATGAGCCACTCATCCAACTGGGTGTGGAGACTTGACGATTCAAAGGAGAAAACACCGTGCGCACGAGCTGCTGTAAAATGAGGCTGATACCAAATGTGGCAAGTAAGGTTTCCAGTGGCCGGCCATGTAAACGACAAATAACAAGACGTTCAACCAATATCCCCATCAGCCCTGAGACAACAAAAGCGGCTGGAATCGCCACAATAAGAGAGTAATCAATATAATTCGGCATCATTAATTGCACCACGTAAGTGGTATAAGCACCCAACATGATCATCTCGCCGTGGGCCATATTGATTACTCCCATCACGCCAAAGGTAATGGCAAGCCCGATGGATGCCAAAAGCAGCACAGAGCCAAGGCTCAACCCAAAAAAGAGCTTATCAACTAGCGCAAAACGTTGCGCCCTTTGCTCAATTTGCGTCAGGGATTTTTGTGCGGCTAACGCTATGGGTTGATGGGTGTCTTGCGTTAGTTGGACAAGCGTATTTCTGACCTGATTTTCTAAGCTGGTTGATAGGGTTTCAATCGCCATAACACGATCTGAAATGGATTGTTGAGTTTGTGTGGCTGTGTATAAAGCCAAAGCCAGTTTTATGGCGTTTTTTACCTCGCGGTGGGGTTCAATGGCGTAACGATCTGCCAATAAGACGATGGTTTTCGGGTCTAATTTTGCGAGCAAAGTACGCACCGCTTTTTCACGTACGACAGGCGAAGTAGAAGTAAGTTGAATCCGCGCGATTGCCGTGCGTAAATGGCTGCGTAATTTGTTGTTCACTCTGACTTTTTTTACGTCTTTTTTGCCTAGTTCAGGCCGTTCTTCCTGAGTAAATACGGATTTATATGAGGTCGCTCCTTGCTCGTTGGCTTTTCCAACTAAGGCTTTATCTGCTTTGACATAATACAGATTCCCCGCCATCAGTAGGGTAAAAAGTGGCAGTATCTGCTCGCCTTTAAGCGTTTCTAGCTCGACTAAAATCGGTATCATTTTATTGAGTTTGGCTCCTGCCAGCTCAGTGTATAAGTCTGCTTCTCGATGAGACTCTATTTCTAGGGCGGCATGAGCGGGTTGCAAGAATACGTGTAGGAAGCAGCAAAGCACAATTAGGTATTTCAAACTTATCTACTCCATCTCGGCAAATAACAAATTGAGTGGTTATGCTTTTTATAAGCAATTTCCTTGGGCGTCACATAGCAAGTTGGTGATGCAGTTGAGGTACATCGAACAAGTCGAATTGGATAAGCGCACCAAGGAAATGGGTTCTAGCTTTACCTTTAGTTTTAGTTTTAGTTTTAGTTTTAGTAATTCTGACCTGAACATTTAGCGGTTTTTGTATTGTAGTTACCGCACTTAATAGGAGCCGTCCAATCAGAAATTAGGTCTTTGGAACCAGGTAAGAAATCAGACCATGCGTCGCCAGCAACGACGCCTTCTGTTTCCCACACAATTTCGAATTGTCCGTCTGCTTGAATTTCCCCAATGAGCACGGGCTTACTTAAATGGTGGTTTTTATTCATCACGGCTGTGCCGCCAGTCAAGTTCGTAGTTGTTTGACCTATCATCGCCTGTTCAACCGCGTCAACGTCCGTTGTGCCCGCTTTTTTAACAGCATTCACCCACATGTTAAAACCAATATAGGTCGCTTCCATCGGGTCGTTGGTGACTCGTTCACTGTCTTTGGTGTAAGCGTGCCATGTATCGATAAAGGCATCATTTTCATCCGTTTCAACACTTTGGAAGTAATTCCATGCTGCCAAATGACCTACTAGCGGCGAGGTATCTAAACCAGACAACTCTTCCTCACCAACCGAAAAGGCAACGACAGGAATGTCTTCAGCCGAAATACCTTGGTTACCTAACTCTTTATAAAAAGGCACATTCGCATCACCATTGATGGTCGATACCACCGCAGTTTTTTTGCCTTGGCTACCAAACTTTTTGACATCTGCAACGATTGATTGCCAATCAGAATGACCAAATGGGGTATAGTTGATCATGATGTCCGCGCTCGCAACGCCCTTGGCTTTTAAATACGCTTCGAGAATTTTATTAGTTGTACGTGGGTAAACATAATCTGTGCCTGCTAGAACAAAACGTTCAACGTCTAATTCATTAATTAAATAATCGACAGCAGGAATGGCTTGTTGATTGGGGGCAGCACCTGTGTAAAACACGTTTTTAGACGATTCTTCCCCTTCGTATTGCACTGGGTAGAACATTAAACCGTTCAACTCTTCCAGTACTGGTAAAACCGATTTACGGGAGACCGATGTCCAACTGCCGAAAATAACATCTACTTTCTCTTTGGTAAGAAGTTCACGGCCTTTTTCGGCAAATAGGGGCCAGTTAGATGCAGGATCAACCACCACAGCTTCCAGCTCTTTGCCTAATAATCCACCTTTTTTATTCTGTTCTGCCACCATCATCAACACAGTGTCTTTCAGTGTTGTTTCAGAAATCGCCATCGTGCCTGACAGAGAGTGTAAAACACCGACTTTGATGGTATCTGCGGCGATTGAAGGGGTTGCAATGAACATTGTACTAGTAAGGGCACTGGCAAAAGCAATGCTAGAAACAAGATTCTTGATTTTCATGATTGGAGCCATCCTATTGTGATTTTTATGTAATAACGATTTATGCAGTGACTGTTTATGTAATGACAAGTTATGCACTACCAATAGTAAAAAATCACACAAGGAATAGTATGCGTAGAACGCCCTAGGCGAGTACGTTAAATGACGTATATAAATGGGATTACATTATGAAAATAAATAGCGACAGACCACTAAAATAAGAGCTAGGCCGACAAACAGTGCCTCACACGCTTTTTCAGCTCTGGCACAAGCTCCTCTTCAAACCAAGGGTTGCGCTTAAGCCAGATATTATTTCTTGGACTTGGGTGCGGTAAAAGAATCGTACTTGGAGTATATTCACGCCATGCTTTTACTTTTTCTGTTAAGGTTTGCTTGTTCTTAGGCAAATGGTAATCCATCGCATATTGACCGACCAGTAAAGTAAGTTGCACATCAGGAAGTTGGGCTAATAATGCTTGTCGCCATTGAATAGCACATTCTTTTCTTGGTGGTAAATCGCCTGATTTTCCCGTGCCAGGATAGCAAAACCCCATGGGAATTAAGGCTATTTGTTCCTCGTCATAAAAGACTTCTTTTGTGATGCCTAACCAATCTCTCAGCCGATCACCACTTGGGTCGTTAAACGGTATTCCTGTTTCATGCACTTTTCTACCTGGCGCTTGCCCAACAATTAACACTTTCGCAGATGTCGCAGCTTGAACCACAGGTCTCGGCCCCAAAGGCAAGTGTTCTGCACATAGTGTACAAGCTTGAATCTCTTCTTTTAGCTTAATAAGGGACGTCATGAATATCAGTTTTCACTTCAAATAGTATTTCGCAAATTTAGATAGTAGATGTAGCACGCATTATTTACTCGCTTTTTGGTAAAGACAAAGTTTTTTTTGTTTAACGCTAGACAAAAATAGCAATTAAAGTTATCCTTTATGATAACCACCAAGAAAATGGTAAAACAAATGGAGAGTAAAATGACATGGAAAATTGATTTCTATTACGGAGTAGATAAAGCAATATTTGCATGCCCGCTAAAATTCAAGCTCGCATGATTCGCCTTTTAGAACTAATGCAAAAGCATGGAGCCGACTTAGGTCCACCTCATACACAAGCGATTGGGAATGGACTATTTGAGATAAGGGCAAAAGCACAAGAAGGCATTGGCAGAAGCCTATTCTGCTACTTAAAAGGACAACATATCGTTGTATTACACAGCTTTGTAAAAAAATCACAACAACTATCAAGGCAAGATATACAGTTAGCACGAATACGGAAAAGAGAGGTAGAACAAATATGAGCCTACAAACATTAAAACAACAGGCCTTAGCAAACCCACAAGTAAGGGAAGAGTACAACAAACTTGAAAATGAGTTTAGTCTCATTGATCAATTGCTTTCGATGCGCAGTACTGCTGGTTTAACCCAAGCACAAGTTGCAGAAAAAATGGGGACACAGAAAAGCAATATCAGCCGACTTGAAAAAGGCAGTAGCAACCCGAGTTGGAAAACGCTACTTAATTACGCCCAAGCCTGTGGTTTTCAGCTAGCAATTAAGGCGACAAAGGTTTCGTAATATAAAAACCTACGCCAACGCAAAGATGACTGCCTCGGCATTTTTTATGAGTTTTAGAACTCCTTATCGATTTTAGGGTGGCTTAATGCCACCCTTCTATTCCCTGCATATCAGGTAATTGGTGCGCAATGCCTTTGTGGCAGTCAATGCAGGTTTTTTCGCCACTTGCTAGTGAAGTAGAGTGTTGTTGAGCCGCTCGATTACTTTGTTCTGTAAAGTCCATGTAGTCGAAGTTATGGCAGTTGCGACACTCCAGTGAATCATTTGCTTTAAGGCGTTGCCATTCGTGCAATGCGAGGCGTTTTCGGTTCTCAATAAATTTTTCCCTGGTGTTGATTGAACCAAAT
Source organism: Marinomonas agarivorans (assembly GCA_002173415.2). GTDB lineage: Bacteria > Pseudomonadota > Gammaproteobacteria > Pseudomonadales > Marinomonadaceae > Marinomonas > Marinomonas agarivorans. The sequence goes on from NHNK02000008.1 coordinate 103,526, forward strand.
ATCTTACCCCATACTTCTTTTGACGCTTGCATTTTCCGCGCAATTTTATCCGTCCATTTATGAGGCACATGGCAGTCTGGGCAGGTAGCACGCACACCAGAACGATTAGTGAAATGAATCGTTGTTTTTAGTTCCTCATAAACATTATTTTTCATTTCATGGCAGCTAATACAAAAGGCTTCGGTATTGGTTGCTTCTAATGCCGTGTTGAATCCCCCCCAAAAGAGAATACCAGCAATAAAGCCACCCATAACCAGAAACCCTAAACTGTAATAGGCACTAGGGCGTCGTAAGGTTTGCCAGACTATCTTAATAATACGGATCATGGTGTGTCCTTACTGTTCTGGTGGCATGTTAATAAGAGTATGCATGTCGACAAACGTATTCTCTACCAAGGGTTTCGCATCAGATTGCGTCACGTGACATTGATTACAGAAGTAACGACGCGGTGAAATTTCAGCTAAGAAGTTTCCCTCTCGATCCATAAAATGGGTCACACTGACCATAGGGGCTTGTGACTCACGAATACGTTGCCGTGAATGGCAAGACATGCATTTATTGCTGTTCAAATTAATTTCATAATTACGCACAGTATGTGGAATCAACGGTGGTTGCATTGGGTAGCTACGCACTTGTTTAACATCGCTATTTTGCGTTTTTGCAATACTAGGCGTTGGTTTTTGATCTGCTATTGCTGTGGCATTACGCAGGGTGGCAAGGCTATCGCCTTCTGCTTGTAGATTCGTGATCGTAGCCAGTAAAACACTGAGCAGTGTGAACCCAATAAATTTGTTTTTCATTATGCCTCTCCCTTCACCACTTTGACGGCGCATTTTTTAAAGTCCGTTTCTTTTGAAAGTGGGTCTGTTGCGTCCAGAGTTACCTTGTTTACCAGACGACTGGCATCAAACCACGGCATAAATACTAAGCCTTTTGGCGGCTTATTACGCCCTCTTGTTTCCACTCGGGTTTCAACAGCGCCACGACGCGAAACAATTTTGACTTTATCACCACGACGCATCCCTCGTGATCTAGCATCGTCTGGGTGCATGTACACCAAAGCATCTGGCATGGCTTTATAAAGCTCTGGGACGCGTTGCGTCATGGAACCAGAGTGCCAGTGTTCTAATACTCGCCCTGTAGAGAGCCAAAGGTCGTATTCATCGTCTGGCGATTCGGCCGCTGGTTCGTAAGGCAAAGCAAAAATAACGGCTCGACCATCAGGTTTGCCATAAAAGTCCCAGTCCGTACCGGGTTTCACATACGGATCAGAGCCTTCCTTGAAACGCCGTAGTGTCTCTTTGCCATCCACCACTGGCCAGCGTAGTCCTCGTTCTTGATGATAACGATCATAAGGAGCTAAGTCGTGGGCATGGCCTCGGCCAAAGGTGGCGTATTCTTCGAATAAGCCTTTTTGGATATAAAAACCAAAGTCTCGTGACTCTTGATTCAAACGATCAGTTGGAATGTCATCCAGTGAAAATTGGTCAACTGTGCCGTTAGCGTACAAAACATCAAAGAGGGTTTTCCCTCGTAACTCTGGTTTTTTTGCAAGCAATACTTCTGGCCAGACATCTTCTACTTTAAATCGTTTGGAGAATTCCACCACTTGCCACATGTCGGATTTGGCCCCTTCTGGCGCTTGCACCATTTGATACCACGCTTGGGTACGACGTTCGGCGTTACCGTAAACGCCTTCTTTTTCAACCCACATGGCCGTTGGCAACACTAGATCAGCGGCTTGTGCGGTGACGGTTGGGTAAGGGTCAGACACCACAATAAAATTGTCCGGATGACGATAGCCCGGTAAGCCCTCTTCGTTCATATTGGCCGCGGCTTGCATGTTATTATTACACTGCACCCAATAAAAATTCAGCTTGCCATCTTTGAGCATGCGGTTTTGCAATACGGCATGGTAACCCGGTTTGGCAGGAATCGTGCCTTCTGGTAGTTGCCATATTTTTTCTGCTTTCGCGCGGTGTTTCGGATTGGTCACTACCATATCGGCTGGCAAGCGGTGTGAAAAAGTACCCACTTCTCTGGCGGTACCACACGCCGATGGCTGTCCTGTCAAAGAAAAAGGACTATTACCAGATGTTGCTATTTTTCCTGTAAGTAGATGAATATTGTAGATTAGGTTATTAGCCCACACGCCACGGGTATGTTGGTTAAATCCCATCGTCCAGAAAGAGGTGACTTTTACTTGCGGGTCAGCATACATTTCAGCCAGTTCTTTTAATTTATGCACAGGAACCGTAGATAGCTCAGAAACGTATTCAGCAGTATATTTACTAACGAATTTGGCATATTCCTCAAACGAAATAGGCGTCGAGCCACCTGCTTTATTATTGTTTTTGGCTTTTTTCTCCAATGGGTGCTCAGGGCGTAATCCGTAACCAATGTCAGTATTACCCAAGCGAAAGTTCGTATGCTTGTTCACAAAATCATGATTCACTCGATTGGTCTGAATGATGTAGTTAGCAATGTAATTTAAAATGGCAAGATCGGTTTGTGGGGTAAAAATCATGCCATTGTCGGCTAAGTCAAAACTTCTATGCTGGTAAGTGGATAAAACAGCGACATTAACATGGGGGGCACTCAAGCGTCGGTCGGTAACTCGGGTCCATAGAATCGGATGCATTTCTGCCATATTAGAACCCCAAAGTACAATCGCATCAGCGGCTTCTATGTCATCATAACACCCCATAGGTTCGTCAATCCCAAAGGTACGCATAAAACCGCCTACCGCGGATGCCATACAGTGGCGCGCATTTGGATCAATGTTGTTACTACGAAATCCTGCTTTATAGAGCTTAGCGGCTGCATACCCTTCTTGTACTGTCCATTGACCTGAACCAAACATACCAACGGCAGTTGGCCCTTTTGCTTTTAATGTTGCTTTGGCTTTTTCTGCCATGATATCAAAGGCCTGCTCCCAACTAATTGGGGTGAACTCACCTTGTTTATCATATTGACCATTTTTCATGCGTAACATGGGGCTGGTTAAACGATCTTTGCCATACATAATTTTCGAAAGAAAATAGCCTTTAACACAGTTAAGCCCTTTGTTTACAGGGGATTTAATATCGCCATGTGTCGCAACAACTTTTCCATCCATTACCCCGACGTTAACGCTGCAACCTGTCCCACAAAAACGACAAGCGGCTTTATCCCACTTAATTTGTGTGGCTTCACTGGTAGTAATTAAATTTGATGCCGCTGTGGGAATTGCCACACCAGCAACAGAAGCGGCAACAGCAACCGCATTGGCTTTAATAAATGCTCGACGATCAATGGCCATAATGATTTCCTTAATGCAATTGTTCTTCATTTAAAAATTGGTGATAAACCGGTGACAGGCTTAAAAGCTCATCTCGGTATTGAATATGTTCTACTCGATTGGCGATGTGTCTTTGCGTGTCAGCTTCTATGGTGAATACGATTTTTCCTTCTGGGCTGATAGCATGTATTTCGGCTCCTTCTATTTCACTGATTGCCTTAGCAAGCATACTGCTGTGTTCTGGTTTTGCGTGTGCGATAAAGCTTGCGACATGATATTCAAGTGCATTATTCATGGTGCCTCCTAGCATTTTTTTAGCTATAAAATAGGTGTTGGATGGCGTTTGACGGACAAACAGACACGCAAGCGCCACATTGATGGCACTGATCTGTTGCTAGGTTTGGTGCCGGTGTACCCGCATTCTTGTAATAAAAACGAATGGCTTGTGGCTCACAAACATCCTGACAGCTCTGACAAAATATGTGGTTCAAGGCAAAGCATTGATCTGTGATAACAAGTTTCATTGACCAAGGTTTGGTAGAATCACGCTCTAAAGCAGGGAGAAAGAATGTTTGATCGCACACATCAATACATTGTTGACAAAAAGTACATTCATCGTGCTGAAAATTAATATAGGGATAACCCGCTTGATCATGTTGAATAATGTTGGTTTCGCACACCTTGACGCATTCTTCACACTGGGTACAGTGCTCGAGGAAATTCGCTTCATCGGTTACCCACGGTAGGCGCAATTGCGGTGAATCTGGCTGTTTACCTAGTAATAACTGCCTTCTTGCAGGGTTAGCCAGTTTTTCGGTGGCTTTTTCCTTCATATAGCCTCCTTGACTATGCCGTTGGAGGGCCAGTCAAAATCTGACTAATCCAAATGATGAAACCAATAGCACCAATTAGAGCAATAGTTACAATAGGGGCAAGAAAAATCGTTAGAAATAAAAACGTATTACGTTCGTATTTTTTGCGTTGTTGCTGTGGGTTTTGAGCTTTCACTGCTGGTACCTTTGTCAAAAGATAACGCTATTGTCTACCTATGAAAAAAAGGCGTTTTGACCTTGCTCAAACCTTTAAATTATTTACGCTGAAAAAATAAGAAAATCGATAAAAAAATCTATATAACAAAGACGTAAAGAAGATAGGCTGTTTCTCTAGAAGCCCCATAGGCAACTTACACAGATGTAGATGGAGAGCTGTACGGATGTAGATAGAAAGTGCGCAGGAATTCAGTATGAAGCGCGCTCTTCACACGCTGGCGTTAGTAGGCTTATTTATACGACTTATTCACCCCTTTAACTAGAACCTTGCCAATCTAGTTTCTTAAAGCAGAACAAAGGTGGCGGTTGAGGCATACAATCAGACAAGATTAAAAAGCACCTGCTTCAAGCAGGGCAGCATCCGCTTGTAATACATCTAACTCATGGGCAGGGCTAACCCATAAGGCTATCGCTGTTTGCTTTTGGCCTTGTTCTGGCGGCGAATCAAGTTTCAATTGCCATTGATTTGTTTGGCTGATTTGACTGAGTGTATTCAAAACAACATAGTCATGGTTTAAGGTTCTACCTCTGTTTTCTCCTGCTTTTACCTGTGTGGTGATTCCCATACCTAGGTAAGCAACATGAAGTAAGTAAGGGCCTTTTACGCTTGGGTGCCCTGTGTATTGCGCTTGCAAAATACCATTCTTTAACTCAGCGGATAACTGCCCTGCAGCACCTTGGTTTTGCGGCACTTGTCTGTTACCACGAAACCAAGCACGCCATTCTTTGTTATTCACTACAAAACCTGGGGTATAAACCTGACTGGTATGCCCTTCTCGAACATGCTGGCGCTGGCGTGAGCTGTATTCAGGTCGAGAAAAGCGATCATCCCAACCTATGTAGTTCCAGTAATCCACATGATAAGCCAATGGAATAACGCTTTGAAAAGGGTCTTCTTGCTTGGCAAAATCAGCAAGAAAGCGATCGGCAGGTGGGCAAGAGCTGCACCCTTCTGAGGTATAAAGTTCAATGACTGTTGGGGCTGTTGTTCCTGTTTGAAAGGTTTGTCCAGAAACAGTCTGAGGAATAAAAACGATCAGTGTGACGAATAAAAAAGACAAATACTGCTGCATACTTCATACCTTTATGTGCTGATTACCTTAAAGCTATGAGGAACGAAACAGTATTTAGTTCATATGAAAGACCTTAGAGAGAAACTAAATAGAAATACTAAATAAAAGTCAGCTAAATAGTACTAGCGGTTCGCACTGGCATCATTGCCCGCTGCATAAGCATACACTTCGTCCTTCGTTGCCATAGAATTATCACCAGGTGTGCTCATTACTAAGGCGCCATGTGCCACGGCTAATTCAATACTCTTTTGCCAACCTTCTTCGGCTAACATGCCGTGAATAAAGCCCGCAGCAAATGCATCGCCACCGCCGACTCGATCATAGATCGGCAAATTTGGCTTAGAGGGTGCAACAAAGGCTTGCCCTTGTGCCAAACAAACGCCACCCCAATCGTTACTAGACGCGTTTTTAACAATACGCATAGTGGTGACTAGGCATTGCAAATTAGGAAAACGTGCCTGCATGTCTTGTAAGGCTTCAATGAATACATCTGCGTCCAATGTTTCAATCGTACGAGGCAGACGTTCAATGCCAAATAGCACATCCGCATGGGCAATCAATCGCTCATTACAGGCGATGGCAGCTTCTTTCCCTCCTTTTGACGACCATAAAGAGGCTCGATAATTCAAGTCGTAAGAAATAACCGCACCTTGTTTTTTTGCTGCTAGCATCGCCGCTTCGACTACTGCGGGAGAATGTTCACCCAAGGCTGCCATCACGCCGCCAACATGAAACCAACGTGGTTTTGCCGCGGTAAAGAGTTTATCCCAATCGATATCAGCAACCTGAAGTTGAGCAATTGCTGTGTGACCACGGTCCATGACAGCCTTCGCCCCACGCTCACCAAATCCTTTTTCCATAAAATACAAACCGTTACGCGCCTGCTGCCCAACACCGTCATGGGCGATCCATTTTATCCATTGGCTACTGACACCAGCTCGTTGAATCAACCCTTCTATTAACGCGCCAACTTCGTTATCAACCAACGCAGTAATGATGCCTGTACGTTGGCGAAAACACTGGCTTAATCCTTGTACAACATTGTATTCTCCGCCACCTTCCCAAACACGAAACAGGTTTGTGCGACGAATGCGATCTTCCTGCGGGTCCAATCGTAACATCACCTCCCCTAAGGCAAGGCAATCGGTAAAGGATTCGGAAGCAGGCAACATAATTAACGACATAAATAGCTCTCTCTGACAAATTAAGTGACACAGTTAGCTCAAGTTCTAGACTTGATTCAATCTGGTTCATCCTTCTTAGATAATTGCAAACTGACATCCATTTGCATGCAGATATTCAGTTGCTGACAAAAACAACGATAAAATGTGAACTAATGTAGCGAAAATAACAATATAAATCGATTTAAATTAAACGATATGTTCTTTCTAATTTAATTGTATTTTGATTTTAAGACTCACAATGCCAGTGTTTTTAATTTGAGCGAACTGGCAATTAACACAGCTTGAGTGCGGTTATTAATGTTTAATTTTCTAAAGATGGCGGTGATATGAGCTTTAACCGTCGCTTCAGAAATATTAAGTTCGTAGGCAATTTGCTTATTGAGCAAACCTTCGTTTAGATAACACAGAATATTGTATTGAGCCGGTGTCAGTTCTGCGACTTTTTGTGCCGCCTGCTGAGTGGCATCTGGGGATTGATTAACGACATCACGCATATGGTCAGGTAACCACACTTCCCCTGCCATAATGGTTAGTATTGCATTGGCAATTTCAGACGACTGGCTGGTTTTAGGAATAAAGCCTAAGGCTCCAGCATGTATTACATTGGCGACTATTTCCGGTTCATCACTGCCTGACACAACGGCTATTGGCAACTCTGGAAATTGAAAGCGGATTTTCATCAAACCATAAAGATCACCGCTCCCGGGCATGTTTAGGTCCAACAATAATAAGTCCAACTCTGGTTCAGCCGACAAATACTGCAGCGTAGATTCCAAACTATTCGTTTCATGAATATTAAGATCATTTAAATGGTTAAAGATCGCATTCTTCAAGGCATCACGAAATAGTGGATGGTCATCAGCAATTAACAGCGAATACATAACTCACCCTCTTTTTTTAACTTATTATTTTTTTAAGAGAATAAAAGAGTGCAAGGCAAAAAGCAAAATAGACCAGTGACAGGTTTATTCTGCATTTTTATGAAGCAACTGATTCTACACCATACAGTATAGAGTCAGTCGCTTTTGTCACCGAATAGATGCATAAATAGATATGAAGATAGATGTATCGCTACGCCACACACCAATTAAGCGAATTACTTATTGAGTCTGTGCTCAATTAAATCATCGACCACACTTGGGTCCGCCAACGTACTGATATCTCCAAGGGAGTCATGTTCATTCGCCGCAATTTTACGCAAAATACGACGCATAATTTTACCTGAACGGGTTTTTGGCAAGCCTCTATTTGCCCATTGCATTAAATCTGGCGTGGCAATCGGGCCGACTTCATCCCGTACAAATTGACGAATTTCTTTGATCAGTTCCTCATTGACAGTAATGCCATCTACCTTATTTAGGTAAACATATAAACCTTGACCTTTAATATCGTGGGGGTAACCAACAACCGCTGCTTCGGCAATGGCTGGGTGAGCCACTAGCGCACTTTCTATCTCGGCCGTGCCTAAACGGTGACCAGAAACATTCAATACGTCATCAACACGGCCAGTAATCCAGTAGTAACCATCAAGGTCCCTTCGGGCCCCATCACCAGTGAAGTACATACCTTTATAGGTACTGAAATAGGTTTGCTCAAAGCGCTCATGGTCACCGTAAACCGTACGAGCTTGCCCTGGCCAAGAATCTAACAGCACCAATCCACCCTCTACTTCTTTATCCGTATCAGTAATTAGATTACCTTCGGCATCCACAAGAGCAGGTTGAACACCAAATAATGGTCCGACACAGGAACCAGGTTTCATGTCATGAACACCTGTTACTGGCGTCATCATCATGCCACCGGTTTCTGTTTGCCACCAAGTATCAACAATTGGACAGCGCTCTTTCCCTACTTTGGTGTAATACCACCACCAAGCTTCTGGATTAATAGGCTCCCCAACACTGCCCAATATACGTAGTGAATCTCGATGGCTTGAATTAATCGGCTCATCACCTTTGGCCATAAGCGCTCGAATTGCGGTTGGTGCTGTATATAAAATCGACACCTTGTATTTATCGATGATACGACCAATTCGGCCGGAGTCTGGGTAGGTTGGTACCCCTTCAAATAAGATGCTGGTTGAACCATTAGCAAGTGGACCATACACAATATAACTGTGCCCTGTAACCCAACCCACATCGGCAGCACACCAATAAACATCATCATCTCGTAGATCAAATACGACTTGATGGGTTAATGAGGCATATACCATGTAGCCGCCTGTGGTATGCAAGACGCCTTTTGGTTTACCTGTCGAGCCTGATGTATACAAGATAAAAAGTGGGTCTTCGGCAGCCATTGGTTCAGGTGGGCACTCAACAGAGCAAGTAGAAACCAGTTCTTTCCAATTCACATCATGTTTTTCATCCCAATCCATTTTCGTCTCTGTGTAAGGCAGTACAACAACATGTTCGACACTTGGGCAAGCATTGTCAGCAATAGCTAGATCAACATTGTGTTTCAGAGGAATACGGTTTCCCGCACGGTAACCCTCGTTTGCGGTTAACACCACTTTCACGGTGGAATCGTTAAGGCGATCGGCAATCGCATGAGCAGAAAAGCCACCAAAAATGACCGAATGAATAGCGCCAATACGAGCACAAGCAAGCATGGCAAAAGTTGCCTCAGGGATCATTGGCATATAGATCGCCACTCGATCCCCTTTTTTAACACCTAGTTTTTTCAAACCATTGGCCAAACGCGCAACTTCATCATGCAATTCTTGATACGTCACGTCACGATCAGTTCCTTCTTGATCGCCTTCCCAGTGATAAGCCACTTTTGTTGCTTTATGAGGCAAATGACGGTCAATGCAATTATAAGCGGCATTCAAAACGCCGTCTTCAAACCACTTAATATCGACTTTGCCATAATCGAATGATGTATTTTTTACTTTACTATAAGGGGCTATCCAGTCGAGTCTCTTCCCTTGTTCTGCCCAAAAAACATCAGGATTCTCTATCGATGCTTGATAACTGTTTGCAAAACTGTCTTGAGTAAATAATGCCTGTTTTGTTGTGATGTTTGGTACTTTTGTTTGCAAAGAATCCATAGTTATTTCCCATTTATAGTTATTTCCCGTTTTCAGTTGCTCGTTATACGCACACAATTTCTCATAGAAGCCCAGATAACATAGCGTAGCCGCCGATTAAGAAAATGCATACGCACTGTCCTTCACTATATATTGCTGTTGCTTTCACACTATTACACTTTAGTCTTACTTATTGCCTCTCTCTAATGTCTCTTTTTCAAACGACCTGCTTTTGCAAAAAAAGGAATATGAATAACGCGCTTTTGATTCGGATCTGGCCATATTTCCACTACTTTCTCCCAAGCGGCATTAAGTAAAATATTGGCTTCTTGCTCAGGAAGTGCCCGCCATGCCGTCCATGTTTTCATATAATCGAATACTCGGTAAGCATTCCATTTTAACGATAGTTCAAAATCAGGTACTTGTATCATTTCGAAAGGAAAGTCGATTTTGCTGTAGCGGTTCCAAATAATTTTGTTCTGCTTTGGCCAGTGGGGTAATAAAGATGGCAAGACGCTATTGGCGATAATTTGATCAAATTCATCCGATATTTTTAAGCCGCTGTAGCCCCAACAAACAAACAATCCCTCCGGTTTTAGTAGACGTATTGCTTCTGGCCAAAATCGCTCTAAATCAAAGCAGTGCAGTGCTTGGCCTACACAAATGACGTCAAAGTGATTATCTGGGTAAGAGGTTGTTTCTGAAGAAGAGACTTGATAATGGATTTTTCGATGAGGGGTAGCTTCTGCAATATGCTCTTCACTAATGTCACTGGCTTCAACATGAGTAAAATAAGCGGTTAAATCAACTGACACTTGCCCTGTTCCGCATGCACAATCCCATACACGTTCTCGGTTTTTTGCCTGCTGAGCCAACCACAAATATAACTCAGCTGGATATGTCGGTCGCCCTTTCGCGTAACCACTGGACGATATATTAAAGAGCGACTCCATTTTTATTGCCCTCTCACCCTATTTAGTGACTGAAAATATCGTTTATTAACAGAAAGTCAAAAACACAGCTAGCAATCTGAAAATAGCTTTGCTCTATGGTGCTCAAACCGCGTGTCCAATACAGCCTGCTAATAAAGATACGCGTTCATTATTGAACAAATACTATACAATAATCATTATTAAATGTATTCGTTGCAATAAAACACCTATACCCGCTATTTACATTGGGGCTTTTAAACTATAGTCGCAATTAAACTATAATCACAATTAAACTGTAGTCACAATATATGAGTAGCCACAATAAAGATTTTTCTAATACAAGCAGTTAGAGATTGGCAACATCATCACAAAAGTGTATTACACTAAACAGTGTTAAAAAAACAAAGGTTCTCATCAGACATTCGTCTGCACAACTTGCCTATCAAAAGGCAAAGTTAGTTCCTGAGTTTTTGTTTTTTCAAGGAAGTATGCTTTCTATACTCTAGTCAATTGATAGAAATACAAAGGCTTATTTATGAAAATGCATAGGGCAACCCCCGCAGCAGACAACAGAGAAAATAAACGTACTCGGCTTGTTGACAATCAAACGGCAAAAACACAAAGCCAACATAAAAAAGTGAAAAATACACTTATCGCCATGACGGTTATTTACGCTTGTGCTTTTCCTTTTACTATTATGCCGGCGATCTTTTCTATCATGTTAGGAACGAACACAAGAACAGAAACTTACATCGCTATTTTCAGCCTAATGAGCTTACCTGCGGTTTTGTTATTCTCCATCCTTGTACCTTGGATTTTATATTTTTTCCAAATGCCTAAAAGTGCCTTACTGCTATTGTTTTTGCCCTTTGTTAATGGCGTATTAATTTTGCTTTATGTGGTAATAGGTATATAAGGAAGAGACGAATAGGCCTTCTGAACGTTAGCCTTATTGGTCCCCTCTTTAGCTAAAACGCGTTATGGCTTTGCTGGGCCAACCTCTGCTTCAATTTCTTCTGCTAAAGATTGATAAAGGCCAAGTAAAAACAAAAATTCGACCAAGACAAATAACGGACCTATGATCAGGCCAACGAGGTCATCAACAAAGGCTGGCTTTTTTCCTTCAAAGTAGTGACCAATAAATTGAAACAGCCAACCAACAAGAAAGAGACCAACACTAAAAGCGAGCCAATAAGATGTTGTTAAAGTAACAATAGGCCAAGCTAAATACATTAGCGCAAATAATATAACTCCCATTACCACCCCGAGTGATAGGCTCAATGCCAAGTAGTATAAAACTAATATGGTGGCTACTATATGCGCAGCATGCAATGGCATATCAAGCGCTGCAATAAAGTACACTTCTATTCTTGCCAGTAAGCAAATGACCGCGTAAACGATTAGTGGAATGCCGATAAAGTGAGTCCTAACATTGCGTCTTGAACGATGATACAAGGCGTAGTTTGTCAATTGTTGTTGTAAGTTTTTCATCTTTTTTACCTTTATTATTTTTATTGTTTGCCCTTGAACACTATATCGTTAACGCCAACCGAGTGCCTTGATCAATAGCGCGCTTTGCATCAAGCTCACTGGCAACATCCGCGCCACCAATCAAATGATGTGTTTTTTGCAAACCTGTTATTAGGTCTCGACGCGATTCTTGCCCAGCGCAAATGATAATATGATCCACATCTAATAATTGTTTACCATCTGGTGTTGTAATATGTAAGCCCGTATCGTCAATTTTATCGTACTGGCAATTCGCCAGCATAGTAACGCCTTTTTTCTGTAAATCCGCTCGGTGAATCCAACCCGTTGTTTTGCCTAATTGTGCGCCAACTTTGCTTTTTTTACGTTGTAGTAGATAGATTTTTCGTGGTGACGCCTTTATCACAGGTGTTACCTGCTCTACACCACCACGCGCATGTAAACTCATGTCAACGCCCCAAGTAGCCATAAAATCAGCAATACTTTGTTCTTGGTTTTTTTCTTGAGATGAAGCTGGCTCTTTCGAGGGTGCAGAATGCGCCAAGACTTCACAAATATCAAACCCGATACCGCCAGCACCAATAACCGCTACCTTGTAACCAACCTCAGCCCCATTCATCACATCCAAATAACTCAACACTTTTTTATGGTTAATACCTTCTATTTCAGGTATTCGTGGTGTTATACCGGTTGCCAAAATTACGTCATCAAATGGCATGTGATTGAGCATATCAGCAGTCACTTTAGTGTTTAGTTTTACGGTTACTTGATGCAGTTCAAGTTGCTTCTTGAAATAGCGTAATGTTTCATAAAATTCAGCTTTGCCAGGGATGCGCTTAGCGATATTAAACTGTCCCCCAATTTCTGGGGCAGCATCAAATAAGGTGACTGTATGTCCACGTTTAGCAGCCGTAACAGCAAAACTTAAACCAGCAGGGCCTGCTCCGATAACGGCAATGGATTTGGCTTGTTCGGCAGGTGTAAGCAACATTTCTGTCTCGTGACAGGCATAAGGATTCACGAGACATGAGGTTAGTTTATTCGCAAAAACGTGATCTAAACAGGCTTGATTACAAGCAATACATGTATTGATTTCGTCCGCTTTATTGGCATAAGCCTTAATTAGAAATTCCGGATCCGCCAAAAAAGGCCGCGCCATAGACACCATATCCGCATCACCACGAGCCAGTACGTCTTCCGCAATTTCTGGTGTATTAATACGATTAGAGGTAATTAACGGCAAAGTAAGTTCTTGGCGCATTTTGGCAGTAACCCAAGTAAATGCGGCCCTTGGCACCTTGGTTGCTATGGTTGGAATTCGAGCTTCGTGCCAGCCGATCCCAGTATTAATAATAGTCGCACCTGCTTTTTCGATGGCTTTGCCTAATTGCACAATTTCCGTGAAAGAGCTGCCGCCTTCGACAAGGTCTAACATAGACAAACGGTAGATAATAATAAAGTTCTCACCCACTTTTGCTCGAATACGCTTCACTATCTCCACCGGCAGACGCATGCGGTTTTCATAGGATCCACCCCAGTCATCTTGTCTTTGATTAGTTCGTGCTGCGATAAATTGGTTGAGTAAGTACCCTTCTGACCCCATTACCTCAATACCATCATATCCTGCTTCTTTGGCATAGTTGGCACAAGAAACAAAGTCTTTTATTTGTTTCTCTATGTTCACTTCATCTAATTCTTTTGGAGGAAATGGGTTGATAGGAGCTTGCATTGCTGATGGCGCAACCAGTTGTGGATTGTAAGCATAGCGCCCTGTATGCAAAATTTGCATACAAATTTTTCCACCCTGATCATGAACTGCTTGGGTAATTTTTTGATGGTTTGCCACATCTCTTTCACTCGCCATAAGAGCAGCACCCATATGTACTGCACCTTCCTGATTTGGGCCGATACCGCCAGTAACAATCAAGCCAACGCCGCCTTTTGCTCGTTCCGCATAGAAGGCGGCCAATCGTTCAAAACCCTGTTTCGCTTCTTCTAACCCAAGGTGCATAGATCCCATGAGGACACGATTTTTTAATGTAGTAAAGCCAAGGTCCAATGGTTCAAATAAGTGTGGATAGTGTGAATGCGAAACTGTCTTATTCATTATAATGGCCTCTATTTTTTAAGTGAGTTTTAAGCTCTTTTTACGTACTTTTTGCCTACCTTTTCCACGTCTCTCAACGACTTAGTCGGCTTAGTCGTTGCTTTTCCAACAAGGTTGGTAGTATTAAAAACCCTATCTTGACACTGTCAAGATAGGGTTTAATTTTGACCTTGTCAAGCGAGGTTGCTACATTCTAGCCTATGACAAAACCTCAACCACATCAGACTAAAACAACAAAAAGTTATCATCATGGTGACTTAGCGGATTCGTTATTAAAAGCCGCCATTGAACTGTTACGACAAGATGGTCCTGCCGGACTTTCTATGCGTAAGCTGGCGGATTACGTAGGCGTTTCTCGTACCGCGCCCTACCATCATTTCAAAGACAAAAACGCACTGCTATGTGAAATCGCCATTACTGGCTTTCAACACCAAGTGAGTACGGTACAAGCATTCATTCAAAAAATAGAATGCGCCACCACTCAAGCGCAAAAGAAGCAGCTTTTTGAAGATTACTTTTGTGCTTACATTGAGTTTGCTGATACGCATGCCGAAACGTACGATTTGATGTACGGTCGCGCTATTTGGAAATCTGGTCAACCGACCGAGGCTCTGCAAAAACTATCCAGAGAAAGTTTTAAACAATGGCTAATTTTGATAGAAAAATTACAGCAAGCCAGCATTCTCAGCCATAAAGACACATCACTGCGTGTAGGGCAAAGTACATGGGCTACCCTACACGGTTTATGCCGCCTGCTCATCGATGGCATTTATCTTAAACGAGAAGATTTGCATGCCATGATAAAAAGTACCTTAGTTATTTTGGCTGTTTAGCAGCAGTAGCAAAGCGACGGTAAAGTTTCGTTTCTACTCCTCTCAGCCAATTTTTATTTGCAATGATGGCGCCAGCTAAAATCAGTATCAATGCAATTACAATATTAATCGACCAAGCATTTAATCCAGCCAAAGCCAGAATAATGGCAGAGAGAAGCGGTGTACCAAAACTCAAAGACGCCAGTAACACTCGATTACCCTGTTTTAGCGCAATATCCCATAAATAGAACGCACCGCCTACTGGACCAAGGCCGAGTAGAATTACGCCAATCCATTCTTGCCAGCTTAACTGCCACTTACCTTGATCTGCTTCAAAACTGAAGTGTGCAATTAAGGCAAACAATGCCACCAACAAAGACAACCAACCAACATCGTCCACATGGCTTTGCGAGCGAGTTAAAAACCAAGAATAGCTCGACCAAATGATGGCACACGCCAGTGATAACAAATAACCGAGGACATAGCGATTGTCCAAACTCACTTCATTTCCGCCTGCGACAATAAACACGATTCCAATAAAACCTAGCAGTCCACCAATGGCTGCACTTAAACGGGTATGAGTGGAAGATACAAACAAGGTCAACAACAATGGCCAGGTGTAAACGATGAGACTCACTTCAATCGCTGGAGCAAATTTTAACGCTAGAAAATAGCACAAATGAAAACCAAACAGCCCCATTATGCCAATTAGCCATTGTGGTTTTGTTAAGGCTGGCTTTTTTAATATCGATTTGCCATTAACGAGTCGTTTAATAGGCATAAGAAGCGCCGATATAAAAAAACATAGGCTTAATAATTGTAACGCAGGGATATCCGTTGTCAGTGTGCCTAATAGCGCCAGCATGCTCCATAAAAGTAATGCTAGTATGCCTAATGTTGTTGCCATAATACCCTCTTGTTCAGACGTTGTTTTCGTGCAGAGATTACTTAAAAGTCGGTTGTAATAGTAACGACAAAAAAACACTTTTTTTTGCTAAAAAGACGGTTTAATAGCATAAAGAGACGCTTTTACATATAAGAACGTAGGAAAGCTGAAGGGGGTTGCCCATAGTAGTTGGAAAAACGACGGCTGAAGGCTGATACATCTTGATACCCTACTTTTTCAGCAATAATACTCACCGGCCAATCCGTATGAACCAGCATGGCTTTGGCTTTTTCCATCCGTATCTGGGTAATGTATTGATGCGGGGTCATGGTGACACTTTGGCGAAATACTACTTTAAATTGTGTCAAGCTTAAGCAAGCAATATTTGCTAATGCCACTAACGACCATTTTTTTGCAATATCCTTATGAAGTTCAGCTAGGACATGCTCTATACGTGGATCGATACGATAGTGACAACTCTGCTCTGTCAATAATTGCTGAAACAAGGCAACACTGGTTACTTCTATTTGCTCACTTAAATGATGCGGCAATTGCTGTTCTAAAAAGCGAATGTAAGCCAGTAAAGGTGCACTGAGAGAGAAAACAACCTGTTTTGATTCCAGCATGTTGTCTGGCAAAATTTGCAAATCGGCCACAATAAAACGCGCCTGCTCATGGGCTTTAAACTGATGCTCTTTACCAGAACGCACAATCACACCATCGCCAACACTCACCATACCTTGATATTTTTCAACCCGAATATCGATGGAGCCATTTAAAGGTAAAACAAGTTGGTGGTAGTCATGTGTATGGGAACGGATATGGTTTGTATAAGAGCGAATTGACAGAGCATTTTTCATCGTAAAACAACCCTATTAAGAGGCTAAGCACTTTTGGAGACTAAGCATCTGCGGAAAACTAAGCATCTGTGAAAAACTAAGCACCTGTGGTTATCCAGTTAGATCACACGCATGACTATTACTGCTCTGTTGTCAGGTGTTGATTCACTGCATCATGCAAGGCATCTTGTGATGTAACGTTTTTGCCACCCACGGCTTTTAAAATATCATCGTATTGGGCCGACTCTTGCTGTACATCCTCTTCGCTACAGCGCGTTTCTTTTTCTAACCAATGTAGTGTATTACCAACAAGATAAATCGAACCAGAAACTACGGCACTGCTAACAAACACACCGGCAGCGAGAACCAGAGCCGCTTCGCAGCCATCACCACTGCAATTAGAAAAGGCATTTGTCCCATCAATTACATTTAGCTCTAATTCTTTTGTATACAAATCACAAGAGGCAACAACGGGAGCTTCTTCGGCGTATTGCGGCACAACAGCGCAGCCAAACAAAAGCAACGTCACGCACAGGACAGCACTGAAGTAGGTAAACGACAGATTAAACATGGGTGGGAGGTCCTTTTCACTGTTTTGTATAAACAGGCTCTAGTATACATATAAGCCTGTGATAATTCACAGCCCCAAGGACAAAGAAAGAGCGTTGTTGTTAGTGCCTTCACGTCTTCTATTTATTTGTAGCGCTGTCAAATCAACTCTATGTAGTTAGCGTCTTTTTACGAGCATGACGGCCAAGCAGATAGATAGGCACAATGATTAAGGCGGCCCCAATTACAAACCAAATATCTAAGGCTTCAGAGAAAATTAACCAGCCAGCAAACACAACAAACAATAAGCCGACGTACTCCACACTGGCAATACGGCTAGCAGGAACATGACTATAGGCTTTCATACAACAGAAGCTGTAACCAATTGAGCAAAGTGAAGAGCCAACCGCATAACCCATCATAGCCAAATTCAATGTTGTCCCTTCCCAAACAAACAAGGCAAAGCTAAGTGGAATAGCGCACAGTTGCGTGACCCACAAACCATGCAATAAAGCTTGTCTCTTAGGCAACTTACGGATCAATAAACTGCTAACAGCCAATAACAATGAAAAGATTAGAGCGTAGATGGCTCCCAAATTAATTTCTGTTGGGCGCAAAATCACCAATACACCGGTAAAGCCTCCAATCACCGCGCACAGCATTAAGGCTGTTAAACGCTCTTTCAGGAAGAGCACTGATAACAAGACAATCATTATTGGCACCGTATAAAAAATCGCATTGGCAGTTGAAAGTGGTAGAAGTTGCAGTGATAACACCAAACACAAGGAGGCCAACACCCAAATATTGCCTCGCAAGAAGTGAACAGGAAGACCAACAAATAAATTAGACCAATTAATTGATCGGTAAAATATCAGTAAAAACAATGAAGTAAAAATAGAGCGAATGAAAATGAATTGAAAAATGGGGATATCCTGACCAGCCAATTTAATCAGAACATCAGAAACGGTTGCCGTAAAATTGCCTAATACTAAGAGTAAAATAGCACTGGCAATCGTCATGTCATTGCCAGTTTTTTTTGATGTACGTTTCCCCATGTTAACGAAAAATGCACGAGCAAAAAGCATGCGTTTAAGTGTGGCTAAATTAAATGAAGTATGACCCTGCATAAACGCCCCTGCTAATAATGGCTCGATGTAAAACACGTTGCTATAAACCTGCGAAGAAACAAAATTCTAAGGAAGAGAGAGATATTATGTAAAACGAGTTTTTTTGGTTTAGTATTAGTTTTTTTAATGAAAAGTAATACTCACTTTTATTATTTAGTTACGGAGCAATCGCGTTATGGCGTTACCACCACTTAAATCTTTGCCTGTTTTTGAAACGGTTGCCCGCCTTAATAGTTTTTCCAAGGCCGCAACAGAACTCAATGTGACACAAAGTGCTGTGAGCCATACAATAAAGTCATTAGAGGATTATTTGGGCGAGCGTTTATTTATACGCCAAGGGCGCCAACTCATTCTTACAGATGAAGGGCAGGCGTATCTAGAAAGTATTAGTGCTTCTTTATTACAAATAGAACAGGCCACCAATCAGCTTAAAGGCCAACACAACGGGCGCTTTCGTTTGGCCATTTATAGTTCTTTTGCCGTGTATTGGCTGATTCCCCGCCTGACTGACTTTCAAAGACAGCACCCGCAGACAGATGTATCTATTGAAATGATGCATCTTGACCCTGAATTATCAGACCGTATCGGTGATGGTTTTATTACCATTGATAACCACCAACGGGGTTTTGACTTTCACTTTCTCTATAAAGAACGCCTATTCCCAGTTTGTAGCCCGCAGTTTTATCAACAGATGAGCGCTCAATTACACAAGTTTAGCCAACAATCGCTGGATGAGTATTTAATAGAAAATCCATTGTGGCTTACTCAATTTCCCTTGATTACTACCTTTAGTATCTTTAATGACTTTGCGCGAGATTGGCAACTCTGGTTTGAGGCAATTGGCTTATCTCTGCCAGATAACGCTATATTACGCAATTTTAGCCATTTAATTTTAGGTAAAGAAGCCGCCTTACATCACTACGGAATTGCACTGATTAACGATTACATGCTGGAACAGGATGAAATAAATAACAAACTCATTAAATTACCCTGTCATCATTTTGAAACTGGCGATAACTTTTATTTTGCTCATAAAACCAGCCGCCGTAACGAAGCAGAAATGGTCGCTATCAAACACTGGCTCCAAATCCAAAGCCAAACGCTGAATCATCTTTAACTAAGCTGAGAGAAAGATCGAAGCATCTCAGCCATCATCTAAAAGGTGGTTAGTAAAAAACAGACAACCAGCGGAGCCAACAAGCCTCAATGCCAAAAACCATTAATGCAGCCAAGCATTGTAGCCAAACCAAGTTTGACTAAACCATACGGTAAGCGGCAATGTGATAACGGTTAACCCAGTTTGAACACTGATAAAGACGGATAAAATTGACGCGTTCCCTCCTAGTTGTTTGGCTAATACATAACCTGAGGTTGCCGTTGGTACCGCCCCAAATAAAATCGCCACACACGATTCTAGCGCCCCTAATTCTAAGAAAATACAGGCCACTCCGATCGCTAAGGGGAAGCAAATCAAGCGAATAAGAGTCGACAGCACTAACAATAATCCTGAAGATTTAAAGGCACTGATCCGCAAACTGGCTCCAACCGCCAACAATACAAGTGGCAAGGTAGCTCGAGATAAAATACCTGTCATGTCGGTGAGCAAAAATACCTTCTCTATTTCCGCTAAGTTGACGAGAACACCGGCTAAAATTGCTAAAATAAGTGGATTTTTGACTAATTCTTTCAATAACAGGTTTGAAAGAGAACTGCTTTTTTTACCATGCAATGTCACCATGCTGATAACCAGAATGACGTTCACACTCGGAATCAAGATAGCCGCGCCTAGGGTTGCCAGAATAAGGCCCTCTTCACCGTAAACCGCATTGGCGATGGCAAGTGCTATAAATGAGTTAAAACGTATACAAGCCTGTAAAACTGACGTTCCAGTTGGCCGATTTGTTCGACTGAATACACAGGTAATCAGCACCAACAAACTTACCAAAGCTAAGGCAAAGGCAATAACTATTGCGTAGTTAGGCAGCACAGGACTGCTTAAATCCACTTGAGAAATGTTGTAAAACAACATGGCGGGGAACAAAACCCAATACACCAATTTATCAACACCAGACCAAAATTGATCTGCTGGAAATTGCTTGTATTGCAATAAGGCGCCAAATAGCAAAAGGCCAAAGATAGGAAGAATTGTTAAAGAAAGTTCAAACACTCAGTTACCACCCTATACTCAGAATGAAAAGTAATGGGCATCTTACCTGATATTAAGATTATATATTCACTCTTGTTGATAAAAATTTGCCATTATTTCATTGTAAAGTTAAAACGACTACGAACTTTTTTTGCGTTCACTAAGTCAGACGATATTATTTTACTTTCACCAAGTTAGCAGGAGTTATTGCATGGAAATGGGCAACTTCCCAGAATTCGCGTTTCATCTACTCGAAGCCTTATCACTGATTTTTGCAGGGCTGCTCGCTCTGCTCATTGTAGCGATCATCTATATGTATATCGTTGATATTAACCAAACAGAACAAACAATTCGCCGTAATTACCCTGTTATCGGGCGCTTGCGTTACAAATTCGAGCATCTTGGTGAGTTTTTCCGCCAGTATTTCTTTGCGCAAGATAGAGAGGAATTGCCTTTTAACCGTGCGCAGCGCTCTTGGGTTTACCGTGCGGCCAAAAACGTTGATTCAACGATCGCTTTTGGCTCAACCCGTTCCTTGGATAAACCTGGAGACCTGTTATTTCTTAACGACCCCTTCCCGACATTGGAGGAAGAAGCCAAAGAAGCATCACATGTAACAATCGGCCCTTACGCCGACAAACCTTTTATTACTAACTCCATCTATAACCTATCGGGTATGAGCTTTGGCGCTTTGTCCGTGCCAGCGGTAACTGCGCTAGCAACAGGGGCGAAAAAAGCAGGCATCTGGATGAATACTGGTGAAGGCGGTTTGTCGTCTTATCATCTACAAAGTGGTTGCGATATCGTCTTTCAAATTGGTACAGCCAAATATGGTGTGAGAGATAATAACAGTCAACTTTGCGATGAAAAATTACGGGGAGTAGCCGCGCATGAACAAGTCCGCATGTTTGAAATCAAAATGAGTCAAGGA
Organism: Marinomonas agarivorans; assembly: GCA_002173415.2. Classification (GTDB taxonomy): domain Bacteria; phylum Pseudomonadota; class Gammaproteobacteria; order Pseudomonadales; family Marinomonadaceae; genus Marinomonas; species Marinomonas agarivorans. The sequence continues at coordinate 124,960 of NHNK02000008.1, forward strand.
GCCAAACCAGGCAAAGGCGGCATTTTGCCAGGCGAAAAAGTCAATGACGAAATCGCTGCGATACGAGGCATTCCTGTTGGTGAAGACTCTATCAGTCCTAATGGTCATCCAGACATTCGCAATATTGACGATTTGCTGGATATGATAGCGCGAATACGCAATGTCACAGGCAAACCTGTTGGTTTTAAAGCCGTTATAGGCACATCAGCCTGGCTAGAAGAATTGTGCGAAAAAATTCATACCAGAGGTATTGAATGTGCACCGGATTTTATTACCGTCGATAGCGCCGACGGTGGCACAGGTGCGGCGCCACAAAGTCTAATGGATTATATGGGAACACCGCTAAAGCGCAGCTTACCCAAGGTCATCAATATCTTGATCAGTTACAACTTAAAAGATCGCATCAAAGTTATCTGTTCGGGGAAAATGGTGAACCCATCAGATGTGGCGGCAGCTTTATGTATGGGGGCGGATTTTGTTGTGTCTGCTCGTGGTTTCATGTTTGCCCTAGGTTGTATACAGGCGTTGCAGTGTAATAAAAACACCTGCCCCACTGGTATTACAACGCACAATCCGAAATTGCAAAAAGGGCTTATTCCGAGTAATAAAGCGGAACGAGTGGCGAACTTTGTGAAAAACATGAGAAAAGAAGTCGGCATTATTGCCCATTCGTGTGGTGTGGTTGAGCCAAGAAAGTTAAATCGTTCCCATGCGGAGTTGATCAATGAGCGTGGCATCCCAATGCCTATGTCAGATGTGTATCCTCTGCCTCAAATCAAACCAGAGTATCGTGTTGAATCGCACCGTAGCCCAGAATAACAGCTACGCAGACATTCACAGCAGCACGAAATTCAAATGAACAAAACCCCTTCTTTTCATTGGCAGAACTCTCTTTGTTTCTGCCTTTTTCTTGTTCACTGTATTTTTTTATTTAAAAATTATCATTTTTTTTGATGTTTTTTGTCATTAAAAACCATCTTTTTCTCTCTCTTAAAAAGAGTGCTAGACAGGCCAAAATTCTTACCTTGATAAACAGCTCTTTTTGCTCATTTTTTCTCGCATCACTCTTCTAGACAAGTGAAAAACAGCAGACCTTTATTGTTGTTGCTTTTTCTCTACCGTCATTTTCTGGTCATTTTTTAGACTTATCTAGATAACCTAACTGTCACATTGGCTTCCTAGTATCGATTAAAACAAAGCCAGAAACAGTACATCTGTCTGCAGCATGTTGTTGATGATTCGCTGTTCATGAGTGGCACTGTTGATCGTGATTGACTCTACGAGGTAAGTGGAATGAGTGTCATTGAAATCAAAGGCGTTAAGAAGTATTTCACCAAAGAGGTTTATGCGTTAAAGCATATTGATCTGTTGATCAATGAAGGGGAAATGGTGTCATTAATTGGCCCCTCCGGCTCAGGTAAATCGACGCTCATGCGCCATATTTCGGGTTTATTGCTCGCGGATAAAAACAGCCAATCATCTATTCGTGTATTAGGTAAAACCATTCAATCAAAGGGTAAGTTGGATAAAGACATTCGCACTTCTCGCGCCCAAATCGGCCATGTTTTTCAACAATTTAATTTGGTTAATCGCCTATCGGTGTTGACCAATGTTATGGTCGGCGGACTGAGTCGTATTCCCTCTTATCGTAGTCTACTGGGCTGGTTTACCGCAGAAGAAAAGCGCTTAGCTCTACAGGCCTTAGATCGAGTGGGGTTGAAAAATGTAGCGCTAAAGAGGGCGTGCGACTTATCCGGTGGACAGCAGCAACGTGTAGCAATTGCCAGAGCGTTAATGCAAAAAGCCAACGTTATTCTTGCCGATGAGCCCATTGCTTCTCTCGACCCAGAGTCATCTCGTTTAGTTATGCAAACGTTAAAAGACATTAATGAAAAAGATGGCATCACGGTTGTTGTCACTCTGCATCAGGTGGATTACGCCCAAAAATACTGCCAACGCGCTGTTGCGTTGCAAGATGGGGCGGTCTTTTTTGATGAACAAATTAATCAACTTAATCAGCACAAGCTCAACCAGCTTTATGGAACTCAAGCAGTACATTCTTTTAGTGAAGACACTGTTTCCAGTTCAAACGGAATGAACATGTCAAATGGAATGCCTTATTCACAAGATGGAACAGCAAACACCGAAGAAGATCATTCACAACCCCGTTCACTTATTAATTAATTGTTGGAGTTTATGTTATGAACGTAAGAAAGTTATGTATAAAAGTGGCGCTTATTGTCAGTTCTATTGGTGCCATTTTACCTCTGACCAATGCGTATGCTGCTGATATGAAAGAACTAAATTTTGGCATTATTTCGACAGAGTCATCACAAAATTTAAAAACGGTATGGACCCCTTTTTTAGACGATATGTCAAAGCAAATTGGTATGAAGGTAAAACCGTTTTTTGCTTCTGACTATGCCGGCATCATTCAAGCAATGCGTTTTAATAAAGTGGATTTAGCTTGGTATGGCAATAAGTCAGCAATGGAAGCCGTTGACCGTGCCGGTGGGGAAATTTTTGCCCAAACCGTTGATGTATCGGGTAACCCTGGTTACTGGAGCCTGCTGTTAGTTAATAAAAACAACAGCAAAATTAATTCGGTCGAAGATATGCTAAATCAGAGTAAAAATCTGACATTTGGTAACGGTGATCCGAACTCTACCTCTGGCTTCTTAGTGCCTAGTTATTATGTGTTTGCGCAAAATAACCTTGACCCTAAAAAAGCCTTTAAACGTGTCACCAATGCCAGCCATGAGAGTAATTTTCTTGCCGTCGCCGCGGGCCAAGTGGATGTTGCCACTAACAATACTGAAAATGTATCTCGTATTAAAGTAACGCACCCAGATAAACACGACAAAGTGAAGGTAATCTGGAAGTCACCTCTTATTCCATCAGACCCATTAGTTTGGCGTAAAAGCTTGCCTGAAGATGTAAAAGGCAAGGTCTATGATTTCATAATGGGATATGGCAAAACGCAAGATGCCAAAGAGCTTGCTATCTTAGAGGCCTTACAATGGGCGCCTTTCAAAGCCTCTAGTAATGATCAGCTTTTACCTATTCGCCAGTTGGTACTCTTTAAAAACCGCATCAAGCTTGTCAATGACAGCACAATCGACAAACAAGAAAAGGCCGACCAAATACAAGAAATTGACTATCAATTAGCGGCACTGAATCGCGCCATGAATGCGATTGCTGCGGCCAAGGCCAACTAGGTAGACATTATTGGTGTGGCGTATCTCGTCACACTGATTCACCTACTGCTATCGATACTATAAAAGAGACATATGATGAATGATATTGCCTTAGATAGTCTTGCGAAAAAGCCGTTTAACTGGTTCGGTGCTCTGGGCTGGGGATTGCTCTTTCTTTTACTTGGATGGGGCTGGAACGCGGCCGAAATGAATCCACTTATTCTACTCAAAGATGGTAGCAATATGGTGGAGTTTGCTGGTGACTTTTTTCCGCCTGATTTTAGTGATTTGAATTACTATTTGGATGAAATGGTGGTCACAGTTCACATCGCACTTTGGGGGACGATTTTGGCCATTATCTGTGCAATTCCTTTTGGTTTATTGAGTGCAGAAAACATGGCTCCGGCGTGGTTGTATCAGCCTGTTCGTCGCTTAATGGATGCCACTCGTGCCATCAACGAAATGGTATTTGCTATGTTATTTGTGGTCGCCGTTGGCCTTGGCCCTTTTGCCGGCGTCTTGGCTCTATTTGTTCATACCACTGGCGTGTTGGCGAAATTGTTTTCTGAAGCCGTTGAGGCCATTGACCCTAATCCAGTTGAAGCCATTCGCGCTACTGGCGCTAATAAATTAGAAGAAATCCTCTATGGCGTGATTCCACAGGTGTTGCCGTTATGGATTTCCTACTCCCTTTACCGTTTTGAATCTAATGTTCGTTCTGCCACCGTGGTTGGCATGGTGGGCGCTGGCGGTATCGGCGTGATTCTCTGGGAAAGTATGCGTGGTTTTAACTTTCAGCAAACCTGCGCGGTCATGATCGTCATCATTTTATGTGTCGTCATTATTGACTTGATCTCTCAGTATTTGCGCAAGCGTTTTATCTGATTGCAGCGATTTTTTTATCGCAAACACTTGTATAGACAAATTTCTGTTGCATGAAATACGAGGTAGTAAATACGATGGCCATTTATTTAGACATCGCCACCACGTTGAGAAATGAAATTCGGTATCAGCATAAAACGGGCGGTTTTTTACCTTCTGAGCAAAAGTTAGCGAACCGCTTTAAGGTAAACCGACACACGGTAAGACGTGCTATTGATGAGTTAGTGCAAGACGGTTTAATTAAACGCTTACAAGGGGTTGGCAATCAGGTCACCTCACCAGCCATTGATTATGCCTTGGATAACAAGTCTTGCTTCACTTACAACTTATCGAAAAAAGGCGTTTCTTTGGTGACCAAGGTATTAGGTTGTCAGGCTATCACCTTAGAAGTTGAGTTATCCAATCGTCTGAACCTCCCTGACGATACAGACTGTGTCGTAATTAAGACCAGTCGATCAATTGACAATCAACCTACGACTCTAATCAAGCATCATGTATTCGGTGTTGAAAAGGCCATCTTACAAAATTACACCAGTGGGTCATTGCATACTTTTTTAGAAGCGTCTTATCAGTACAGAGCCAAACGGGGGAAAACGCGTTTGAAAGCACGTATGCCAACCTTTGACGAATGCCAACAGTTAAAAATTGGCCGTGGTATTCCTGTGATGGAAATTCATTCTTTGTACTTTCTCATCGATAGCGGCGATTTAATGGAATATTCCATCAGCGTCACGCGCAGCGACATTTTTGAATACAGTGTGGAGCCCTAATATGACGAGTCAACAAACACCACGACAATACTGGATGTCGATCATGGCAAAGTCTGCCGCTAGTGAGCTTCTTTCGTTATCCGATACAGAGGCTGCACAACAAGATTTTGAAGTAATAAGAGCGCCTGAAATCGGCTTAACCCAAGTTCGTGGTCGTATGGGTGGCACAGGTTCTCAGTTTAATTTGGGTGATATGACTATCACTCGCTGTGTCGTTCTTTCTGCGCAAGGCTTTTATGGCTATGGCTACGTTGCAGGTCGTGATAAACGACATGCCGAGCGAGCAGCACAATTGGATGCCATTTTACAGGATGAGGCATGTTTTGATCGGGTAATGACACACGTTATTACCCCATTGACCAAAAAGTTAGAACAGCAGCAAGACAACCATACGAAGGAGGTTGCACAAACCAAAGTCAACTTCTTTACCTTAGTTAGAGGGGAGGACTAAATATGGCTAGATCCACTGACACTCATTTAGACTCTCATTTAGACCGTTATTTAGTCAACGGTTTTCATGATCCTATCGCCGACGCACAAAGCACATTCCGCCAACTATTAAAGGCTATGAGCGAACCTGGAACCCTAGTACAGGCTGCGCCAGCAGAAGCAATGGATTCCCTCTATGGCAGTACTTTTGCTTTATGTCAGACCTTGTTAGACCAGCAAACATCGCTGTGGTTATCACCGCGGTTTTGTACTAATACTATTTTGCGTAACTTGCACTTCCATACTGGTGTTAATGTTGTTCAACAACCACAAACGGCTTTATTTGCACTGGCTGCCCCAACTGACATTGAACAGTACGAGGCGTTCTTAGTTGGCAACCACGAATACCCAGAGCAAAGTTGCACATTGCTGTTACAGGTTGACCGAATACAGGTAAATCATGCAGATAATCACGTCTTGGGGGATGTGCCACAGGATGATGATATGACGCTCTTGTCATTAACAGGTCCTGGCATCAAAACCAAACATCAGGTGGCTCTGAGCTCATTATCAGAATCATTGCTTTCCTATTTATCTGCCCCTGCAACCTTTCCACTTGGGTTGGATTTTATCTTTGTTGATCCAGAACGCTTTCTCTGTTTATCCAGAACAACAAATGTGGAGGTAATATCATGTACGTCGCAGTAAAAGGGGGTGAAACAGCCATTACCAATGCCCACAAGCTGTTAGAGAAAAAACGCCGTGGCGACCTGAGCATCAAGGCGTTATCTGTTGCACAAATACAAGAGCAACTTGCTTTAGCCGTTGCCAGAGTGATGACAGAAGGTGGAATCTATGACCCTCAGCTAGCGGCTCTGGCAATTAAGCAATCGGCAGGCGACTTAGTAGAAGCCATTTTTTTACTAAGAGCCTATCGTACTACCTTGAATCGATTTTACGTCAGCAACCCAATCGATACCGGTACCATGCATGTTGAGCGTCGTATTTCTGCCACGTTCAAAGACGTTCCAGGTGGGCAAATGCTAGGGGCGACCTTTGATTATACCCATCGGCTATTGGACTTTACGTTACTGGCCGATGGCAGAACGCCTGAACAAGTTTCATCAAAATTGTGTCCAGAACAGGATTCACATACTCAAAAAACATCTGACAGTATGACGCGTGTTTTACAAATGTTGGAACGTGAAAATCTTATTGTGACAGAGGAGGACAATCATCAACCCCCAGTAGACATCACACAAGATCCACCTACCTATCCTTGTAATCGTAGCGCCCGCTTACAAGCACTTGTTCGCGGCGATGAAGGCTTTTTACTGGCGTTGGGGTACTCAACACAACGAGGCTATGGCCGTAATCACCCATTCGCAGGAGAAATCCGCATTGGTTGGGTCGATGTGAGTTTAACGCCTGACGAACTTGGATTTGCGGTAGATATTGGCCAAATTCAAGTCAGTGAATGCGAAATGATTAATGGTTTTAGCAAACTCAATGACGATAACGATAGCAATGCCGATGAAATAAAGTTTACCCGTGGTTACGGCTTGGCATTTGGCGATAACGAACGCAAAACCTTGTCAATGGCGTTAGTCGATCGCGCATTGCAAGCGGATCAGTATGATGAAGAGCGTTCATCCCCAGCCCAGCAAGAAGAGTTCATCCTTGCCCATTGCGATAATGTCGAAGCCGCTGGCTTTGTTTCACACTTGAAATTGCCTCACTACGTCGATTTCCAATCTGAGTTAGAACTATTACGGCGTCTACAAGCGGCGCAACATACCACACAGGGGGATTCATAATGCAATCAGAATCAACCAGCACCAACAAAGGCATCAAATCAGGCTACAACTTTGCATACTTGGATGAGCAAAGTAAACGCATGATTCGTCGCGCTTTGCTCAAAGCTGTTGCCATTCCAGGTTACCAAGTGCCTTTTGGTGGGCGAGAGATGCCCATGCCCTATGGTTGGGGAACAGGTGGAATACAAATCACGGCGGCCATCATTGGGCAAGATGATGTGCTAAAAGTCATTGATCAGGGAGCCGATGACACCACCAATGCCGTGAGCATAAGAGCCTTTTTCAGAGAATTAACAGCAGTCACCACAACAGAAAAGACGAGCGAAGCAACCTTAATTCAGACACGCCATCGGATTCCAGAGCAGCGCTTAACGGCGGATCAGATTTTGGTATATCAAGTCCCCATTCCTGATCCATTACGCTTTATTGAACCCAGTGAAGTCGAAACGCGAAAAATGCACGCCTTAGAAGATTATGGTGTGATGCACGTTAAGCTCTATGAGGACATTGCACATTTTAGCCACATCGCTACAACCTATGCCTACCCAGTCAGAGTGAATGATCGCTACATTATGGATCCATCACCTATTCCAAAATTCGATAATCCTAAAATGCACAATATGGCAGCCTTACAACTGTTTGGTGCAGGTAGAGAGAAACGCATTTACGCCATTCCCCCTCACACAAAGGTCGTCAGTTTGGATTTTGAAGACCACCCTTTTGCCATACAAGAATGGGAAGAAAACTGCGCCATCTGTGGCGCAAAAGACAGTTTTCTTGATGAAGTCATTATGGATGACCAAGGTACACGACGTTATGTCTGCTCTGATACCGATTACTGCCGCGCCAACCTTCACGCTCATGCAACCAATCAGGAGTCACGCTAATGTCTGCTCAACCCTTATTGAAAGTCAATCAGCTCAGCAAACTTTATGCACAAAACAAGGGCTGTGAAAATATCAGTTTTGAACTGTATCCAGGTGAAGTATTAGGAATTGTGGGTGAATCTGGGTCTGGAAAATCGACGCTTTTAAACTGTTTATCTGCTCGATTACCTCCCAACACGGGCGATGTCCTGTATTTAAAAAACAACAGCCAGTGGCTCAATATTTATCAATTGGCAGAAAATGAGCGCCGTCATTTATTAAGGACAGAATGGGGGGTGGTTCATCAACATGCCCGTGATGGCCTACGTATGAATGTATCTGCCGGCGCCAATATCGGCGAACGCCTCATGGCAGTTGGAGAACGTCATTATGGAGACATCCGCGCAAAAGGTATGCAATGGATGGCAGATGTTGAATTGGATACACAACGTATTGATGATAAGCCAAGTACCTATTCAGGCGGCATGCAACAACGGTTACAAATTGCCCGTAATCTAGTAACACATCCAAAAGTCATTTTTATGGATGAACCTACAGGTGGCCTTGATGTGTCCGTTCAAGCCCGTTTGCTCGATTTACTAAGAACCTTAGTAACGGACCTCAAATTGGCAGTCATTATCGTCACTCATGATTTGGCAGTGGCTCGTTTACTCGCACAACGTTTAATTGTTATGCGCCATGGCCAAATTATTGAAACAGGATTGACTGACCAAGTGCTCGACGACCCTCAGCATGCTTACACCCAGTTGCTTGTCTCGTCAGTACTAACGCCCTAATAATTTTTCTATGACTCTTGAGTAAGGTAACTGCATATGAAAACCATGATTCAAACGCAACAACTGAGTAAAACCTTTACCTTGCATAACCAAGGCGGTATCCAGCTCCCTATTTTAGATAAGGTTAATTTAACCGTCGAAGCAGGCGAATGTGTTGTCTTGCATGGGGCAAGTGGCACAGGAAAAAGTACTCTACTTCGTACCTTATACGCAAACTATTTGCCTTCGTCTGGCTCGATTCTCGTCCACCATAAAAATACGATTACAGATTTAGCCACCGCCACCAGCAACCAGTTACTCGAAGTACGACGTCACGTCATTGGTTATGTTAGTCAGTTTTTGCGCGTTATCCCTCGTGTATCAACACTGGATATTGTAATGCAGCCACTTAAGGAGCGTGGAGTGAGTAATGTCGACGCACAAAATCAGGCAAAAGCGATGTTAAAACGCCTTAATGTGCCTGAGCATTTGTGGTCTCTCGCTCCTGGCACTTTTTCTGGAGGCGAGCAACAACGGGTCAATATTGCCCGTAGTTTTATCGTCGATTATCCCATATTGCTACTTGATGAACCCACCGCATCACTGGACCAAAAAAATGCTGACATTGTTGTAAAAATGATTAAAGAAGCTCAGCAGAAAGGTGCAGCAATTGTAGGTATTTTCCACGATGCCAACACTAGAAATGCCGTAGCAGATCGCTTTTTTACCATGCATGGCGACTAAGACAGACGATCAAATAAACAGTAATGAATTCTTATCGCGGAGAAGTACATAATGATTTTAACGAATGCCAATATTGTGTTAGCGAATGAAGTAATCAAAGGCAGCCTTCTTGTTGAAGATGGCAAAATACAACGTATTGATCAAGGCAAGGTGTCATTGCCTGCGGCCATTGATTGTCATGCTGGTTATATTACGGCTGGCATGATTGAACTGCATACCGATAACATGGAAAAGCACTTTACCCCAAGACCTGGTGTAGCATGGCCAGCGATTCCAGCTTTTAAAGTGCATGATGCACAAATGGTCAGTGCAGGCATTACGTCCGTGTTTGATGCTATCTCTATTGGCGATGTTATTGAAGGCAGTGAGCGAGTAAAAAACCTGACCAGAATGGTCGAGGCCATTCATGAAAGCACTACCAGAGAATTAACACGTGCTGACCACTTTTTGCATTTACGTTGTGAAGTAAGCCACAAAGACACGCTGGAAAACTTTCACACTTTATTGGCGCAAACACCTGTCCATCTAGTTTCGGTAATGGATCATTCACCAGGGCAACGCCAGTTTGCCAAGCTGGATAAATATCGAGAATACTACCAAGGCAAGTACAAGCTTTCTGCCTCAGAGCTAGAGGACTTCATTCAACGGCAGACAGAAGCTAGCGCTTTGTACAGTGACCCATTTCGTCAAGCCATTTGCAGCACCTGTAATGAGCAATCCATTCCATTAGCCAGCCATGATGATGCCACACAAGATCACGTTGAAGAATCCTATGCATACAACATGGCGATTGCTGAGTTTCCTACTACTTTCACTGCCGCTAACGCTGCTCATCAAAAAGGCATGCAAGTATTAATGGGCGCCCCTAATGTGGTACGCGGTGGCTCTCACTCTGGCAATATTGCTGCCCATGAACTGGCCGCTGAGGGTGTACTGGACATTTTATCCAGTGATTACTATCCCGCAAGTTTATTGGATTCAGCCTTTAAAATTGCCCAGCTTGAAAGTAATTCATATGACATTCCACAAGCTATTGCTCTCGTTACTAGTAACCCAGCACAAGCCGTTGGGCTAAATGATCGAGGTAAAATAGCATCAGGTTATGCAGCCGATTTAGTCTTGAGTCACCCCCAAGAAGACCATGTGCATATTAAGCAAGTTTGGAAAAACGGCCAACGTGCTTTTTAACCATACTGGTACATGCTTCTTAACCACACTAATAATAGGGATCAATCGAGGGAATACCTTATGCTCAAGCGTCAAACCGCCAAAATTACAGGAAGACTGGTCTACTTGATTGGCGCTTCAGGGAGTGGCAAGGACGCTCTATTATCCTTATTACGCCAACAACTAACGCCCTCTTCCGGCATTATCATTGCTCATCGCTATATTGTCCGCGATTGGCAATCCGGCAATGAAAACCATGTCGAGCTTAGTGCTGCAGAGTACCAACTACGCAAACAACATGGGTTGTTCGCCTTACATTGGCAAGCCAATGCGACAGAATACGCGATTGGCAACGAAATTCATGATTGGTTGGCACATGGTTTCATCGTCATTATGAATGGTTCTCGACAACACCTTCCCACCGCCATCACTCACTATAAAGAGGTTCTTGCTCCTGTACTAATACAGGTTGATGACAATATTTTACAACAACGTTTATTACGACGAGGTCGAGAATCTTCGCAAGAAATAAGCGCCAGACTTGAACGTTCTAAACGTGAGTTTGCCTCCCCTTCCATGCAACAAATCTTAGCAAACTGCTACCAGATTTCTAACAACTATAGCTTGGCAGATACCGTACAGACACTACAGAAGTACTTGCAAACCCTGCGTCTCAACTCATCTAGCTAAAAATAATGAAAGAATAAAATTGATATTGTTAACAATTGACAATATATTTTAATAACTCTGCATGTTATCCATTCAGAGTGACGCACGATACATTATTTATATACCGTGGAAGATTTATATACCGTGGAAGCTTCTTAATAAATATGCCGTACAACCAGTCTGAACCCGAGAAACTGAGTCAGATATTCGTTGTTATTCATTAAGCTTGTAGTGGATTTGGTTACCAAGGCGTAACTAAAAACGGCTGTAGCCAGATGTAGTCCTCATGGTGAAAGAAAGTATGTCTCTACTAATTTTTAAGGAAAATACCATGAAAAAAGTTCTCATAGCGTTAGTCAGTTCTCTGTTAATTACTTCATCTTGGGCTGTAGAAGTAAAATTTAAATGTGATGTTCACTCTGAAATCTTTGGCGCGGAGTACACACAAAAAAGCAATAAACAATGTTTTATTGTTCAAACACTTAACTATCGAGGTTCCACACAAGTGGAACAATTTAAACTCATCAATAAGAGAAACCTCAGTTACTCTATGTTTGATGGTGGCCCAAGTGGTAGAAAGAAAACCGCCAATATTGATATTCAAATCAACTGTAGTGGCGACCAAATTCAGCTAAAACACATGTGCAGTTACACTAAAAACTAAACCGCAAGCGCCCTGTTATGCCAAAGAAACACATAGCAGGGCTGCTGCCACATTGTATTTACTTCATACTATTCTCTTAAACAGGCAGCTTTTTTACCTATCTTTTTTGTTTGCGCTTATGCATTTCCTAGGGAAGGCACTCACACCAAGGTATACTGGCATTTCAATCTGCAGTATAGAGGAGTGTAACAATGGGATTTTGGAGTAAGTTGTTCGGTGGCGCTGCCGCGAAGCCAATAGAAGCTTTCGGCACAGCGGTTGATAAAATTTTCACTAACGACGAAGAAAGAGCACAAGCACAAGCCGTTTTGACGAAAATTGCACAGCAGCCAGCGATACTTCAAGCAGAAATTAACAAAATGGAATCCCAACATAGATCCATTTTTGTAGCCGGTTGGCGACCAGCAATTGGCTGGGTTTGTGCCATTGGCCTCTCATTTCCTTTCATTATTAATCCATTAATCGAGTGGTTTGGCGGCACTGGGCCTGTCGTACCAATGGACCAGCTCACTGAGCTAATTATCGCTCTACTCGGCTTAGGAACGTTACGCACATTCGAAAAATTAGCGGGACGCACAAAGTAACCTTCTCAGTGCATTTTGTCTTCTATAATGAGACAAAATGCCTAAAAAAGGAGTCATGCATGTTTATTATTCATGGAATTATTGCCCTACTCATTTGGGTAGCCAGTGGCCATGCCATTGAAAAAATCTATCAAAAAGCAGGGTTTATCCACACACCCAAATTCGTCTTTTGGTTGCCTGCTCTTAATATGATGTTGCTAATTTATTTGGCTATTTATCAATGGCCTGTCCTACAAAACAACAAAACTAAGATAGATGAGGAATAGAATATGCTTTATCTATTACTGATACTATCTTGGCTGGTGATTGGTTTTGCCGGTTGGCGTGTTTTTAGCAAAGCAGGGTTTAAAGGCTATTTAGGCCTATTATTTTTAATTCCTGCGGCTAATTTTGTTGTGTTACTGTATTTAGCGCATACGGAGTGGCCAATTCATAAACAAGCGCGTGACAAATAGCTAAATGAAAAGAAAAAGGCCATTCATAACAACGAATGGCCTTTCTAGTATACCTTGTACGATATGGTGAATTATCTAGCCACCAACGTAACTTAACATTACCCCAGCGGCAACCGCAGAACCGATAACGCCTGCCACATTTGGTCCCATGGCGTGCATCAGCAAAAAGTTTTGCTTGTTTGCTTCTAGTCCTACTTTATTGGCAACACGAGCAGCCATTGGTACAGCAGAAACACCAGCAGCACCAATCAAGGGGTTAATCGCCACAGAACTAAAGCGGTTCATTAACTTCGCCATGATCACACCTGTTGCTGTACCGATAGAGAAAGCAACCAGACCGAGAGATAAAATGCCTAATGTTTCTACGTTTAAAAATGCTTCTGAACTTAGCTTCGAGCCGACCCCTAAACCTAGCATGATAGTAACAATATTAATTAATGCATTTTGTGCAGTATCGCTCAAGCGGTCTACAACACCACATTCCTTCATCAAATTACCAAAGCAGAACATGCCAAGTAATGGCGCTGCCGATGGTAAGAACATGGCCACTAACAGTGTAACTACAACAGGAAATACAATTTTTTCGGCTTTTGACACTGTACGAAGCTGAACCATTTTGATGGCACGTTCTTCTGGCGTAGTTAACGCTCGCATAATAGGTGGCTGAATTAATGGTACTAGCGCCATGTAAGAATAGGCGGCAACAGCAATAGCACCGAGTAAATCAGGAGCCAATCGGCTAGCAACAAAGATCGCTGTCGGACCATCAGCACCACCGATAATACCGATCGCAGCAGCGTCTGCTAAGGTAAAGTCCATAAGACCGTATGCCCCTAATGCAACCGCACCAATGACAGTGGCAAAGATGCCAAACTGGGCAGCAGCACCCAACAATAAGGTTCTTGGGTTGGCTAACATAGGACCAAAATCAGTCATGGCACCAACGCCCATAAAGATCAAAAGCGGAAACAGTCCCGTCTCAATACCACCATGGTAAATATAATATTGTAAGCCACCGGGGGAAACCAAATGCCCAGCCGCATCATAAACTGGAGCGTCTAAAAAACCAGCACCAGGAATATTAACAAGAATGGCACCAATACCAATTGGCAAAAGCAGTAAAGGCTCAAAGCCTTTTTTGATTGCTAGGTAAATGAGTAAGATACCCACCGCAATCATAACAGCTTGACCAAACTCTAACTGATAAATACCTGTATCGTGATACAAGTTGAGTAATTTACTTTCCATTATTTAGAAAACCTTTCTCAATTTTTGGTCAGAGAGCCTTTGTATGGCTCCCCTATTATGCATTTATAAAGTTAATAGTGATTGGCCAACTTGAACTGAGTCGCCTTCCTTCACTGCAATGCTACCAATAACACCACTCTTCGGTGCAGATACCTCTGTTTCCATCTTCATGGCTTCAAGGATCATAATGGTTTCACCCTCAGCAACTTGCTGCCCAGGAGCAACCAGTATTTTAAAGATATTACCAGCAAGCGGCGCTGGAACAGACTCACCTGAAGAAGCAGCGACAGGCGCGGCTGATTGAGCTTGCGGTGCTGTAGAACCAGATGGCTGAATGCTAGTCACATCACCACCTTCACTAACTTGCACGACATAACTTTGCTCAGCAACAGTCACCGTATAGACACCTGCTTCACCGGCGACCGCTGTCGCTTGTTCATCATTAGTCGGTACTGGTTCAAACGCCTCTGGGTTATTGCGGTTTTCAAGAAACTTAAGACCAATTTGCGGGAACAAAGCATAGGTTAGTACATCGTCGATAGTGTCTTTTGCTAGCGTTAACCCTTTTTCTTTTGCTATGTCATTGAGCTCTTTAGTGAGTTTGTCCATTTCGTCTTCAATTAAGTCGGCTGGACGACAGGTAATTGGTTCCTCACCATTTAACACTCGAGCCTGTAGTTCTTTATTAAACTCAGCTGGAGCTGCACCGTACTCGCCTTTAAGAATACCAGCGGTTTCTTTGGAAATAGATTTATAGCGTTCACCGGTTAGTACGTTTAATACTGCTTGCGTCCCAACGATTTGAGAGGTCGGAGTCACTAACGGAATCAAACCTAAGTCTTCACGTACACGGGGAATTTCTTGTAAGACATCATCAAACTTATCTGCTGCGCCCTGCTCTTTAAGTTGGGATTCCATGTTAGTCAACATGCCGCCCGGTACTTGCGCGATCAAAATGCGTGAATCTGTACCACGTAAAGACCCTTCAAATTTAGAATACTTCTGGCGAACACCACGGAAGTAATCTGCAATTTCTTCTAGTAAACCTAAATCAAGACCTGTATCGCGATCTGTTCCCTGTAGCGCTGCAACAACGGTTTGCGTTGCTGTATGCCCATATGTCATCGACATAGACGAAATGGCCGTATCAACACGATCTACTCCAGCTTCAATCGCTTTCAGAATCGTCATATCCGATAAACCAGATGTTGCGTGACAGTGAAGTTGTACTTCTAAATGAGTCTGAGCCTTCAATAAAGAAACAAGCTCATGCGCATCGTAAGGCGTCAAAATGCCAGACATATCTTTAATGGCAATGGATTCTGCACCCATATCTTCCAAGGTTTTTGCGTAGTCAACCCAGTTCTTAGTCGTATGCACACGGCTCTTGGTGTAGGAAATAGTACCCTGAGCATGTTTGCCAACCTTTTTTACCGCTTTAATGGCTGTCTCAAGGTTACGTGGATCATTCATCGCGTCAAAGATACGGAATACATCAACACCATTTTTTGCTGCACGTTCAACAAATTTATTCACAACATCATCAGCATAATGACGATAACCCAATAGATTCTGACCACGCAGCAACATTTGCTGTGGTGTTTTTGGCATCGCTTTCTTTAGTTCACGAATACGATCCCACGGATCTTCACCGATAAAACGAATACAAGAATCAAACGTTGCGCCCCCCCAAGACTCAAGCGACCAGTAGCCAACTTGATCTAGTTTTTCGGCAATGGGTAGCATGTCATCAATGCGTAAACGAGTCGCAAATAGTGATTGATGAGCGTCACGTAGAACAACATCCGTGATACCAAGAGGTTGTTTGCTTTTTGTCATAATGTCAGCCTCTGAAAACTGGAAATTTTTTATATAAGGGGGAATGTAAATTAGTGTTTTTTGGCTCTGTGTTGATTAATTGCCGCAGTGATTACCGCAGTAAGTTGAGCATCAACAGCAGGAGCAGCCGTAGCACGCTGCGTTAGCTGAGGTGTCTTGGTGTCTGCTTCTGGAAAATACTTGTTCAATAAAGAAGACATTGCATTTGTTGCAACAATTAGTATGACTAAGAACAAGAATACAAACCCCATTCCTAAAACCATAAGGCCTAGGCCATCTTCAACCAGTGTGTTCATTTCCTACCTCGGATTGTGTGCACTTTTACTTGTTGCAGAAACGGAATTTCTGCTATCTTTTGTACCGTCTATTCAGGCGATTTATTACTTTTCACCTAAGACTATATTTGAACGTTTCTCTTTGTATCACAAACCATAACAGTTTCATATTTTTTTTGCATAACAGTTTTTTCAATATTCAAAAAAAACCAGCATGGGAAAGGTTCTTCTTCCAACTCCCTCTCCAAATAATCAACTCATAGCGGATAAGTCTACGAAAATGAATGCGATATACAATTTCCAGGTTATAAGTGGGTTCAAGAGGAAAAACATAGGAAGATGAAGACGGTAAAATGAAAAATACAGCAAAAACTTTAGTGAATGATGTTATTGAGTTAGAAAATTAAGATGGTGCATCCGGGAGGATTCGAACCTCCGACCGCTCGGTTCGTAGCCGAGTACTCTATCCAGCTGAGCTACGGATGCAAGAGTATGTAAATAACTATAAGAAGAGGCAAGATCAAATTCATGGTGCATCCGGGAGGATTCGAACCTCCGACCGCTCGGTTCGTAGCCGAGTACTCTATCCAGCTGAGCTACGGATGCAGCATCATAAAATTTAACTTGTAACTTGGTATTTCAAAATGGTGCATCCGGGAGGATTCGAACCTCCGACCGCTCGGTTCGTAGCCGAGTACTCTATCCAGCTGAGCTACGGATGCAACAGGAAATGGCGGAGAGTGAGGGATTCGAACCCTCGATGAGTGTTAACCCATACTCCCTTAGCAGGGGAGCGCCTTCGGCCACTCGGCCAACTCTCCGTAACAAGTGCGGCGTATTATATAGTGCTTAGTTGATTTGTAAAGACTTTTATCAGCAATTCTTTAATCATCTAAATCTACGTCGCCTTGCTCTTTCTGTATACGTAAGTAAATTTCTTCGCGGTGTACAGACACATCTTTTGGCGCATTGATGCCGATGCGTACTTGGTTGCCTTTTACACCGAGAACAGTAACAGATACTTCATCCCCAACCATTAGTGTTTCACCAACACGACGAGTCAAAATAAGCATATTTTTCTCCTTTGTATCCTTGCCAAGACCTTATAAGAATTTGGCTATTATTTTTGTAAGACATTTCTTACAAAAGAATTGTAGCCTTTCAGGAGAAAATACACCACATTCTCCCCAAACTTTTTTACTTATTTGAGAGACCTCGTGAAAAAACACTAAATTGAAAAATCAATTAGAAGTACTGCTATCACCTAACTCAAACGCAGAGTGCAGCGATCGAACCGCCAGTTCCATGTACTTTTCATCAATAATAACGGACACTTTAATTTCAGAGGTTGAAATCAATTGAATATTGATTGACTCAAGTGCTAATGCTTTAAACATTGTGCTAGCAACACCGGCATGAGAACGCATCCCTACACCAACAATAGACACTTTTACGATTTTTGCATCCCCAATTACATCTTTTGCGCCTAATTCGAGCTGAATATCCTTTAAAATAGCTAAAGCACGGTCAAACTCATTACGATGTACAGTAAAAGTGAAATCTGTTGTGCCATCGGCAGAAATATTCTGCACTATCATGTCTACTTCAATATTTGCATCACTGATTGGCACCAATATTTTTGACGCAATACCCGGTGTATCTGGCACGCCTTTCACTGTTAGTTTCGCTTCATCACGGCTAAATGCGATACCTGAAACTGCAGGTTGTTCCATACCACTTTCTCTCTTTTCTGTTGTAATTAAAGTGCCTTCTCCATCAGTAAAACTGGAAAGCACACGTAAAGGAACCTGATATTTACCTGCAAATTCAACAGAACGAATTTGCAGCACTTTAGAACCAAGGCTAGCCATTTCTAACATTTCTTCAAATGTAATTTTGTCTAAGCGTCGAGCACTATCAACGACTCTAGGATCTGTCGTATAGACACCATCAACATCGGTATAAATTTGACACTCATCCGCTTTCAATGCTGCTGCTAGTGCCACTCCTGTCGTGTCAGAACCACCACGACCCAATGTGGTGATATTGCCCTGAACATCCACTCCCTGAAAACCGGCCACAACAACCACACGATCTGAGTCAAGATCAGCTTTCATGCTTTCAGTATCAATATGTTGAATACGCGCTTTACCATGTGCGCTATCGGTCACAATTCGCACTTGTTTACCCGTATAAGAACGTGCATCTATTCCCAGACTTTTTAATGCCATTGACAGAACAGCAATGGTTACCTGCTCTCCTGTTGACAGTAAAACATCCATTTCTCTTTTATCAGGGTCTTCCTGCATACTTTTCGCCAGCTCGATGAGGCGGTTGGTTTCGCCACTCATAGCTGATACAACTACAACGATTTTGTCGCCTTGTTTGTGATGTTTATATACTCGGTCCGCCACAGCTTTGATGCGCTCAACGGATCCAACGGAAGTACCTCCATATTTTTGAACTAACAATGCCATATTACTTCTTCACACTCACTTTTACTGCCAAGCTCCACTTAGAGATGGCTCTTTGTTATGGGCAACGTTAAGCTGCCCTTTTATCCAATTTTGACGACGTTATCCCAATTGAGATTGCACCCAAGGTGTTACCGCAGCCAACGCATCCGGTAGTGCAGCAGGGTTGCTGCCTCCAGCTTGAGCCATATCTGGGCGGCCACCACCTCGACCATCAACCAAAGGAGCCACAGTTTTGATCAGATCACCTGCTTTTACTTTATCGGTCAATCCTTTCGTGACCCCAGCAATTAGGCTGACTTTGTCATTGTTGACGCTGGCTAAAAACACGACACAAGATTCTAACTTACTCTTTAGCTCGTCAAGCATGTCACGCAATGCTTTAGGGTCGTCCACATCAACTTGAGCCACCAGCAGTTTACCACCAGGGATATCTGTCGCTTGGGTTACTAGATCTGCACCAGCTGAACTGGCTAACTTCGCTTTTAACGCATCAATTTCTTTTTGCAAGAGTCGGTTTTGCTCGGACAAAGCCGTTACTTTATCAATAACATTCTCAGGTGTGCCTTTCACAGTTTGCGCCACTTTTAATAAGGCTATTTTTTCGTCTCTTGCATGGTCAAGTGCGGTTTTCCCGGTTACAGCTTCAACACGACGAATACCAGCCGCCGTGCCAGACTCTGATACAATTTTAAAGAAGCCAATATCTCCTGTGCGTTTCACATGGGTACCACCACACAGTTCAATGGAGTAGTTTTCTCCCATTGTTAGTACTCGCACTTCACTGTCATACTTTTCATCGAACAGCGCCATTGCCCCTTTTGCTTTCGCGGCTTCAATATCCATGATATCAGTAACAACAGGGTGATTAAGACGAATCTGCTCATTCACCATATCTTCAACTTGCTCAAGCTCAGTGGCAGTAACAGCTTCAAAATGCGAGAAATCAAAACGCAATTTATCAGCATCACATAGTGACCCTTTTTGGTGAACATGGTCGCCAACAATGCGGCGCAGTGCTTCGTGTACTAAGTGTGTTGCTGAATGGTTCAATGCTGTGGCGGCTCGTAAGCTAGCATCAACGGCGGCAGTGAGTTTATCACCAACAGCAATTTCGCCTTCTTTTAATATGCCATGGTGCAGATGTGTTTTGCCTTGCTTGGTAGTGTTACTTACACGGAATGCGCCTTTGCCACGCAACCAACCTTGGTCACCCACCTGACCACCAGATTCACCGTAAAAAGGCGTTTGTTTTAATACAATAATAGCATCTTGCTCAGCACTAATTTTGTCGACCGCTTGTCCATCAACAAAAAGTGCTTCTACTTCGCCTTCGTTTTCTAAAACATCGTAACCGGTGAACTCTGTCGCACTCGCCTGTATACCACCAGACATATCCATACTAAAGTTACTAGCAGAACGTGCTCGAGCACGTTGCTCTTCCATAGCGGCATCAAAACCCGCCTCATCAATGGTTAAGCCTCGCTCACGAGCAACATCGTTCGTTAAGTCTGCAGGGAAGCCATAGGTGTCATAAAGCTTAAATACCGTTGTGCCTGAAATTTGTTTCACTTCACCAAGATCAGCAATAGCATCGTCTAAAATACGCATGCCTTGCTCAAGTGTTTTGGCAAATTGCTGCTCCTCTTTTACTAAAATAGATTCGATTCGATCTGCTAATTTCGCCAATTCAGGATAAGCTTCCCCCATTTCTGCTACCAGTGCAGAAACCAAAGAGCCAAAAAAGACATCTTTTTGACCAAGTTTATGGCCATGACGTATTGCCCGTCGAACAATACGACGTAACACATAACCGCGTCCTTCATTCGAAGGCACAATGCCGTCCACAATCATAAAACTACAAGAACGAATATGGTCGGCAATCACACGTAACGATTGAGATTCCAAATCTTTACAGTTTGTTGCTACCGCAGCGGTTTTAATCAGATTTTGAAACATATCAATTTCATAATTACTGTGCACGCCTTGTAGAATCGCTGCAATTCGTTCCAACCCCATACCAGTGTCAACCGAGGGTTTGGGCAAAGGATTCATGGTGCCGTTCGCATCTCGATTAAACTGCATGAAGACGACATTCCAAATCTCAATAAAACGATCACCATCTTCTTCAGCAGATCCTGGAGGACCACCCCAAATATGCTCACCATGATCATAAAAAATTTCGGTGCATGGTCCACATGGGCCTGTATCACCCATTTGCCAGAAATTATCCGACGCGTAACGAGCACCTTTATTATCGCCAATGCGAATAATTTTCTCTTCAGGCACACCGACTTTTTTCGCCCAGATATCCCATGCTTCATCGTCTTCTGCATACACAGTTACTAGAAGACGCTCTTTTGGCAGTTTCAATACGTGTGTTAGGAACTCCCATGCATATTGAATAGCATCTTCTTTAAAGTAATCCCCAAAGCTAAAGTTACCCAACATCTCAAAAAAAGTATGATGACGAGCGGTATAACCTACATTCTCAAGGTCGTTATGTTTACCGCCAGCCCGAACACATCTCTGAGAGGACACTGCTCTGGTATATGGGCGTTCTTCAGCGCCAAGAAAAACATCTTTAAACTGCACCATACCTGCATTAGTGAACAGCAAAGTAGGGTCATTCGCAGGAATTAATGAACTGGATTCAACAACATGATGCTGTTTACTGGCAAAGTAATCTAAAAAGGCTTGGCGTAACTCTGAACTTTTCATGGTCAGGCAGGACTCTAATTTAGTTTTTGATAATTGAACTTGGTATTTTTGCTTTTGTTTGTTGCTTGTACTATTGAAAGTTATATCAGCGACAATCCACTGAGATTGTCTACCACAAAGCAAAAAAACAAAAGCACAAAATAGTACACGCAAAGGCCAAGCATTTCAAAATGCTGTGGCGCTTTTTATTGGGTATTTTTCCGTTATTTGTGATGATTTAACAAATTAGATGAATAAAACTAGACGGCCAAGAAAGCCCTCAAGTAGGAAGAAGCTGCGGCTTTGTATCATAACTAATTGGCGAACGTCCCGTCATGCGAGTCACTAACTCATATCCAATTGTCTGCGCATGGTTTGCAACTTGTTCTACTGGGTTATCAGCGCCCCACAATAATACTGGATCACCTATGGCCACGTCTGCCAAGTGCGTAACATCAACGGTGATCATATCCATGGATACTCGCCCTGCTAAAAAACAAGTCTTGCCGCGAATAACTAAGGGCGTCGAAAAATTCAATGTGCGTGGGTAACCGTCGCCGTAGCCTACAGCAACCGTGGCAATGGTGGTTTCCCCTTGTGTTTTATACGCATGGGAGTAGCCAACCCCTTCTCCATCAGCAACTTGTCTTAATGAAATAATTTGGCTGACAAACGTCATTGCAGATTTTAGCCCTAACGTATCCGCACTAATATCAGCAAAAGGCGAAATGCCGTACAACATCAAACCAGGTCGCAACCAACTACCACTTGGTACAGGCCATTTTAAAATTGTCGCTGAGTTGGCAATGCTTGTGCTTAGCTCAGGATAAGAAGCCTGTATGTTCGCAAAGCAGGCCTGCTGAACTGGGGTCACATCACCTTGCCATTCGTCCGCACTGGAAAAATGCGCCATTAAAACAATGTCTTTGGCTCGCCCTGTGGCTTGAATTGTCTCAATATATTGATTCACTTTTTCTGGCTTAACACCCAGCCGATGCATGCCAACATCGACTTTGACAAATACTTTATCCAAGGTAACGAGATTATCGAGAAAGTGCTGCAATTGCTGTTCGTTTTCAATAGCAATCCAAAAATTATTTGCCTCACATAATTGCAATTCATCCACACTGAATGTGCCTTCTAGCAAAAAAATAGGGGATTTAATGCCTGCCTCTCGTAGTGGTAGAGCTTCATCAATGGCGGCAACAGCAAATGCATCCACGGTACCATCTAAAAAACGTGAGACCTCTATTGCACCATGCCCATAAGCATTGGCTTTGACTACGGCAAAAGCAGGGTTATCCGGATGCAAAGATTTTGCTAACAAGTAGTTATGTTTTATTGCTTCCAAATCAACATAGGTTTTTAATGGTCTGGACATCAATTACCTCAACAAGACACCATAAAAAGTAGATGACACCATTTTTTCACAAAATAACCAGTCATAAAAACTTAAAAAACACAGAAATGAAAAATATTTCACTTAAAAAAATAACTTTCACAACATTTTACGCTTTTTCATCATGCCTATAACTTACTCTCAGATTCGCGACACGGCACTTTTAATTCTCTCTAAGCGAGAACACAGTAGGCAAGAATTGGAACAAAAGTTGAAGCGACGCTTTCCTGATCATAAAGAAGATGTGGCCAATCTTTTACAAGAGCTTGCTGACGAAAATATGCAAAATGACCATCGCTTTGCGGCTTCATTTTTGCGCAATCGCCTTGCCAAGCCATATGGCAAAAATCGTATTATTTCAGAACTGAGACAAAAAGGTATAAAGCAAGACAGCATTGATTATGCCTTTAGCACAGAACCCGATGTCGATTGGTTTGAGTTAGCCAAGCAGCTAAAGCAAAGAAAATTTGGCGACAAGGTTGCCACCGATTACAAAGAGAAAGCCAAGCAATTTCGCTATTTACAATACCGTGGTTTTGGTTTTGATGAAATTCACCACGCCACACAAGATACAGGTGAGGAGTAACCGCTTGCTAGGTTATTTATTGGGACTTGTTGCTTTATTTAATTGATAAACTGTTATTCCATACTGAATGGGAAAAGTAATCACATCGAAAACAACACTAAAAGGATAAAGTGCATAGAAAAATGGGTTACCTTCTTCTTTTACGACCTCTTCCCGAACTTTGTCATTTTGGAAAAAAAGACTGGTTATCGGAGCAAATTTTGCTGATTGTGGCACCAGCGAGCTTGGTAAATAGTAAGGGTATATATATTGTTGTGAATTAAGTAGTCGTACAAAAAAATAATACCCATTATTTTGTGGCAACTTCTCAAACAAAGGTTGTTTTACAGGAAAACGTGAACTCTGCCTCTCTTGCTGGAAAGATGCTTCTGTTACTATTTCAGCAGCAAAGTGGCTCACAAATAAGTCACGTTTTTCTCTGGATAACTTCACCCATTGCCCATTGTTTAGTGCGATATAAAGTAGGTTTTTGGTAAAATAAAATACCTTGTCTGGCGTAGCCCCCAACTCAGAAAGAATCTCACAGGCACAACGAGTAGTCATAGAGTCATTGCCAGTACCGTAAATCACCGTGTTTAATTCCGGTAAAATCAAGCCATTTTTTAACGAGGGTAATGGTTTTAGTTTTGGTAAAGATGCAAGTAATACATCAATATCTCTTGGACAAAGGTCACGATCTTGATCTTTGGGATAGAGGTGTAAGCCAATACCATTTGCTAACTTACTTGCAGGAAAACACAAAATAGAGTGGCTATGGTACGCTGCTCCGTAGTGATCAGGCTTAGCTTCGCGCTCAATTTTCAGAACAATAATATCGTTCAACAGCACAGCTTGCACAATATCACTATAAAAACTGTCAATAGAGTAATCTTGGTCGGTTGCCTGTTGGTGAACATAGTTTGTCGCTGCACAACCACTCAAAAAAAACAAATACACCATCATGCTTAATGTCTTTACTCTGCTGATCATAAAACACCTACTTATTATTTTTGTTGCATAACCCGCTTTATTTGCTCATCTACCATGGGCAAATGCCCTAGTTTTAACCAGACTGAAACCTCTCCAGTACCTGAGCGTAAGTCCAAGTCACTCTTAATAGGCGCACGCAACCAACTGTGTGTTCGCAATACATCCGTTCTTTTATCTTGTTGCGCCAATTGACATGACGTAACTGTTATATTACCACTTAGAACTAGAAGCTCAGCACCTTGAGGCGCGCTAAGGCACCACTGAGTATTTGCTTGTAAAGTTACTATCATTACTTGCTCAACCCCATCTTCGAACAAAGGCGTTACTCTGACACCTGAAGCCTCATTCACTTCCACTGCACCAATTTTCTCAGTCGGAATGCGGACATAGGCTCGATCATGTGGCTGAAATTGCCATAATTTCACAAAGATAATACAACCTTGCTCTGAGCCTGGTGTATGCTGAGAAGTTGGTGGATTACGTACATAACTGCCTTGCGGATAATCGCCGTGCTCGTCCTGAAAAGTCCCTTCTAGCACAACAAATTCTTCTCCTCCTGTATGAGTATGAGCAGAGAACTTACTTCCTGGAGCATAACGCACAATAGTGGTCGCTCTGGCAACCTCTCCACCTACTCGATCCAACGGCCGTCGATCGACTCCAGCCATAGGCGAAGCTTGCCAAGGCAGCTCTTTACTGTGCATCACTACTGTTTTCGTGAAATCAGCGGCAATCTTATCTGTCGTTTCCGCAATCTTATCTGTCGTTTTCATAGTTATTTCCATATTTGTATAAATTCTTGTTAGTCGACTGTTAGCTGACTATAGATTTTTTTTATACAAACAAAAACTTTTTCCCTCATAACTTGCTGCTTTCAATCTTCTGTGGCAATACTTTTATTCATTTCTTATAGTAGAATATTGAAAATGCTCTTCTTTATTAAAACGCTTTATCAACATGGAGAAACACATGAACCTTCCTATCTTTTGGCGTATTTTGCCACTTTCCTTCTTTGCTTTATTTTCTCAGTATGCTCTGGCTCACCCTAACCACGAAACAGGTTTACTATCAGGATTTATCCACCCATTTCTAGGGTTAGACCATATTCTTGCTATGCTAGCGGTTGGTCTCTGGGCAGGCCGATTGGGTAAACAAGCTAGAGTTCAAATCCCTAGTATGTTCGTGTTTGTTATGGCATTTGCCTGCGTACTTGCAGTGCTAGGCATGAAAGTACCTTATGTCGAGCAAGGCATTGCTTTATCTGTCGTCTTTCTAGGTTTACTTCTGCTGTTTTCATTGCGCTTTTCAACTGTTGCCAGCGCTACACTAATTGCTTTTTTTGCCTTCTTCCACGGCGCTGCTCACGGTATCGAAATGCCAGCAAATGTATACACATCGTTATACATAGTAGGTTTTGCTGCTGCCTCTGTATTGCTTCACCTCTGCGGCATTCTAGTAAGCCACTTGTTATTCCGCACAGAAAATCCATTGTTTCATCGTATTACAGGCTTCACTATTTTTTGTGCTGGAATTAGCCTTTCTCTGGTATAAATCAGTAAAAACAACCGCTCATAGCCTAACTGCTTTTAAATAAAACAATTAGGCTATTGTATTTAAACACGGTTAGGTAATATGAGCTTTGTAAATAATGGAAACTACGCTAGAAATTCGCTGTTATCAAACACTAGATCAAGATGAACTAATCAATTTATGGCGTGATTGTGAGCTAGTAAAACCACAAAATGCCCCTGTAAAAGACATCACCAGAAAACAGAAAGTCGATCCAGATTTACTTTTGGTTGGAGTCAAAAACAATAAGATTATTGCTAGTGTAATGGGCGGTTACGAAGGTCATAGAGGATGGATTAACTACCTTGCAGTTGCCCCTGACGAACAAAAAAAAGGCTATGGATATCAAATGATGGAAGCCATAGAAAGTCGATTAAAGGACAAAGGCTGTCCAAAGATTAATCTACAAGTTCGTACAAATAATACAAATGTACTTTCCTTCTACCAAGCAATTGGGTACTGTGAAGATGCTGTGGTCAGCTTAGGGAAACGGTTTGAAGTATAAGCCTCAAGGCAACTCCCTCGTAACCACGTAAATTCAACGGCGTACGACCCAATTTAACACCATAAGGAAGTAGTATGGATTTAAGATCGTATAGTATTGCACTCCTTTTAACCCTGTCTGGTGGCCTGTTTACTACAGGAATTTCTTATTTCAATGGTTACTCACCTTGCCAAATTTTTGGTTTTTGTCAGTCAGATTTGATTGAAGAAAATACAAAATTGCTCGCTGAAGTTGAACGACTTAGGGCAGATATAGAAAAAATTAACCATGAACTGGATGAGAAAATCACCAAATTAAATACGGATCTTGAACAAGAAAAAGCCTTTAACGAAAGCATTCTTTCCATTATCAAGGATATTGGCAAAATCAATCAAAATGGAGAAACAACCAGTGATAGCATTAGACAAATCGCCCAAAAAATTGTTGATATTGCTCACCTTCTTAATCAGTCTAGCCAGTAACTGTGCAACTTTGTCAGCTGAAGAAATAACACGAGAAAACCTTTCAGAGCAGTTACTTTCCATTAGCGAATCTCTCTATGAAATCGCCAATCACAATGATTCAGAGCTTGACCAAATTGCAACGGAGCTTGGCAATGCCGAATCACTGCTGAATGATCAAAATACCAATATCGATGATTTGATTAACCAAACCACCTCGTTGCAAGAAAAAATCGTATTAATGAGAAACAAACAAGCTGAAGTAGACGAAAAGTTTGCGGAAATTAACCGGAATTACGAAAAGTACGTATTCCAAACAAGAGCCAAGGCAATTGTCCCCTTTCTTTACGCCGCGATTGGTTTCTCCATGGCCGACAGTGGTGATAAATTTGTTTATACATTAGCAGGATATGGCACTGGGGCACTGGTGGAAAACACAGGCTATGGCCTAGCAAGTGGCATTACTTGGCTTACTTATTCTTTTGATTTCTAATCTCTTTGGTTTTATGGCTTTTCTTGCTTTTTCGTTAAGGGTGACCATTGAATAAAACACTAAGTGAACTACTACTTTTCGTAAGTTACTTAGTCCTCCCTGAATAATGGCGTTTCAAGCAAGAAACGCCACACGATTTTTAGATCTTTCCAGTGGCAAAACTATTTTCAGCCATAATGGTCTTACAAATTGTCTAAAATAGTGGGCAAAA
>NHNK02000079.1 GCA_002173415.2 Marinomonas agarivorans
AGCGGTCATTAAACCTCAGGCCAAGAAAGTGTCTTGGCTATAGACAACCTGCGGTCGTGTTCGATGAACTGCGAAGTGCAGCGTAATTTAGGGAGTGGTGCACTTCGGAGTTGAATTCGCGATGAATTTCGTTAACTATTCAGTTATAGGAGAGAATCATAAAGCGGCAGTTTCAAATTTAGATTTTTGCGCTTCCGTAACTTGTTCTAATATGTATTAGTTCAGACAAGATCTGACACATCTTCTTGAAAAAGAGAGAGTTACCCGTTTTGATAAAGGTGTCAAATCTTTAACTCAAAACAAAAAAGAGGTAACTCTCATGCTTCATAC
>NHNK02000080.1 GCA_002173415.2 Marinomonas agarivorans
ATGCTTGCAGGGCGAGGTTGATATTCCGGGTGAGTATGTGTTTCAGCGAGGTGAAACTCTAAAAGACATTATTGAGCGAGCGGGAGGGTTTACTCAGTTTGCCTATCCTGAAGGCGCTGGATTAAGTCGAGACCGTCTAAAGCGGCAAGAGAGAGAACGTTTGGCCTTTTTGACACAGCAGTTAAAGCAGGAAATTAGTGCTATGTCATTGCGTCGTCACAATGTGTCAGCTTCGACTCCTCAGCAGGCTTTAGCTATAGTGGATCAGCTTGATCAAGCAGAGCCTGTAGGGCGTTTGGTGATAGATGTAAAGCAAGCAATGGCTGGAAA
>NHNK02000081.1 GCA_002173415.2 Marinomonas agarivorans
GACCAACTTTGCCCATTAGATCGTCATGAAGCAATGGCGACCTATTTGCCAAACAATCAGTTCCATGTGGTTCCTGCCGCTGGGCATCTCATCACATTACAAGCACCATCCCTCACCAACCAACATTTACACAATTGGTTAACCTTACTGGAGGCATGATTCGCATGTTTGATGACCAATACTTTACAGCCTTACGCTTAGTGGATACCCCACCAATCGCCAACGCCATTGAAGTTGTGCTTGGCAAACGCCAAGGCCTTGGTTTTACTCGTAAAACCGTGCTAGCGGCAAAGCCTGAGTTACCTGCTATTTGTGGGTTTGCTCGCAC
>NHNK02000082.1 GCA_002173415.2 Marinomonas agarivorans
ATTGATGCCCTTAAAACAGCAGGTCATACATTGGCAGATCGTCAGCTGATAAAGGATGATATTTATGATATGCGTGCCGCTGTCTCCCAAGGGGTCGCAGATAAAGCCATACATGTCGTCTTGATTACTGGCGGGACGGGGTTTCACTCGCGTGATAGCACGCCTGAAGCGATGTTGCCTCTTTTTGACAAACAAGTAGAAGGATTTGGTGAGCTTTTCCGTCAAATTTCTGATGATGAGATTGGTACATCAACGATTCAGTCTCGAGCAGTAGCAGGGTTAGCCAATAACACCTTGATTTTTTGTTTGCCTGGTTCAACAGGTGCTT
>NHNK02000083.1 GCA_002173415.2 Marinomonas agarivorans
CACTGTAGCCTAGATTCTTTTTGCTTTGGCCTTTTTTATTTGGGTTCTTTCTAGATGGATATTGATTATTTTCACTGAGGAGCCAATAACTATTGGTTGCGTTGTCGGGTCTGCCACCAACTAAACCGCCAATGGTTCCTTCGCCACTCTCTAGTGATAAGGTTTTTGCTTCGCCAGCGAAAAAACTGTTGTTCATTTCTGTGTCAATATCAACACCGAGTAATCCGCCAGCACGGTAATATTTACCGGTAACATCGCCTTTTGCATAACTGTTTTGCACTGATCCTGACTGTAATCGACCCACTAAGCCGCCAACTATTTTTTCG
>NHNK02000084.1 GCA_002173415.2 Marinomonas agarivorans
CTTCATCATAATGGTATTGCTCGGCTAAGCGTGCACATTGAGCAAGAGCCAGTGGGTCTGAGCCACCTAGTTGCAACGCAATAGGGTGTTCCGTCTCGTGATAACGCACAAAGCGATCTGGATTTTTACCTTGTAATAGTGCGCCTGTGGTTACCATTTCTGAATACAATAGAGCGTTACGAGATAATAGACGCGCAAATACCCGATACTCGGACGTGGTCCAATCCATCATAGGGGCGACGGAGAATCGACGATCGATCATATTGCCTGTCGCAGTTTTTGTTAAATTTGTGAGAACCTTTTCGTTTGCTGACATCTGAGGAGT
>NHNK02000085.1 GCA_002173415.2 Marinomonas agarivorans
ATTTCCCCTACGGATTTAGATAGTGGTAGTGGTGATGCAAATGCCAAACGATGGCTAAAAACAGGCAAATGTATTTTTCTGCCGGAAGAACGCGAGTGTTTTGCACGTTTAGAAAGCTGGGGACTTACGGACACTTATCGCTCATTAAACTCGGAAAAAAGTGATAGTTACTCTTGGTTTGACTACCGTTCAAAAGGCTTTGACGATAGCCCCAAACGAGGCTTACGAATTGATGTCATTATGGCGTCTTCTGCAACTTTGCCTCATTTAAAAGACGCCGAGGTCGACTATGAACTAAGAGCAATGGAGAAACCGTCTGACCATG
>NHNK02000086.1 GCA_002173415.2 Marinomonas agarivorans
ACAACCAGTTAAAAATAAAGATCTCTGGCAGGCCCGTGATAAGGAATGCGCAAGACATGATGTTAAGTGGCAGTGGGTTAAAGGGCATGCAGGCATAGAAGGTAATGAAATAGCAGATGAACTTGCTAATCTTGGTATTGAAAAGATGAGAGAAACGCTGTGAGACAAGTTATTCTGGATACAGAAACAACAGGTATCGACCCAACACAAGGTCATCGAATCATTGAAATCGGTTGTGTTGAAATGATCGACCGAAAGCTAACGAACAACCATTTTCATGTTTACATTAATCCGGAGAGAGAGGTAGAGGAAGAAGCCTTTCAAG
>NHNK02000087.1 GCA_002173415.2 Marinomonas agarivorans
GTTTATGCGCGAAAAAATGTTAAAAGCGCAGCGTATAGTTGTAAAAATCGGCAGTGCACTCTTAACCAATGATGGCGAAGGGTTAGATGATGGTCGAATAAGTGATGGGGTTGATCAAATTGCTCATCTGCGATCTTTGGGAAAAGAGGTCGTGCTTGTGTCTTCTGGGTCCGTTGCGGCTGGTATGAAGCGATTGGGTTTTACTCAACGACCTTCGCAAATAAATGACTTGCAAGCCTCTGCAGCGGTTGGGCAGATGGAGCTAATAGGAATGTATGAGTCTCATTTTGCAAAACACTCTCTTCAAACTG
Source organism: Marinomonas agarivorans (assembly GCA_002173415.2). Lineage (GTDB taxonomy): Bacteria > Pseudomonadota > Gammaproteobacteria > Pseudomonadales > Marinomonadaceae > Marinomonas > Marinomonas agarivorans. The sequence goes on from NHNK02000087.1 coordinate 312, forward strand.
CGCAAATCTTATTA
>NHNK02000009.1 GCA_002173415.2 Marinomonas agarivorans
ACCACTAGAGACATTGCTTGATGGAAAGTCGATCTGGGCTGAAAAGAATTTAGCTCAAATCTAAACTGACAGTCACCGATTGAAAAACGGGCAACTGTCAGATCAAGTCTGAACTAGTACAGCTATACAGCCGCATTTTTTATTTATTTTTTTGACGATGCTTTTTTTCTTGTTTTTGTTTTTTTACTTTTCAGTGAAGAGGACCGAACTTTGGTCTTGGCTTCCAACCCTGCAATACGACTAAATTTTATAGATTGCTGCATATAGCGCTGAACCTTTTCGATAAGGCCTAAATCATTTGGATCAACAAGAGAAATACATTCCCCAGGCTTACCTTCTCTAGATGCTCGACCTGCTCTATGAATGTAAGCATCCGCTTTGGTTGGCATGCGTAAGTTAATAACCGTATTAATATCTGGCAGATCAATCCCTCTGGCAGCAACATCGGTTGCTACCAATACTTTAAGGCGGCCACGTTGCATTTGTTTTACATGCGTACTTCTATCGCTCTGTTTCATGTCACCGTGTAAGCCATCACACATAATTCCCATCTCTCTAATTTTCGTAACCCAATGGCTAACATGCTCTCGGTTAGAAACAAAGAGTAGTGCCTGCTGAACAGTTTCCTTTGCTAATAAATGTTTCACTACGTCTGTTTTATGTTGATCATCATCAACTCGATAAGCGACTTGCTTTATTTGTACTGGGACTTGCCGTGTAGAGCTGCTTATTTGCAATTGATGGGCTGTGGCCTTCAGAAGATGACTTGCTAACATACTAGTTTTATTGCTTTCTAACGTAGCAGAAAACATTGCCGTTTGACGCTCTTGGGGCAGCTGCTTGGCAAGGGATAAAATCGTATCAGCAAATCCCATATCGAGCATGCGGTCTGCTTCATCAATAATGAAAAAACTAACATCACTTAAATCGAGCCATTGTTTGTCATCTAACTCTTTTAACCGCCCTGGTGTTGCGACTAAAATGTCACAATCTTCACTTAACGACTGTCTTTGCATGCCATAGGGCGTACCACCAACGACTAATGTTGCAATAATACGTGTATGAACAAGCAGTGTTTGTACTGCATTATAAATCTGGCGCGCTAACTCTCGACTAGGCGCTAAGATTAACACTTTTGGCGCATTAGTTTGCGGCTCATCACGATCAAGAATATGCTGCACTGCAGGTGCGCAAAACGATAACGTTTTGCCTGTTCCTGTGGGAGCGCTAGCGTATAAATCCATTCCGTCCATCAAAACTGGAATGGCTTGTTTTTGAATTTCGGTAGGTGCTTCGAAAGCAAGCTGTTCAATAGCTTGCTCAATAGTAAAATCAAGTTCTAACTCAGAAAAGGGCATGAGTTTCTATATCCCTAGCTTGGTGACGTAATTATGCGGATAGTATAAAGATGGCATCATAACCTGTTTTTAGATGGGTTGATATCCAGACAGCCTTAATTCCTCTAGAATATGTAAAAGGAAAGAGAGGTGACTAAATGCTATCGGACACAACAATTACTAAGCAGGTACAAAAGTGGGTTAATGATTTCATCGTCGACCTAAATGTATGCCCATTTGCAAAGCATGAAATAATCAAAAATGCTGTTAAAGTTATAGTGGTTCGCCCAAAAAAAGTGGAATCTGCATTAACCACTTTGATGCAAGAAGTAGATTGGCTTGATCAGCATCCAGAAACAGAAACCACGCTTATTGTATTTCCAACCTTGTTTAATCGCTTTGATCGTTATTTAGATTACATTGACTTAGCAGAGGACTTGATGACTGATCAAGGTTGCGAAGGCATTTATCAAATAGCAACATTCCATCCAGATTACTGTTTTTCCGGCGTAGAGCAAAATGATGTATCCAATTATACAAATCGATCTCCTTACCCTATAGTGCACCTACTTAGGGAGTCCAGTATCGAAAAAGCTATTCAGTTTTATGAAAAAAACAACATGAGCACTGAAGATATACCTACAAAAAATATTGCCCTAATGGTCTCTTTGGGCGAAGAGAAAATACAAGCCATTTTGACCAGTGCAATGCAAATTCATGATTAGTAGAAATAACTCGCTCTTATCATTTAAATTAACATTCTATGAAAATTGTTCAGGAGCATAGATGCCCGTATCCATTGGTAAAAAACAACACTTAGCCATTATTAAAGAGAAAGAGTTTGGCTGTTACTTAGATGGTGAAAATTTTGGTGAAATACTTTTGCCAAAACGATACGTGCCAAAAAACGCAAAAATTGGTGATAAGGTTAATGTGTTTATCTACCTTGATTCAGAAGATAAATTGATTGCTACAACAGAAACGCCTCTTGCCCAAGTTGGCGAATTCGCAGGATTAAAATGTGTGGCCGTTAATGCCATAGGCGCTTTTTTTGACTGGGGATTAACAAAAGACTTACTTGTGCCTTTTAGTCAACAAAAAACAGAAGTTGAAGAAGGGCAGACGCATTTACTGTTTGTATACCTTGATCAAAACACCAATCGTCCGGTTGCCACAACAAAAGTTGATCCATTACTTAATAGAGAAGTAGCACCTTATAAGACAGGAGATAAGGTGAACGCGATTGTTGGCGACAAAACAGACATTGGCTTTAAATGCATCTTGGATAATCGGTTTTGGGGCGTTTTATTTTTTGAAGACGCTTTTCGACAATTACGTAAAGGTGAAAAAGTACAAGCTTTTGTAAAACGAGTGCGTGATGATGGGAAGATCGACATTAGTTTACAAGAAGTTGGCTACAAAAAAGTAACAAATATTCTTGACGATATTCTTGCTTATCTAGAACAAAATGGAGGTTCGATGACATTAACCGATAAAAGCAGCCCTGAGGCAATTTACGCTGTTTTTAAAGTTAGTAAAGCAACGTTTAAAAAAGCGTTAGGAGCTCTATACAAGGAGAAAAAAGTTCTCTTAAGTAAAGAGAAAGTCACAAAAATTTAGTCATACAAAACAAGCATACGCATCAAGAAAAAGCGTGTGCTTGTCAAGGAACTCTTATTTTTACCTCGTTTCAAATAGAGCGTTGCCAACTTGAAATCCTGCCTTGTTAATTTTCAAACTTCTACTAATTTTAATACACCTATTTGAGAGAACTCTGTACAGACAGGGGCACTAGAAGAATCAACAATTAAGAGTTTGTGCTGCTTGTATTGTTACTTCCTATGCTGTGCATTGAAAACCATTGAATCAGGCTAAACCTTGATATATAGACGATTCCCTTCACTTCATTGTGCAAAACTGCACGTTTATCGGAGTTAATTAAAATTGATTTTGATCTATTTTTACTCAGAATGTAAACTTTTGTTATGGAAAGTTACCTAACTTTAAACTAGATTTAATTTAGGTTGTAAGACCGAGTGCTTTTTCAATTGCATGTCTAATTTAAATAATAGGTAGTAGCGGTTATCTGACATTAATTGACTGAGTATAACTATAAAGGGTCAATATCATGATGATACACAATGTAAGAGTAGCATTAGTGATAACTGGCTTAACCAGCTTGCTATTCTGTTTGCCAGTGAAGGCCGCTTATGACCTGAAGGGTGTCTGGCATCTGCAAGATAGAAAGAATGCTCATGCTAGCTTGAATATGGCGATTGAAAAAGCCGTTGAAGGCATGACGTATTTTGTGCGAAGAAAGGCTACTTCCATTTTAGAAGACGAAGCGCAAGTTTGTTATAACATGACATTAGCGCTGACAAGAATGAGTTTTATATGGCAGTGTGATAGTCAAAAAGCACGGCGTATTTCTGTACGTGCAAACAAGCAAATTTCGAAAAACGCCGATCAAGAGGAAATTACAACAACATACAGAAAAGGGAAGCGATTTTCGTCTATTACCGTTGAAAGTAAATTTGCAACTTACACCCATGTATGGACGTTAATCAGTGAGCGGCACTTAGAATATAAAGCAACGATTCAATATAAGAATATTCCTCGACCATTAAAATGGACCTTAATTTACAGTAAGGTAATGCGTTAGTTTTAATTCACTTCCATAGTTTAAGTCATTAACTGTAACGTCTTAACAGCCACTCTTGAGCGGTTTCCCTTGTTACTTTACCAGAAAAGAACTGTACTAAATGTTCTTGTATAGGCGCTGCGACATTAAGTTTTTTGGCCTTTTGGACAAGATAGCCTGATATAAAATCTATTTCTGTTTTTCTATTATAAGTAACATCTTGCAGCATAGAGGAGCGATTGTTTTGTGTTTGTTTGGCGACGTCTTCTGTCACTGCTTGATAAGGCCCCATTTCTTTATTAATGCTGTGCAATATAGAATCGACCTCAGCGCAACAACTATAAAAAATAGCAGATAATGGTGGGTTGAGCAGATCCCCATTTTTTACCAAAAATAGAGCCGTTAAAGGGTTGATAGTGGCGTTAACTGCTAATTTAGCAAACAATTTGCTTTCAATATTATCGACACAATACATTTGTATTGCCAAAGATGGCGTGGCGTTGACGTTTGATAAACTGCCAAAAAAAGTATTGCCAGTTCCTTTTTTTTGAATACGATTTCGTGCTTCTTTATATACACCTTCACTGGTTGAACCAACAAACAACTGGTGATCATACTTTAACTGTTTTAATAATTCAGATTGTGCTCCCATACCATTGCACAAGCATAAAATATGGGCACATGGAGACACCAAAGTAGCAATTTGTTGATAGGCTTGAACCAGATCAAATGCCTTTGTACACAGCAACACATGTGTAAAGTTTTGATTACTTTGCTCTAATTCCACTAAGGTAGTTTCTTGCAATGGAATTCTTTGTGTTTGATCTGCCTCCATGACCTCGATGTGTGTCAGCGGAGTTGCATGTCGATGAAGTAAAACAGGCTGGTAACCTTGTTTGTAGAGCTTACAGAACCACAATAACCCCATAGCACCAGCGCCAACAACAAGCCAGCGCTCAGAAGAAGGAGGGGGTGGTGATATCTTGTTCGAATGAGAGTTTGTTTGCATTATGGTGTTTCAACATTCCAATAGGTAAAGCGCTGTAATTTCTACATATTGTTGGTATTATCACCGCAAATAATGCTTTTGAATATGGATAGGAGAAAAAAATGCCTTCTTTTGATGTGGTTTCTGAACTCGATTGGCATGAAGTAACCAATGCGGTTGATCAAGCAAATCGTGAATTATCAACTCGTTATGACTTTAAAGGTATAGATGCAAATTTTACAGTGAAAGACAAATCTGTCGTAATGGAAGCTCAGTTTGAGCCCCAGTTACAACAAATGCTAGAAATGCTATACCAAAAAATGGTGAAGAGAGGCATTGATCTCAAATCGCTAGAAAAAGGTGACGCAACTTTAGGTAATATGCGTGTTAGCCAGCCTGTATTAGTCAAAGAGGGGATCGAAGCCCCAGTGGCGAAAAAAATAGTAAAACAAATTAAAGACTCTAAAATTAAAGTGCAAACTCAAATTCAAGGTGAGCAATTGCGAGTGACTGGCAAAAAAAGAGATGATTTGCAGCAGGTGATTACCTTACTAAAAGCTGCGGATTTAGAAGTCGCGTTGCAGTTTACAAATTTCCGAGATTAAATATTCAGCCATAAACTTAGTGCTTTCTTATTATCTGAAAGTACTAAGTAACTCTTAATATCCGAGATTAAATAATGAGTTAGCACAATTAAGTCGAGTCAGTACAGATAAAATATATTGGCGTTTATCAGACGTTTAGCTTTTTTGTATAGAATAAATCTTTCTTCCTTTAATTATCCATCCTTCTTGTTCTAATTGTTCCTTCTGCCTTTCATAAGGAGAAGATCCTTCAGGAAAAGCAATTTCTCGATTACTTCTAACCACTCGAAACCAGGGTAACTCTGTGTCCCGTGGCAGTTCTTTTAAAATTCTACCTACCATCCTTGAGTAATTTGGCTGTCCCGCTAATTTTGCCAACTCACCATAAGAGATAAGATGGCCTGGCTTGGTTTGATACAAATGTGTATAAACAGCGAGTTTAAACAGTTCCATTACTTGATTCGTCATAAATGTGCCCTAATTATGTTCTAAACAAATATTCACTGCCTGTATCGTACTTTTGTTAATGTTGCAGTAAAACTACTAAAGAGGTTGTCATGCGCTTTTTATTATTAAGTTTACTTTTACTTCCAATAATTGAGTTGTTTACTTTGATTGAAGTAGGGGGCCAAATAGGCGCTTTTGCAACCATTGCGTTGGTTTTTCTAACAGCTTTAATTGGTCTTTCTATCATCCGGCGTCAGGGAGCGGCCACATTGCTTCAGGCGAAAAGTAAAATGCAGCAAGGTAGCTTACCTGCTTCTGAATTTATTCATACTTTCCTGTTGGGTGTTGCCGGCGTTTTTTTACTTTTTCCTGGTTTTCTAAGTGATGCAATCGGGATTCTATTTCTTATCCCGATCTTTCGCAGCATTCTTATTTCAACCGTATTACTAAGAATTCTTTCGAAAACAATATCAATGAAAACAAGCTTTTCACAGTCTCAACAACATGCAGAAGGCGATATTATTGAAGGAGAATTTGTTAACGAAGATCGAAAGTTGCTTGATAAAAAAAATTCTAAAAATTAATGCTATCAAAGGGTTGAAAAGCAAAACACTAACCTCATTATGTGATGCAGTTAACATTTCCCACATAACAAGTGGGGATTACTCAGCCAAGGTTTCTTGGTATTGACTTAATCTAAATTGGAGAAAAATTGATGAGTATTCGTCCGTTGCACGATCGTGTTGTTATTCGCCGCAAAGAAGAAGAAACTACGACAGCATCCGGCATCGTCTTACCAGGCTCAGCGACAGAAAAGCCAACTCAAGGCGAAGTTTTAGCTGTAGGAACTGGCCGTATTCAAGCAAATGGAGACGTTGCCGCTTTAGCTGTTAAAGTTGGTGACACGGTTTTATTTGGGCAGTATTCAGGTCAAGCGGTTAAGCTTGATGGCGAAGAACTGCTTATCATGAAAGAAGATGAGATTTACGGCGTTATCGGCTAAATCTACGTAAATAACTTATCCCAATAATAGTTAACAGATTAGGAATATAAAAATGGCAGCAAAAGAAGTTGTTTTTAGTGACAGCGCACGTCAGCAAATGTTGAAAGGCGTTAATACACTAGCAAATGCAGTAAAAGTTACTTTAGGACCAAAAGGTCGTAATGTTGTTATTGAAAAATCGTTTGGTGCCCCTCTGGTAACCAAAGATGGTGTTAGTGTTGCAAAAGAAATTGAGCTTGAAAATCGCCTAGAAAACATGGGCGCGCAAATGGTAAAAGAAGTTGCTTCACAAGCGAACGATGTTGCTGGTGACGGTACAACGACAGCGACAGTTCTAGCGCAAGCCATTGTCACAGAGGGTTTAAAAGCGGTTGCAGCAGGCCGTAACCCAATGGACCTGAAGCGTGGTATTGATACAGCAACAGCTGCGGTTGTTGCTCAAATCGCTAAACAATCAACACCTTGTGCAGATGCTAAAGCCATTGAGCAAGTTGGTACAATTTCAGCAAACTCAGATGCTTCTGTTGGTAAAATCATTGCTGAAGCAATGGAAAAAGTAACCAAAGAAGGCGTTATCACTGTTGAAGAAGGTTCTGGTTTTGATGACGAACTTTCTGTTGTTGAAGGTATGCAGTTTGATCGCGGCTACCTATCGCCTTACTTCATCAACAATCAAGATACAATGAGTGCTGAGTTAGAAAACCCATTCATTCTACTGGTTGACAAAAAAATCACCAATATTCGTGACTTGCTACCAATTCTTGAAGCTGTAGCCAAATCGTCTCGTCCGTTACTTATTATCGCAGAAGATGTGGAAGGTGAAGCATTAGCCACTTTAGTAGTGAACAGCATGCGCGGTATCGTGAAAGTAGCAGCAACGAAAGCACCTGGCTTTGGTGATCGTCGTAAAGCAATGCTACAAGATATTGCTATTTTGACTGGCGGTACCGTGGTGTCAGAAGAACTAGGTATGACGCTGGAAACAACTACTGTTGAGCAGCTTGGTTCTGCGAAACGTGCAACCCTAACAAAAGAAACAACAACTATTGTTGATGGCTTAGGTAACAAAGCAGAAATCGATGGTCGTGTTGCTCAAATTCGTGCGGAAATCGAGACATCTACTTCTGAGTACGATAAAGAAAAACTACAAGAGCGTGTGGCTAAATTGGCTGGCGGTGTTGCAGTAATTAAAATTGGTGCGGCAACAGAAGTTGCCATGAAAGAGAAAAAAGCTCGTGTTGACGATGCCTTACATGCAACTCGTGCCGCTGTTGAAGAGGGTGTTGTTGCCGGTGGTGGTGTTGCTCTAGTACGAGCATTGGCCATAGCATCTGACATCTCAGGCGAAAACGAAGATCAAGATGTTGGTATTTCCCTAGCGCTTAGAGCAATGGAAGCACCAATGCGTCAGATTGCTACCAATGCTGGTGATGAAGCCTCGGTTGTTGTTGATAAAGTCAAATCTGGCAAAGATAACTTTGGTTACAATGCCGCAACAGGTGAATATGGCGATATGTTGAGCATGGGTATCCTTGACCCTGCTAAAGTAACTCGTGCAGCACTACAAGCCGCTGCCTCTGTTGCTGGTTTGATGATTACAACAGAAGCTATGATTTCTGAACTTCCAAAAGAGGAAGCTCCTGCTATGCCTGATATGGGCGGCATGGGTGGTATGGGCGGCATGGGTGGTATGATGTAATTCATACTGGCTTATTAAGCTCTATTTTTAGCCCTGACGATATATTATCGTCGGGGCTTTTTATTTTCTGGCCTTAAATGGTGGGGTTTTACTATTCCAATGGTTTTTTCGTCAAAGAGTTATGAGAAGGGAAGCCAGCTTTTGTTGGCAAAGCCACCACAGTAAACCAAAAGTTTTCAATCGCATTGATAACGGTGGCAAACTGCTCTAAATTAATTGGCTTAACTATGTAACTGTTAGCATGCATTTCATAGGTTTTTAATATGTCTTGCTCTGCCTCTGAACTTGTTAATACCACGATTGGAATATGGCACAAACTATCGTCTGATTTGACACTATCCAGCACTTCTCGACCATCAATCTTAGGTAAATTTAAATCCAATAATATAAGGTCTGGTTGTATAGAGTCCTCATAACCGGCGCTTTTCCTTAGATACATCAGTGCTTCTTCACCGTCTTTAGCGGTATGAATATTGTTCCATATTTTTGCTTCAGAAAATGCTTCTTGAGTAAGAATGATGTCACCAGGGTTGTCTTCTACCAAAAGTATTTCAATAGGCCTTACTTTGTTACTCATTGCTTTCCTCACTTGGGTTCAATTCCAGTTTAGGTAAACTAAATTTAATGCTTGTTCCTTGTCCTATTTTTGATACTGCCCATATTTTTCCTCCTAATTCTTCAATGCTTTTGCGGCAGATTGAAAGCCCCATGCCTGTACCTGAATATTCTTCTTTTCGATGTAATCGTTTAAACGGCTCAAAAATTTTATGGCAGTATTCTTGTTTCATGCCGATGCCGTTATCCGTAATATCAAATGTCCAAAAACTGCCTGAAGAAATGACGGATATAGTAATTTTAGGCGCTAAATCTGGTTTACGGTATTTAATGGCATTACCGATTAAATTTTGGAAAACAGAGCTCATGCGAGCAGGGGTGGCAAGCACAGTGGGCAATAAAGGCCACTCTATTTCTGTATTTGTTTGGTGAATGCTGTCTAGTAAATTTTCTTCTACGGTTGTTCTAATGGTATTTAAATTTACGGCTTGCAAATTTTCTGCTTCATTACCAATGCGAGCGTAAGTAAGAAGGTCTTTCACCAAATCTTGCATTCTAGTCGCCCCATTGACCGCATAACTAATATATTCAAGTGCTTTGTCATCTAATTGTTGTTCATAGTGTTTTTTTAGTAACTGTGTGAAGTTCGTCACCATTCTTAGCGGTTCTTGTAAATCGTGAGAAGCAACATAGGCAAAACGTTCTAGCTCTTTATTAGAGCGTAAAATTTCTTCCTCAGCCGCTTTACTAACAGAGATATCGTCCACCGAACCTGCCATACGAGTAGGTTCGCCAGCTTCATTCCAAATAGCTTGCCCTCGAGCATGTATCCACACATAGGTGTTATCATTTCTTCGTAATCGATATTCGACATTAAAGGGAGTTTTATTGTTTAGGTGATTAGATATTGCTATTTCGGTTGCCTCTCTGTCATCAGGATGCAATCGATCGCCAAATTCTTCGTAGCTGGGTTTAAACTCAGCATTCGTAATGCCAATAATTTCCTTAAAAGTGTCTGACCAAAATAATGTGCCAGTCTTTATATTCCAATCCCATAAACCAACAGCGGAACCTTTAACGGCTAATTCATAGCGTTCTTCACTTTCTGCCAAACGCGCCAAGGTGTTCTTACTTTCGGTAATATCTCGTGATACGCCTAATACAAAGCTTTCCCCATCTTGGTTTTGAAAACGTACTTTTTTAGTCAGCAGTGTTTTCGTTTCACCGCTCGGGAAGTGAATCGTTTCTTCAATTTCAGAATTGCCATGTTTTAAGGCTTTTTTGTCTTGGGCTAAAAAGGCCTCAGCTTCTTGTTCGTCATAAGATTCAACGGTTGTTGTACCAATAATTGTGTCTCTAGTGTCTTCAGGGTAGAGGTTAAGAAAAGCGGGATTGGCACGCACAATGCGAAAGGCGCTATCTTTCACAAACAGCAAGTCGGGGATTGAATCCTGCACAAGTTGTAAAAAATTTTGTGACTCTTTTACGTCTCTAAGAATGGCTGAACGCGTCAATTCGGATGAGAGCCACTGAGCCATTAAACGCAATAACACTTTATTTTGATTAGAAAAGGGCTTTGTTGACGGGCTTTTACCAAAGAAATTAATCGTGCCATATGGTTGTTTATTAATAAAAATAGTCGTGCCAATGTAAGATTTAATGGATTGGTTTTTATAACAAAGGTGAGTTGTCATTTTCTCGTCGGTAATATGATGCCAAGATTTTATTTCTTGTTGTCCAAATAGGTGAGAACAATACGTATTTTTGAATTTGAAAGTTTTTTCCTTTGTAAGTAATTGTTGAGGTTGGCAATATTTCACTTCATAGACGTTTTGAGTTACTTGACTGACAACGCCTACATCGAGCTCTAAATATTCAACTCCTAAGCGAATGACGGATTGAATTTTTTCTGCAAGAGGTTGGTCTGATTCCAGTGTTAATGTAAAAAAACGATTAAGTATTTCATCATCTTTCCTACGCTCATTAATATTTTCGTACAAACCGGTAATTTCAAGAGGCTCGCCATTATCCTTTCTCGAGAGTACATTGCCGGTTTCACGAATCCACAGATAGCGGCCATTTTTATGGCGAATACGATAAGCCAAATAGTATTCATTCTTTATGTTAGCAATACCAAGGTACCAATGGTTATCGAACTCAGGTAAATCTTCTGGGTGGATATAACCCCGCCATTCTTGTATAGAAAGGTATTTTTCTGCTAAAGGTTCGCCAAGTAAGCTTGCTATTTGCTCAGCAATAAAAAGTGTGTTTTTTCGAGTATCGTATTCCCATACAATAATCCCAGTTGCTTTTATTACACGGTCAAAACGATTTTTTCGCTCAAGGGATTTATACTGATATTGCTTTATTTCTTGGTTTTTTTCATAAACAACTTTTTCTAAATACTTCTTATCAATACTTTGCTTGATAGTGGCATCTAAAATTTCTGAAGATAATTCATCTTTTAGTAAATAGTGAAATGCACCTCTTTTTATTGCTTCAGCTGCAATATGTTCATTGCCTTGTCCGCTTAAAATAATAACGGGAATAAAAGGGTAATAATTAATCACTTTGCTCAGTATTTGTAAGCCATTTTCGCCCGGCAAAGAATAATCTAACAAAAGACATTGAGGGGAGTATTGATCAATTAACTTAAACAAACCAATGCCGGAACTTGCTTCGACAAAATGGTAGACACTATTTCTTATTTTTTTTAGGTAGCGTTGAATTAGTTCGCGATCGTCTTGGTTGTCGTCGACAATAAGTATTGTGGTTTTGTTGGTACGATTGATTTTTGAACTTTCAAAGCCATTTTTTTTATTTGCCAAGATGGCATTAATAATGTTTTGTTTTAAGTTGTAGTTATGAATTTCCGCCTTTACTACGTAATCTTGAGCACCTGCCTTTAACAGGCTAACAGCCAATTGTTCGCTACCTTGTCCTGTAAGAACAATAACGGGAAGAAGAGGGTTATGTTTTTTAATTTCTTTAAGGACAGATAAACCGTCACTGCCAGGTAAAGAATAGTCAAGAAGAATGCAATCGGGCTTCAAGGCTACTGTTTTTTCAAGGCCTAACTTGCCATTTTTAGCGTGAGCTACTTGAAAGTGTACTTTGCTATTGTCAATAGCATTTGTATTGGTGATGTGGCGCTGGCATAACTCATAGTCATCAACGTTATCCTCAATGATCAGAATGCAATAATTTGTTGTCATGGTGAACTCAATAATGCAGCCGGTGCACAGCTTTATATATTGTCGTGATCGGGAAGAATGGCAACACCGAACCAGTAATCCTTCATGGTTCTAATGGCTTGAGTCAGCCCTTCAAAGTCGACCGGTTTTTGAATGTAAGTACTGGCCCCCATGTCATAACATGCTTCAATATCTTTATGATCTTTCGATGTTGTTAGTATGACAACGGGGATAGAGCGTTTCTTAGGGTCTGCTTTAATTTTCTTTAAAACTTGTCGCCCATCAACTCCAGGCATATTTAAATCAAGCAAAATAAGATCAGGTAACCTAGTTTCAATGTCATCAGCATAGTTGCCTTCATTGTATAGGTAATCGAGAGCATCTTTACCGTTTTTACACCAATGTACCGGGTTTAGAAAATGGCTTTTTTTTAAACTTCGTAAAGTGGCTTCATAATCGTCCTGGTTGTCTTCTACTAGTAGTATATGAGGAATGTCATTCACTGGTTTGCTCCTTAGTGCGAAACTGTTGAAGGGTAAAGTAAAAAGTTGTACCAACGCCTAATTCTGATTCGAGCCAAATTTTTCCGTTGTGACGCTCAATGATTTTCTTTACAAACGTTAAACCAACCCCTGTTCCTTTGATGTTGTCCTCTTCATCGTTAAGGCGTTTGAATATGCGAAAAACATCCTCGAAAAAAATATTTTCTATACCAATACCATTATCCTTCACATAAAAGGTTATAGGGTGTTTTTCAAGTTTTGAGGCCGTTTTTTGAGGTGTTATTATGCCGATTTCAACAGTTTTGTTAGGTTTGTCATTGTACTTAACAGCATTAGTAATCAGGTTTCTAAACACTTCGGTGATACGAGGGACATCACATATTATGTTAGGCAATGCCTTTGGAATTATTATGCGGGCATTGTTTTGTATGAGAGTCGTTTCCATCATTATTTCAATGTCTTTGATAATGATGTTTATGTCAGTATTCTGAATGGCTAAATCTTGACGACCTAAACGTGAAAAATACAATAAATCATCGACCAATTTTTCCATGCGATCACATAGAAACCTCATGCGCTGAATGCGTTTCTTTCCACTTTCGTCTAGTTGGTCGGCATAATCTTCTTCAAGGAATAAAGCGTTATTACTTAACCCTCGCAGAGGTTCTTTTAAGTCATGAGATGCGATATAGGCAAAATCGTCTAATTCTTGGTTGCTACGCTGTAATTGTTCTAAATAAGAATGCTTGGCCTCATCAGCTATAACACGCTCACTAATATCTCGAATAGTACCAACAAACATTTTTGTGCCACTAACCTCCATTTCATTAACGCCAAGCTCAATCGGGAAAACCGTACCATCCTTTTTTTGAGCAGAGACTTGCCGACCAATACCAATGACTTTTTTTTCATGCGAGGTAAGATAATTTTTTAAATATTGATCATGTTCGCTATGGTAAGGATCAGGCATCAGAATTTTCACATTTTTACCAATAACTTCTTCAGGCAAATATTGGAATATACGCACCGCAGCAAGATTAAAAGTCTGAATGGTGCCATGCTTATCTATGGTGATTAATCCATCCAACATGGTGTCCAGAACGATTTGGACCGGAAGTGACTTTGCATCGTTTAAATCGACAGCGTTTGCCATACCTTTTCCTTTTTATTACTAGCTATGAGAGCTTGTGAGAGAGGAGTGAGTATCGTTATCCTTATTTCTCCCTCTATTTGGTCTATGTTATAAGCTAAAAAATGTCAAATCTTCAGTGGTAGTCTATGCTAAAAAGAACCGCATCAAGATAGCCTAGCATTGGATGAAGAGGAACTGCTGAATGGAATTAAAACCTACTGGTGCCATTAGTCCAGATTTTGTAGCAAATTTGACTCGTGGCATTTGTCATGATGTTGGTGCACCTGTCCGTCATGTTGTGCAATTTACTCAAATGCTCAACGATGATCACGCGATTGATGCACTCGATGATAAACACAAACGCTGGTTTGCTCTGATTCATGATGGTGGTGTTCAGATGCAAAATATGTTGTCAGCCTTATCAGAATTATCCCGCTTATCTCATGCAAAACAACTTGTACCAGTCGATTTAAAGCAACTTTTTTTAAATGTTGCTCGTATTCATCGAGGTCATATTGAAGGTGTTCGTCAAGACATTAATTTAGAGCTAAAAGGGAATTGGCCTGAAATTTATGGCGTGCAAGAACACTGGTACACATTATTTTCCTGCTTATTAGAGAATGCTCTCAAATTTCAACCACAGAATGAGCATCATGTGGTCGAAATATCCGTTTGTTGTGAAGAAAAAAAGTCAGAGTTGCTCTTTTGTATTGACGATAATGGTATCGGTTTACTTGAGCATCAAAGGGAGGATATAACTCGTGCTTTTAAGCGCTTAAATTCAGTGGAAGACTACTCTGGACTCGGGATGGGGCTAACTTATTGCAGCTATATTGCCGAACTTAATGATGCAAAACTAAGCTTTGATAATTCAGCATTAGGCGGCTTAAAAGTGACGTATAGGCAACATATTTGTCGTTAGCTAGGTCTTAGTGCTCTCACTCATGGATGTTTTTATCGACGTTAAATTTAAAGGAAGAGAATACAGTGACATTACCGAATGAATTAACGCCTAATCATCGATTATTTTTGCTAGCAGAAGATAATCCTGTTGATGCAGAACTGTTTTCCAAAATGCTGGACGAAGCTTTCAAAGGGCAATGCTCAATTGTTTGTGTTGACCGATTTGAAAAAATTAGCCAAGCTCTCTCCAAAGGTAACGTTGAAGCACTTATTTTAGACATGAACTTACCTGACCGTTCAGGTGCGGATAATGTATATCATTTAGACAAAACATACCCAATGTTGCCGATTGTTGTGTTAACTGGCAATGAAGATTTAGATTTAGCGATTCACTCGTTGCAAAATGGTGCTCAAGACTACCTTTCAAAAAACAATGTTACCCCTGAAATACTAAAAAGAAGCGTACGTTATGCCAAAGAGCGCAAACAAATTGAATTGAAATTAAAAGACGCACTTGAAGATGCTGCGTTTAAAAACGAACAGCTTGCTATACAAGCCAATTATGATTCACTGACAAATATTGCTAATCGATCTTATTTTAATGACATAGCTAAGCGAACTTTGGCTCGAGCTAAACGAAAAAAAAGTCTAGTGGGTCTGCTGTATTTTGATATTAATAATTTTAAAAACATTAACGACACCTATGGGCATTTGATTGGTGACGGGCTACTGCAGCAAGTTGCAAATCGTCTTAATAAAATCGTGCGATCTACAGACCTGTTAGCAAGGCTAGGGGGAGATGAGTTTGTTATTATCACCGATTTACTAGAGGATAAAGACGATATAACCCCGTTACTTCAGCGTGTCCAAAATCAGTTTGAATCGAGTTTTCATATCGACTCATGGGATATTGATGTTTCCTCCTCCATTGGTGTTGCTTTTTATCCGGAAGCAGAAAATTTAGATGTACTGATCAAACAAGCGGATTGTGCGATGTATGAGGCCAAGTCAAACTCAGTGGAGCCAGTTTGTGTATACAGCGACAAATTGGCAGCTCAATATGCGCGTTCGCAAAAAATAGAGTTTCATTTGCAAGGGGCTATAGAGAATCAAGAAATAGCAGCCGTATTTCAGCCAATTTTAGATATTCACTGTCCAAAAAACATTAATTTGGAAGTATTGTCCCGTTGGCATTCCCCTGTTTTAGGGTATGTTTCACCTGCTGAATTTATTGCTATTGCTGAGGGTACACCTCTAATAGAAGAGATTACGAAAAACGTTATTGCTCAAGCTGGGGTAATATATAATCAGGTGTCAAACAGTAAACAAAGTGTTGCTTGCGTTTTTATTAATATCAACGCTAAACAACTCTCTCAACCTGAATTTTGCTCATTTATCCTACAGCACTTAGAGGTAAACCAATTGCCACCGAATAAAGTTTGCTTGGAGCTGACTGGTAGTCATGTGATTCAAGATATGAATCGTTCAAGACAACAGTTTGAATTATTACGCAGTAATGATGTTCGCATAGCTCTCGACAACTTTGGAAAAGGTTTCGCTTCAATTACTCATTCATTTGATCTGCCGTTTGATATTTTAAAACTGGATCATGTTTTAATTAACGCTATTGATATAAATGAACGCAATCAAGCTTTAGTTGCAGGTGTCATTGAAATGGCACATAGGCTTAACATAAAGGTTGCAGCAGAAGGCGTTGAAAAAAAAGAAGAAAAAGAAACGGTTATACGTTTAGGCTGCGATCTACTCCAAGGGTATTTGGTTTCTAAACCTGTTGGAATGAAAGAGATTACGGCATTTTGCTCAAGTCACTAAAGGTAATGGTCGATGACGTTATGAACTCGACCAAGAAGGAAAAACCAGCCATGTATTAAAGCTCGCTAAAAGAAATAATTTTACTAAAATTATTTCACAATCTGCCGATAACAACCCAAACCATTGATTCTAAAGCTATTGATAAAAAAGCATCCCTGTAAGATACTTATATTAATTTTGTTTATATATTTTTGTTTGTGTTACTTAAGGAAAAACAAGCTTATGCTCAAAAAGACGCTCGTTAGCTTAGCTGTTACTGGAGCTTTGCATATTTCATCTTTGCATGCTCTTGAGCTAGGAGAACTGACTCCCATATCTAAGGTGAATGAGCCTTTTAAAGCAGAAATTCAATTAAATGACAGCGATCAATTGAACCCAACAGATATTTCTGTGCAACTGGGAAGCGAGAGTGAATTTCAACAAGCTAAAATTATTCCCGAACGAGTACTTTCCCGTCTTAAGTTCGAAGTTAAAAAAGCAAACGACGGTAGCATGGTTGTTGACATTATTAGCCTTGCTCCACTTGAGGTAGAACAACTAGATTTCGTCTTATCGGCAACTTGGCCTAGTGGTAAAGTTGTTCGCAGATACCAAGTCCCACTTAAAGATTCAGTCCTAGTTGAAGAAGAAAAAACAAAAGTTATAAAGTCTGCACCTGTTGCTCCAGCGGTCGACGTAAAGAAAGAAACAGTTACCTTTACAGACCCCAGAGAAGCCGCTAAAAACGCACTTAACTCATTACCAACAGATGGTACCTACAATGTCAAACAAGGCAATACGTTATGGGTGATTGCCAATAATAACCTTTCTTCAAATCAATTAACTATTTATCAAACCATGATGGCAATTCAAGCACTGAACGAAGACGCCTTCTATGCAAACAATGTTAATTTATTAAAAGAAGGGGCAGTTCTTCGTTTACCTACAAAAGAACAAATTGCTCTATTTAATGCCATTATGTCCAAAAAAGAGTTTGATCGACAAACCGAAGCTTGGAAAGGCTTAAAGCAGGCTGGACGTATTGCCAAAGAAATTGAAGCGGCTCAACTTAACACTCAAGCGAAATCTAAGCCAGCAGCAAAAGTAGCACCAGAAAAAGGTGATGTTTTATCTCTAATTACAGGCGCAAGTTTACTACCTGAAAAAACATCAAATACAAATGAAGGTGAAGAAAAAGCAAAAGCAGCAATTGCTGAACTAGAAGGCAAGTTAACTGCGGCAGAAGAAAATTTAGATAAAGAATCGCGGGAGAAAGCCGAGCTAAGTGATCAACTACAAGAATTGAATAACCAATTAGCAACACTTGAAGAATTAATTGCTCTTAAAGATGCGCAACTTGCAGAGCTACAACAGCAGTTTGTTGCTGCACAAAACGCGATGCAAGAACAAAAAAATACTATTGATCAACTATTAGAAGCAGATCAGTTACGTCGTGAGAAAGAATTAGAAGAAGCAAACACTTTTATTAATAAGTTTTTGAATAACCCTTTGTATCTTTCTATTACGTCCGTCTTACTGTTGTTGCTAGGTATTATGGTTGGGCTCTTATTACGTCGAGGGGGAAAGAAGGAAGAGGCTGATAACTACCTTACTGACGATTTAAGTGACTTCAATATGTCTGACACTGCTGCAGAGGCCGCACCAGCACCAAAAACGGAAGAGGTGGCTACAAGTAATGATTTGGATGATATAGATGATGATTTAGAGGATGAAGACCCTTTCGCTTTTGACTTTGAAGATCCAGATGACGAATTAGATGATCTAAATACTGAGCTAGATGAAGACGTTGCTGACGACGACTTTGAAGAAATCGAAGAAATTGATGAGTTCGAAGAAGATGAACTTGAACTCGATTTTGACATGGATGACGATGAAAATTTAGAAGATACAAACACTATTGATGATATCAACGAAGACGATATCCCCACTGTTGATAACAGTGCAGATGATGATCTTGATGCAGATGAAGACTTTCTCGATGAGGTTCCAACCTTAGATGAGCCTGAAGTGGATGATTTAAGCACAGACTCAGAACTAGAAGAGGAAGAGTTTGTATCAAATTTACTTGATGATTCTGATCTTGAAGAAGGTCCAGATGAGTCCGCTTTATTTGAAGGTGAGCCAAGCGACTCGATCGCAAATAGTATCGAAGAAACTTTGTCTGAGTCTATGGGTGAAGATGAGGATATGCCAGCTGAGTTTACAGCCGAAGACGCTGCTGAAGGGACAGAGGAAAGTGACGAAGAAGAAAATATTGACTTCTTTGATGCTAGTGGAGACGAAATGGCAACAAAATTAGACTTAGCTAGAGCTTACGTTGATATGGGTGATGAAGAAGGCGCAAAAACAATACTTGATGATGTGCTTGAAAAGGGCAATGAAGATCAGATAAAAGAAGCTCAAGATATGATAGACCGGATGTCACTGAGTGAAGAAGAATAAAAAAATTGCTTTAGTTGTTGCATATAGAGGAAGTGAATATAAAGGATGGCAAGCACAAAAAACCGGTGTTGCCACAGTGCAGCATTGCTTAGAGAAAGCGATAAGTAATGTTGCTAACCACCCAGTTAATGTGATTTGTGCTGGTAGGACTGATGCTAAAGTTCACGCTAGCGCACAGGTTATTCATTTTGAAACTCATGTAGATCGTGATGATAGGGCATGGGTGTTTGGGGTGAACTCCCATTTACCGAGTGATATAGCGGTTGTTGCAGCGTCAAGAGTAGCAGATGATTTCCACGCCCGTTTTAGCGCGGTTAGCCGCCGTTATCGTTATGTGATTTACACCAGTGAGGTAAAACCCGCACTTTTAGCGCAAGAGGTTACTTGGACTTATAAATCTCTTGATGTTGAAAAAATGAGAGTTGCAGCTCAATGCTTTTTAGGAACTCACGACTTCTCTTCATTTAGGGCAGTTGGTTGTCAAGCTAAAAGCCCTGTAAGAACCATTCTGAACTTTGACATTTACCCTTCTGGTCAATATATTGTGATCGATGTTAGAGCCAATGCATTTTTACATCACATGATACGTAATTTTGCAGGAGTCTTGATGGCAATCGGTGCTGGTGAGAAAACAGTTGATTGGGCTTATGAAGTGCTAGATGCTAGAGACAGAACAAAAGCAGGCGTGACGGCGCCACCTTTTGGTTTGTATTTTGTGCATGCAGAATACCCCACAGAATTTCATATACCTCAAGTGTGTTTGGGGCCTCATTTTCTGCCACAGGTAAACGAATCAAATTATGACATGCGTTAAAATTTGCGGGATTACAAATAAAGACGATGCCTTTAAAGCCTGTGACCTTGGCGCAAATGCTTTAGGTTTTGTGTTTTATGAAAAATCACCTCGATATATCTCTCCAGAAAAAGCCAATGCCATTGTTGATGTGTTGTCGCCATTTGTGGTCCCTGTTGCGTTATTTGTTAATGCAAAAAGTGAAATGATCCATTCTGTAATAGACCAAAATCCAAGATGGCAAATTCAATTTCATGGTGATGAATCAGACGAATTTTGTCAGTCTTTCTCCCGCACTTATATAAAAGCCTTGAGAGTCGCAGCAGACACAGATATTAAATTGGCTGTCACGGAATATCCCGGTGCAAGTGCAATCTTATTGGACACATATAAAGCAGGCATTCCTGGGGGAACAGGGGAGCGTTTTAATTGGAACAATGTTCCCCATGACTTAAATAAACCCATTGTTTTGGCGGGTGGATTAACCCCCGATAATGTTCAACAAGCAATTCAAAAAGTGAAGCCTTATGCTGTTGATGTAAGTGGTGGTGTTGAACAGTCTAAAGGCATAAAAGATCATCAAAAATTAGAATTATTTTTCCGTGGAGTAGTAGCGTGAATAACCCTATAGCAAACAACTTGCCTGATAATACAGGGCATTTTGGAGAATATGGCGGTGTTTTTGTTTCAGAAACATTAATGGCGGCATTAGAAGATTTAGCTAATTTATATGAAACGCTGTCTCAGGATAAACAGTTTCAAGCAGAATTCGATAAAGACTTAGCTCACTATGTTGGCAGACCATCACCTCTTTATTTTGCTGAGCGATTAACAAAAGAAACTGGTGGCGCAAAAATCTATCTTAAACGAGAAGATTTAAATCATACTGGCGCTCACAAAATCAATAATACTATTGGGCAGGCTCTACTTGCTAAACATATGGGGAAACCCAATATTATTGCTGAGACTGGAGCTGGTCAGCATGGTGTTGCCTCCGCTACAGTTGCTGCTCGCTTAGGACTTAATTGCAAGGTCTTTATGGGTGCAGAAGATATAAAGCGCCAATCCCTAAATGTTTATCGTATGAAGCTGCTAGGTGCAGAAGTTATTCCTGTTGAATCAGGCACAAAAACGCTAAAGGACGCTCTAAATGAAGCAATGCGTTATTGGGTAACACATGTCGATGACACATTTTATATTATTGGTACGGCTGCTGGTCCCCATCCATACCCTAAACTAGTGCGTGACTTTCAGGCAATTATAGGCCGAGAAACAAGAGAACAATGCCTGCAACAAGAAGGTCGCTTACCTAACGCGGTTGTTGCTTGTGTTGGTGGTGGCTCGAATGCAATTGGTATGTTTCACCCCTTTATTCAAGATCATAACGTTGCCATGTATGGCGTTGAGGCTGGCGGTCTAGGTATAGAAACAGGGCAGCATGCGGCGCCGTTGAGTGCTGGTCGTCCAGGCGTTTTACATGGAAATAGAACGTATATTATGGCAAATAGTGATGGACAGATTAGTGGCACTCATTCTATTTCAGCAGGTCTTGATTACCCAGGTGTTGGGCCAGAGCATGCGTGGCTAAAAGATATTGGTCGAGCAAATTATGTTGCCATTAATGATGACGATGCCATGACGGCATTTAGGCAGCTCACCCGCCTTGAAGGCATTATGCCAGCACTCGAATCAAGTCACGCAGTTGCCTATGGCACAAAGTTGGCGGCAACAATGAAATCAGACGAAATAGTTGTTGTTAATTTATCAGGCCGAGGAGACAAAGATATTCTTACCGTTGCTGAACTTGATGGGATAGAGGTATAACGATGAGTCGTATTAACGCATGTTTTTCTAGGCTAAAGAGCGAAAACAAAAAAGCATTAATTCCATTTATTACCGCTGGCGATCCTACCCCAGATTATACTGTGGACATGATGAAAGGCTTGGTTGATGCTGGTGCTGATATTATCGAGCTTGGTATGGCTTTTTCTGACCCGATGGCTGATGGACCTGTTATTCAATTGGCATGTGAAAGGGCTTTAAAGGCGGGTATTACCATTGACCGTGTTTTGCAAATTGTTGAAGAGTTTCGACAGCACGACCAAACAACTCCCGTTGTTTTAATGGGCTATTTGAACCCAATTGAGTTTTTTGGTTATAAAGAATTTGCGCAAAAAGCAAAAAAATCCGGTGTTGATGGTGTTTTATTGGTTGATCTCACTCCTGAAGAGGCAACAAATGTAGTAGAATGCTTCGCAGAAAACAGTATTGACTTGATTTACTTATTGTCACCAACGACGACATTAAGTAGAGCAGAAAAAATTTGCAATTTAGCGTCTGGTTACGTTTATTACGTTTCAGTAAAAGGAGTGACAGGAACAGCAGCCTTGGATGTAGATAGTGTGCGTTCTCGCGTAAATGAATTACGAGAAGTAACGAACCTTCCCATCGGTGTGGGTTTTGGTATTAGAGATGCACAAACCGCCAAGTCAGTTGGTCAGTGCTCGGATGGTGTTATCGTTGGCAGTGTTTTAGTAAATGCAATCGCCGATAATAAAGATAATGAGAAAAGTGCAATCGTTAATGCGTTAAAGAATATTTTAATACCTATGCGTCAAGCACTTGATGCGTAAGGTTTTAGACTAATTGGAGATAAAATGAGTAGTTGGCTAGATAAATTTATTCCATCCATTGTTCGAAGCGAAACAAAAACGCGCAGCTCTGTACCAGAAGGACTTTGGAAGAAATGCCCAAGTTGTGAAAGTGTTTTATACCGCCCAGAACTAGATAAAAACTTAGATGTTTGCCCTAAGTGTAACCACCACATGAGAATAGGGGCTAGACGCCGTATCGATTTGTTTTTGGATGGTGAAGGTCGACGAGAAATTGCTGAGCACTTAGAGCCAGAAGATAAATTAAAATTCAAAGACTCAAAGCGTTATAAAGATCGTCTTGTTAGCGCCCAAAAGCAGACTAATGAAAAAGATGCATTGGTTGCTGTTGAAGGACAGCTCAATGGTATGCCAATCGTTGTGGTTGCCTTTGAATTTAACTTTATGGGCGGCTCTATGGGATCTATCGTAGGCGAGCGTTTTGTCCAAGCGGTAAATGTGTGTTTAGAAAAGCGCATTCCTTTGGTGTGTTTTTCTGCTAGTGGCGGTGCCCGTATGCAAGAAGCGCTTATTTCTTTAATGCAGATGGCTAAAACCAGTGCAGCATTGGAAAAAATGAAACAAGAGGGAATCCCATATATTTCCGCTATGACGGATCCCGTTTTTGGTGGTGTATCTGCCTCTTTGGCTATGTTGGGCGATTTAAATGTCGCAGAGCCCAATGCTTTAATTGGATTTGCTGGCCCACGTGTTATCGAGCAAACAGTGCGCGAAAAACTACCTGAAGGCTTTCAGCGTAGTGAATTCCTACTAGAAAAAGGTGCTTTGGATATGATTATTTCACGTCATGATCTTCGTGGGCGTTTGTATAACATTCTTTCTATTTTGACAAACAAGGCCGCATAGCTAAATGACACCAAGCTCCTTGCTTGGCTGGCTTTCATATATTGAAAGCCAGCATCCTTCCGATATTGAACTAGGCCTAGATCGTGGTATGGCCGTCTTAGCTAGACTCAATTTTGAGCGACCTAGTAAAAAAGTCATCACTGTTGCGGGAACAAACGGGAAAGGCTCTACATGTGCGTTTTTAACGCAGTACTTTTTGATAACAAATCAATCGGTCGGCACTTTCACCTCACCTCACTTTATCGATTTTAATGAACGTATTGCCATAAATGGGCAGCCAGTTAGTGATCAGCAAATTTGCCAAGCTTTTGCGCATATAGAATCGATTAGAGGAGATATCCCCTTAACTTACTTTGAATTCAATACACTTGCTGCTATTTGGATTTTTTCGCAAGCAAAATTGGATTATTGGGTGCTAGAAGTTGGACTGGGAGGCCGTCTTGATTCTGTTAATATGATTGATTGTGATATAGCGATTGTTACCTCTATTGCTTTGGATCATACCGATTGGCTTGGTGACTCTATTGAGCAAATTGCAGTCGAAAAAGCAGGGATTGCTAGAGATAATAAACTCTTTATTAGTGGGGTTGTTAACCCTCCAGACTCCTTGTTACAAACAGCGATAGAAAAGGGCGCAATTACAAGGCAAAAACATCAAGATTTTAGTTTTACACTTGATGCTAATAGCGATACTTGGCAATGGTATCAAAAAGGTGGGGTGGTGTTTGAAAAGTTGCCTCTGCCTGAGCTACCTATTGAAAATGCAGCCACAACTATTGCGGCATTACTTTATCTTGGTGAAGCTTTGGACTCAGGTGTTGTATCAACCATGATAAGGGAAAGCAAACTTCAAGGGCGCTTTCAAACTGTTACGACTTGTCCTCATGTTATTCTTGATGTCGCACACAACCCAGAAGCGGCTTTAGCGCTCAAAGAAAAAGTCATACAACTCATCACACAACTAAATAAGCCCGTTATTGCTGTTTGTGGTATGTTAGAAGATAAAGATATCAAGACAGTTATCGAAACACTGGATAACAGTTTTGATGCTTGGCATTTAACTGATTTATCTGAGCCTAGAGGAGCTAGAGCTGAAGTGTTGCAGGCTTATGTCACCAAAAAATCGACAACTCATACATCATTATCGTTGGCTTTGGATTCAGCTTTATTACAAGCTAAGCAAGAAAACAAAACGATAGTAGTATTCGGTTCATTTATTACTATTGGTCATGCGTTGACCTATTTTAAAGAAAAAGAGCGTAAAGATGCTTGATAAAAGTTCAATGCACCGTCTTATCGGTGCAGGTATTATGCTAGTTGCGGCTGTGTGTATTTTACCTCTCATACTGGACGGAGAAAGGCCCAATGATCTTGGCGTTTCTGTTTCTTCGCCGCCGCCAGCACCAAATATTACGACCGTAAAAATTAATCCAGTTCAAAAATTGCCAGAAGTTAAAAAAGGCAGCACAGATAAGTCGCTTGAAAGTGATAAACCTAAAGTGGTTCGAAAAGTCATTGAACCTAAAGGAAAAGCAAAGGAAGATGTTGTAGCTGCAAGCCCTGTGGTAGAGAAAAAAGACACTAAGGCACCAAGCTCTAAAAAGGAAGCAACTCAACCCCAGACAACACCACCAAAGCCTGTGGTCAAAAAATTGGAAACAAGTACAGCAAAACCCGCACGGTGGGTTGTACAAATTGCCAGTTTCAAAAACCGCAACAACGCCAGTGCCTTGGTAAAAAAACTTCAGAAAGCAAACTACGCGGCTTATATCATTACAACGAAAACGCTATATAAAGTCTTTGTTGGGCCAGAAATTAAAAAACGTCGTTCAGAACAGATCAAACAAGAAATTAAGCAAAAATTCCGATTAGAAGGTTTTGTCGTGAAGTATTCAGAAAACTAACTTTTAGGTAAGTAGAGTTGGGCATTTTTCTGCTTTTTGTTACACTCCTTCGCTAATCAGATGAGGCTTTCATGGACCAAATTAGCTCTATAGCAACTCTAGATTGGGTTGTTGTTATAGTCATTATTATCTCAACATTATTAAGTTTAAAACGTGGCTTCGTACAAGAGGTATTATCTCTTGCTACTTGGGGATTTGCGTTTATTGTCGCTGTAAAATTTTCTATATCTATCCAGTCTTTTTTAGTTGATCAAATTCAAAACGTTCAATTTCGCTATATCGTTGCCTTTCTTGGTTTATTCATTTTAAGTTTATGTATTGGTTCATTGGTGAGTTTTCTTATCGGTTCATTGGTGAGAGCGACTGGTATGTCGAGTACCGATAGAGTATTGGGTATGATTTTTGGCTTTGCCAGAGGCGCGTTAATTCTTGTAATTCTTGTTTCTTTAATGAGTTTAAGTGTCGATATTGTTGATACACCATTTTGGCAAGAATCTATTTTTGCACCTAAATTAGTTATCTTAAAAGATTGGTTGCGTGAACTATTGGGGCGAGGCTCAGAGTTTATGAATGACCCTTCTTTCATTGAGCAAACATTCAGCCAATCGTTAAATGATAGTACAGATTAATTGTTTAGCGACTGAGGTAATGTTAGCAATGCTAATGGAATTGCATAAAAATACGAATAAAATGGATCTGCATATTGGCTTAAAACGGTAAACTTAAGGGTGCTTTTTAGTTAAAATTACCCTAAACAATCTAGTTGTAACCTTTAAAATAAGGACACTTAACATGTGTGGTGTGGTTGGAATTGTAAGTACTTCTATGGTGAATCAACCTATTTTTGACGCCTTGACTCTTTTGCAACATAGGGGACAAGATGCCGCAGGAATGGTTACTAATCATGAAGGTAAGTTATGCCTTCGTAAAGACAATGGGTTGGTTAGTGAAGTTTTTCGTACCAGACACATGAAAAAGTTATTGGGCAACATTGGTATAGGTCATGCTCGTTACCCAACGGCTGGCACCTCAAGCTCTGCCGAAGCTCAGCCCCTTTATGTTAATTCGCCATATGGTATTTCTCTAGCTCATAATGGTAATTTAACCAATGCCCAGCAATTAAGTCAGGAAGTGTTCGAATCGGACTTACGCCATATTAACACTTCCTCAGACTCTGAAGTTTTATTAAATATCTTGGCTCACGAGCTACATCAAAACCCTAAATTAACCCCCACTCCTGATGACTTTTTTAATGCATTAGAGCGTGTTTATAAAAGAATTGAAGGTGGTTACGCTGTCGTTGCCCTGATAACTGGCTACGGTATTCTAGCGTTTCGTGACCCTGATGGTATTCGACCGCTAATATACGGATCAAAAGAAGGCGCTAATGGTACAAAAGAGTATATGATCGCCTCAGAAAGTGTTGCTCTTGATGCAGCGGGTTTTACAGTAGAAAGAGATATTAAACCGGGTGAAGCAGTTTTTATGAGTACAGATCATAAAATTTACTTTAGACAATGCACCCCTGAAAAAGCACCCCGTCCTTGTTTATTTGAATATGTTTATTTCGCACGTCCAGATACAGTCATTGATAGTATTTCAGTCTATAAAGCGCGTATTGAAATGGGAGTTAAACTGGCAAAGAAAATTGCGAAAGAATGGCAAAATATCGATATAGATGTCGTTATTCCTATTCCAGACACAAGTCGAACTGCAGCCCTGCAAATAGCACATGAAATTAATGTGCCTTTTCGTGAAGGATTGGTCAAAAATCGCTACATTGGCCGCACTTTTATTATGCCTGGGCAAGAGATAAGAAAAAAATCTGTACGCCAAAAACTAAACCCTGTGCCATTTGAATTCCAAGGCAAATCGGTATTGTTAGTGGATGATTCGATTGTTCGTGGAACGACCAGTAAAGAAATCATTGAAATGGCCAGAGAAGCTGGCGCAAAAAAGGTATATATTGCTTCAGCTGCGCCAGAAGTGCGTTATCCAAATGTATACGGTATTGATATGCCAGCAGCAAATGAACTGATTGCCAATAACCGCAATGTAGACGAAATTTGCCAACTCATTGGGGCTGATGGCTTAATTTTTCAAGATTTAGATGATTTAATCGAAGCATGTATTGATGAAAAGCACTCTAATGTCAGGGCATTTGATACCTCTGTTTTTAGTGGAAAATACATTGCTGGTAACATCGATGAGTCGTATTTAGGGAAACTTGAGAAAAAACGCAACGACTCCCAAAAAGTAGCAGAAAAAGCACGTGCAAATGATATGGTGCAACCACTGTGAAAAGAAATGGATTTGATGTCGGATTAGAAGGTTGAACATTATGGCTGAATATAAAGAAGCAACTGAAGCAATTATTGCTGGCGTACAGACAACGTCAGAGCAAGAAAATAGCGAAGCAATTTTTATGACATCAAGTTTTGCTTATCGCAGTGCGAAAGAAGCGCAAGCAATGTTTAGTGGTGAACAAGAAGGGAATGTTTATTCTCGCTTCACTAATCCCACAGTTGCCTTATTTGAAAAACGCTTAGCAGCGATGGAAAAAGGGGAGGCAGCTATTGCCACTAGTTCTGGTATGGCGGCGTTAATGACACTTGCTTATACCTTACTGCAAAGCGGTGATAGAGTTGTTTGCTCACGGAATATCTTTGGTTCTACTATTAAATTTTTTGATACTTATACAACAAAGTTTGGTGTTGATGTTGTTTATGTTGATGCGACAGACTATGACGCATGGGAAGCAATGATTACAGATAATACTCGCCTGTGTTACTTTGAAACACCATCAAACCCTCTGTATGAAGTAGTTGATGTTGCTCGTGTTGCAGATCTTTGTCACAAAAAGAATGCGTTACTATGTGTTGATACAGTCATAGCAACACCCGCATTACAAAATCCTTTAACGCAGGGAGCTGATATTGTTATGCAGTCTGCGACCAAATTTATTGATGGTCAAGGTCGTTGCCTTGGTGGTGCCTTGGTTTCTTCGCAAGCACTTATCGATGAATTTACCGCCTTTATGCGCAGTGCTGGACCTTCTATGAGCCCTTTCAATGCCTGGGTCCTTGTTAATGGTCTTGAAACGCTTGATCTTCGGGTTAACGCTCAGTCAAAAAATGCACTCAAACTTGCCCAGTGGCTTGAAAATCAACCCAAGGTTGAAAAAGTAAATTATGGCGGTTTGTCTAGTCACAAATATCACGACTTAGCAAAACGGCAGCAAAAAAACTTCGGTGCTTTGTTGTCTTTTGTTGTGAGAGGAGGGCGAGACGCTGCTTGGAAAGTAATTGATTCCACTAAACTTTTGACAATTACAGGTAATCTTGGTGATACCAAAACCTTAGTTACTCATCCTGCTACAACAACGCACGGACGCCTAACAGATGAACAAAAAAGGGAAGCGGGGATAGAAGAGGGATTGATCCGAATTTCGGTCGGCTTAGAAGATATAGACGATATTATTAACGATTTGAAATATGCCCTTGGCTCTCTATAGTTAACACGCAAATAGTAGAGCCAAAGTGGATGATGCCTTAATTTTTTGGTTTTTTTCGTAGACCTAATAATTTTGCTTCTTCTTCGACCTTTCTTTTCTCTGAGGCTTGTTTCAGTTCAGATTTTTGCACTTCAAGTACGAGATTTTCTATAAAATCTTTTACTTGGGGTTGCATTTTAACAAACTTCCAACTGCTACTGTTACCCTTGAGTTGGGTAATGCTAGCAATTAAAGAACCTACTTTTCTACCCTTATAAGTCAGAATAAATTTAACTGAAGTACCTATTTGGTATTTTGATGTGCCAACCAAAGATGCGCCAGAAAAGCTAAGATCTGAACAAGTGTAATTTTCATGACTATCCTTATGAAAAACAAGTCGGTGATGTAAAGTATCAACCCTTACAGCATCCCTCTTATTTGCACTTTCATAAGTAAAACCTATGCCTTGAACTTTTTCCATCTTGTTATTTTTCTCATTCAATTTTTACGTAATACAAATTCAACACGACGATTAAGTGCTCGGTTTGCTTCCGTATCATTATCAACAAGAGGGACGCTATCAGCATAGCCTGTTGCTGTCATTCTTCTTGCGTCAATTCCTTCTTCAAGAAATGTCCTTAGTACTGTTGTCGCTCGTATGGCTGAAAGTTCCCAGTTACTGGCAAACTTTGCTGTCCTAATAGGTATATTGTCTGTATGGCCTTTAATATTAATAGAAAATTCGAAATAAAAAAGAAAAATTTTCAACAGCTCTTGAAAGATATAATCTGACTCAAAAGAGAGTTCTGCATCGCCAGATTCAAATAATGTTTGCCCATCAACCGTTATTGTAATGCTTTCACCGTCTTCATTAACCTTAACCGCTCTTGAAAGTTGGCTTTGCTGTATCTGCTTTGCTATGGCTTCAGAGGCTTTTTTAATTTCCTTTGCGTTTTCAATTTTCTGTTTTATTTCTTCTGTTGCAGCGGTGATGTCTGCGGAATTTAAGTCTCCATCTATCTGTGTTTTGGGGTCAATTGGTTTAATTTCAACTGAGCCACCATTAGATCTTTTGGCTTTATCTTGCTCAGGGTTTGACCCCTTGCTGTTCATTGCTATCTGTATCGATGACAAAGCAGATTCAAGTACTGTATCCGTCAGTTTTGATAGGCTGAATAGCAGAATAAAAAACACCAATAGCAAGGACATTAAATCTGCAAATGTGAATATCCAAGTAGGCGTCTCGTCTTCTTCTAATAGCGGATCACTCATCGAGATTTTCTCCTAAACCAGGAGGACGGCGTTGGTGGGCTGGTACATAAGACGATAAACGCTCATATACAGCAAGATAATTGTTACTACCTAATAAGCTCACAGTGCCGTCGCGAATAATTTCAAGTGTTTGAATCTCAAGCAGTGTGCGAGCTTTTAATTTACCGGCAATAGGCAAAAACACGACTGTCGATAAAATAGAGCCATAAAAGGTGGTCAATAGGGCAACAGCCATTGCAGGGCCAATTGTTTCAGGGTCATCCAGTTTTGATAGCATTTGAATAAGACCAATTAATGTTCCCAGCATGCCAAAAGCAGGAGCATAAGCCCCCATTTTCTTGAATACATCTTGTACAACATAATGACGCATTTTTAAGGAATCAATATCAGCCTGCAATGTATTACGAATATAAGCCTCATCAGAAGCGTCAGAAGCCATGTTTAAGGCTCTCTTCAAGAAAGGTGAATCCGCCTCTACTCTACTTAATGCAATTAATCCCTCACGACGGGCAAGTTTAGTGAGTTGCAGCATGGTTGCAATCATCATTTGAGGGTTTTGTTTGTCTTGAACAAAAATAATAAAAGCAGCTCTAATCGCTGCCATGGTATCTCTAAATTGGAATGTTACTAAAGTGGCAGCGACTGTTCCGCCAACAACAATCATGATGCCAGGAACATTAACAAAGATAGTAAAATCACTACTACCAATTACAATGGCAGTAACGATAAGAGCAAGACCTGAGATTATGCCGAGAAAAGACGTAAAATCCATTTGGATAAATACCTTATCATTAAAAAATACGTTTATAATCTACAACAAGTTCCATGAAATTACATCTTACTTTTCTGTAATCCTGTGTTATGAAGTCAGAAAAGATAGTTACCAATAGAAAGGTATCTATAAAAATAGCAGACGAAATGCTGTATTTTTAGTAAATATTGACTCAAAGTCGCTAGGGAAGAAATGAATAAGCCTTCTGAATGTCAGCCTTACTAGAAAACAGACTATCGAGGCAAGAGTTAGTAGCGTTGTTCTTACCTTCTCTTGTTTAATCAATGATTTTAAAGGGCTGCAAAGTCGTCTTGAACACATTTTATTCCAAATTGGTTTTCTTTTTTTTACTGCCTTTACTTTTCATGAATGCAAAGGCTGAAACAGTTGTGGTAAGCGCTGCGGCATCTTTGGCACCAGCGCTCACGCAGATACAAACAATTTTTGAACAAAAAACAGGGCATAAAATCGTATTAAACCATGCCGCTTCTTCAGTTCTTGCAAGACAAATAGTGTACGGATTTGATAGCCATTTATTTTTATCTGCCAACAAAAAGTGGCTTGATTATTTAGTGCAATATAAACAGCTAGCTCACACTGATACTGTCACTATTCATGGTGCTGTTCCAATTATCGCTAACCAACTTGTACTAGCTCAAACTTTACGCCAGACAAATAACGCTCCAATGCTCCAAGGTGAATCTATTAGTGAGAAGCTTCAATCACTCTTACAATATAATGAGCCGCTTGCTGTTGGTGATATTAATTATGTGCCTCTAGGTGAATATACAAAGCAAACTTTAGAGTCAGTTGACTTGTTTGCAGACTTTGATGGCAAATTGATTTTGGCAAACAATGCGCGCTCAGCGCTGGCCTTTATTGAAAAAGGGCAGGTAAATTTTGGTATTATTTATCTGTCTGACGCCAACCAATCTAATAACGTTCGAATAGTGCAGAAAATACCATCAATATTGCATGACAACATTCACTATTACCTTGCTAAGGTAACGACTAATAAAAACTCAGCTTCAATTGCGGTAGACGCGTTCTACCAATTCTTGCAATCTGATACGGCGTTACATATTTTTTTAGAGAACGGCTTTCTTGCGCCTATTTTCACCAACAGCGTTACCAAAACACAATAAACAACGAGAGTGAGTATTTTGTTTACCGATCTATGGCTTACGGATTATGAATTAGCTGCCTTATTTCTTAGTTTAAAAGTCTCTAGTGTGGCAGTATTCTTTGCCTTGCCTTGTGCTGTCATTATCGCTTTTGTCTTATCTAAATATCACTTTAGAGGCAAAGTATTACTCGAAGCAATCACTTATCTACCTTTGGTTTTACCACCCGTCGTAGTTGGCTATTTGTTGTTGATGTTGCTTTCAAATCAATCAATCCTTGGTCAGTTTTTACAAACTCATTTTTCTATTTCACTTGCTTTTCGTTGGCAAGGTGCTGCTGTAGCTGTAGCCGTTGTTGCATTACCTTTAATGGTAAGAAGTATTCGGTTGGGTTTTGATTTAATTGATCTCAGGTTAGGCCAAGCCGCAGCGACACTAGGTGCACCGCCAATGAAGGTGTTTGTAACCATTTATTTGCCTTTAGCTTTGCCTGGTATCATTGCAGGCATTTTGTTGGGGTTTGCCAGAGGGTTAGGCGAATTCGGTGCGACTATTACTTTTGCGGCTAACATTGCCGGTCAGACACAAACATTGCCTTTGGCTATGTACACGTATATACAAACCCCAGGCGCGGAGATGGCAGCACTTAGATTGTGTATTATTTCTATTCTAGTTTCGATCTTTGCTTTAATAGCCTCTGAAATGGTCAACACACTAATGAAAAATAAGGTATATGGAGTTGTTAAAAATGACTGATAACTCTGTAATTAATCTGACGATCAAAAAACAATTCAATTCCTTATTATTAGATTATAAGTTAACTGTGCCCAATCAAGGGGTCACTTTCATATACGGCCCTTCAGGAGCGGGGAAAACAAGTCTAATTAACTTAATTGCTGGTTTGCTTACGCCTGACGAAGGCTCAATTGTGGTGGAAGGCAACACCTTCTTTGATAGTAAGTCTGGAGTTAATAAAAAAATCCATCATAGAGCCGTTGGATATGTATTTCAGGATACAAGACTGTTTCCGCACTTAACCGTCGAAGGAAATTTGTTTTATTCGAGAAGCTCTCGCAGCAATCAGCAGGCTGAAAAATTAATTGCATTGCTTGATTTGAAAGGTTTATTAAACCGTAAACCTAACACTTTATCTGGAGGTGAAAAACAAAGGGTGGCAATTGCCAGAGCTTTACTATCAAATCCTAACGTTCTGCTACTGGACGAGCCATTTGCTTTTCTTGACCAAGAAAAAAAGCAAAAGCTGTTGCACTATTTCAGCAAGTTAGTTCGATATCTTGATATCCCAATAATTATGGTAAGTCACTCAAAGCAAGAAATTTTTCAGTTAGCTGACCATTTAGTATTACTTGAAACTGGTAAAGTTATCGGTAATGGTTTTGTTGAGCAAACTTGGAATACCCAAATTGCTAATCAACAAGATAAAGGCATAATCAAAGATCTTATTTTCCCTGTTCGTTTTCTTGAAGCGCATGAGCACTATGCCATGATTAAGGTCGAACTGCTTAGCCCATTTACATTTGACGCAACGGACTGTCAGTTATGGATAAATCAAAATCAGATAAGCGCCAATCAACAAGATATTCACCGAGTCAAAGTTAGTACAGAAGGGATACAGATTTTGCTCGAGAACCAGTCAGTCATAGAAGAGCACAATGTCATCAACTGTACTTTTATAAAAGTTCTGGATTCCAATGAGGAGGGAGTCGTTATTGCGTTACGAGTTAATAATTCTGATGTAATGCTTTATAAGCACTTAACAACATGGTTGTGGGACAAAATACAGTTACAAGAACAGCAATCAGTAAAGATACAAATTAACCAACTCGTTTTAATCCGTTAATAAAAAAAGCGCCATTAGGCGCTTTTTTATGTTTCATTAAATTGTCTGGCTATGACCATATAGCTAGGCTGCTTGAGTTTCTAAATTTGCTAACCTTTTTCGTTCACTACGACGATATCCGAGTACTAACAAGCAAGGTGTTAGCAGCAGGGTTAATGGGGTTGCAAACAATAAACCGCCAGCAATAGCCGTTGACAGTTGTGTCCACATTTGAGCGGAAGGCGCTCCAACACTAATTGCTTGACCTACTAGATCAATATTTAATTGATAGACCATGGGCAACAAGCCCAGAATAGTTGTTGCTGTTGTTAGCAATACAGGGCGAAGGCGTTGAGCGCCCGTTCGAATAGCCGCTTCCTTGACCATCATGCCTTGCGCTCTCAACGAATTGAATGTGTCAATTAAAACAATATTATTATTTACAACGACACCGGCTAAAGCGATCACACCGACACCACTCATAACAATTCCGAAAGGTTCTCCCTTGGCTAGTAGGCCGATAAAAACGCCCATTGTCGAAAATATAACCGCACTCAAAATGAGAATGCACTGGAAGAAGTTATTAAACTGGGTTACCAAGATAATAGCCATAATGAAGAAAGCTACGCCAAACGCACTAGCAAGGAAGTTAGAAGACTTCTGCTGATCTTCTGTGTTACCACGGAAACGGTAGTTCACTTCTTTTGGTAGACCCACTTCTTCAAGTTCTGCAGCAATGGCTTTTATCACATTATCAACAACAAGACCATCTTTCACATCCGCGTTTATATTTACCACTTTCTTTCCATCAACACGATTTATATTGCCTTGTTTGTCCATGGCTCTACGATCAATAAAGTTACTTATCGGTATCGGACCAACATTCGACGGAATCATAATGTTATCAAGTTGTTCAAGACTACGATTATTAACTGGATAACGAATGGTTACATCAATTTGATCATCAGCGCCTTCTGGTAAAAAATCGGTTACGGTAATACCATTTGTTACCAATTTAATAACATTACCAAGTGTGGAAACATCAACTCCATAACGGCTTGCTTGCGCTCGATCAATATTAATTTGATATTCAATACCTGGAAGAGAGCGGTTGTCATTCACCGTGACAATTTCATCACGCTGGCTAAACTCTTCAATAATTCGGTCAGCTGTTTGATCAAGAATATTGGAGAAATCTGATGATAATTCTAATTCTATGTCAGTGCCTGACTGGGGACCGCCTTGATCTACTTTTGCCTCAATAACAACGCCACGAACAAGATCGGTTCGTTGGCGAATTTCAGCTAAAATTTCCTCAGCAGGTCTGCGCTCATACCAATCAATGAATTCAAGGGACAAGGTACCTATACTATCTGGTGAACCTTGATTACCAGGTTTAGCAACGGTGGTAGAAATAACGCTTTTTAGGTCAGGATGACCAATAATGAGGGATTCTATTTGACGAACAATGTCATCTTTTTCATCAAGAGATAAGTCGCCGCGAGCGCGAATTTCTAAAGAAGCAAACTCGGGTTCGCTAGCAGGGAAGAACTCAACACCTTTACCAAATTTGCCATACACAAAAATCGTGATGATTAATAATGCTATACAGCTAATCAGTACTAGCCAAGGTCTTTTTATGAGCTTTGTTAATAACCTTGTGTACCCGCCAGTAACCCCAGTTAATTGAGTTAGATCGCCTGTTTCCGTTAAAGTTAGTGTACGTTGATTTGCCGCTGAATAAGCACCTTTTTTCCCAATAATGGAACCAATTGTCGGAATTACAATTAAAGCCATAATTAATGAGGAGGAAAGAGTCGCGATAATAGTTATTGGCATATAACGCATAAACTCACC
The DNA here is from genome assembly GCA_002173415.2 of Marinomonas agarivorans. Lineage (GTDB taxonomy): Bacteria > Pseudomonadota > Gammaproteobacteria > Pseudomonadales > Marinomonadaceae > Marinomonas > Marinomonas agarivorans. The sequence continues at coordinate 35,835 of NHNK02000009.1, forward strand.
AATAATATCTGGCCAAAATAGTAATGGCATAAATACAGCAAGAGTGGTTGCCGTTGATGCAGTAATAGGCCATGCCATCCTTTGTGCAGCTTCACTGTAAGCTTGTACTTTTGATGCGCCTTCTGAAAGTTTTCTATCTGCGTATTCAGTTACAACAATGGCGCCATCAACCAACATGCCCACACTCAAAATCAGTGCAAACAAAACCACGATGTTGAGTGTGTAATTTTGAAGATGCAAAATTAATATTCCCATCAAAAATGCACCAGGAATAGCCAGTCCAACCAGTAGGGAAGTGCGAACGCCTAAAAATGCCACAATAACAATCATTACTAACAAGGTTGCAGAAACAACATTATTAAATAGATCGTTTAATGAACGAGAAATCTCTTTCGACTCATCTTGTGTCAGAGTGTACTGCACTTCTTTAGGCCAATTCTGGCTTTCTTCAACAACAGCTTTTTTAGTTGCTTCAATAATATTAATAGTATTAGCGCCAACACGTTTAGAAACACCTAACGTAATACTAGTTTTGCCATTTAAACGAGCATAGCTTTGAGGGTCTTTAAATGTAAGCTGACCAGTAGCAATGTCCTTCAATAAAACTACTTTATCGCCATCGGCTTTTATTGGTAAATTGAATATATCGCTTTCTGTTTTTAAGAGTCCTGGTACCTTTAAAGAGAACCTTCCAGCACCAGTATCAAGCGTACCAGCGGCAACCAATTGGTTGTTGCTTGCAAACACATTTGCCACTTCACTGAGGGATAGATTATAGGTTTCAAGCTGTTGTGGACTAATTACAATCTCAGCCAGCTCTTCTCTGTCACCGCTAATCTCCGCTTCTAATACTCCCGGAATGGTCTCAACTGTTTCTTGTAGATCTGAGGCGAGAGTACTCAATACACTAAAGTCGATATCACCATGTAAATTAATACGAATAACAGGAAATGTTGCCAAATTAATTTCATGAATTGTTGGATCATCTGCGTCAGCTGGTAATTCATTTTTTGCATTATCAACTTTTTCGCGTACATCAACTAATGCTTCGTCAATATCCGTGCCGCTTTCAAATTCTAACGTAACAGATGCGTGACTTTCGGATGCCGTCGAAGAAACTTTTTTCAGCCCCTCAAGACTTTTCAATTCTTTTTCTAAAGGGTGAACTAGGAGGCTATCCGAATCTTCAGGTGATATACCATCCAGCGTGACAGAGACATAAACTGTCGGTATTGTAATATCAGGGCGGCTTTCTTTAGCAATGTTATGGTAAGACGTAATTCCCATTATCATGAGCAGGGCAAAAAACATGAGCACTGTTCTTGAGCGGGATAACGCCGCATTAATCAAGGTAATCATGATTAGCTCCTATTGATTTTGATAAAAGGCTTCAACAACATCACCTTCTTTAGTGAATCCTTGCCCAACAGTGATTAAGTTCACGTTAGGAGGCAAACCATCTACCCACACCTGACCTCGTTCAGACTTTAAAACCTCAACAGGGGAAATAACAACCTCATTATTAAGATTGAGGGTTTTCACAGCCGTTCTGCCATCGTCATCTAATGTTAATAATGCGGCAGAAAATGAATGAGCTTTCCGATCTGGAAGTGCTAGTGTGACATGGGCTGTAATGCCTGCAGGAATGCGATTATTTTCGTTAGGCACTTCTATTTCAACGAGAATAGAGCGTGTGCCGGAGTCTGCAACAGAACTAATGTATTTGATCTTACCATCCGCAGACTCGCCTGTACTTAATTCAATGTGGGCTGGTAAACCTTCTTTCACTAACGGTAATTGCTTTTGAGGAATATTCACTTCAATCGATAACGGATTAATAGAGACAAATTCACCAACAACTTGGTTTTGAGGAATAAGTTGACCTTCCTCCACATCCAGTGTGTTTAAAACCCCAGAAAAAGGTGCCACCAGCTTGGCATTTTCTAAATCCACTTGGGAGGCTTTCAGACTAGCTTTTGCCGCAGCTAAATCTGCTTCTGCGCTGGCTTGGTTTACGGCGGAAGAATAATTTTGTTGTTGTAACTTAATTGCACCGTCCAATTGCATCTGTCGTTGCTTCACTAATGCTTTTTCTTGAGCTATACGGGCTTCTAAGGTTCGTGTATCGATATTTAAAATTGGTAACCCTTGCTTAATGAACTGGCCTTTTTGTGTGTGTATTTTTTTAACCTTTCCTGCCAGTCCAGAAGTGAGAGTCAGTTCTTTGCTGGGCTGAGTGGTGCCCGATAGAGATAGAAAGTTTGACATGGTTGACTGAGAAACAGATTGCGCTTGTACCTGTTTCTTAATGACTTTCTCTGTTGATACTTTTGGCGCTAGTGCGGAAACGTCTGAACCTGGTTCTGAATGTTGTGTTTGGGTGATTTCATCCACTCCCATCATCCAAAAAACTGTGCCTGCCAATATAACGACGGCAGTAATCGGGCCGACCTTGCTTTTTAAATCCATTGAGAACTCCACGTTCTGTCTATGTGCGTTTATTGATTGATAATTATTATTAAGAGATCTGAAAGTTCCTATATTTACCATATAGTCTTATCAGGTATAAAGGGTTTGAACGAGCAATAGAACAATATTGCACATATTTACTTATTTTTGTTGGTTGAATAGTAAATGCGCATGAATCTGTGACTATTTTTTCTGTCTATTGCGTCTTTCATTTCGTTAGGTGCTAGTATAGCGATCTTATTTTTAACAACCAAATTTAAGTCGTTATGAATTTATTGTCTCTTGAGCAAGTAAGTGTTGCCTTCGGTCACCACCCTTTACTATCTTCTATCAGTGTTACCGCAGAGCAAGGTGAAAAAATTGCTATCATAGGTCGAAATGGCACAGGAAAATCCACTTTTTTAAAAGTGATCACCGGTGAACTCATTCCAGATGAAGGTGTAGTCAGAACAAGTGGCGGCACAAAAGTAGCGCAGCTACCACAAGAATTACCACCAGCGGATGGTAAGACAGTTAAACAAGTAGTCAGTGAAGGGCGTAAAAAAGAATATGAGTTACTAACCCGTTACTATGCACTACTAGAAGATGACACAACTGACCATTCTGATGAATTACTTTCTATTCAACATAAACTTGATGATCATCAAGGTTGGGACTTAGAACAAAAAGTTGCACAGATTATTCAACGTCTGCAATTACCGGAGAATGCTAAAATGGCAGATCTGTCTGGTGGTTGGCGCAGGCGCGTTATTTTAGCTCAAGCTTTGCTGTCAGAGCCTGATATCTTATTGCTTGACGAGCCAACTAACCATTTAGATGTGCCGACCATAGAGTGGATGGAAAAACAACTTCAACAATTTCGAGGGCTAATTCTATTTATTACTCACGATCGCCGTTTTTTAGAACAATTAGCAACTCGTATTATTGAATTAGATAGAGGGAATTTAACCTCTTTTAACGGTTCGTTATCGGCCTTTTTAGAGTTTAAAAATAAACAACTGGAGGAAGAGGAAAGAGCAAACGCTTTATTTGATAAAAAACTTGCTGAAGAAGAAGTCTGGATACGCCAAGGAATAAAAGCACGTAGAACCCGCAATGAAGGTCGAGTTCGTGCGCTACAAGCATTACGTCGTGAACGATCAGAAAGAATTGAGCGTCAAGGCAATGTAAGAATGCAACTAGATAAAACCGAACAATCAGGAAAACTAGTAGCTGAATTTAAACAGGTTGCTCATCATTTCGAAGACAAAGAAATTCTCAAACCAATGGATTTGTTGGTATCCAGAGGCGATAGAATCGGTTTGATTGGTCCAAACGGTTGCGGCAAAAGTACTTTTTTAAAAATTTTATTAGGCCAATTAACGCCTAGTACAGGCAATGTTAGGCAGGGTACCAAACTAAATATTGCTTACTTTGATCAACTTCGAGAGCAATTAGACCTCGAAAAATCGGTTGCCGAGAACGTCGGTGAAGGCAAAGACACAGTAGAAATTAATGGCCGTAGCAAACACATTATTGGCTATTTGAGCGACTTTCTTTTTTCACCTGAACGAGCAAGAACACCAGTTAAAGCTCTATCAGGTGGCGAACGCAATCGAGTGTTACTGGCAAAACTCTTTACCAAACCTGCCAACTTATTGGTTATGGACGAACCAACCAATGACCTTGATGTAGAAACACTGGAATTGTTAGAGGAATTGTTATCGAGCTTTACCGGTACACTGCTTTTAGTTAGTCACGATAGGGCATTCCTAGACAATGTCGTCACCAGTGTTCTTGCTTTTGAAGGGCAGGGGGTTGTACGTGAATATGTAGGTGGTTACCAAGACTGGATACGTCAAGGTGGTACATTTAACTTTGAACCAGAAAGGCCAGAAACACTGCAAAAAACAGAAGTAACAGAAAAACAACCACCACCTAACAAAGTAACAAAAACAGTAAAAAAACTTAGCTATAAGTTGCAACGGGAGTTGGACTCCATGCCAGATCAAATAGCTCAGTTAGAAGAGCAACTTGCCTTATTGCAAGAAAAGACAAGTAAAGAAAACTTTTATCTTGGGGATCAAGCAGAAGTGCAGAAAACCCTTCTGACAATAACAGAATTGGAAGCAACCTTAGAAACAGCAATGGAGCGTTGGATGGAGCTTGAAGAAATGCAGGATTAATCGTTGTCAGATTAAATTAAAGGCCGTACATCTTAAGAACATATTAAATAAAATGCGAGCTAGTGCATTCAATTGAATTACTATGCACTAGCTCAAATTTGTTTTACACCCACACATCGTTTTCAGCAGTGAGTTCTGATGATGTTTCTCCAGTATTTTTGACCCCTCTAGGTTCGACAAACATAACCTTGCACTCTTCTTGGGCAAAAGGTTTATGTTCTACTCCTTTCGGTACGACAAACATTTCACCTTCATTAAGCAAGACGGTTTTATCCCTAAATTCAATTCCCATTGAACCTTCGATAACAATGAATACTTCGTCAGTGTCTTTGTGGTCATGCCAAACAAATTCGTTTTGTATTTTAGCCAGTTTAAATTGGTAGTCATTCATTTCCGCAATGACTCGTGGAGACCAATGTTCAGAGAACTTACTAAATTTATCTTTAAAGTTAATCAACTCTTGCGTCATTATTGGGCCTCCATTATTAGGTTACAGATACTCTGTCTACTGCATTTTAAAATAAGCTATTTTATCTGATAGCTGATTGGCAAGCTCAGCAACGGTGGTTGCATTATCATCTATGGTATGAATCGAGTGCGTTGTTTTCTTGGCTATCTCAGTAATATTAATAACATTATTATTTACTTCGGATGTGACGCTAGATTGCTCTTCTGCCGTGGCAGAAATTCGATCGTTCATATCACGAATTTTGGCAACAGAGCTATTGATATGTTGTAACGAGTTTTCTTCTTCTTTGACCGCTTCTACCACATCTTTAGAAATGGTGTGACTAGACTTCATAACCTTAACAGCACTATTAGTACCATCTTGTAGTGTGCTGATCATTTTTTCTATTTCTTGTGTGGCATTTTGAGTATTTTGTGCAAGCGTTCTGACTTCATCAGCAACAACGGCAAAACCTCGTCCTTGCTCACCGGCACGAGCGGCTTCGATAGCAGCATTTAATGCCAGTAAGTTTGTTTGTTCTGCAATACCTAGAATAACATTTAATATCTGACTGATATCGGCCGTGTGAGTTTCTAGTTGATAGATTGTATCGGAAGCCACATTGATTTGGTTTGCCAAGCTTTCAATTGAGCCAATAGTATTGCGAACAATATCATGACCTTCTTGCGTTGCCTGTTCAGCTTCTTGAGCTGCAGTACTGGCATCAGCCGTGGATTGTGAAACATGAATGGCCGTTGAGCGGATTTCTTCGATGGATTGAGAAATTTGTGATGTTTCTCTTTGTTGGTCGTCAACCATTTGCGAGGAGCTTTTGGTTTCACTACTTAAATTATTTGCTGCTTGGGTTAATTTTTGGCTGGAGTGGGTTACATCATTAATAATGTTACTTAGCTGAATAACCAGTTTATCCATTGTTAACTCAAGTTTTAAAATTTCATTTCGTTTAACTCGGCTGTTTTTAGCGGCTGACTTGGTTGAGTGCGTTAGATCTCCTTGAGCAATCGCTTCTGCTCGCTGAACAACCTTTCTCAGTGGGCGAGTAATGTTAGAAATAATCATCAAACTAAATGCCACACCTGCAACAATGGCAGCAATAGCAATAATCGTTGTTGCAATGAGATTCTGATTTAGTTTTTCTGTTTGCTGAATGTTAGCGTTATTAACATAGATTTCGATAAGCTCTATGATAGTGCCCATGTTTTTACCGACCTCATCAAGGCTGGCTTTGGCTAATTTTCGGCTTTTATTTGCTTGAAAGGTTTTAAGCTTAATCCACCAATTGTAAGTTGTGTCACTGGCTTCAAGAAAGCTTTGTTGATTGGTTTTGAGTGTTTCTATCTCAGCAAGCAATTCTTCAAGACCATCAACTTTTGGCATCGTACTGAGTAACTCTGTTACGGTTATGATGCTAAGCTTTAATTCTTCAGTATATTTTTTAAATTCTTCGGAAGATTTAACAATTTGTTCTGTACCATACCCACTTAATGACTTTGCAATAGAAAGTTGAAAGTAGCCTTTTTCAAATTCAACTGATTGCTGCAATAGCAACTGACGGCTTTTTTCTAAGTTTTGCATTAGATTTAAAGTTTGAGAAGAGAGCACCTTCAGTTCGTTAGTTGCATTTCTGCTCGAGAAAGCAGAATTAATGTTGAGAGCAATAACTAAAACTGAAAACAGAATTACTAGTGTCAAAATTTTAAATCGTACAGATAAATCGATCATTTCATAATCCTTCCAAGAATTTTGTATACAAATATTTACATACAAGATTGCCTAAACAACTTCAGATATGCAACTTTTATGCACATAGGTGGTTTTTTAAAAATTACAATAGATAAAACCGGCTTTATGATTCTTGTGGCGATGAATTGATTATTACCTGATCTTCTTTAACTTCAAAAAAGAAGCAATTACGACGATTTGTATGACAAGCCGCCCCAATTTGGTCAACTTGTAATAAAATGCAGTCTCCATCACAGTCAAATGACATGGATACTAACTTTTGCAGATGACCGGAACTTTCACCTTTACGCCAATACGTCTGACGCGAGCGTGACCAATAGCAAACCTGTTCTGTTTTTAATGTTTCCCTTATAGAAGCTTCATTCATATAAGCCATCATTAAGACCTCGCCAGTATCATATTGTTGGGCAATGGCTGGAATTAATTCCTGACTATCAACTTTTAATTTAGATAAAATAGTATCGATAGAAAGAAGGGTGTTTTCTGGTAGGTCTTCTAACTCTTTTAGACTCATTACATTTAACCTTATCGAAATACAAAAATGTAAATAACTTTGAAGCATTAGAATACAGAATCTTGCGTATTCAAACCAGCTATGTATAATGCGCCTCCAAGGTTATTCACCTGTAATGGTACTTCTATTGGTTCTCTCGCAATGAGACAAGCGTGAATCTGGTCAGGTCCGGAAGGAAGCAGCCACAGCGCTTTATCATGTGCCGGGATGCGGCTAATAGAGGTGCCACCTTTTATCTAGCTTTTCTAATATCTTCCATACTCTTTCTAATCTCCCATAAAAGCCATCACAGCACGTTCAACATAAGTTTTCTAAACCATTAAATGAAAAATTATGATATGCGTGAAACCTGTATTTCATTTCAATAGGTTGCACTTTTGTTTTGAACAAGATCAATATTTCTTACGCAATACGAAATAGCAATATTGGAGATCAAGAGGTAGTATTTGTAACGAAAAGTTAATTTGACTCGCACAACAAGCAGGTTAATTAATATTTAATATGTAAAACAAACAGAGGAAGATAGAGTGTCAGCATCAAGCACAACAAGTATGGACTTTTCCTGGGGACGTTTACTGTTTTCAAAACAGCAAGTAAAACTGTCATTAACCATTTCATTGATAGTTGGCAGTATATTAAATCTCATTAATCAAGGGCACTTGATATCAACACCAGCAGAAATTGATATTTTTAGGCTTCTGCTAACGTATTGCGTACCTTATGGTGTATCGACTTACTCTGCTGCCATGTCCACTTTAAAGCAACGGAAAAATATCGGAAAAATTTGTGCAGATCATGAATTGAGTAGCGACGCTCTTATGAGTCAAATTGAGCAAAGTATTACGGATTTAAAAACAAGAGTTGCCAATGACGCCAACTTGCTACCAGAAAATTTTGCTGAGTTTGTTGAGCAATTTGAAGCTGTGTGCAAGCTAAACCCCAAATCTATGGCCAATCACTCAGAACAAGACCTTGATGAAATAAGAGACGTAATTAATTCGGGGGATTTACCAAGTGCAATCGCACTTATTGAGGGCATTATTGACAGTTTTGTTCATAAACATAAACAGGTATTCTCACAACAGCAAGACGAGATTTTAATGTTACAGAAGCAAAGAGAGCAGTTACTGCAAGCTATACAAAAGTTGGCGCACTAACTTATCTTAATCTGTTTTAAAGACGTCTAAATAATACATGTTTTGATTTAACGACGGTAAACAAAAAGCGAATAAGCTCACTGAACTTATTCGCTTTTTTATAAGCGCGTCTGTTCGTTTTCATTTTTTTGTCTTATCTTGTTGGCATTATTATTACTGTCTTTATTCTTTTTAGGTTTGTCATGCAGAATGTTACCAACATTTTTTTTATTTTCTTAAAATTGGGGCTAACGTCTTTTGGTGGTCCTGTTGCCCATTTAGCGTATTTTCGCCATGAGTTTGTTCAGCAAAGAAAGTGGTTTAGTGAGGAGGGCTATAGCAACATTGTTGCTTTATGCCAATTCTTACCAGGACCTGCAAGTAGTCAAGTAGGTATGATTGTTGGTCTGTCACAGGCTGGATATGGTGGTTTATTGGCAGCTTGGATTGGTTTCACCTTGCCTTCAGCGCTACTTTTAATGGCTTTTGCTATGAGCCTTAATTATTTCGAACAGGTAATTGGTGCAGGAGTATTGCATGGCTTAAAAATAGTGGCTTTAGTTGTGGTAATTCAAGCTGTTTGGTCGATGGGGAAGAGCTTGTGTCCTGATCGACCTAGAATGTCATTAATGGCCGTTTCTGCTTGTGTTGTTTTGTTATTCCCTCTGGTAGGTACTCAAGTCGCCGTATTACTGTGCGCAGCAGTGATCGGTATGCTTTTATTCAGGGCCACATCTCAACCTCAAGAGATTGTAAGCATAACAACCTACTTGCCTAACAAGCGGTTAGCAGTAATGAATTTAGTGCTGTTTGCTTCATTACTGGTTAGCTTGCCTTTTTTGGCTAATTGGTTCGATGATGATTTGTTATCGTTGGCTGATATCTTCTATCGAGCAGGGGCACTGGTTTTTGGTGGCGGCCATGTTGTTTTACCTCTCCTACAAGCCGAGGTAGTTCCAGAATTGTTAAGTAATGAACGTTTCTTGGCAGGATATGGTGCTGCTCAGGCCGTCCCAGGGCCTTTGTTCACTTTTTCTGCGTTTTTAGGCAGTTCTATTGGCTCAGTGAGTGGTTCAGAAAGTTTGCAGGAGTCTGTCTGGCTTGGTGTGTTTTCTGTTGTTGTTATTTTCTTGCCTTCTTTCTTATTGGTAATGGGGGTTCTGCCTTTTTGGCAAACGGCACAGAAAAGCACAAAAATGCAATCTGCTTTACTTGGCGTCAACGCTGCTGTTGTAGGTATTTTATTAGCTGCATTATTCGACCCTATTTGGATAAACAGCATTCAGAAAGTAGAAGACTTTGTATTCGCTCTGGTTATTTTTACCATGCTATTTTTCTGGCGCTTACCAGTTTGGTTAGTGGTAGTTATTGGCGGTATTTTGGGAGGAATCGCTAACTTTATGGCTTTTGCCTAATAAAGCAAAAGCCAGTCCGGTGAAAATAAATTTAAGCAACTCAAGCTTACTTTTTAATTTATCGATTATTTAATTTTCAACTTGGTGATCGCGCTCATTCAGTGAGGCTTTCTGGCATATCAATTAGGCCATGATCGTAGGCGATAGTTAGTAGGGCGGCGATCAGCTCATCAGGCGGCAAGGTATCGATGGCATACTCGTTATGGCGTAAACCTATCTCATGGGCCAAATCGATATCCTGTTCTGCAAACCATTGCCAGACAGAGACAATTTCAAAATTTGGGTATAAACCCTTAACATCATAAATACGCTCTACCATTTTACTTACAGATTCAACATCCAACGCTAACACTTGATCTGTATCAAGCTCATTATTCCATTCGGCAAGAATGTCGCTTGCTTCATAGCCAAATTCGTACAGTTGCCCCTCGTCAATTGCGAGGTGATTACTTTCAATTTGCGCGCTCTCTAGCCAATTATCATCTGGAATGACTAACACTTCTTTTATTTGTGCTTCTGGCGTCGACCAAGTAAGTAGTAACGGAAAGTCTGGTTCATCAATAGAGTTGGCGACACAAGTAAGGAATATAGGTAAACTTGTCATATACATTCACACCGGATATAGAGAATTACAGGATGAATAGCAAACTTAAAATAAGCAGTGCTTTCGATGGCGGTAATATTAATCTGATTGAGGCAAATGCACCTAGCAATATTCGAGTAAATATTCCTTTAGATACAAATTCTCACTTTTTTCAGTGGTTTTACTTTCGCCTACAAGGTGCAATGGGTGAAGAATGCCGCATTTACTTTGACAATGCTTCAGAAGCCGCATACGCAGAAGGTTGGCACGACTATCAGGCTGTAGCCTCTTATGACCGGGAGTATTGGTTTCGAGTACCGACAGAATATGTTGATGGTAAGCTGGTTATTTGTCATACGCCAGAGCAAGACAGTGTCTATTATGCGTATTTTGCTCCTTATAGCTATGAACGTCACTTGGATATGTTGGCATGGGCGAGTAGCCAAGATAATTGCTTATCCCATGATATAGGTACAACGGCTGAAGGACGTGATATTACATTACTTGAAATTGGTAAAACCCAAGCCTTGGCAAAAAATATTTGGATTATTGCACGCCAACATCCTGGTGAAACAATGGCCCAATGGTTTATTGAAGGCTTATTAGAAAGATTGTGCGATGAATCCCATCCAATAGCCCGCGCATTACTAGAACAATGCCGTTTTTATATTGTTCCTAATATGAATCCCGATGGTAGTATTCACGGAAATTTACGGGTAAACAGTAAAGGCATCAACCTTAATCGTGAGTGGCAAACCCCAACAGAAGAACTAAGTCCAGAAGTACTTGCGGTACAAAATAAAATGACAGAGATCGGCGTTGACCTATTTTTGGATATTCATGGGGATGAAACACTGCCAGTAAATTTTGTCGATGGTTGCCGTAACATTCCTGCGTTTGATCAACGTATTGCTGACATGGAATCTTTATTTAGTGGGACTTTACTTGCAGTTAGCCCAGATTTTCAGGTGGTAAAAGGTTATGACAATGACTATTTTGGTGATGAAACTCTGAAAATTGCTTCGAAGTGGGTAGGGCAAACTTACAAATGCCTATCACTCACCTTAGAAATGCCTTTTAAAGATAATGAATTACTACCTGACAGTGAAGTCGGCTGGTCACCTGAGCGATCTAAAATACTTGGCGCTGATATTCTGTATCCAATCTATCAGGTTGTTAATAGCCCAAGCATGAAAAGCGATTTGTAATTAACCTTACTAGCAGTGAAAGTGTCTTTTAGTTAATTAGCTCGTTAGTCTTTCACTGCTTTAACTCAGTTTTCTTTGTTAGTTTGTTTCTGTTTTTGCGCAGCAGCTAAAATACCTCTTAACATTCCTAATTCGCTTTTTTCTGGTCGGGCTTTATTAAAAAAACGTTGCAGCTTCTCAAGGACTTTGCCTTGATGGTTTTTAATAATAAAGTCAATGTCATACAAGGTTTCTTCTAGATGTTGGTAGAACAAGTCCATTTCCGCTTTTCTTGGGTATTCAGCTACTTCTAAATTTGAATCAAGCTTTTGAGCTTGCTCATTTTTTTGGATTTGTTTTTGTTCCATCCAAATCTCGTAAGCAATAATTTGTACGGCTTGTGAGATATTAAGGACAGGGTAATCATCGTTTGCGTCAATATAAACCTGACGATTGCATTCGGCAATTTCTTCATTTAATAGCCCTGTTGTTTCTCGCCCAAAAACAATAGCAATCGGGTGTGATTGACACTCTTTCACAACTGTTTGCGCACACTCTCGAGCATTCATGATAGGTAACTGAAACGTACGGTGACGAGCACTAGTACCAATGATCAAATTACAGTCCTCGATGGCGTCTGCAAAGTTGTTAACAATGGTTGCTTGCTCTAGCACATCAATAGCGCCTGCGGCTCGGCTAGTCGCTTCACTTGAAGGGTAATCATTAGGCTCTACCAAGTAGAGGTTAGTTAATCCCATATTTTTCATAGCGCGAGCAATAGCGCCTACATTACCAGGGTGAAACGTATTAATAAGAACGATACGAATGTTATTTAGCATATGAAATAGAAAGGTCCGATAGATTAGATAATAAATTTAGCAACAGCTTAAGTTTTTGAGCGCGATCATTTAAGTTTATTGAAGCGTAAGAGTCTGTTCAATGCTGGTAAATTCCACTTGATCTAATAAAACATAACTCTCCTGATCAAATAGAAATTGTTGGCAAGCGTTATGAAATAAAGCACCACGACTAACAAGCAAACGGTAACGACCTTTAGGAATATAATTAATCGCCAGAGATTGGCGAGAGTTTAAATAGACACTGAAGGGGGCAGCACCTTCATATGATTCAAACGTCAACACACTATGGGTAGGCAACTGATTGATTAAACGTAGACGGCTACTGCCTGAAATTTTGAAAGGGCTTAATACTTCACCATGTTCTGGTGCAACACCAGGTGAACCAATACAGTGTAAAGTGTTGGCTCGTTCACTGTTACCAAAACCAATATTTTTTTCCTCCACCCAACCGGCTTGATCTTGATAACGCACAGCAAGCCAATTTGGTCGAGAACTGTTGGTGACCGTTAAATCCTGAAATTCTGGTATCAATGTTAAAAAAGGAGCATTAACATCTGGAGCAGAATATAAGGCTGCATTTTTAAAGGTATGATTAATAGCACTTGTACGATATTGAGGGTATAGGCCTGCAATGAAAACAATATCGTTCGTCTCTGATTGGTGAGCTTGCTCAATATTTTCAGTGCTATCTTGCCAATACATGGTTGCATAGACACCAAGCGCAAACGTAACCAGATAAGAAACCGCTCTTAGCGTTGCTTTCACTGGATTAAGTGAATTTATGTCCAGCTCTTCATTTGACTGTTTATTAGTGGATGAATCGCTTCCACTTTCTTTTAGAACTTGATCGAATGAGTTGAAGAGAGCTGGGTCTATGCCAAAATCAGGGTCGTGTGCTTCTTCTGTTTTATTTGCGTTAAACTTCGTTTCATAGTGACTGCTTTTAAAAGCTTGTTCATACATTTCCTTGGCTTTTTTTTCATTAATCGTATGTCTAGCTTTGCGTAAAGCCGCTTCTCTGGCACGCTCTTGATTAATGGTGTTACGCTTCATCTCCTCGTAAGCCTGCTGCCTTTCTTTTATGTATTGTCGCTGAAGTTCCTCAGAAGCAGGGTCGTTAGTTGCCGTAGAGCCAGTGTTAAAATGCGGGCTGTGAGCTGCAAAGTCATATTTATGCCAATCCTGCACAACAGCACCTTGACGTATAGCCGCTAACACATTCTGGTAAGCAGTGTGGAGACTTTGGAAATGTTCCGTCGTGTCTTTATCTGGGTTTTTGTCAGGATGGTAAAGGTTCGCCAAGTGCCTGTAAGCAGCCTTAGCTTCTTGTTCCGTTGCATTTGTATCCAGCTCTAGGAGCCGATAATCGTCAGACAAACTCATTTTATTCTAGAAATTACTGTTCACAGCTATGAGGCGATGGCATTCTACGCACTCTGAAAGTTAATATTATTTGATACGAATCATACATGTATCTTGTGAAGCATCGATTGCTTCGTCTTTGTTCAATAGTATGCATGATTTATGAAAATGTATAAAGGAAAGCCGAATGAATGACCAACTTACCCATCTGGATCACAAAGGGCAAGCACATATGGTCGATATTTCTGGTAAAAAAATCACTGTGCGTACAGCAGTAGCTCAGGCGATTATTGAAATGCGCCCAGAAACATTAGACAAGGTTCTTGCTGGTGGCCTGCCAAAAGGTGATGTTATTGCTACAGCTCGTATTGCTGGCATACAGGCGTGTAAAAAAACCGCCGATCTAATCCCACTTTGCCACCCGTTAATGTTGAGTAAAATTAGTATTGATATTGAGGTTATTGCCAATAATCAACTACAGGTTTTATGCCAATGTCAACTTGATGGAAAAACAGGAGTAGAGATGGAGGCATTAACTGGTGCATCCGTAACAGCTTTAACCCTATACGATATGTGCAAGGCCATTGATAAAGGCATTGTGATAAAGGACATTAGCTTACTAGAAAAAACCGGTGGTAAAAGTGGGGATTGGGTCCAGAACAATGTATAAAATAAAAGTCTGTTTTTTCGCCTCATTACGCGAACAATTGGCAATGGAAAGCACACAAGTAGTGCTATCTAAGCCACTTTCTGTCTTAGAGCTAAAAGAAAAAATAACGGCTCAGTATGCTCAAGGAAGTCATTTGCTTGATAAAGGAATTCAAGCCTCTATTGATTTTGAGTTTGCTAGAGACCAAGACATAATTGACCCCGAGACAGTAAACGAAGTGGCTTTTTTCCCGCCAGTAACAGGAGGCTGATAAAAAATGTCTAGTCAAGTAAAAGTACAGCAAGATGATTTTAATGTTGAGCAACTGTACCAATCCTTAAGAAACAACAACCAAACTGGCGGCGTGGTTATGTTTGTTGGTCTGGTGCGTGATTTTACAACGGTCAAAAACCAACAAGAGGATAGTGTTTTTGAATTGGAGCATTATCCAGGAATGACAGAGCATAACCTCGCAAAAATTGTTTCTACTGCACAAAAAAAATGGTCTCTACATGAAGTCATTGTCGTCCACCGGATTGGTAAATTAGCCCCACAAGAACAAATTGTGTTTGTTGGCGTGAGTGCTGAGCATCGTCGCGAAGCTTTTTTAGCCTGCGATTTCATTATGGATTATCTTAAAAGTCGGGCTGCTTTTTGGAAAAAAGAAACGCAAACGCATCAAAGTAATTGGGTTGCTGCGTCTGAACAAGATGAAGCCCAATTACAGCGTTGGGAAGATTAACTATTATCACTATCACTAAATAGGTTTTAAGGTTTTTTTCCGGCCACTGGCATGTCGTTCTCGATACTCTGTATCAATATAACGATCTGTCGTTGCCATACTTGCGTGTCCTGCGTCTTCACGTACATGCTCTTTAGGACGAATCTTAACGTCTTCCGATATCCCTGTATGCCTTAACCAGTGAACCGTGGCAACTTTCAAATCTTCTGCATCACTATGCATGCCATCATCGCACATGCGGCGATAAGCACTATCAAAGCAAAACTGAACAATATTGCGAATTTGTCGCGTGCTCGTCATTGCGCCTTTGCCTCGATTTTTAGGGATCAAAGCCGTTTGTTCTGCCACAGTCGGTAATTCAGGTAAATTTCTGAAGCGTCGGTAACGTTTCAATGCTGCCAGCATGTCATCAGATACCGCAACCAATCGTTCTTTATTGCCTTTAGAAAGCACTTTAAACCACCAATGCCCATCTGAGTCACGAATAAAGTCTCCCATAATTGGAGCCGACCTTTCATCTGCTACTAATTCAGAAATACGCAAGTACATTCCTAACAAGGCATTAAGAATAAATAATGTTCGCTCATGCGTTTCAGGCTCTTCTTCTGCCAATAGCTCCGCCGTCTCAAGTACATAATCCCATTGCAAATTAGAAATACGACGAATCTGCTTACGAGTGACTTCTTTTTTGATGAACTTGCTCTTCTGGCGAATAGTGGCGACTGGGTTGTGCTGCACAGCTTCTTCTTGAATTAAAAAACCATAAAATGATGACAAAATCGAAAAAATAGCTCTAATAGCAGCTTGCGACAACGTATAGGACTTTATGTCTGGTTTCTGGCCATTACTGAACCCAAGCTTACTGACATTGGCGACAAAAGGGCGCCACTCTTCATTATTTACCCTTTGACCTTGTTTATTGATAAAACGGGCGACATTCTTCAGACCAATCCAATTTTTAGGCGGAGAAACGCAAAAATGAACAAAAGCTTCAATGTCTTCACGACGTAAACTTGTTACTGGTTTTTTGTTTATTTCCCACGACCATAGCAATAAACGTTCAACTTCGCGACGGTAAGAGTTAAAGGTTGCTTGAGAACCGTTGTAACTATAAATAAAACACAAAGCGAGTTGCAGATCTCGTCGATAATCTTTTTCTAATAGGTGAGGGTGGTCATCCACCAGAGTGACGACATATTGATCAAATTGCGTAAAAGGATTGAGTAAATGTTCTAAATTATCGATCAGGGCAAAAGGGGACATAAAATACGCTCAAACAATACATCAATAATAAATCTGATTGGCAGTAACATCTTTTGTAACAACTGCGTTTGCGCCAATAATAGCATTATCACCAATGGTTACGCCTGCTAAAATTTTTGCACCACCGCCGACCCAAACATTATTGCCGATGGTAACCGGAAGCGCATAGCATATTCCACGACGCCGTTGTTCTGCATCTTTGGGGTGAGTGGCGGTATAAATGTGTACAGCAGGTCCCAGCAAAACATCGTCACCGATCACAATCTCTGCCGAATCCAATAATACACAATGAAAGTTGGCATAAAAGTTTTTCCCTACCGTTATATTAATGCCGTAATCACACTGAAATCCTGACTCTAGTATCGCAGTCCCCATACTTTTAAACAAACGTGTAATATGCTTCATATTGCCCTTGCTGGGATGTGCCGTAAACTTTGCGCAAGCTAAGCGCGCAGTTTCTCTGTAACTAATAAGTGTTTTATCCAGAGCATTGTAATGCTGGCCTGATACCATTTTGTCAAATTCAGTCATTGTGTTTCCAAAATACTGCTCGCAAATTCAAAGGACAGTTTGATTTTTATTTATAGGGTGAAATAAGAATGTGGCTGTATGCTGCATTTTTCATAATCTGTATATAAAGGTAGATTTTACCTCATTGCTATGCTTTTCACTTTATTAAATTAAGAGGAAGCAATGAATGAACACGATAGGTTTAATTGGTGGCATGAGCTGGGAGTCAACTGCAACCTATTATAACGAACTAAACCGAGCGGTAAGTCATCGTTTGGGCGGTCTTCATTCTGCAAAAATTCAGCTAATCAGTTTGAATTTTGCTGAAATCGCTCATTTGCAAAAACAGGGAAATTGGTATGAAGCAGGCATAATATTAAGCGATGCAGCACAAAAGTTGGAGCAAGCTGGAGTAGATTGCGTTGCCATTTGTACCAACACCATGCACAAGGTGGCTGATCAGGTACAGAAAAATATCTCTGTCCCCTTGATACACATTATTGACACTGCAGCAAAAGCGTTACAGCAAAAACAAGTTCGAAAAGTTGCTCTACTTGGCACGCAATTTACAATGGAACACGATTTTTACAAAAACAAACTAGCTGAATATCAAATCGAACTAATTACGCCTTCCGCAAAGGAAAGAGTAGAAGTACATCGCATCATTTTTGAAGAACTGTGTTTAGGAAGGGTTTTACCGCAATCAAAAGCAACATATTTAGCTATTATCGATAATATGGCAAACATAGGCGCTGAAGCCGTGTTATTAGCGTGTACTGAAATTAATTTACTGATTCAGCAAGATGGTGTGAGTTTACCTGTCTTCGATACCACTATGTTGCATGTTGAAGCATTATTAGACTATTCACTAGGAGGTAACAAAGAGTCATTAGGAGATAACAAAGAGGTTGCTAGGGAATAAGAGGAGCAATAAGAAAAAGAAAAGCGAACGTGCAGTTCGCTTTTTACGTTTTAACGACACCAATTACAGTAAGGCTGCTAATTTTTCTTCTAGTTTGTTTTGATCAACAGCGAAATTGCGAATACCTTCAGCTAACTTTTCTGTCGCCATAGGGTTTTGATTCATTTCCCAGCGGAACTCTGCTTCTGTAATGGCTTCGGGTGCCTGAGCAATATCGTCAATTGGCGTTAGTTTACGCTCCAAGTGTCCAGTATCTTGCTCTAATTCGGCTAATAATGTAGGTGCAATTGTTAAGCGATCACAGCCAGCAAGTTGCTCTATTTCACCGATATTGCGGAAGCTGGCGCCCATAACAATGGTCTTGTAATCGTGCTGTTTGTAATAGTTGTAAATTTCAGTCACAGAAACAACGCCAGGGTCTGTTTCACTCGTATAATTTTCACCAGTAGCTTGTTTGTACCAATCTAAAATACGGCCAACGAAGGGAGAAATCAGATAAACACCCGCTTCCGCACAGGCTTTGGCTTGAGCGAAGGAAAAGAGCAAGGTCAGATTACAATTAATGCCTTCTTTTTCAAGTTCTTCAGCTGCTTTAATACCTTCCCATGTAGAAGCGGCTTTAATTAGCACTCGATCTTTGCTAATACCAGCTTCTTCATAGAGCCCAATAAGCTTACGTGCTTTGGCAACAGTCGCTTCTTTATCAAATGAAAGACGTGCGTCCACTTCGGTTGAAATACGCCCAGGGACAGTTTTTAGAATTTCACAACCAATGATGACGGCCAATTTGTCTGAGGCGTCGATAATTTGCTGATTTACGTCCTGACTTTTTTCTTTCGCCCAATTAACTGCTTGCTCAATGAAAGGTGCATAGTCAGGAATTTGAGCGGCTTTTAACATTAAAGAAGGGTTTGTTGTTGCATCTTCTGGCAAATACTCTTTAATTGCCGCGATATCACCTGTATCAGCAACAATCGTTGTAAATTCTTTTAATTGAGAGAGCTTTGTTTTCATTTTGTATCCTTTGCTCTTTGGCCTTGTTTGTTATGGATTAAATGGATTGCTTGTTTTAATACGTCACTTGACGCGTTTTTGTCAGTTGCGTTTTCAGATAAATAGCGTCGAAATTGTTTTCCACCTGCTTGTCCTGCAAATATTCCCATAATATGACGAGTTAGATGCAACAGCCGTTCGCCACTTGCTAGCCTTTCATCAATGTAGGGGATAAAAGCATTTAAAGCATCAAATCGATTTGTAAATGGATCATCGCAGCCATAGAGGTGAGAATCAATACTACTTAACAACCAAGGATTATGATACGCCTCACGCCCAACCATAACACCATCCACCTGATGTAAGTGTTCATCGCATTCTGCTAAGGTTTTAATGCCTCCATTAATAATAATTTCCAATTGAGGGAAGTCTTTTTTTAACTGGTAAACATAGTGGTATTTCAGTGGCGGGATTTCTCTATTTTCTTTGGGGCTTAGCCCTGCAAGAATGGCATTGCGAGCATGAACGATAAAGGTGGTTACCCCAGTTGTGGCTATTTCACCAACAAAATCACGTACCACGGTATAGTCTTCTTGCTCATCAAGACCGATACGATGCTTTATGGTGACAGGAATGGAGCAAGCATCCTGCATGGCTTTCATCATGTCTTTCACCTTATCAACATGAGCCATTAAACAAGCGCCGATTAGGCTGTTCTGTACCCGATCACTTGGGCAACCAGCATTTAAATTTACTTCATCATAATGGTATTGCTCGGCTAAGCGTGCACATTGAGCAAGAGCCAGTGGGTCTGAGCCACCTAGTTGCAACGCAATAGGGTGTTCCGTCTCGTGATAACGCAAAAAGCGATCTGGATTTTTACCTTGTAATAGTGCGCCTGTGGTTACCATTTCTGAATACAATAGAGCGTTACGAGATAATAGACGCGCAAATACCCGATAATCGGACGTGGTCCAATCCATCATAGGGGCGACGGAGAATCGACGATCGATCATATTGCCTGTCGCAGTTTTTGTTAAATTTGTGAGAACCTTTTCGTTTGCTGACATCTGAGGAGTTAAAATTACCATTTCGAGAATTTATAGGGCGAAAATATAACCGCCGAGCAAGAGATGAATTATGGCATAAAATACTAAGGCTGTGATATGGCTAGTTTTAGCAACAAAAAAGAAATAGATGGAAGGTTTTAAAACGGTTTGGAGCTAGGTTAAAAGCCGATCAGTTTTTCATTTAATCCTGAACCTCAAAAAAAACGGACAGGCAAAACCTGTCCGCTTAAGTGAGTAGGGTGTTGATAATGATTCGTTAAGCAGACTGTTACAATAGATTAAGTGCTTCCGCCTGATTGTCTTGCAAACGCAAATAAATTTCCTCCCGATAGATGGTTATCGATTCCGGTGCTTCCACGCCGATTCTGACTTTTTTGTTTTGTACGCCCAATACGGTGATGACAATATTATCGCCAATAACCAATGATTCACCAAGGCGGCGAGTTAGAATTAACATATGATCTCCCTGAAATAATTTTAGGTATAATTCAATTTATTAAATTTCCGTATTAAAGTAAATAATTAATCTAACAACAAAATAGCTTAAGTATTTATGGATAGAAACGAATTTCTATCACTGTGCCTAACACTTTCTCCTGCAAAAATAAGTTAAATGAAAAAAGTCCCTGCTTACGAAAGGGGATTTTTTGAAACACTATTCCTTCTGAATAACTGTACGTGGCTATGATATTTTTATCTGTTACCTCCTTTTTATTAAGATCCACCAACACGTAGCTGGACGTTGGCAAAGTGATTTTTTGAGTATGTATGGTTTTTGGTTGCTCCAATCTCAACCAAATTAATCCTTTTGCATGTCCAGATTGGGCGTTAATTTCCAAAACCTGTTTTGTTGCTTCACGCCCAGTTAATTGGTGCTTTGCAAGGTCGAATATAGGGATGCGCCCCCAGCATTCTGAATGCAAATAGTCCTCCTTTGGCTCTTTAATGTCACCATATTTCAGCCAGAATGGTGACACTTTAAGCACACTAGACAGTTCAAAAATACTAGCCGGTTGTAAGGTTTGACCTGTACATACTCGATGAATGGTTGTTTGTGAAACGCCCACTCTTACAGCTAGCTCAGATTGGGTTAATTGTTGCTCTTTCATTTTTATTGCGACTCGTTGGGATAATGTATTCATAACTTTAACTATATAGCCAAAATTATATTTTAGCAAGAAGTAATTTTAAAATAATTATTTTTATTTTATACTTATTAGTATTGTTGACTTGGATTATGTATAGGGACAATTGGATAAGTATGAAAAAGACTGAAGTTCTCCGGTATTTCGGAACACAAGTAAAACTTGCAAACGCTCTTGGAATTAGTCAGGCCTCCATCTCAAACTGGGGGGACATCATTCCTGAAAAACAAGCTCTGAGATTAGAAAAAGTCACTCAAGGAGCACTAAAGTACGATGTTTCATTCTATGAACGAAAAAAATCTACAAAAAGAAATATTAACTAGGCATCAGATATCTATTAAATAGGAAAGCTAAAGTAGGAAAAACTAAAGCAGCAAAAGCCAAAAAAGAAAACGTAAAAAAATGCCATAACACATTTTTTAACAAGAAGGCAAGCCGAGAAACATTTTTTCACTAACAGTAATGGGCGAGAAAGGAATTGTAATCAAGAGGAAATAGGGCAGAAAGATGCCGCTAAGAAAGTTGAATATCAAGGTTAGCTTGTTAAACTAGTTCTATGGCCTGAAAATCAAGCAGATAGTTTTGATTCTTTAGTAATTATTGATCTTGTTTTTCTTCAGTTTTAAACGGATATTGGAAAACTTTGTATGATTCAAATTTCTCGATTTTGTGTTTTGCTGCTAATTGTTACTTCTCAGTTTTTATCGGCGGAGTCATTTAAAGTAGGGGTGCTGCAAGATTTGCCTTATGGGATGCATGCCTCACAAAAAATGGACATATACCTACCTTCTTTTCCCGTTGATGCGTCTAATCATCTAACAGTACTTATGCTGCATGGCGGTTCAGATAAGGCAGACAGTGCTATTGTGGCTAACAAGGTACAGCGCTGGGTTCCACAAAGGGTAATTTTTGCTTCAGCTAACTACCGCCAAGCGATAATTGCCAAG
Organism: Marinomonas agarivorans; assembly: GCA_002173415.2. GTDB lineage: Bacteria > Pseudomonadota > Gammaproteobacteria > Pseudomonadales > Marinomonadaceae > Marinomonas > Marinomonas agarivorans. The sequence goes on from NHNK02000009.1 coordinate 57,979, forward strand.
CCCGTAGTACAAATAAGAGATGTAGCCCAAGCGTTGGCGATGGTGCAGCGTAAAATAACGGCATGGGGTGGCGATGCTGACAAGGTAATTTTGATGGGATATGGTGACGGTGCTTATTTAGCTACCTTGCTGTCTATGTCGCCAGACGTATTAGCGGAAGAAGGGGTTTCACCTTGGTTAGGAACCATCGCTTTGTCGCCTGTGGGCCTAGATGTGGTCAGCACCATGGAAAACAGTCGTACCAGCAAGTTTGAAAATTGGTTTGGTACTGATTTAAATTACTGGAAAACCATCTCACCATTACATCAGCTAGAACATGCCGAAAAGCCGTTGCTAATTGTTTGCTCAACGCTTTCTTCTGAAGATGATTGTACTGCAGCGGATGAGCTTAAGTTTGCCGCAACTCCTTTGGAGAAAGAAGTAGAAATTATGACAGTTCGTTTAGACAATCAGTATATGAGCGACTCTCTAGGTAAGGAAAATGATTATACAATGGCGATAGAAAGCTTTATTAATCGTCTTTATCAATCTAATGATGAAACAAAAACAGAGTTAAACTGAAAGGCTGTAAATCATTAAGCAATAAGCCCTTCGAAAATGTAGGGCTTAGTATTTTTCATTTCTACGAACTCAGGTTAAAAGCGATAATTTACGCTAAATCTAGCCACAACACCGTCTGGATCGCCTTTATATAAAGGGGTGTCAATGGATTTGGTTAGTGGTGTTGCTAACGTAAGGTCCATGTTGAGTCCCTTACCATTTTCCTCGTGTATTCTTCCGCCAATTCCTGCTGATGCAGCTGAAACCTGCTCTTCTACAGCACTACCTTTATTCCAAACCTTACCAAAATCATAAAACACAAAAGGTGTTACCTGATACTCGGATAACGACGCTACGCCGTTGTATTGCAACTCTACTAAGGCTGATATGCCTTGATCACCTGTGATTTCAGAAAAATCATAAGCTCGCCCCGTATTGATACCACCAAACCCAAATTCTTCTGAAGAATATAGAGAGTCTGAAGCAACTTGACCTTGTAAGGCCAGAGTTAATGCCGTGTTATCAGATAAATAGCTTTGATGGGAAAATCTTGCTTCAAGCTTAGTGAACTCGGGGGCTGCATCGGAGCGAGATAAGTTTTTATCGTTTTTCTCGCTAGCATTAAAAAGGCTTAATCCTCTTGTCAGGGTTAGTCCAATGGTGTTCACACCATTGAATCGGTCCGTGAAATTATAGATACCACCAAATTTTATTGTGCGAACTCGATCCCGTGTTAATGCCGTGCCAAGCGTGTCAGTTTTGCTGTTAAGGAAATTCAGTTGTAGAGATAGACGTAAGTTTTCTAACCGTTGTCGTATAAGCCCCCACTCCATACCTATTTGCCCAGATGTTGAGTTACTTTCAAGTTGACTGCGACTAAGAGTAGAACCTGGAGCTGAGGCAGTACGAGATAATGACAAAGTTAGTGTTGTCGAGGTATTAATTTGTACTTGATGACCAAGACTTCCTAGTGTTAGTTCACCAGTATCTGGGACGCTCGCCATGCCAGTAATTGAGGTTTTTTGGTAGGGCAATAGACTACTTTCATAGCTGAAATTTACCCTTTGGGGGCCAACAAATTGCGAGCCATAATTATTAGTAGAAATAGCGGCTTCTGCTTCTCGGTTGTCTGTTTGTTGCAAAATTAACGCTACTGCTCCATTTTCATCTGTTGATGACTTTCCCAAGACAGACTTAAAACGCACACCAAATAAATCGTTCAGTTGTAATAATTGACTCTCAAGTTTTTTTATATTGGTGGGTTTTTGCTGCAGAATGGCCTCGGTTATTGATTGGATGTGACCATCAATAGGATATTCGCCTTTAAATTCTATGTTAGCGATATAGCCTTCGATAACGTCAATTTGCACATTTCCATTGTCAATGGATTGCGCAGGAACCAGAACGCGAGTCAGGAAAAAGCCATTCTCTTGATACAGCTTGGTAAGTTTAGACGCAATTTGCCAGATATAATCAGCAGAGACTTCTTGCCCCAATTTTTCGGCATAAAGGTGTTTAACATCGTTTTTGTCGAAGGCACTCATCCCTGTAATTTTTACTGACTGCAACACAAGAGAAACATCATTTGCGCCTTCAGGCGCATTGACTAGGTCGTTCTTAGGTAACACTAAAGAAGGTAGTGTTAATGGGCTCACGCTCGGCTGTGGGAATTGCTCAAGCAGTCTACCGGGGTCAACAGAATCTGGGATTGTCTGAGCAAAAGCGGATGTTGCTGACAAGTATAAAAAACTGATTATTTTGAGATATTGAAGGGTGCTTTTTATTTTTCTATTTATCACTTTTAAAACTCAAGATATAAGTATGTAGAACGCAAAATAAGCAATGATGATACTAACATGCCAGTATGATGACAATGATATATAACAACACAAATAATCAGAAACAAAAAAGGCTACTGTATTTTATCAGCAGCCTTTGAAATAGATGGCTTTTTACTCTAAAGCAGACATTACTCAGAAAAGCAGGAATTACTTAGAAAAGCAAATAGTGCTCAGAGTATTTTTAAATACTCAAGTAACGCATCGCATTGTTCCGGTTCCAGTTCGGGGCCAATGACGCCTTTCTTTTGTTCAGAGTAGTGCTTGTTTTGATCATAGTCTTTACTGAAGTGATGCCCACTATTAAGGTTGCCTTTGATTTCAGTATTCAAGATAAAAAAGCCTTGATTGTCGTAAGACTTGCCTCTTTTGACATACTTTCTGGCAGTGGCTTGATAGCCGTCTGGCTGTAGTATTCCCATGTTTTTGGTGTCATAGGTTAAGCCACCAAGTTGTATATAGGTTGGGCGTTTGCCATCAACTGGGCACAGTAGGTCCCGTAACGTAGCGACTGAGCCATTGTGTAGAAAAGGCGGTGTAGCCCATACACCATTAAGTGGTCTTGCCTTATATCCCATACCTGCTTGAATGCAATTCGGTCGACCCTCTTTTATTCGTTGCTGAAGCGCAGGGTCCGATAAACCGTTATCGTTAAACCAAGCATTAATCGCATGTTCAACTGTCGCCGCTAAAGCGTATCCAAAGCTAATGTTGGCACCGTCTGAAACCCATCTTTCTTTTAGTGGGATTTGCTGATAAGAGTCGGAAGAGCGTCCGTGAGTTGAATCAATCGAGGCTAGTTGCTTTTCTGTCGCTGAATTGAAATCACGTGCACAGATATTCGAATCAATTTGCATCCCTATGGTTTGATCAACCATTGGTCCATTACCATCGCCGCTGGTATCCATGGTGCGGTTAATCATGACTGCGGCTTGACCAGGATCGGTGCCTATTTGCGATATTGGAATAACTTTTAGTTTTAGAACATCATCAGTTTCCAATTTTTGTCCACCTTCATACCATACAATTGGGCTGATATATTTTTTATCCCAAATACGATCGCTAGTGATTGGTGGCAAATGACAACCTTCACAGTGTTTGGTGTAAAGTACTTCACCTTTTTTTGCCAAGTCATTTTTTATTGGCGTTATAGTCCATTTAGGGGCAAGTAATCCGCCAAATCCTGTTTTAGGTGTGGGTTGAGGGCCAGCGAGAAAGCTCTCCATCCATACTAAATTGCCTATCGGAATAGAGGTACTGAAACGGTTGTCTTCTGGTGGCGATCTGACATCCATGAAGGCTTTTACTCCCAAGGCTTCACCGACATTACGGATAAGAGGTCCCATGACTGATGCATCGTATTGCACCCAATCAAACCAAGAGGTTGTCCAAATATGCGGGTAATTTACTGGTGCATCTATAGGAGCATTGTTTTGTGGTCGATCAATATTTTCAGAAAAAACGGCATTACCAATTCTGTTAAGAGCATCTAAACGTGTAAAACCTTCAGTGACTTGCACCGTATCGCCTATGCCACCTAATTGAGATTTTGCAAATGTTAATAAGTCTTTTGACAGCTGAGCTTTAGAGGAGGGACCATATTCTGCTCCTAGAACATTGCGAGCAAAACGATCAAAACGACCTCCAAGAAACGGCACTTCAGCAGAAATTAGTAGCTGACCTATTGCCGCTGTTAGAGAGGAGTTTAATAACCCTAAATCGGTTGTAGCAGGGCCGCCTTCAACAATATACTCTACGCCACCAGTAAGGCCATCATTATAGACAAAATGGCTGGTATGACAGGCTGAACAAGTAAATCCTATCGTTTCTGTTTGCCCATTAATCCCTGTCATATTTTGAGAAAAAGTACGAGCAAACCCAATTGGCAAACCATCAGGGTTGGTAACAGGGTCTTGAGCGCTACGAATAAACCCCAGCCTTAGTAGGTAGTCATTATCGATAAACTTTTTCTTGCTGACAAAAGGCATCAAGAAAATGGAACTGCTAGGTTGCTCAATATTAACAAACCAATCGTAAGGCAAGGGGATAGTACGAGTCCCTTGGCTCATATGGTGATATTTTTTGGTATCAGCACTTGGCGCATCGGTTTCATTGCCCCAATTTTGTTCCAACCAAGCTTGAGGAAACCAATTTCCATAAGGGTCTTTTACCTGTAACTCTGGTAAGTCAGGCGGAGTAAGTTTTTCAAGCGCACTTTGCACTGTGTTAGTGTTAATAATCCACACAACCGCAAGCACAATGAGCAGTAGTGTTATAAGTTTCTTTCTATGGTTTTTAAGCCAATCAATCTTGATAAACATAATGCTCTCCACAAGGCTTTTTAAATTAACCTTTATACTGTGACACTGTTTGGAACATTCTTAGGATCCATGTATTTATAATGATAAGGGCGTAATTTATTGCGCTCAGTAATAATATTATGAATGGATGCCAATTTTTTTTGGTGCTCCTTGATAATGCTTTTTACGTTATTACTAATATCTGCCTGATCAAACTGCCCAATTCGGTTTACCTTAAAATTCGTTAAATAAAAGATAAAAGCTTGCTCAAGCGCTTGATCATACGGTGGAAAAAACTTTACCAACCCAGCTTCAGTTTGATAGTTCTGTGGGTCTGTCAATGGAGCAACATAGGCTGAAAAAGGTAAATTAGGCGGATAGCCTGCACACTCATATTGTGGATAATGCACTGAGGAATGGTGGGCTGTGGCAATAAAAATGATATGGGCAATAATTTCCGTAAGTTGATCAATCTGGGTAAACTCGGTAGGAAAATCCGTTAAACCGCAGTTATTTTCAGCTCTGGCGCCACCAAGTTCCTGCGCCCACTTTTGCAGCTCATAATCCTGCTTCACATCATCGTCTGTGTTGTACCAAGCCTTTAGGTATTCACCGACAAAACGCTTGATTTCTTCCCACATTAGCAGACCATCATCACGATATGGGTATACCAGTCGTGGGTCATTAACATGCCGATTTTCAAGGTCCCGCGTTAAGATAAATTCTTTAAAACTGTAAGTGCGCATTCCTTCTCCCATGAAAGCCACTAAGGCATCATTGTCACAGGCAAACATTTTACCGAACGAAGGAATAGTGCCATCGGGTTCTTTTTGGAATAGCGGATTTACATTAACACTTAACGTAAATTGCAAATGTGGCTTGAGCAAAATTAGCAGAGGGTGGTTTTCTGCTAATTGACGCCAGCTAACCATAATGACAGATTCAAGTACGTAATGAATACGCGTTGCATGCGTCCATAGTTCTTGGTGCGTACCGTCCGCCGCCTGTATGTAGGTTCTGGCCATGTTCCAGCGTTCATCATCCGGTGTAATGATAGGGTTGGTTTTATCATTAGTGTTTTCGGTGGCATCGAGTTGTATGGCAACAATTTCTAGAGTGCCGTCATCTTGCATCAAGTATAGAGCGATGGCTGGCATAACATATTTACGTACGCCATCCACTTCACCTGGATTGTCAAATAACATTTTAAGCATGGCGTAATTAGTCATATAAAAACGATTATCTGTGTAAGCAGCATCGAATGCTTTTTCTGTCATATTTAGCTGCTTTGCCACTACTTTAAATGTTTTTGGTAACGGATTATGACTATTCACACCTTCAATAACGACAGGATTCATACCTGCAACACGTTGATAGCCCAAGTATTTGTTATTAAGGAAGTTTTCACGCATTTCAGGATTAGGGAAGGGGGAGTGCTTGTAGAAAAAATAATCATCAAACTTTTCGTAAGGTTTTTTGAGCATTTTAAATTTAATGCGATTTACAAGAAAGGAGGGTAAGCTGGGGATTGTGCCAGCCATGTTTAGCAAGGCTTTGAACTTGTATCTAAGCGTGGTTTTTTCTTGGTCAGGCAATGTGTTAATTGTAGCGATATTACCATCATAAGTGAGGGTATAGGCATACAGCTTCTGCATTTTTTTTAGATAATCTTCTCTTTTTTGTTGATTATCTTGGTCAAATTGCGGCAGTGATAACGACTTATTACTCATCATAAAATCCTTATTTTTTCCGTTTGATGATAATTACCCAGGTAAACTGTAAACCTGAATCACATAGAAAATTTACTAACTAACCCTTTCATTTGTACAATTAACGCTGACAAATCCTCACTAGAGTGTGCTGTTTTCTTGGCACCTTCTGCCGCTTCCTCAGCAACAGCGTTGATGGTCTCTGTATTGTGATTAATGTCTTTTGTTACTGTAGATTGCTCTTCTGTTGCGCTGGAAATTTGTTCATTTAAACGCATGATATTCGACATATGCTCTGAGGCTTTTTTAATTGCTTCGCCTGCATCATTGGCTCTTACCACAGCCTTTTCAGCGATTTCACAACAATTGTTCATAATGGATACAGCACCCGAAGTACTCTCTCTTAAGGTATCGATGGTTGACTGAATTTGACCTGTTGAGTCTTGTGTTCTTTGCGCCAAAGTGCGAACTTCATCCGCTACAACAGCAAAGCCACGGCCTTGTTCACCTGCTCGAGCAGCCTCAATGGCAGCATTAAGTGCTAGTAAATTAGTTTGCTCAGTTAGTTCGTTGATCATATCAACGACCGATAAGATACTTTCACTGTCAGTTTCAATTTTTTTAATGGCTTCCGATGAATGGCGAACTTCTTCTGCTAGCTCGTCAATAGAGCGAACCGCACCCTCAACAATATGAATACTTTCAGAGGACTCCTCATAGCCAGTCTTACTTGTGTTGTTTGCCTCCAATGCTGCTTCGGCAACTTCTTGGATAGATAGACTCATTTCACCTATAGAATGAGTAAGTTGACTAACTTCATTTTGTTGGCGTTTCACACCAGATAAAGTTTGCTCTGAAATAGCAGCATTAGACAACGCAGCATCTGACAATTCAGACATAACCGTGTTCACCGCCGAAATCATACTGCGTAAGCCATTTACCATGTTCGCAGTTGCCTCTTCGATATTTTCTTCATTCAGATCAATTTTTAGGTCACCCATGGCAACTTTTTCTGTTACTTCAGCTGTTTTCTCTAGAGGAGGGATCGAGGAACGAATAATGAAATGAATTAGAACGATAATAAAACTAATTACCGAAAGTACGAGAAGAACAACCAACCAAGTTACAAAACTTGCAACATCTCTCAAGCCTGCGCCAAAGATTTTTGAATGCTTAACAGGCCACACCATGAGCTGATTAATGCTGGTAACTTCATCAGAGGTGAGGGCACTGTGATCAATAGTTTTGAGTTTATTGATCACTAGCTGCAAACGTTCGATATCTTCTTCCGCTAAGTCCAATAGCAGCCCTTGACCTAGTAAGTGAAACAGTAATTTTTCAATATAAAAAACAGACTCACCAACGGCAATTGCTTGCTCTTGAGCATAGGCCAGTTTTTCAAGAATAACATTGCGGTTTGGTGCGTTTTTTGCCAGCTCAGTTTGAATTGCGGTAACGCTAAGAATGTGTTCACGCTCTAAGTAGGCAAAGTCTGTTACTTTCCCCATAAGGCGAATACCAAACTGAACAATTAATAGGGCAACAACAGATGCGATAATCGCTAGACGTAATTTCTTTTTTAAAGATAAATCCTTCATCAATACCACTCGTTTTTAATAAAGATTAATAGAATTGTTTTGTACAACACGATTGATACTAGACAAGGATTTGCTAAATGAAAACTTTCCTACGGTAAAAATATAAAAAAAGGGCATAAAACTTTTTTATGCCCTTGAATAACAAATAAAAAAACAAAATAACGGAAAATTAGTTGTACTTTATTGCACTGATGTTCCGCAATGTTTGGTCACAAGCTTCCGCGAGTTCTTTGCCTTTTTTGACAAAATGCACCTTGAAATAATTTTCGTGCTCTTCATGTTCGTGAAAATTGTGTGGTGTTAGCACCGCCGTAAAAACAGGGGTTTCTGTTTCTAATTGCACCTGCATTAGTCCTGAACACACGGTTTGTGCGACAAAGTCATGTCGGTAAATACCCCCATCAACAACCAAAGCCGATGCAGCCACAGCATCATAGCGTCCTGTTTTAGCCAGCAATTTTGCTTGCAAGGGGATTTCATAAGCACCAGGAACGGCGTAAATATCAATATTTTCCGCCTTATAGCCCTTGGCAATCATCTGCTCTTTAAAACCTTCTAGACATTTAGAGACAATCTCGACATGCCAAGATGCATGGATAAAAGCGATTTTTTGTTTCTCGATTGAGAAGTTATTACTATTCGTTAAGCTCTGATTCATTAGAATAATCCTAAATAAAAGTACTGTGAATCAGGGCGAACGGACAAACAAAACCGAACAAAAATAGATATTTTTGCCATACGGATAGGTGCATACAAAAATTGTATGCATTTTAGTTTGCACGCTCTCTATCATCCGGACTATCACCGTCGGCTCTGGATTTGCACCAGATCTGCTGACTCTACTAAAAAACACTTACTTGAAAGCAAGCTAATTAATAGACGCTCGCGGGCTTAAATTTCCAATTTAACGTGCAAAAAAGCAACTTCTTTGTATCTGTATGGAAACTTTTACCGCCGGTGGGGAATTTCACCCCGCCCCGAGAACGAAGCTGGTTTTAACCAGCGACAAGAATGTATGGTTTTATGGTGATGCTGTCAAAGAGAAAAACAAAAGATACATATTTACTGCAAATTTTACTGCATTTTTTTACCGCGCATTTTTTACCGCACATATAGAAACCAAGTAGAACCAGCTTCATTACAAATAAAGGAGTGATAGTAAAGAAATAATAGTGCCGAAATACCGATAAAGCAGAGTAAACAGTTTGGATGGCCAAATTAACAAGCAATGGAGAACTCCATGACATAACCTATTATATTATTTCCGATAAATGTTATTATCGGAAATAATATAAAAAAAGCATTTAAATGATTTGCTGCCTAAATAAAGATTAATTATGAGGCAGATTTATCTCGATATGAATACGTTGCGTCAAAACGAGATTGAATCCAATCACCACTAAAAATGCGCTCGTACTTAGCAGGATTGTTTTCGCTCTGACATGACTGTACACACTCAACCACAGTTTCATAATCTGGCTCAACAAAAAATGGAAATGAATAACGATGGCAATTTACATTCGATGCAATAACTCTGTGAGCTGTTGATACATACGCATCGTTTGTCCAGCGTTGCATTAAATCGCCAATATTAACAACTATAGATCCTTCTATTGGGGTCGCGTCAACCCACAAGCCGTCTCTTGATTTTACTTGTAACCCACCAACATCATCTTGTAGTAATAAGGTGATGCATCCATAGTCTGTATGAGCACCTGCACCATTGTCATGTTGCTTGCTTGGACGAGGTGGATAATGAATCATGCGTAACACAGTAACATGTTCGTTAAAGTTTCTTGTGAAAAAGTCTTCATCTAATTGCAGCGCTAACGCCATTGCTTTCAAGAAGTTTTGTGACACATGAAAAGCGGATTTATAATACTGATGAAGAGTGTCAACAATCTTTGAATCATCAGGATAGCGGTTAGGCCCATACATTTTGGGGTATTTTGCTACCAACGGATGCGCGCTGTCTAAATTGAGAGCCATATCGAATGTCTCTTTCCAATCTTTTGGCGCACCCTCCTCTAAATTTTCTTCACCAATTGGGCCATAACCTCTGTGATTTGGGCTGTTGCAAATATCAATTTTCTTTTTTTCGTCGAGTGGCAAATCAAAATACAATTTTGCCGCTTCTTTCAATGAGTCTATCAACTCAGTGGGAATATCATGATTAATTAAATAGACAAACCCTATTTCTCGACATGCCTTATCGAGTTTTTTAATTTCCTTTGTACGTATCGAAGCATCGGTAGAGACTAAACTTGAGTAATCAATTAACGGCAGAGACACAGCAAACTCTCTTAATATGGTTATAGTAGATTTGTTGGAAAAGCGAACAAAGATTTTAAGACAATTTAGCCTGTTTGTGTATGCTGTTATCTAGGTTTAGTTAGCTCTTTTTTGACTGTATCCATTTTTAAGTCCTTCATAGTTCTGTTGACTTGCTTTGGAAGACTGCGCCAAAAGAGCCATTATAACTAGAAGATAGTTTTATCTTGAACTTGCATTTAGCATTAATATCACTATGTTTATTTATAAAAAATCATCACTCAACATTAACCTATGCATCTCAAGGTATTAATTATTTTTTAAACATCATAGCGCTGTTAAAGGTATCGATTTTAACTAACAGTATGGAAAGGGACTTTATGGTAGAGGCAGATGACATGATAGAGACAGATGACATGATAGAGACAGATGACCCAAAGAGAGATTTACAGGATGAAACCCTCATTACTAAAACTGCCCGTTCAAACGAGGGGCACCCCCTCGACAAACATAAAACAGATTGCTACCAAACAAAAAACAGCTTAACAGGTGCTGTTCGACTAACGCCAGCACAACAATTATTCTTTTGGAATGATTATGATTCTCCACATTTATGCAATATTGGTTTCATACAGCAAACAAAGGATAAGATTGATGCAGACTTGTTTCGACGGGCCCTCTTTGAACTTTTAGTTCACCATGACGCGTTAAGGGCGAAATTTCTTTATCTTAATGATCATTGGCAACAAGTCATTGTAGCTCCAGAAGAACTTCATATTGATGTAATAGTTGTAGATTGCGATGGAGCTTCAAATGAGAGCTTTTTAGATACAATTGAAGAAACAACGTTAGCAACTCAAGATACCCTACAACTGAATCAGGCTGCTCTAATAAAAGTTTGGTTGTTTAATCGGGAAAAAGGCAAAGGTACGGTAATCCGTTTTTTAAGTCACCATTTATTGTACGATGGTTTTTCGGATATGATTTTTAGGGATGAATTGATGAAAACATATCTTTCCTTAATTCAAAAAAAATCGCCTGAATTTCCTGATAAAACATCATCTCTCAAGGAATGGGTTGACGACCTAGCCTCTCAAACAAACTCACCTAAATTAGATAGTGATCTTAAATATTGGTCTTCTTTATCTAAGGCTCAGCTAGTAAACATCAAACTCGATTATCCTAAAAATGTTACACAAAACACACAAGGCTCAATGGAAAATATAGTCCTACTATTACCTAAACAGGACACTAGAAAGCTACTAAGTTCGCTACGGAAACTTAATGTCTCTCTTATTAATGCTGTTGTACATGCACTAATGGCAACCTTATTAAACGGAGACGAACAAATGCGAGTCAATATAATTGGCTCTGCAAGAGATATCAGCACAAATAAAGGAATAGATGTTTCTAGGACAGTGGGCTGGTTAGCAACAGCTAGGGCTTTTGTATTGAGTGGTATGAACCCAGATGAAGACTATATAGCCTCATTGAAAAGTCTAGATAATAAAATTTCATCTACACCCAATGAAGGTTATGGACTGAGCATGCTCAGCACTTATCATAATCTTCAGTCAGTTCGAGAAACAATGCTTAAACATCTGCCTGCACAGATTGATTTCAATTTTAGAGGAAAGTATTCAAGCATAACTAGTGATAATGGAGCTGATATTGATAAAGATAGGTTACAAGCGATTTTCCAAAAACAGATTTTTTTAAAGGCTAATAATACCCGCAGTGCAATTTTTTATTGTGAGTTTGGTTTTATCAGTAATGAACTTTATTTTAAAATTGAATACAGTAAAAATTTGCATTCCGAACAAAGTATTAAAAACATTTGCGATGCAGTTATGGGTAACCTTAAAACATTAATTTCTCTTGTGACAGTTGAAGAAGGCGTTGCCTAAGTTATACGCAAGAGTTGACCGGTTTAGAAAACAATCTCGAAATAGTGAGCCCGCTCAATTTTAGCGGATAAAAAAACAATTAATTTGCGCATTGCATTACATTGTTTTTCGCTAACTCCCTGATTAGCCTGACCGGTCATCTAAAAGCATTAATCATCAAATAAGTGACCAATTTCTCTATGAGCCAAGTGTTCTTTTCCAGCTATTTTGGCGATACTTTCTCCATAAACCACTAGGCGACGTTGCAGTCGAGCGAACAAAATACCGTTTGCTTTTGATATAAGAGGATAGGTGTTATTACTCAGATCACCTGAAGGATCGACGATTTCACCAATTAACTCCCCTTCCTCGACCGATTCACCAATCTCTTTGAAATAACAAACAATGCCAGCACTTGGCGCTTTTACTAAATCCATAGCGTCTAGCGGGAAGCACTCAACCTTATTGAGCACGTTCACCCTTGTTGGCTGACAAATAATCTCTCGCTCGCATAAATAATCAAAAATGGCATTAGCATCAAGCTTGGCTTGCTCTTTTGATATGTCGTTTTCCCCTCTTAACTCCAGAGTCAGTGAGCGCGCTCCCCAAGGAATCATGTGTGAATAATGCTGTCGTAAATGGCGCCAAACAGACACATTTGATTCATCGAATGAGGCTGCCCCCGTATCCAACTCGGATAAAGCAACTTGCGTGTTGAGGCGGGATAATAATGGTTGGAAATATTGTTCAAATTCTTGAGCGACATAGGCATGCATGCACGCTTCACCAGAACAATGAAGGTCAATAACTTCATCTGCGTCTATCGACATAAGTAAGAGTGTTTTCTTCAAACCTTGTAATTCTGTATTTTCTGGTAAAGTAGCTACTTCTGTGCGTAATGCATCTTTTACCAGCGTTACATTTGCGGGCAAATCTGCCGTTATCTCACTCTTAATAATGGATTCTATTTTCTCTCCAAGCTGAGGCCAGTTACGATTAAAATTACCGCCACCATCAGAAAAAGCAAAACGCCCTGGAATGTAGCCATGAAAGTTTTGCGCTAAGCCAATTGGATTGGCAACAGGAACAACAATAATTTCGCCTTGAATTAGCTGTTGCTCATCTGCTTGCTTTAACAATTTGACAAGTTCGTTCAACACCAAAAATCCTGGCCACTCATCCGCATGGAGCCCTGCTTGCAAGTAAATTTTCTTTTTATTTTGATCTATTAGGCCAAATTGATGGGCAGTAATAACTCGATTTGTTCCTAACGTTGCTGTAGGAAGTTTGTGCGTTAAAATTTGATATGCCATGAAATGTCTGTTTATCCGTAAATTTGAGAATAATTAACAATAAGAGCAGAGTACTATTTTGTGTTGATGAATACAAAGAAGAAAAACATCTGAACTAAAGAGCACTTATTTACTCTACAATTAGATTTTTAACGAATTTAGCGCATGGTGAGTAATGCATTTCGAAACACTAGACTCAGCCATTAATACCTACCCATTTTCAACTTGTATATAAGGGTTCAACATGATTAAGTACTTTGTCGCTGGCTGCTTGGCCACATCTTTTTTGGCATTTGCAGAAACGCCTCCGCCTTGGGGAGAAACACTTAAAGACGCTGAGAAACAAACAGTATATTGGAATGCTTGGGGTGGTGCCGACAATATTAATGCCTATATTGATTGGGTCGCAAAACGCGTTAAAGAAGATTATAAAATTACACTCAAACACGTGAAGTTGGCAGACACTGCGGATGCGGTTTCGAGAGTTTTGGCAGAAAAAGCAGCAGGCAATGATACAAATGGGTCGATTGATTTAATTTGGATTAACGGTGAAAACTTTAGAACATTAAAAAATAACAATTTATTGTTTGGTCCTTTTAGCAACAATTTGCCAAATTATCGCTATGTTGACGAATCTTCACGCACTAGTCTTACTCAAGATTTTGGAACTAAAGTTGATGGCATGGAATCACCGTGGGGAGCAGCTCAAGTTATCTTTATGCACGATACTGAAATTCTAGTCGAACCACCAAAATCCATTCCGAGTCTATTAGACTATGCTAAAAAAAATCCAGGTCGTATCACCTACCCTGAACCTCCTCAGTTTTTAGGGACCACCTTTCTTAAGCAAGCTTTGATTGAACTGACTAACCATCCAGAAAAATTATCAGCCCCTGTATCTGATGCAAATTTTACCCTCGTGACAGAGCCACTCTGGGCATACCTTGATGAACTGCACCCTGTAGCTTGGCGTCAGGGTTCTTCTTTCCCAAGCGGCGCAGAGCAAATGATGCGCTTGTTAGATGACCAAGAAATTGATATTGCGCTGAGTTTTGATGTATCGGCTGCTTCAGTGCAAATCGAGCAAGGCAATTTGCCGGATACAGTACGTTCTTATGTATTCGAGAATGGCACAATCGGTAATACTCATTTTGTTGCTATCCCCTACAACTCTGCATCAACTGCGGGAGCACAAGTTGTGGCAGATTTTTTATTGTCTCCTGAAGCCCAACTCAAGAAACAACATCCAACTACATGGGGGGATTTGAGCGTGCTCACATTTAATCGTTTGCCGAAGAAATACCAAACAGCCTTCAATGACTTACCAAGAGGTGTTGCCACACTGAGCATCGAATCATTAGGTAAGAGTTTACCTGAACCCCATGGCTCATGGGTCGAGGCATTAGAAAAAGAATGGCGCAAACGCTACTCACGTTAAACAAAATTTGATACACCTTATTAGCAGCAACCTTAATTGTTCGTTAATATAGGTGTTACATATGTATTTACATATTGCCTAAATAGGCAATACAGGATCTAGAATTTGTGGTAAACCGTCTCTATCAAGCGGCTATTAATATGCCGCTTCTTTATATCAGCGCAATCTCATTAACATTACTCTTGTTGGTGCCCATCATTATTGGGTTGGCTGGCACGATCCTTCCTGCATTTAATTATTTGCCCGCACTAGCGCATATGGAATTTGGGTTAACACCTTGGCGAAGCTTGCTAGCTGCCCCAGAACTGATGGGAAGCATTAAGCTAACCTTGGTGAGTGGTTTACTGGCGACCATGATTTCATTTGTTTTAGCGTTTTCCTTGGTCGCTGTTTTATATCAAACACGTTGGATGAGCAGCATTCGCCACAGCCTTGCTCCTATATTAGCGATACCTCATGCGGCAATTGCAATTGGTATGGTATTTTTATTGAGTCCCAGCGGATGGATTGTTCGCCTGTTGAGCCCGTGGTTGACAGGATATGAGCGCCCTCCTACTTGGGTAAGTGTGCAAGATGCCTATGGTTTATCACTTGTGCTTGCTTTGGTTGTTAAAGAAACCCCTTTTTTATTATTTGTTATTCTATCGAGCCTTCCCCAACTTAAACCACAAGCACTTCTTCAAGTTGGAGCAAGTATGGGGTATCCACCCTTAACTGTATGGCGCAAGGTGATTCTTCCTGCTCTTTATCCGCTGATACGGTTTCCTCTATTGATTGTTTTAGCTTTTAGTTTGACCGTGGTTGATCTAACACTGGTTATAGGGCCCAATTCGCCATCTACTTTTGCTGTAACTCTGTTTCACTGGTTTACGGATGTTGATTTGGAGCGACGCTTTACAGCTTCCGCCGGTGCTGTATTACTGATGGCTATCATCTTGCTCTCAGCCCTTGCATGGGAATTGTTTTATCGAGTTTTTATTTACTTTGACCGTAAACGTTGGGGGAATGGTAAACGTCACACAAATGCTTATCTTTTTTTCAAAACAGGCGCCTACCTTTATCTAGGTAATATGGGAATTGCCCTGCTTTCCCTATTAGTTTTACCAATTTGGGCGTTTACACATCGATGGCGCTTCCCCGATATTTTACCAAGTGAATGGTCATTAAAGAAAATCCAGCAGCTTGCCCCTATATTGGTAGAGCTTGCTTGTGCTAGCTTGCTGATTGCCGTGGTCAGCTCATTGATATCCATTGCCATCAGCCTGGTTATGCTGGAACAAAAGCGTTGTTGTAGTACTGTTACTCAATGGTTTGACCGTTTAATTTGTTGGCCAATGTTGCTCCCTCAAGTAGGTTTTCTATTTGGCATTCAAGTGTTTTTTATTTGGAGCGATGTGAATGGAACCGTTTTTGCGGTACTTGCACTGCATACCTTATATGTATTGCCGTATGTTTATTTAACACTTTCAGCGCCTTACCTTAGCTTCAACCAACAGTATTACACCCAAGCCATTTGTGTCACTCACAGCCCTGCTCGCTCTTATTTTTTAATAAAATTGGCAATGTTAAAGCCTATATTGTGGAGTGCATTCGCATTAGGCGTGGCAGTGAGTTTTGCTCAATATTTGCCCACTCTGATTGCCGGTGAAGGGCGCATTAACACACTAACAACCGAAGCTGTTGCCCTAGCTGCATCCGGTGATAGAAAAAAAGTTGGCAATATGGCCATGTTACAAGCATTATTCCCGTTACTGATATTTATGCTAGCTCAATGGCTACCTTACTCTTGGACTAAGTACCGCCTAACTCTTAAAAGCACTCTTAAAAAAGGTGCTTTAAAAAAAACTCAACCCATTAAGTGAGAACACCCTTGTTAGATTTAAAACGTTGCCAAATCAAAATTAACTCAACAGTTTTACTTGATGACTTTTCTTTTCATGTGAATAACGGTGAAGTGTTAAGCATTATGGGGCCAAGTGGTTGCGGTAAATCGACACTTTTAGGGTATTTGTCAGGTACACTTAGCCACGACTTTATTGCTACTGGGCAAATTGAGTTGGATGGAAAACCCATTCAGCAATTAAACACCATTAAACGAAAAGTGGGTATTTTGTATCAATCGCCCTTACTTTTCCCTCACATGACTAATCTGGAAAATTTATTGTTTGCCACCCCTTCTAATAAAAATACCTCCCATAAAGAACGGGTTGAAATGGCAATGGGTAAGCTGAATGAACTTGGATTGGAGACGAAAGCACATGAACTGCCTGAAGTGCTTTCTGGTGGTCAGCAAGCACGTATAGCACTTCTCCGAGCTCTATTGGCGGAGCCTCAATATCTATTATTGGATGAACCGTTTAGTAAATTAGACCCTGAGTTAAGACAAAGCGTTAGAAGTTTTACGTTAGAGCAAATACAAAAAGCCAATATACCTACTGTATTAGTGACACACGATATGGAAGATGCTCAAGCAATGCAAAGCAAAATAATCACCTTACAAACTCAAAATTAAGACATTTTAGAATAATGTTTTTGAGAGAATGGGCTTTGATTTAAAAATTCTTGCCTCGGACAAGTAACTTTCTCATTACTATTTATATTTCTATCTTGGTAGTTTTCGGAGTTACTCGTTTTTTTATGCTTGACAGTCATCGCCAGCCCGCCTACTATCTGAGCAGGTGAGAAACTGATCACCTGTGTAATATCATTAAAAAGTAACATCACTGCTGCAAAATATCGGAGGTTGGTATGAAAACTATTTTTCAATGGCTAAATTGTCAAAACAATCTCTTGGTGAATGCGTCAAAGCGCCAACATCAACGATATTTTGCGTCCTGATTAATCTTATATTGAACTGGCCGCAAACTTTATGCGGCAAAGAAACAGTTTAATTCCTCCCTTCTTACCTCATAAAGTTTCGGTTTTATTTTAACCGGAGTGTCACTATGCTATTTATTAGTTTATTAAATGCAGTAAAAAATTATTTTGAAAAAGCCCGTATACGTAAACAATTTCGTTACTTAGACAACCATACGTTAAAAGATATTGGCTTTTACCGTGATAATGGAAATATTTTCCCTCTTGCTGGTAAACAGGCTTCATTGGAGCAAGAAAACAAAGACGGTGATCCGCCGCCAACAAAAGGCTAAGCAAGAGCGCTTCTACAAAAGGATTGGGGAGTGGGAAACACTAACTTTGAACAGCAGAATGGTTGGGCAAAGTTAAAGCCAATATAGGATGGAGAATTTTCCTGTTGGCAAAGAAGCCGATTTGTAGTGACTATAAATAGTGACTGTAAATCGGCTGTTTTTTTACTTTATGATACTTGTGCTTGAGGGTATTCGACCGCCTCTTTCACAGTCGTAATCTTTCTTACTAAATAATTAAGTACAACCCCGTACATTGGCACGAACAATGCCAAGCTGATTAAAAGCTTAAATCCATAATCCACTAAGGCTATTTCTTGCCAATGCGTTGCCATAAATTCGTCAGGACTTTGATAGAAAGCAATTGAGAAAAAGGCTAATGTATCTAACGCATTCCCTAGCACGGTTGATGCCGCTGGCGCTACCCACCACTGTTTTAACTGACGTAGTCGATCAAACACCCTGATATCAAGGATTTGACCTAGCAAATAAGCGATCAAACTGGCAATCACGATGCGAGCAACAAACCAATCTATTGTGGCTAAATTGTTGTCACCCTGAAATTGCCCTTGGGAAAAGACAACAGACACAAGGTAAGAAACCAGTAAGGATGGCAACATAACCCAAAAGATAATTCTACGTGCAAGTGAAGCGCCAAAAATGCGTACTGTTAAATCTGTCGCCAAAAAGATAAATGGGAAAGTAAACGCTCCCCATGTGGTATGAAACCCAAAAATAGAAAATGGGATTTGCACCAAATAATTACTGGAGGCGATGATTAATAAATGGAATGTTGCTAGATAAAGCAAGGCTTTTGTCTGCTGGCTAGCAGTGAAGTGACTCATAATGTGACCTTTTTTGTATTTTGGTTTGGGGTTAGGGAACCCAAAAAGTTAGAGAAAACCTTTGATTTAAGGTTGTTTTTGTTACCCAAACAATGTTTTTTTACACAACATCGCTGAGCTATTGGCGATTATACAGGAAGTTTTAAGAATTTCATTTAGGTTCTTAAAAATTAATCAATATAAGCCAAGCCAGAATGCGGAAAATGAAAGGTACTATCCTGTAGATAAAATCTGTAAACAAAACAACTCTTTGTAAGCAAAATAACTCTGCAATAATAGTCCTTCTATGGAAAAGGACTATTATTCTTGCCTTATGCTCACTTATATTTACTTGCATGGCGTTATCATGCAACAAGACTATTCAGTGATAATCGGTGTAGAGCAATTTACATCGGCATTCTGTCCACGATGCCGCAATAAGTGATCAAGCAAGGTTATTGCTAGCATCGCCTCAGCTATGGGCGTTGCTCGTATACCAACACAAGGATCATGGCGACCTTTGGTGATAATATCTGTTGCATTACCTGCGCGATCAATTGTTTTACCTGGTACGGTAATGCTGGATGTTGGCTTCAGGGCAATATGAACTAGAATATCCTGACCAGATGAAATACCGCCTAGAATACCGCCGGCATGATTGCTGCTAAACCCCTTAGGTGTCAGCTCGTCCCGATGCTCACTGCCTTTTTGTGCAATAACGTCGAAACCATCGCCGATCTCAACACCTTTGACGGCATTAATCCCCATCATAGCTTTGGCAATATCGGCATCTAAGCGATCAAAAACAGGTTCCCCAAGCCCTGGCATTACATTTTTGGCAATCACTGTAATTTTGGCACCAACTGAGTCCCCTTCCCGTCTTAATTCACTCATATACTCTTCCAATTTAGGAATGGCGGTTGGGTCAGGACTAAAAAACGGATTGTCGTACACTTGTGTCAAATCTTTGGCTTCGAGCTGGATTGGCCCAAGTTGCGACAGAAAACCGTTAATAGCGATACCAAACCTATCGCGTAGATATTTCTTGGCTATTGCGCCTGCGGCTACTCGCATGGCTGTTTCTCGCGCAGAAGAACGACCACCACCACGGTAATCGCGAAAGCCGTATTTTTGATCGTAGGTATAATCTGCATGGGCAGGTCGAAAGGTATTTTGTATGTTGCCGTAGTCTTTTGAGCGTTGGTCTGTGTTTTCAATCAATAGACCAATTGAGGTGCCCGTTGTTTTGCCATCAAAGACGCCGGATAAAATTTTCACTTTATCCGGTTCACGCCGCTGTGTCGTAAAACGTGATGTGCCTGGTTTTCGCAAATCCAACTCTTTTTGGATGTCTTCTTCAGTGATTTCTAAACCCGGAGGGCAGCCATCCACAATAGCACCAAGCGCCAAGCCATGACTTTCACCAAATGTAGTAACAGTAAATAATGTGCCGAATGTGTTGCCAGACATAATCTTTTCAACTCTTTAAATAAATGTTTCTCAAAAGGAATGTTTTAATAATTCTGATTTGTTGATAACGAAAACGCCATTGCCACCCTGCTCCAACTCTACCCACATAAAAGGCACATCTGGGAATGCCTGTTGTAAAGCAACCTCTGTATTACCAACTTCGTAAACAACAATGCCGTCATCCGTTAGATAATGCTGCACCTGTTTTAAAAAGCGACGCGTAAAATCTAAGCCGTCTATTCCAGAGGTTAATGCAAGTTGAGGCTCGTGCTTGAATTCATCGGGCGCCGATGTGTAGTCATTATCATCAACATAAGGTGGATTGCATATAATTAAATCATATTGACGTCCTTCTAAGGCATCAAACATATCAGAGTGAATGGCTGTGACTCGACCATCAACTTGGTGATAAGTAATGTTTTGCTTTGCCACAGCTAAGGCAGCATCGCTAATATCTACAACATCAATTTGAGCGCGCTCAAAAACTAAGGCGGCAGCAATTCCAAGACAACCGCTACCAGTACACATATCAAGAATTCTATCTGGATAATCCGTCAACCAAGGCTGAAACTCGTTGTTTAATAAAGATATTATTGGTGATCTGGGGATTAAGGTATCTTTGCTTACTTTGAAAGGTAATCCCATAAACCAAGCTTCACCAAGAAGGTAAGGAAGTGGTATTTTTTGCTGTATGCGCTTATCTAGTATTGTCAAAATACGCTTCTTTTCATCGACCGTTAGGGCGCAATCCATTAAAGAAGCATCAAAATCTGGCGGCAATGACAAGACACCTAAAACTAATTGAACCGCTTCATCCCAAGGGTTATCAGTGCCATGACCATAAAAAAGATCTGCTCTTTTTAAACGACTATAAGACCATCTTACAAAATCTTTAATGGAATGCAGGTCTCGTATCGCCGATTGTCTAGTGCTCATATGATAAAAATGTCAGTCATGTAGGAAGTGTAGCAAAATTATAACGTGTTATTTTCTTGCTGATAAGAGAAAGCGATTACTATATCAAGGCGTTTTGTTGCTATGTTATTTGTATTGCTTTTTAAGATTCCAACAAAATCTATAATCCACGGTACGCCTATCTCGACCATTACCTAAGTAGTGTCACTAAGTCTTCCCCGAATTCATCTTGCCCAAAAGCGGCTAAATTGATGAAAGTGACCCTACTAACCAATCTTTCTCCTAAACTCTTTTTGATGCTTTTAATATAAGCTCTACCCTGTTGAACAGCTTGTTCAGAGGAAAGTCTTTTAGATGTAGTAACCAACACGGTTATTGATTTGTTTGCTGGTGCGGTTTCGATATAACGTCGAATCCTCAAAAAATCATTAATTTCAGTTTGTAGTGCAATAGGGCTATTTATCGAGCTATTGGTGGTATCCACAACCCGTTCTGCTGCTGTTACATGATCTAATCGTACAAAAATATCGCCTGCACCACGTCTGTTTAGGTAAAGCACTCGATACAATGGTTGAGAAGTATGTTTAGTGACAATTAAAAACTGACTATCATCGCTACCATACAAGCGATACTCTTTAAAAAAGTTATTTGCCCAAGCATTGCTGCTACCGCAATTGCGCCCTGCGCATTCAAATAAGATTTCTGCATCATGTAGAATTTCCGAATAGTAATGACTGTAGATTGCCTGCAAATCAGCACTGCGGCCAAATTTGTAGAGCGAACGACTAATATTACCTTGAAGAAACCTTACTTCTTCAGGCTGCCAATCTCTTCCAGCACTTCGCTTTATTTTGCTTAAAGGCAGTATGTAGTCTGTGTTATCGACAACATCTCGTTTTAACACTTCTACGCCTCTATATTCTTTGACTGAAAGAGGTGTGAGGGGGAGCTCTTTCGCGTAGGAGCCAGTAAAAATCCCCCATCCTAATAAGGATATTGTTAAAAGTGAACGTATTCGCATAGCGTTACCTATTTTTATGTAAAAAGTCGCCCACTTTGTTAGCCACCGCTCCAGCCGTCTGCGCTTCAAGATGGAAGTGGTGATTGCCTGGCAGCCATATCATATCGAGGTCGCTGATATGTTTTCCTCTATGTGCTACCAAAGGCTTATTCGTCTGGTATATGCCATTTTCAGCAAGTAGTATCAAAACTGGACACATTATATTTTTAGCAAACTCATCAACACTTGCAGCATCCATAGCAAAAGGGCTTGTAACTTCCAGTTTAGCATCATGTTTCCAGTGGTAGCCAGAGCCACTTTTAAGCTGACTTCCTCGCATTACTAGAGCACTGGCAGCTTGACGACTTAACGAAGTAAACCCTTTCATTCGTGCAGCAATCATATCTTCTTGAGTCTCATATAGTCTTTTTTTCTTATTCTGTACCCTATCTGCAGAACGAATAAAGCCTTGTATCTTGGTAATCCGCTCTGTTGGCTGCGCTGTGAATGGGCCAACATTATCCAGCATAATAAGTTGTTGAACACTTTCAGGAATAACACTAACAACTAGCATAGCGACTGCTCCACCTAAACTGTGCCCAACTAAAGAGACATTAGTATTGAGTTGCTTAATAAGTTGGACAATATCGCGAACATAATCCCAAATATGATAAAAACAGTTGTCTGCTCTGTGTTCTGAGTTACCATGCCCAGATAAATCAACACACACCCAAGAGTAATGTGGTAAATATTTTCTAAGCTCAGCAAAAGAATCTGCATTATCAAGCCAGCCGTGTAGAGCTAACACAACCTGTTCTGTGCCTTCTTTTTCATTATGGTGAAAACAATTTGCTGCCAACGTAGTGTGGTCCAGTGCATAGCGTCTTTCTTGCTCTTCTGGTCTTTTACTTTTTTGGCATTTGCCTTTCTGACATTTACCTTTCTGACATTTAATAGCCATGTGCATTCTTTCCAGCAGGTTACTTTTTTAACATTACAGCCAAGTGTGGGGTTATCTACTGCAAAACCATTTTTAAATCAATCTTCTTTACAAAAATATAGGAAAAACTATTTTTTTGTTTGCCATGCATATAGCTTTAACTATACTTGCTGGCATGAAAACACAATTAGCAATTAATATTCGAAAACGCATGCGTGAGATGAAATTAACCCAGCTGCAATTAGCGCAAATTGCTGGGGTATCTCAGGTAACTATTCATAAACTAATTAATGGCAAAATAATCAATTCATCCAGAATTGTTGATCTTGCCAAAGCACTCGAAACAAGACCAGAGTGGCTGCAATACGGTGTAGGAGAGCCGAAAGCCGAATATACAGTTGATACGAATATCAAGACACGTATGTTCCCCTTGATTACTGAAGCGCAAGCAGCAAGATGGAGTAAAAAAACCATTGAACGTATTCATAAAAAAGCATTGTCTTGGGAAATAACCTCTTCTGATCCAAGTAGTAATGCGTTTTGGTTGACGGTAAACGGAAACAGCATGTCAACTCAAAGCGGAACAAGTATTCCAGATGGTTACAATATTTTAGTTGATGCAAGCAAAAAGGCGAAACATGGCGATTTAGTGGTAGCGAAGCGCTTGCCAGACTCGCAAATCTTATTTAAACAACTCATTATTGACTCAGGGGAAAAGTACCTTAAACCCTTAAATGAGGCATATAAGTTAATTGAGTTCGATGAAGAGCTACATCAAATTATCGGTGTGGTTTTAGAGGCAAACTTGAAGTTAGCTTAATTAATAATTTTTAGGGCAAACACCATAAATAAAAATGCCACAGAAAAACGTGAAGAAAACGATTTTCTGTGGCATTTTTGTATGTATATCCCTTCTCAGCAAGAACTTATTACATACAAGAACTTATTACATATTAGGGTAATTAGGACCACCTGCTCCTTCTGGAGTTACCCATGTAATATTTTGGGCAGGGTCTTTTATATCGCAGGTTTTGCAATGCAAACAGTTTTGTGAATTTACTTGAAATCTCGACTCCCCTTCAGCTTCGACAACTTCGTACACACCTGCCGGACAATATCGTTGAGCAGGTTCACCAAAAACTGGAAGATTTTGCTTTATCGGCACTGCTTGATCCGTCAACTTTAAATGGCTTGGCTGGTCTTCTTCATGATTTGTATTGGATAAAAACACTGAGGACAGCTTATCAAAACTCAACTTGCCATCAGGTTTTGGGTATGTGATTTCTGCATGCTGACTAAGCGGTTCTAAGGCTGCATGATCAGGCAAAGTATCGCGAAAACGAAACGGCAGTCGACCAGCAAATAAAGTTTGGTCCAACCAGTTATAGGCGCCACCCATAAAGGTTCCTAACGCATGCAGCGCAGGCACAAAGTTACGCGTTTGATATAGCTCTTTAGCAACCCACGACTGTTTAAATGCTTCTGCATACTGATTTAACTCCGAAGGCATTTCATCTTGAGAAAGAGCTTCCATAACAGCTTCAGCTGCAAGTATCCCAGTTTTCATCGCTGTATGTGTACCTTTAATTTTGCCTGGGTTTAGTGTTCCAGCATCACAACCTATTATTAAACCGCCAGGGAAAACCATTTTTGGTAACGACTGAAAACCCCCTTTGGCGATAGCTCGAGCACCATAAGATACTCGAGTTCCATTTTTTAAATGCTGGGCAATAACTGGGTGATGCTTATAGCGTTGGAACTCGTCGTAAGGGCTTAAGTAAGGGTTGCGGTAGTTAAGGTCCACAATCAAGCCGACGACAACTTGGTTATTTTCTAAATGATAGAGAAAGCCACCACCCCCAGCTTGATTTCCTAAAGGCCAGCCTGCGGTATGAATCACTGTACCGGGTTTGCTTTCCTCGGCGGGAATGTCCCATAGCTCTTTGATTCCTAGCCCGTAGTGCTGTGGGTCTGCGTCTTTATCTAAGGCGAATTTAGCAATAATTTCTTTGCCTAGGTGGCCACGACAGCCCTCTGAAAATATGGTGTACTTTGCCTTTAACAGCATACCTGGCATATAACTGTCTTTTTCACTACCATCTTCGGCAATGCCCATATCGCCGGTGATAATACCGTTCACGTTATTGTTTTCATCATAAGACAATGACGCTGCGCTAAAGCCTGGAAAAATTTCCACGCCCATTTCTTCTGCTTGTTCTGCCAACCAGCGGCATAAATTCCCTAAACTGGCAGCGTAGTTACCATGATTATGCAGTGTTTTCGGCACCATCCAATTTGGAAATTTCTTGGATTGAGTTTCACTGCCTAGCCAATAAAGCTCATCAACCTGCACTGGTGCATTCAAAGGCGCTCCTTTTTCTTTCCAATCAGGAAAGAGCTCATTAAGCGCTACAGGATCGATAACAGCACCTGAAAAGATATGCGCCCCAATTTCTGATCCTTTTTCAACCAAGCAGACACTGATTTCTTTCTCTTCTTTCTTGGCTAATTGCATTAACCGGCAAGCAGTAGAGAGCCCTGCAGGCCCTCCACCAATAATAACGACATCAAACTCCATCTCTTCACGTTCGATCATATTATTCCCCTTTGCCCTTATTCTGTTTGTAATGTATTAAATTCTTAGCGTTTAAAACTTGCCGATGTCAAAGCAGAAACAGAAGATAACCCTTCTGTTATCGACTGATAGTAACCTTCGGCTCTAGGCAAAATATGCTGAATATAAAATTCAACAGACTGTGCCCACGATAAATATTGTTCTTGAGTAAGACGTTTCTCTTTTGAGGCTTCTAATGCTTTGGTTGCAGCCTTAAGTTGTAGACAAGCGCCTATAACGTAACCTGTTTGCATCATCAACGCGTAGGCAGACCCAGTGCCTAAATAACTGTCATCAGACATCTGTTCTAAACATGCATCCTTTGATTGTTTGAGCTTTTCCAATGCTGCGAATACCTTCTCAACAGATGGGATATCGGCGGCCTCAGCATTGTGGATTGCAACTTCAAATAGCGTTAACCACTGAGTAAAGCTAACGCCTTTATCAGCGTAGAGTTTTCGACCGATTAGGTCGATTGCCTGAATGCCATTGGTACCTTCGTATATTGGTAGTATGCGGGCATCCCTAGCATGTTGCGCCACACCCGTTTCTTCAATAAAACCAACGCCACCATGTATTTGGATCGCTAGCGATGCAATCTCTTGAGCTTGCTCAGTAACCCAACCTTTTACAATTGGCGTATAAAGGTTGACATAAGTTTGATGCTGTTGCTGTTCTTCTCCTTCTGTACAATGAGCAAGATCAATTTCTAATGCTGCCGTTAGTACCAGTGAGCGCATTGCATCAATTTGTGATTTCATTGTCATTAACATGCGCAATACATCTGGGTGGTGCACAATTGTAACCTTGTTAGTACGTTGAGCATCAACACCCTGCACACGCTCTTCTGCGTACACAAGGGCTTGTTGATAAGCGCGTTCAGCAATAGCAAGCCCTTGTAGACCAACGCCTTGACGTGCATTGTTCATCATAGTGAACATGGCCATGATGCCTTGGTTTTCTTTGCCAACCAAATAGCCAATGGCACCTGTGGTTTCACCAAAACTCATTACACAAGTTGGCGACGCATGAATGCCCAGTTTTTTCTCAACCGACACGACTGTTACATCGTTTTTACCAGCAAGGGTTCCATCTTCGTTCACCAAAAATTTTGGTACTAAAAACAGTGAAATACCTTTTACACCTTCTGGAGCGTCTGGTAAGCGAGCTAAAACCAGATGAATAATGTTTTCCGTCATCTGGTGATCGCCCCAAGTAATAAAAATCTTTTGGCCTTTTAGTAAATAGTGGTCATCTTTCGCCTGCGCCTTACAGGCAATGGCTGCAAGATCAGACCCCGCATTGGGTTCTGTTAGATTCATGGTCCCAGTCCATTGACCAGAGATGAGATTAGGAAGGTATTTTTGTTTGAGTTCTGTTGTGCCGTGCGCCTCAATTGCCTCAATTGCACCTTGAGTAAGCAGTGGACATAATGAGAAAGCGAGATTTGCTGACATGACGCCTTCATTAACGGCTGTTGACAGCGCCACTGGTAGCCCTTGGCCATCATAGGTTTCTGCTGCTGAAATAGATGGCCAACCGGCATCACTATAAGCTTGGAAGGCTTCTTTAAATCCTTGAGCTTCAACGACATTGCCCTGCTCGACTCTTGAGCCTTCTTGATCACCACTGTGATTTAAAGGGGCAATTTTTTGTTCTGAGAACTTGCCTGCCTCGGTTAAAACTGCTTCGACTAAATCCTCTGTTACTTCTTCATCACGGTATTGATTAATGCGTTCAAAGCCGGCTATATCATTGAGAGTGAATATAATGTCATTTAAAGGGTAACGGTACTCGTTCATATTTTTGTTCTCCGAGTTGTATATACCGAGTATAGGCTATATTTTTTTACCCTATAGAATGATGATCCAAGTAAAAACCCTCAATAACATTTTTCCTCTAAATTCCTGACATATTTGTTCACTCTCCAAAATGTAAACAGTGTCAATTTACTTAAAGTTCCGCAAGTGACGCCCCTTTTCGATATTCACCAGGCGTCATGCCAGTCCATTTTTTAAAGGAGCGAAAAAAGGCCGAAGGTTCATCAAACCCCATTAAACTGGCAATATCATTAATACTGAGTTGTGGTGCGTTCATGTACGTTATCGCAGCTTCTTTGCGACATTCGTCTTTGATTTTTTGATATGAAGTGTTTTCTTCCGTTAAACGTCGGCGCATGGTTGAAACACTCATATTAAGTACATTGGCAATTTCTTCAGCGCTGGGGGTTTCCCTAGAGAAATCACGTCCCAACATTGACATAACCTGTGATTTGAGACTGTTGTCATTATCTACCATAACTAACAATTGATAAGGAGCGGTTTTCAAGAAGGTTCTTAGCGTATCATCCGTTTGCACAATCGGCATATCAAGGTAACTTGCGGAAAACACCAATGCACTTGCATGTTGGTCAAATTTTACTTCAGATTGAAATAAGGTTTTGTAGTAAGCAACACTATTGGGCCGAGAGTGAGAAAAGTAAGCAGCTTTGAGCTCTAGCCTACGACCAATTAACCAACTAATAAAGTGATGCCACATAGATAGTGTAGTTCTTAATCGTTCACTCGACTCTGTATTAACAAGAGAATCAACCTCAGCAATATTGGCATGTTCAACCGGGGCGAATGTTAGTTTGGCATAACGTCCTTTTTTAATTAAAACTGGTTTTATTAGTGGACCACGACAAATTTCATAAAACTCGCTAATTCGGTGCATTGCATGAGCTAAACTGCGAGTGTGGATAATGCAATAGCACATCATTCTAAACGTGCCGTTGGGTATTTTTCCACCGGACAACATACCGAATGATTCATCTTGAACAAGCTGCATAATGGTATGGTAAAGAACACCATATTTGTAAGCTGAAAAGGTATCCATACCATCAAGATCTGCATGGCAAATATCAAGTGAGCTCAGTAAGTCGTCAGGGTTTAAGCCTTGGTCTTCTGCTGTTTTTAGTAAGTAGCGTACACTGGATATTGGGACATGCGCTCTATTGTTCATAGCTAAATTCTTAATCAGAAATAGTTAAAAAGGCCATTTAAGGCCTTTGTACTTTGATCGTTTTATTCTGTTTCGGTAAATGCATCTAATAATTCGGATGTCGACAACTCAGTTGTTTCTGAGTTTATTTGGGCGGTAGATTCCCGCTCATTAGATTTAGCAGTTTCTTGCTTAGTGGGAAAAACAAAGCGTCTAGCTCTAGGTGCAACCTCTTCTTCTTTGGTTTCCACAGCGAGTCCTAAGCGGTGTAACTTTTTCTGCGCCTGTTCTTTGCGTTGATTGCTTTTTTTAACCTGAAAACGTCGTAAAGTTTTCGATTTTTGAGCCTTTCGTTGCTCTTTCATCTGCTCTTTACTACCAGTTTTGCCTAATTTTCCTCGCATTGTGCGAGATTTTTTTGTTCGAGCCATAATACCCTCTCTTGATTAGGCGTAATTATAGCAGTCTTGCAATAGTGGGTCACGATCGCTAAAGTGCAATTAACACCTAGCTTTAAACTGCCTGTGTCCTGATTTTCTTGCTTGTCCAATTTTCGCCATGATTGGTTTTATTTTATCGATATCTTGAGTTTTTATGGCAAGGTTTAACTCAGTAAACAAATCGATAGTCTTGTTTATCGCGCCTTTATAAGCCATTTGTTTCTTTTGTAATTGTTCACCTTGTAGCGAATGCTCTAAAAATAAAAAAGGTGTTTCTTTAGCGGAACGGTTTAGCAGCGTAATAATTTTATCAACTCTTGACTGTGCTTCGGTAAATCTTTCAGTTTTAACCTCAAAAGTAAGTGACTTTAACTCTGTTTTAATGCCTGTCATATAGCTATAGAGTTGGGTTTGGTCACAATGATCAGCAGCGAATAGTTGGCTAGATACGAAAATAGCCAAACAACTCAGGTATCTTCGTAATGTAAGACCTGTTTTTTTCGGTGTCATATTCAGTGCCATAAAAGTCTCCTTTAGAGTTGTTTTCGGTAAGATAGTATGGGAA
Organism: Marinomonas agarivorans; assembly: GCA_002173415.2. GTDB lineage: Bacteria > Pseudomonadota > Gammaproteobacteria > Pseudomonadales > Marinomonadaceae > Marinomonas > Marinomonas agarivorans. The sequence goes on from NHNK02000009.1 coordinate 87,747, forward strand.
TAGACGTGGCTATTTCCATACTATTTGGATTCGGCTATATTGCTATTATTCACTGATGTAAATAAAACCTTTTTTAGCTATACGACCAAGAATCAAAATGACAAAGTACACTTTTCCCTTGATAGGGCTTTTCGTTGCTCTCTTGTCTCCACCGTTACAGGCTCAATGCAGTGATGTAGAATCGGTTGAAAGAACAGAGAAAGCTGCAATAAAATTGCTAGGCAATGGTAAAGTTTTTGAACAAGGAAAAGTGCTAAAACTTCACTTACCTAGCAAACGCAAAGAAACGGCTGTCTACATTCAAAGCCAAAATAAGCATTATACTTTTTTTGGTTTAGTAACCACCGATTGCAAGGCGTATTTAATGAAACGAACCCATGGCAAATATTAACCTAGATAGCCATTGGGGTTCTTTTGTTGCCATCGCCATGTATCTCTGCACATATCATCAATATTGAACTGGGCTTGCCAGTTTAGCAAAGAGTTAGCAAGGCTTGCATCGGCAAAATAAATATCAATATCGCCAAGTCTTCGCTCTACTACATCATAAGGAATTTTTTTGTTACTCGCTTTTTCAAAGGCGTTAATCACATCCAAAACCGAATACCCTTTCCCTGTCCCTAAATTAACCGCTAAGCAATTAGACTTATAAGGCAAATGATTGAGTGCAGCAACATGACCTGATGCTAAATCGCAGACATGAATGTAATCACGCACGCCTGTCCCATCATGGGTGTCGTAATCACCGCCAAATACTTGCAGTTTGTCCCGTTTACCTATGGCAACTTGGCTAATAAAAGGCAGTAAGTTGTTAGGAATACCATTAGGATCTTCGCCTATTAATCCTGATTCGTGTGCACCTATAGGATTAAAATATCGCAAAATAACCATTTGCCATTCAGGATCAGCATGGCAAATGTCTGTAAACATTGTTTCGAGAATTAGCTTGCTCTGACCATATGGGTTAACCGCTTTAGTTGAAAAACTTTCTGTAATTGGTTCGGTTGATGAACAACCATAAACAGTAGCGGAAGAGCTAAAAATAAGCCGTTTAACCCCCGCTTTTTCCATTGCCTGCACAAGAGATAAAGAGCCCACTACATTATTATCATAATAACGCAAAGGGTGTTGAACCGACTCTCCTACGGCTTTTAAACCTGCAAAATGAATAACCGCGTCGATAGGATAATTACTAAACACCTTATTTAATAGTTCAGAGTCTCTTATATCTCCTTCGATAAAAGTTGGTTTCTGCCCTGTAATTGTTTCAATTCGCTCTAACACGTTTTTATGGCTGTTGCAGAGATTGTCCAAAATAATGGGGGTAAAACCTGCATTAATCAGCTCAACACATGTGTGACTGCCGATATATCCCATACCACCTGTAACTAAAATCATAGTAACCTTACAATTGTTGTGTTTATGTTAGTTGTTGTTGACGTCACTCTCTTCGTCATCTTCATTTAGCTTGGCTAGCTCTTCAAGCTTACTAATGATGCTATGATTAAGAGTATTTTCTGGGTATTCTCCATTTTCATCAAGAATACCTGGCTCTATTCCTGTTAGAATGTGTAAGGCGTCATCGGCCGTGCTAACAGCATAAATAGAAAATTGTCCTTTTTTTACGGCATCCTGCACCTCATCGGATAACATCAAGTTGTTAACATTAGACTTGGGAATAATCACTCCCTGCGTACCTGTTAACCCTCTAGCTTCGCAAACACTAAAAAAGCCTTCTATTTTTTCGTTTACGCCCCCAATAGCCTGTACTTCACCATACTGATTAAGTGAGCCTGTAATAGCCAGATCTTGTCGAAGTGGCACTTGAATAAGTGCCGAGAGTAAACAGCACAGTTCAGCTGTTGAAGCACTATCGCCATCAACATAACCGTAGTTTTGTTCCATAGCGATCGAGGCCGATATATCAAGTGGATACTTTTGGGCATATTTGCTGCCTAAATACCCTGATAAAATTAAAACACCTTTTGAATGAATGTTTTGGCCCAAATTGGATTCGCGCTCTATGTCAACAATTCCTTTCCCACCAGGGTAAACCGTTGTTGAAATTCGAGCTGGCACCCCAAAGCTGCTTTCGCCAATTTGCATAACCGTAAGGCCATTAATTTTCCCTATAGAGGTTCCAGAACTGTCTAATAAAACCGTACCATCCAAAATCTCTTCAATAATTTTTTCACTCACTCGGCTTGTACGATATTTTTTCGCCTTTAAAGCACGCTTGATATGCTCATCGGAAGTCATTGCGTCTTTTGCCATTTGACGAATAAAATCCGCTTCTGCCAATAACTCAAAGACATCGCCAATTTTAGCTGTCATCTCTTTTTGGTGAGCGGCTAAACGACTTGAGTACTCAATAAGAGCTGCTACACCACTACGAGTCACATCGGCATGGCCTTCTTTTTTCACTCTATCCCTTAGTAAACGGGCAAAAGCAAGTTCTGACGCCTCTGAGCGTTTCAATGTATTATCAAAATCTACTAGAACTCGAAACATGTCTTGAAAGTCTGGATCTAGATCTTGCAGTAAATAATAGATATCACGGGAGCCAATTAGGACAACTTTAATGTCTAGAGGAATCGCCTCTGGAACCAATGTTGTTGTATTCATCAAGCCCATATCAGCATAGGGTTGTTCAATTTTTAATGTTTTGCTTTTTAGCGCACGCTTTAATGCCTCCCATAGATAATGGTCAGCCATTAATTTAGTTGCATCTAAAATTAAGTAACCACCATTTGCCGCGTGCAAACTGCCAGAGCGAATTAAACGATAACTGGTTGTTAACATGCCCTGCTCACTTGTGTATTCAACCTGCCCAAATAAGTTGCGATACGTTGGGTGTGGTTCATAAATCACAGGCGTGCCACCATTTTCTTTGTGTGTTACCACAATATTCGGTAAATAGCATTCCTCATAAAGCTGGCGTCGGCTTGCTTCGTCTCTTGAGTCAGCAGCTTTTTCGTCAAGCATTTGATCAACAATCGTTTTGTCTAAATCCTTTCGCATTGCCTTTAAGTAATTCGTAATGCCTTCATTCTCTGCATATTTCTCCAATAATGGTCCGATCAGAGGCTCGATAGCTTCACTCACTGTACTTAAATTTAGCTGGTGTAAACTTTCATAAGATGATCGTTTCCATTGGGGCAAGCTGAGTAATTCTTCGTTTAAATGCTTTTCGAGCGTTGCAACGCTGTCTTGAAAAAGGTCTCTTTCATCATCTGTTAACGATGCAAATTCGGTATCATCTAATGCCTTCCCATCACGCATTGGCGCAAAACTAACCGAGTTCGCATCACGAAACATAACGACGTTCATTCGTAAAGCTGCTCGCTCTACTTTTGTGATGGCTGTCTCGTAAAGTTCATTGAACTCTCTGTCAATAGTTGTTTTTTGCTGCTGATAATTTGGGTGTTCGAATGCCGCAGGAAACGTGGCCATTAACCCATCAATGAAATCACGCATATCTTCGTCAAAAATTGTCGCGCAATCCGGTGAAAACTGTAGTGCTTGAGCCGAACGATTATCTGAAAAGTTATTAATGTATGCCCATTCTGATGGGGCTGCCTGTCTCTTGGCTTCACTTTTTAAGTAGCTGGTAACGTATGATGATCGACCTGTCCCTGAATCTCCCATTGCATAAATATTGTAACCAGAGCGCTGCATAGCAACACCAAATTGAATGGCTTCAACAGCTCTTTCTTGCCCCAAAATTCCGCTTAAAGCATCTAATTCGCTTAAACGTTCGAAAGGTAAACTATTGCTACAAACTCTAGCACAGAGAGAATCTACATGAAGTGCTTGGGGCATATTCGACATCAATTATCTTCCTAAAATACGATGATAAAAAAGCGTTAAGGGAGCAACTATTTAGTTGATATAACGCTTATTTTTTAAGTTTAAAGGTTTAGACCTTATTTAATTGCACATTCGGATCTATACGAGAGAATTTATTATGGAAGTTATTCGCGGTTTGTTCTAAAACCGCTTCGTATCTAATTCCTTTTACATCTGCTACTAGTTGCGCGACTTCAGCGACATATTTAGGTTCGTTCTTTTTGCCTCTATGGGGAACTGGCGCTAAATAAGGGGCATCTGTTTCCACTAAGAGCGTTTCTAGTGGTAACTTTTTAATGATACTTCTAAGTTCGTCCGCTGTTTTAAAGGTCGCAATACCTGAGATAGAAATCAAGTAGTTTTCATCTAATGCCGCTTTCGCCATTTCATACGACTCAGTAAAGCAATGCAACACTCCACCGACATTACTATCGCCATGTGTTTTGATTAATTGCAATGTGTCTTGCCTTGCATCGCGAGTATGTACTATAACTGGCAACCCAAGTTGAGCAGCTGCATGCAAGTGTATTGCAAAACTCTCTTGTTGCATTTGATGAATTGCTGGCGTTTTTTCGTAAAAATAATCCAATCCTGTTTCGCCAATAGCAACCACTTTGGGATGAGCTGCCTGTTTGATTAATTCGTCTTCAGTTTCTAGCAATCCTTCATTATAAAGCGGATGCACACCTATACTTGCAAAAATGCCATCACGCTGAGTAAAACTTAAAATATCACTGCTATGACTAAGTTCGACGCTGATATTAAGAATTTGCTTAACCCCCACATCGCAAGCTGCATTGATAAGTTGATCAATGTTGTTGCCATAAGGCGTTAGGTCTAATTTATCTAAATGGCAATGTGTATCTATTAACATATTAATTTAAACTACTAATTTAAAAAGTTATTTCAGTAAAAAGACTAATTCTGCTTTTATTTGTGTATGCATATTAAGATTCGTTCTCATTGTGTTAGCAATCAGCACTTGTAATCGTTGGAAAGCATCCATTATTTTGTGTATACCTAAACGCTCTAGAAGCAAATTACAAACTCGGTGCAGCGTATCGATATTTGGCAAGTCTCTTCCTGTTGAGTAACAAATGCATTGTTGCATTAGTCTTAACAACCCTTTAATAAAATCGTGACTATTTTTTACATCAAAACTGGCTAATATTTCATTAACACTAGTGTGGCCTTCCAAATAATCTGCGAGCTGTGAGGGTAAATTTGTATAAATACTGGCTTTATCCGTTTGGATAAGTTGCCGCAAAGTAAAAGGTTCTTCCGATATCCAAAACAAATCTGCGAAATCACTTAGCTCTTTTTGCTGCTCCAACCAATAAATTGCTTCATCATGTGAAGGTGTTGGCAGTGATATTAAAACGCAACGAGAACGAATTGTGGGTAATATTTGAGCGTTAGCATCTGAAGTTAATAAAAAAAATGTTTCAGAAGGTGGTTCTTCAAGAGCCTTTAAAATCGAATTAGCTGAATTTATGTTCATGCTAGCAGCCTGAGCAATCCAGACAAGTTTAGCGCTGCCGATTTGAGGTTTGTTCGCCACTTTTTTCAATACATTTCGCACTGAATCTATTTTGATTGTCTCTTCTCGCCCATCAAGTAGATGAAAGTCAGGATGGGTGCCCGCTTCCACCAAGTGACAAGAATGACAGTGGCCGCAAGCACCATCTAATGAGAGGTTCTGACAGAGAATATCTTTAACGTTAAGTTGAGCCAGCTCATGCTGTCCACCACCATCCCGTCCCAATATTAAAAGTGCATGGGGTAAAGACTCTTCACATTTTTGTCGTACTAAATTGGCTTTAGCAGAATGTAACCAAGGCGCAAGTAATGTTTGCTTCATGTGTCGTCTCAGCTCAATGCTTATTGTTTAAATACTGTAAACACATTTCAATATCGTGATTAACACCTAGTATAGGTTGGCTTGCGTCAACAATTTTGTAGTGGTCATGTTGAGAAGCTCTTTCTAAAAATGCATTTCTGACCGTTTCATGAAAGCGTACAGATTCTCGATCCAATCGATCGTTTTTTGCTCGCTGCTCAACCCTCTTTAGACCAATTTCAACGGGCACATCTAACAATATTGTTAAATCTGGCAAATACCCCTCCAAAACCCAATCTGCCAGTATGTCTATTTTTTTTATATCTCCGCTTCGTGCCGCTCCCTGATAAACATAAGACGAGTCAACAAAACGGTCAGATAACACCCAAACACCCTGTTCTATCGCTGGTTTTATTTTTTCATTAATGTGCTGAGTTCTAGCGGCAAACACTAACAAGAGTTCAGTTAGTTCATGTACCTTTTCTTCTCTTTCTTGCAAAAAGAGCGCCCTTATCTCTTCCGCTAACTCAGTACCTCCAGGTTCTCTGGTGGCAATATAGTCGATTTTGTGTGAAGTTAGCCAGGTTTCAATAAAAGATAGGGCCGTAGACTTACCACTGCCTTCTCCACCCTCTAAAGTAATAAATCGACCTTTTGACATAGTTCAGTGCCTTAGTTCTTTGGCGTTGATTGATAATCCGCACGTCGCTGAAAGCGTTGATATTTAGCGACAGCGGCATTATGTTGTCTTAACGTATTGGAAAACTTATGGGTACCATCACCTTGAGCTACGAAGTAAAGCGCCTTGGTTTTTTGTGGCGTTAACGCTGCTTTAATTGCACCCTCACCCACATTAGCAATAGGTGTAGGCGGCAAACCATATATTGTATAGGTGTTATAAGGTGTTTTTTGGCGTAAATGTCGGCGGCGAATGTTGCCATCGAATTTCTCTCCTAATCCATAGATAACGGTTGGATCAGTTTGCAGACGCATGCGTTTATTTAGACGGTTTACAAATACACCGGCGATCAACGGTCTCTCATAATCAACACCTGTTTCTTTCTCTACTATAGAGGCAAGGATGAGGGCTTGCTGTTTGCTTTTTAATGGTAAGTTTTTTTGTTTCTTAGACCAATGCTCATCAAGTACGTCAGTTAATCGCTTATTTGCTTGCTTTAATATATCTGCATCCGTATCCCCATCATGATACAAATAAGTGTCAGCAAAAAATTGTCCCTCAGCATGCTGTACCTCAAGACCCAGAGTTTCAGCAATCATTTCGTTACTTTTATTCAGTAGCGTCATTTTAATATTGCCTTTCTCTTGCATAGCCAATAAATACTGTTTTGTTGTTCTACCTTCCACCAGCGTTACTTTATGAACAATGGCTTTACCCGAATGAAACAGCGCCATAACATCCAATAAAGACATGTCTGGATCAATTTGATACTTGCCAACTTTGGGAACCCAGTTTGGTTGAAGTTTCACCGCAACATGCAATAATTTTTTGTTTTTAATTAGACCTTTCTGAACAAATTGGTTGGCAATACTTAAACTACCTACACCCGCTTTAATTTCGTAAATCTGGCTATCTTTTATAGGTAATGGTTTGGCCAAAAGGTAGTAGAGCGCCAATGAACTGGAAATAATTAAAATTAATACAAGAGCGGCTATTCGCCACAACCAAGCTTTCATTTCTTACTGCATCCCGTTAAATGAAGTTAAATCAAACAATCATATATGCTGTTGTAATAACGTTGTATAAGTACCGATTTTATAATCAACCGTGTTTTTGATCGCTGTGACAGGCATAATGCCAATAAGGCTATTACAAAGAAAAACCTCATCCGCGTTATGCAAGCAAGCTATTTTATAATGGCCAATGCACGTATGCACTCCCAAAGATGCAGCTCGATGAATTATGTCGTTACGTACTGTTCCTTGTACGCCACTGCGATTTAAAATGGGGGTATATAATACATTATTTTTGACCCAAAAAATGTTGCTTTGAATGCACTCAGTTAAGAAATCATCATCATCCTTCATTACCGCATCATAGCAATCTATATCAAGCGCTTGCTTAGCCAGCACATTCTCCAAACGGTTCAAATGCTTAATGCCCGCAAGTTGACGATTTATTGTTGACCGGGATAGCGCGTTATCAATCATAACGCCTTGGCTCAGTAAATTTCTATCAACTGTATAATCGAAGAAGCCAATCAAAAAGGAAGGCGTTAAATCACCGCTTGGCCAATACCCCCTGCCACCTTCTCCGCGAGAAATAATAATTTTCACCCCTTGATGTGCTTTTGTTCGATCACATTGACTCTGTATAAAACCAAATAAACGCTCTAAGCTAGTTGTCGATATAGAAAATTTAAGCTTGTGTAGCCCTTTAGTAAGGCGTTGAAAATGCAACTGCTTACGTTGAATAACTCCATTGCAAATTAACAAGGTTTCAAAAACGCCATCACCATAGCTGATACTTCTATCGTTTATGGATAAAGAGCGCTGTTGCTCGTAGTTTACAAACCAGTCCACATAGCATTCCTTCAATAAACTATAAGATGCTTAGATTTTACAGATGAGCAATATAAGCAGGTAGTAATAATACGTTAATAAGAGTTAATTAATTGGATTAGATTAGGAAGGTGTGGCGTCCCATAGGGGGTTCGAACCCCTGTTACCGCCGTGAAAGGGCGGTGTCCTAGACCACTAGACGAATGGGACTACATTATAATTTGTAATTGATGGAGCGGGAAACGAGGTTCGAACTCGCGACCCCAACCTTGGCAAGGTTGTGCTCTACCGCTGAGCTATTCCCGCACTACAATTTACTAAATCGCAAAATGTTTATTAGACTGATTTCTTGATAGTTGACGATATACATTATTACAATCTAATAATGGCGTCCCATAGGGGGTTCGAACCCCTGTTACCGCCGTGAAAGGGCGGTGTCCTAGACCACTAGACGAATGGGACAATTTGCTTAATGAGGAGCTTTTACTAAGCCATTACTTACTAGTTGTAATAATATTTCACTAGATGCAACTAACTATCAAGCGTCTTCATTTAAAAAGTATGGCGTCCCATAGGGGGTTCGAACCCCTGTTACCGCCGTGAAAGGGCGGTGTCCTAGACCACTAGACGAATGGGACTGCATTGTAATTGATGGAGCGGGAAACGAGGTTCGAACTCGCGACCCCAACCTTGGCAAGGTTGTGCTCTACCGCTGAGCTATTCCCGCGCAACATACTAAATTACTAAAAATCACTTACATACTAACTTGATTACTTGTACATTGTTCACATTAACAAATGGCGTCCCATAGGGGGTTCGAACCCCTGTTACCGCCGTGAAAGGGCGGTGTCCTAGACCACTAGACGAATGGGACTACGTAATCTATGTTGCTGTGTAAGCGGGGCGTATATTACTGTTATGAAACTGAAAATCAATAGTTTTTTTTACTTTTCTAATTAAAGTATTCTTTTAATTGCGTTTTATAATTCACGACATCATTCAAGAGGTTATTATGTACTGGAAAATTCTTACCGCACTCACGCTTGCCATTTTTTTAAGTGGCTGTACTAAGACAACCCATTTTTTAACAATTAACCCGATCACAAGCGAGCCAACGGCAGAGTTCAGCAATGTACATCAAATACAGGTTATCACTGATTCACAAGTGAAAGACAATATTGGCTCTATTGATACTGTGTTAAAGAAGCAAGCTGACTTGATATTGGCTAACGACCTTGAAGAAAGAGTCAACACAAAAGTAATAAAGGGTTTAGAGTCTTTAGGGTTTACACCTTTTCAAGGCGCTTTACCAGCAGCAAAACTTGAGGTAAACATCACACAACTGGATTATGTTACAGAAGTAAAAAGCGTCAACTCTTTAGCAACAGTTCAATTTTCAATTCGTGCTACGCTGACTGCCGACGGTAAAGTTTACAAAGGCAATTACAAATCAGAAATGACCGATGAGTTCACAGCTTTACCTAGCCGCGCCAAAGTAGAAGAGACGATAAGCAAAATCACAGGGCAAACTATTGATAGACTGTTGAACGACCCTAACATACGAATTTTATTGCAAAAATAACATCTAATGGGCGACCTCTCTTAGAAGACCGCCCAATTATTTGTATTTTTTCAATGAAGTCTTACAAATATCCCCTCTCCCCTCTGTTTTTCAACCATAAGTCACGATAAAGTAAAAAGATCATTTTTTTATTTTCAGTAAGGCTTCACAAGATGCAAATTCGTAAATCAAATAAACTTGCCAATATTTATTATGAAATTCGCGGCCCAGTGTTAAAAGAAGCAATGAAAATGGAAGATGAAGGTCAAAGAATATTAAAACTCAATATTGGCAACCCTGCCCCGTTTGGCTTTGAGGCCCCAGATGAAATATTGGTAGATATGATCCACAATCTACCTGACGCTCAAGGTTATTGCGATTCAAAAGGACTATACTCCGCTCGTAAGGCAATAATGCAGAAATACCAAGCCATGGGGATTAAATCCATCGATGTAAACGATATCTGGATTGGCAATGGTGTGAGTGAGTTAATTGTTATGACAATGCAGGCTTTGCTAAATGATGGCGATGAAATTCTTATTCCTGCGCCAGACTATCCTCTATGGACTGCTGCGGCAACATTATCAGGTGGTTATGTGCGCCATTATTTATGTGACAGAGAGTCAGACTGGGAACCTGATATACAAGACATCAAATCCAAAATATCAAACAAAACAAAGGCCATAGTTTTAATTAACCCCAACAACCCTACTGGCGCTGTTTATAGCAGAGAAGTTATTGAAGAAATTATTGATATCGCAGAACAACATAACTTAATTATTTTTTCTGATGAAATTTACGACGCAATTCTATATGACGATGCCGTTCACATTCCAACCGCCACCTTAACTGACAATCGAGTTCTGTGCATTACATTTGGAGGGTTATCAAAAGTATATCGTTCTGCTGGTTTTCGTTCAGGATGGATGCTACTAACTGGGCCAAAACACAAAGCCTCTGACTATGTTGACGGCTTAGATATGCTTGCTTCGATGAGACTGTGCTCAAACGTCCCTGCTCAACATGCGATTCAAACTGCTCTGGGAGGTTACCAAAGCATTCAAGAACTTATCAAACCAGAAGGTCGCTTATATGAACAGCGTCAAGCAGCATGGGAAATATTAGACAGCATTCCTGGTGTAGATTGCTTCAAACCCAAGGGGGCGCTGTATCTATTTCCAAGGTTAGATCCTACGATATATCAAATTAAAGATGACGTTCAGCTCGTATTGGATTTTTTGCAACAAGAAAAGGTGCTCTTAGTGCATGGAACAGGTTTTAACTGGCCCACCCCTGATCATGTCAGAATTGTCTTCCTGCCCCATGTGAAAGACATGACTGCAGCAATGGAGCGTTTTGCCGACTTTTTGTCTCGCATTAGAAACTAACCGGCAAATAACCTCTCGCATCAATACCTAATGAATAATATTGATGCGAGGTGTGTTATATCGAAAAACCAGTTGCTTTATAAACGTCGCAATGTTTTCCCACAACACAACAGGTAGAAAGCTCATCCCTTTCGCTATAGTGTTTGCGTAAAAGATCAAATGCAGCACCTTGAGTATTTCCTACTCGGAGACTTTGAAATAACGCTTTGCGCATATTGGCATCATCTCGAGTAAGATTGTAAATAGCATGGCAGGTCCGCGATATTTCTAAGTGTAAATCCCCCACATTGCCAGCAAGCTCTAGTTGTTTTATCAACCCTGTAGATAGAACATCTTGTAACGCCACTTTTTGAGCAATATCAAAGCATTTACAAAAGGCCTTATAAACCATCCATGACCCCTTTTCTCGCCCTTGCAGGCTATAACCAGCTATATGAGGAGTAGCAATATCAACTTCTTGCATCAAATCTAGGTTTATATTGGGTTCGTTATCCCAAACATCAAAAATTAACGAAACTTCTCCACCCAACTCTTGCTTCCTTTGCATCAGAGCATGCTCATCAATTACACCTCCACGACCAGCATTGATGATGCTCGTATTGGGGGCTAAATTTTTCAACATCTGTTCATTCAGCATATGCTGAGTTGGAAAGTCTCCATCCGTCGTTAAGGGTGTATGCAATACAATAACTTCAGACTGTAGCGCCTCATGCAGATCAACAAAATGAATCGTTTTATCCGTATGAACCCCGTTAGCATATTCTATTGCCTTAAAAGGATCATAGACAGAAAGAGAGCAACCAAGTTGAGCAAGGCGTTGATGGACCTCCATACCAACATTTCCGTATCCAATGATACTGATTTTAGATGTCAGCCAAGAAAGCCCTTTCTCTTCATACAAATAACTTAATGCACTCATCACATAATCTGCTACAGCGTGTGCATTACAGCCGGGCGCATTGGCAAAATCAATTTTATTCAGCGACAAATAATCTACATCAATATGATCTATACCAATAGTGGCGCTACCAACAAAACGGATATTTGTATCCTTTAATAACTCTTCATTTACTTTTGTAACTGAGCGAACTAACAAGGCATCAGCATCATATGCCAGCAGTTGCTCATTAGTCAGAGTGCGACCATTAACATAAACAACCTCTCCTAAAGGAGCAAATAGCTCTGCAACTTTAGGCATATTTTCATCGGCAACTATTTTCATAAACTATAAAATATCTAATGAAGCGCATGATTTAGCCATGCTAATACTTGTTTTTCTGTGGCACATTGAATATTTCTATATGCCAACAGAGCTTGAATAAAAAGATACGCTCTTTTGGGCATTTTCATGACTAAGGCCTTACTCTCATCAAAAGAACAATAAGCATAAACTTGCTTTTCTACTAACCGTTCAAACGGCCTTCTATCGTAATCAGGTAATGACAAATTATCGACGCTTACTTGAAATGGCAAACCTGCAGCAAGGTGAAACAAACACTCAATAGCTTGAGGCTTTATTTCTACTGTTTCAAATTTTTTTTGCTTTTCCAGATCCCTATCATCAGCTTCATACCAGTAACCATAATCTGGCAAGGCCCTACGTTGTTCGCCTGCAATGACCCAGTGGCTAATTTCATGTAACGCACTTGATATGAAGTTGTCGCGAAAGTAAATAACAGCACATGATTCATCGCTACCGTTTTCTGTCACTGGTGCATATTCCTTTACTGGTGAATAGTACGGTTCATCTGCACCACCCTGTAGTCGCGTAGCAAAAGTAGAAAAGAAGGTAGCAGCAAAAATATGAATAAGTTGTTCAGAAGAATGAATGGAGGTTATTGCTGATGAGGTATGCAAACTAGACAACTTTTAATAATGATCCATAAAAAACATGGGAGTTAAAGTACTCCTCCCATGCAACATAAACAAGTGTTTTCTCGCTATAACCCTCTCTCTATTACCCTCTAAAGTAACGTGCTGGGACGAAAGGCATTTTAGCAAGCTGTAATGGGATTTTTTTACCTCTAAGTAAAGCGAATACGTTTTCCTTATCGGCTGCCGTTTCAATATACGCCATCACAATAGGAGCCCCAAGGGAGGGTGCAAAACCACCACTTGTCACTTTGCCAACAACAATGCCATTCGCGTCAACAATTTCAACGCCTTCCCGAACAGGCGCCTTACCTTCAACAATAAAACCAAAACGCTTTCGAGTAATGTCAGTAGATGTTGTCGCATTGGGCAGCTGAGACAAGATTATATCTGCACCAGCAAAACCACCTTCTCTTTCGCCCTCTTGTCTTCTATTTTTTTGAATGGCCCAGGTTAGAGAAGCTTCCGCTGGTGTGGTTGTTTCGTCAATATCATGTCCGTATAAACACAGCCCTGCCTCTAATCTTAGAGAGTCTCTGGCTCCTAAACCAATCCATTCAACGTCTTGGTGCGTCAACAAGGCCTCAGAAAAATCAACGGCAACTGAATCGGCAACAGAGATTTCGTAACCATCTTCTCCTGTATAACCAGAACAACTTACCCATACCTCTTGACCATTCCAAACAAACTTTTTGCTCTGCATAAAGGTCATTTGCGCAACATCGGGAATCATCTTTGTAAGCACTGCTCTGGCTTTAGGCCCCTGCAATGCTAGCAAAGATCGATCGGTAATAACCTGTACAGCATTATCACCTAATGCTGTTTTTAACAGAGCAATGTCTTGCTCTTTGCAGGCAGCGTTAACAACAACAAAAACCTCTTCTCCCCAATTAGCAAACATTAAGTCGTCTAAAATACCACCCTGATCATTGGTAAATAAACCATAGCGCTGAGTATGTAAAGCAAGCCCTTCAACATCAACGGGCATTATCTTTTCTAAATCTCTCTTAACATTAGGCCCTTTGAGCAAAACCTGCCCCATATGAGAGACATCAAATAACCCAGCATTTTCTCGCACCCACAAATGTTCTTTTTTTACGCCTAGTGGATATTGAACGGGCATCTCATACCCAGCAAACTCAACCATTCTGGCATCTGCTTTAATATGTTGAGCAAACAGTGCTGTTTTTTTCATACAACCCTCTCTTATCTATTCGTTTTTCTTGCTTAATTTGGTTGTGAATAGAATAACCACAAATGTTTCCTATTGGAAATATTTTACTTTTAAAATCCATTTTTAAAGCAAAGGTAACTAAAAAGTCTAAAAATTCATTCAACCTTTAACAATTAAATTAAAGCTTAAAAAGCCCGAAAAATCGCATTTCATTAGTGTTTTCTTTGGCTATTGACCATCCGAAATAACGAAAAACACACCAATCGACAAAAACTTGTTTCCAATAGGAAATTTTTTTCGTATGATGCAAAACAGGGTTGATTTATAAATATGATGATTGCGCCTCTTGTTAATATGATGATTTTTCATCGAATTAGAGCCTTTAAATGTATATGATACACAGCACTATTGGACAAGATGCACTATTATTTTATTGAGGATAAAACATGACTAATACTGATGCTTTTTTTAGTCAATCGCTTGCAGAGCGTGACGCTGAGCTACTTACTACATTGAAAGATGAGCTAACGAGACAAGAAACTGGTATCGAACTTATTGCTTCTGAAAATATTGTTTCGAAAGCCGTTATGGAAGCTCAAGGCTCAGTACTCACCAACAAATACGCAGAAGGTTATCCTGAGCGTCGTTATTACGGTGGCTGTGAAGTTGTCGATATCACGGAAAAACTGGCAATTGACCGAGCCAAAAAACTTTTCAACTGCGAGTTTGTAAATGTTCAGCCACATTCAGGTGCGCAAGCAAACGGAGCGGTAATGTTAGCGCTTTTACAACCCGGCGACACTATCTTAGGAATGTCTCTTTCTGCTGGTGGACACTTAACACATGGGGCAGCACCAGCACAGTCAGGAAAATGGTTTAATGCCATACAATATGGTGTTGATAAAGACACATTAGATATCGACTTTAATGAAGTTGAAATATTGGCTATTGAACACAAGCCAAAGCTCATTATTGCCGGTGGTTCTGCTATTCCTCGTACAATAGATTTCAAGCGTTTTAGACAGATTGCTGACAAAGTCGGTGCATATCTTATGGTTGATATGGCCCACATTGCCGGTCTAGTTGCCACAGGCGTTCACCCTTCTCCACTACCGTATGCCCATATTGTCACAACGACAACACATAAGACCTTACGTGGCCCTCGTGGTGGCATGATTCTGAGTAACGACTTGGATATAGGTAAAAAAATCAATTCCGCAGTATTCCCAGGTTACCAAGGTGGTCCATTGATGCATGTCATTGCAGCAAAAGCTGTGGCGTTCGGTGAAGCATTGCAACCTGAATTTACCGACTACATAAAGCAAGTTGTTTTAAATGCACAAACACTTGCTAAGGTCATGGTAGAGCGTGGTTGTGATGTTGTTACTGGCGGTACAGATACTCACTTAATGCTGGTTGATTTAAGACCTAAAGGGTTGAAAGGCAATGTTGCCGATCAAGCATTAGAGCGAGCTGGAATAACCTGTAATAAAAACGGTATTCCATTCGATACTGAGAAACCTATGATCACTTCTGGCATTCGTCTTGGAACCCCAGCAGCAACAACTCGCGGTTTTGGGGTTGATGAGTTTACTAAAATTGGTCACTTAATCAGTGATGTTTTAGATGGTCTTGTTGAAAAACCAGAAGGAAATCCTGAGGTGGAGAAACGTGTACGAGCAGAAGTTATGGAACTATGTGCTCGTTTTCCACTTTATCGTTAGTAATCTATTTATTGTTAACCACCAGGTAGAGAAATACTCTCTACCATGTAATACAAACTGAATTTTAAGAGGCTTTTATGAGCAACACTCCAACAAATTTAAAGTATGCTGAATCTCATGAGTGGGTTTTAGATAACGGCGACGGCACAGTAACCATCGGCATTACTGATCACGCTCAAGAACTTTTAGGCGATGTGGTTTATGTTGAATTACCAGAGGTTGGTGGACAAACAGTTGCCACTGAACAGTTCTCTCTTGTTGAATCAGTAAAAGCAGCCTCAGACATCTATGCTCCCGTTTCTGGAGAAATCATAGCAATTAACGAAGCATTAGATGATACGCCTGAACTAATTAATGATTCTCCGTTTGATGATGCATGGATAGTTAAAATTAAGCTGTCTGATACAACTGAATTAGACAAATTATTAGATGCTGATGGCTATCAGTCATCCATTTCTGAATAAAAACAGAAATACTATTTTCTGATTAAAGCCTTTCTAATTTCTAGGAAGGCCATTCTATTATTTTATCGATTTTTGAAGGTGTTGCCGTCATGGTTTCGTATGCTTCCAATTCTTCTAGTAATAGCGCTTCTAGCACGTTAGCAGCTTTATCAAACAACAATGAGTTTATCGCTCGTCATATTGGCCCAGATAAAGCGGAACAACAAAAGATGCTCGATGCCATTGGCGTTAGCACGATGGAAGACTTAATTGAGAAAACTATCCCTAAAGCAATTCGTGTGGCTAATTTAGATTTAAGCGATTTGCCAACATCTGAAACGGATGCGTTGACTCAGTTGAAGGAAATAGCCAGTCAAAATACGATTACTCGTTCCTACATTGGCATGGGTTACCATGATACGTTTGTACCGAACCCTATTTTACGCAATGTGCTAGAAAACCCCGGTTGGTACACTGCTTACACACCCTATCAGCCTGAAATATCCCAAGGTAGACTAGAAGCTTTATTGAACTTTCAGCAATTGGTAATTGACCTTACTGGCATGGAGATTTCTAATGCCTCCTTGCTTGATGAAGCTACTGCCGCGGCAGAAGCAATGACATTAATGCAAAGGTCGAATCGAAAAAAATCCGACACACTGTTTGTTGCCAACAATGTTCTACCTCAAACCATTGATGTGATAAGAACAAGAGCAGAATTGCTTGGTGTAAACCTTGTCATCGACAGCGTTGACCAGTTATCTAATTATGATGTTTTTGGTGCCATTATTCAGTACCCAGGTACAGATGGCAAAGTAGAAGACATTTCAGCAACAATTAATGAATGCCATAAGCAAAATGCCCTTGTTTCAGTTGCGGTCGACCTATTATCACTTGTATTAATGAAGTCACCGGGGGAACTTGGTGCTGATATTGTGATTGGTTGTGCACAGCGTTTTGGTGTGCCAATGGGCTTTGGCGGACCTCATGCTGCGTTTTTAGCGACAAGAGATAAATTTAAGCGTTCAATGCCAGGCAGAGTTATCGGGGTTTCTGTTGATAGTCACGGTAATAAAGCACTTCGTATGGCGATGCAAACTCGAGAGCAACATATTCGCCGTGAAAAAGCGACGTCCAATATATGTACCGCTCAAGCCTTGTTAGCCATGATGGCCAGTTTTTATGCGGTTTATCATGGGCCAGAGGGGTTACGTAAAATTGCTTCGCGCATTGCGGGCCTCACCCATCTACTTGCTCAACAGCTAACTAACAATGGGTTCCAATGTAATAGCTCGCATTTTGACACACTTGTAATTAATACAGCATCGCAAACCAATGCCATCTACCAAAAAGCACAAGCCAAATTAATCAACCTATGGCAACTTGATAGCGAACACCTATCTCTATCTTTGAATGAAACAACCTCATTCCAAGACCTAATTGATTTAGCAGATTGCTTCGATATAGAGCTAACGAAAACACAAATCGAAGAGCATGATCTTACTTTCGGTATTCCTGATACCTTGCTAAGAACTGACAGTATTCTTGAACATCCAGTATTCAACAGCCATCACAGTGAAACTGAATTGATGCGTTATATGCATCAGCTAGAAGTGAAAGATATCGCTCTTAATCAGAGTATGATTCCTCTTGGCTCGTGCACCATGAAGCTGAATGCAACCTCTGAAATGCTACCAGTAACATGGGCTGAATTTGGTCAAATACACCCTTTTGCCCCAGCAGAACAAACTCAGGGCTACCAAAAACTGCTCAATGAGCTTATTCAAATGCTGTCAAAAGCCACGGGGTACGATACTGTTTCCTTACAGCCAAACTCTGGAGCTCAAGGTGAATACGCTGGTTTGATCGCAATTGACCGTTATCAAAAATCCATCGGTCAAGGTCATAGAAATATTTGTTTGATCCCTAGCTCTGCTCATGGAACAAACCCAGCATCAGCCGCTTTAGCCGGTATGAAAGTGATTATTGTGAAATGTGATGACGATGGCAATATCGACCTTGCAGATTTATCCGAAAAAGCAGAAGCGCACAAAGATGATCTAAGCTGCATCATGGTTACCTACCCTTCAACCCACGGTGTGTTTGAAGAAGATATTAAAAAAGTGTGCGATATCGTCCATGCTCATGGCGGTCAGGTTTATATTGATGGCGCTAACTTAAACGCGCTACTTGGTGTGGCTCCTCCAGGTTCGTTTGGTGGTGATGTTTCTCACTTAAACTTACATAAAACATTCTGTATTCCTCATGGCGGCGGTGGCCCAGGCATGGGACCGATCGGTGTTAAATCGCATTTGGCCCCCTTCTTACCTGGCCATGCAGTGACGCCAGTTATGAATATGGAAAACCAATATGGTGCTGTTTCAGCAGCGCCTTATGGTAGCGCCAGCATCTTAGTCATTACTTGGATGTATATAAAAATGATGGGGGATGCTGGATTGCAGTCGGCAACTCATCATGCCATTTTAAACGCTAATTACATTGCCAAACGTTTAGCGGATCACTATCCAGTGCTTTATACAGGTCGAAATAATACCGTTGCCCACGAGTGCATTATTGATATTCGTCCTTTAAAAGCCGCTTCTGGCATTTCTGAAGAAGACATTGCTAAACGTTTGATGGATTTTGGTTTCCATGCACCAACCATGTCGTTTCCTGTTGCTGGCACATTAATGATTGAGCCAACAGAGTCTGAGAATTTAGAAGAAATCGACCGTTTTTGTGATGCGATGATTCAAATTCGCAATGAGATTAAAAAAGTAGAGTCTGGTGACTGGACGTTAGAAGATAATCCTTTAGTTAACGCACCTCATACGGCGGATAGTTTATTAGCAACAGAGTGGCATCACAATTACTCACGTAAAGAAGCCGCTTACCCACTAAATTGGATTAAAGAGAGAAAGTACTGGCCTCCTGTAGGACGTGTTGACAATGTCTATGGTGACCGAAACCTATTCTGCGCTTGTCCTCCAATTGAGAGCTATGAAGAGTAAGCTGGGTAGAAAACACTAATCCGTAAAAAAGCACACTTCATAGTGTGCTTTTTTATTTGGCGATTTAGTATCTAAAAACATAGCATCTTGAAGACTTAGACTAATCAAAATTACTGCCTATCTCTGCTGCCTCAAAAAATTCTTTCCTAGAGTTTCCTTGCTCATTTTTATGATGATATTGAGTTTGAGGTGCCCTCTTCTTTGTGATTTTGTATTCAATTTATGTAATTTTGTTTAATGTTCGATCAAATCATATTCCCTATAATAGAGTAAATATTAAACAATTAAATTAAGCTAATATGAAACAACACTTTCACACTCTCACTGAATATTGTCATGCTTTGGGCAAACCAGCCCCAGAGCACCCTCAGTTTATGATTACAGAGGTTGAAACAAATAGTACTCAGTGCCTTGATGACGACATCACCATTACAACTGATTTTTATATTATTAGTTGTAAAAAAATCTTGTCTGGTGAATTAATCTACGGCAGAACAAAGTTTGATTTTCAAAATGGCACTATGGCTTTTTTCGCCCCCAACCAGTCATTTTCAAGTCATGGTGGCGCAATACATTCACGGGGAAGAGTAATTTTATTTCATAGAGATTTTATTCATGGTCATAAAGAGATTGAAGATTTAATTAAAAAAAGTAGTTTTTTTGGCTATTCGGTACATGAAGCTTTGCATCTATCCCATAAAGAGGAAGAACAAGTAAATACTCTCTTTGATGCCATTACAACAGAATATAATGCTAACTACGATAACCACAGTAAAGCCATTATTCTTTCTCACGTAACTACCTTATTAAAATACGCAAACCGTTTTTATCAACGGCAATTTATTCAACGCCAAGAAGTGCATGGCTCTACCTACGATACATTTGCGCAAATAGCAGAAACTAAACTCACCACAATAGAAAGTGACAGCTTATTAACCATTAGTGATATTGCAAAAGAAATGCGGGTATCAAAACGCTATTTAAGCGATGCCTTAAAAGCCGAAACGGGTAAATCAGCTAAAGAGTGGTTACAACTCTTTATTATTGAGCAAGCCAAAAGTCGCTTAACGTATAGCGATAAGTCCGTTGCTAGCATTGCCTACTCCCTAGGGTTTGAGTATCCCCAATACTTTACCCGTTTGTTTAAAAATAAAGTTGGTGTCACACCGACAGAATATCGAAAAAAACACTAGCTGTTTTTCATAACGAATAGAGTTTTATAAATAGGTTTCTCCTATCTATATTCTCGTTTACTTATAACAACTCATTTAATAAAAGGAAGCATAATGCGTAAATTTTTATATCTCAGTATTGCCTTGCTCTCAATGACCTCTTGGGCCTCAGAGCAAAGTCAAAAAGTCACCGATAGCATGATCACTAACCAGTTAAAGTCTTTTGCTTATCATTGGTATGCAAAGTTTGATAATGGTACGACCATTGATGAGTTGACACCTTATCTACCGGAAGAAAAACTAGAGTTCATTTACCCTCAGGCAAAAATCACCTCTTTGAATGAGTTAACAAGTCAATTTGAAGCAGCTTGGATGGCCACAGATGCTAACGCTCATCAAGTAGAAGAAATTGCCATTTACAAAAGTAGTGAAAACAATGTGTATGACATTATTACACCTCATACCTATTACATAAAACGAAAAAATGGCACCTTTGGTGAACTAAGTATTGTCAGTCGTATGCGAGTACGCCTAGGCTTAAAAACTCGCTTAGACCCAAAAGCTGAATTACCAAAAATTGAGAGTTATTTAGTTTTATTTCAAAACGCGAAAAGCGATGATGTAACACAGAAAATTTCAGCACTACGCCATAAAACATTTTCAGAAAATGATGCGAAATCATTTGTACATAAATGGTTCGAAAATGCCGACTTGGGCAATGCAAATGCCATGATTGATATGGTATCAAACCAGCCTCTTGGCATTAACTTATTTGGGAATAGTATAGATACCAAAGACGCATTGAAGGACTATCTTGAGCAAAATGCAGCTGCTCAAAAGTGGGCAATTCATAAACCTCACAATATTGTTGTAACACCAACGCCTGAAGGCTTCTCTGTGCGTTTCATCGTGCATTTTGAAGGCGACATTCAAGGCATGGGCAATCTAAGCTTGAACAATGTTACCAACTGGCTTTTGGTTGAAGAAAATGGTGAATTGCGTTTACGTGATTACTCTTTATCCTTACTTTAATAAGCACAGAGGTTATGTTTTTTAGCATAGCCTCTTTTTTCTTCATATGCCCTTTGTTTTACAGATCTCCATAATCCGCTAGATTAGTTTATTTCCCTCTCCCTTTATGTTATTACAACCACTGCAACGCTAATAATTCTTATTTTCTTCTTACTTACTTCATACTACAGGCCTAATATCAATTTATACTAACCTGAGTGTTTCTATTCACTATAATTAAAAAGGCTTAAGAATGAAAAATACTGACAATAGTTACGGATGGTTAAGCATCAGTTTGCATTGGACTATTGCCATCTTGCTAATAGGTTTATTTTTTTTAGGGTATTGGATGGTAGATTTAAGTTATTACGATATCTGGTACCAAAAAGCACCTGCTTTACACAAAAGTATTGGTATTATTGTCTTCATTTTTATGTTGATTCGATTATTCTGGCGCATAACACAAGTACAGCCAAGACCTTTGTCTACTAGCAATGCTTTTGAAACAACAGTCAGCCACCTTGTTCATAAAACCTTATATGTGCTCCCTTTTATAATTTTACTCAGTGGTTACCTAATCTCTACCGCAGATGGCCGCCCTATTTCTGTTTTTGAACTTTTTGAAATTCCCAGTTTAGGTGCACTATTTAATAATCAGGAAGACATTGCCGGACTAATTCATAAATACGTTGCTTATGTAATGATGGCCATTGTGAGCCTTCATGCCCTCGCCGCCTTAAAGCATCACTTTATAGATAAAGATGGAACATTAAAGAGAATGCTTGGTCGCAGTTAAATCAACCATTAAATAACCAAACTAAAAACGAGGATTGTTATGAAAAAAGTACTTCTAACAGCACTGATTGCTGGATCAATGATTGCACCACTTAGTAATGCCGCGGATTATGTTATTGATACAAAAGGGGCCCACGCTTTTATCAATTTTAAAATTAAGCATCTTGGGTACAGTTGGCTCACAGGCCGTTTTGACAAATTTACTGGTGGTTTTTCTTACGATGCGAGTAATTTAGCTGCATCAACAGTTAACGTAAAAGTTGATACCAGTAGTTTTAATTCAAATCATGCTGAACGTGATAAGCACATAAGAGGGAAAGGTTTCCTTAATGTTGGTGAATTTTCTACAGCTACATTCGAAAGCACCTCTTTTAAAGACTTAGGTAATGACAAAATTGAATTAAAAGGGGATTTAACTCTGCATGGTGTAACTAAAGAAATTACCATAGATGCAGAAAAGATTGGTGAAGGTAAGGATCCTTGGGGTGGTTATCGAGCTGGTTTCAGTGGAACAACTAAAATAGGCTTGAAAGAGTTTGGCATGCAAGAGCGTTTAGGGCCTGCTTCCACTCATGTTGAGTTAGAGCTGCATATCGAAGGTATTAGACAGTAAATCGCTGACATAAATACTATTTGGCAAGCATGTATGGGCAAGCCGTTTACTTGCTCATACGCTTTTGACATATCAAGCCTAATCATCAATTTTCAATTGGTAGGTGTTGCTTGGAAGCGCTACAACACTTATTTAGACAAGACGAATTGGTTCACGCTCAAGCTCTACATTAAATTTGTCATTGATATCTTGCTTGATAGCTTGTTCAAGCAGCATTAATTTTTTTCCGTCGTCAGTGGCGTGATTTACTAAGCAAAGCGCTTGCTTCTCATACACACCTACTCCATCTTTTTTATATCCCTTCCATCCCGCTTTTTCTATTAACCAGCCCGCAGCAAGTTTCCAATTATCTTTCATAGGAAAAGCCACAAGGTCAGGGTATATTCTTAAGAGTGCATCGTATTGCTGCTGGGAAACAATTGGATTTTTAAAAAAACTACCCGCATTACCGATTAGATTAGGGTCAGGCAATTTTTTAATTCGTGTTTGGCAAACCGATTTATAAACGTCTTTAATTGTTGGCTCTAGCGGCAATAAATCACTTAACCCTGAATAACTTGCTTTGATCTCATGATGTTTGTTGAGAATAAAGCGAACAGCAAGAATAAAGTACTTGGTTGCCCAATCATGCTTAAAACGACTATCACGATAAGCAAATTGACATTCGTGCTTGAGCAGCCATTTTGTTGTTAATGTCTCTCTGTCTAGTACTTCTATAGCATCGATAAATTCGCCTGCTTCAACACCATAGGCTCCTATATTCTGTATAGGACACGCGCCTACGCTCCCAGGTATTAAAGCTAAATTTTCAAGTCCGCCCATATTATTGTCTACAGTATAAGTAACTGTTTTATGCCAATTCTCTCCCGCGGCAACCGTTAACAAGTAATCATTCTCTCTTTCAGTTAGCGTTAGCCCAGATAGCCGATTAATTAATACTAGGGCATTTACATCTTCAGTAACCAGTAGATTACTTCCTTCCCCAACCATTTTTATAGGGATAGCGTGATAGTTAGCCCAATGCGTTGCATCTCTTAATTCATCTAAAGTGCTAATGATGGCCAAATAACGAGCCGTAGCATCAAAACGAAAGGTGTTAAACTTTTTTAAAGAAATGTTTTCCTGTATGCAAATAGGCATAGAAGGGACTGAATGGTTGGCCATATAAAAATTATTGCATCGAATATTGGTTGAAAGATAACACTCTAAAGTCTGTTTCTAAAACATAGTTTCTAAAAGATAGTCGCTAAAGAGTAGCCTCTAAAGAATAGTCTCTAAGAAGCCGTCAGCTAATGCTTCAAGATGATCTGCCATAATAGCAAACCCTTCATCTCCACCATAATAAGGGTCTTCGACCTCATCATTTTGCATTGAAGAGTTTAAAGCAAAACTAGCAAATAATCGCACCTTGTGTTGTTGCTCAGGCGGACAAATAGCTTGCACGTTTTTCAAATTGGATTTGTCCATGACAAGCAACCAGTCAAACTCATTAAAGTCTTGCTGAACTATTTGCCTTGCTTGTTGGCCAGATATATCAATATTGCGCTTTCGAAGTTCCGCTATTGACCTTGTGTCTGGTTTTTTCCCTAGGTGATAAGCGGCAGTTCCTGCAGAATCTAAGACAATATCAAGACCTTTTGCTGCTGCTTTTGCCTGCAAAATACCTTGCGCCGCAGGAGAACGACAAATATTTCCCAAACAAACAGTAAGTACTTTTAGTGACATAGTTTTCTCAATCTTTTTTGACTTTACTGTCTTTTAAGCGCTCTTCTGCTGTTAAAGTTCGAGCCTCTGTTTCAAGCAAAACAGGAATATCATCTCGTATCGGGTAAGCAACACCACCGGAAAAACTTAGCAGTTCGTTACCGTCTTCACTTAGTGTTAAGGGACCTTTAGTAATAGGACAAACTAAAATATCCAACAAAGACTTTTTCATAAATAGCAATTCTCTATTTAAATTTAAAAATGACTTAATATTTGCTTTTTATTTGTGCAGCTTCTGTTATAGCCTTCAAAATCGCCTCACTAAACATTGAGGGTAAATCCAGAGCAATATTAAGGTACCATAAGTTGGGGTGACTAAGATCAAGGTCTCGACATTTCACCGCATCTTTTTCTGTCATAATAACATATTTGTTATCTGGTAAATCCATCGCACTGTATGAGTAATGATCAGGAAACCACCGTGTTTGATAATTTTGTAATCCATTTAGTTTTAATGTTTCTAAAAAGCGTTCAGGATTACCGATACCTGCCATCACATACCACTCAGGTATGGATTTGAGCCAAGTTAACGGTTTTTTTTCGCCTGTTTTCACATTAACAATTGACTCAGCAACCAAAGAAAAAATAAACGTCTTATTTTCTATTTTTGTAGTATCGAACGGAAAATAGGATAACAACCGCTCCTTGCACTGACTAACATCCGCTTTAGGCGTAATACTTGCAACAAAATCAACCTGCTTGATTCTTTCAATAGGCTCTCTAAGTGGCCCTATTGGGAGCAGTTTTTGATTGCCTGCCCCTCTGTCGAGATCTAGCATGACTATTTCGATATCTCGCTCTAAAGCATAATGCTGCATGCCATCATCACTGATTATGACATCAAGCGGGTAATGAGCTAATAATGTTTCAACCGCTTTGACACGTTGAGAAGCAATAGCGAGAGGAACTTGGGTTTTCTGTGCCAACATGACAGGTTCATCGCCATACAAATCTGCTGAAGAGTCGGCAGTGACCAAACTAGCTTGATTGTGGGCGGTTTTGTCAATTTTGGCACCATAACCTCTGGAGACAATGCCAACATGTAGACCTCGCTCTTTTAAAAGCTTCGTTAAAGCGATAACCATAGGAGACTTGCCTGTTCCTCCAACAGTAATATTACCAACTATAACAATAGGTACAGAAATACTTTTTCTGTTCTGTAATAAAAACTGTTGGCGCTTTTTATTAACGTATCGATGAACAATAGGCAGGAGAGGGTAAAAAATATAGGTCCATTTACTTTTGCCATACCATGCTTTGTTAAACGTTTTTTCTATACTCACTCGCTAATATCCTGAGTGGTTGTGTGGGCCAATTTGGCAAAACCAAGTTGAGCAGCGGCATCATATACTTTTAGAATCAATTCATACGCAGCTTTTGCATCCGCAGAAATAATAATAGGCAAGCTCGAATCTCCTTCTGAGATTTCTAAAATACCTTGTTTTAATGTTTCGGCTTCTTGGTTGATTAAGGTTTGTCCGTTGAGACTATACTGTCCTTCTGCTGTAATCAGTATATCAATCTGTTTTTGTTGAGCTGCTGAGATTTTTGCGGCTTCAGCAGTTGGCAAATCAACGGTTAATTCGTTTGTTTGCTTAAAGGTGGTGGTGACCATAAAAAAAATGAGTAGCAAGAACACAACATCAATCAATGGTGTTAAATTTATTTGAATTTCTTCTATTTTTTGGCGACGGAATTTCAAAGCTTGCCCCCAGAGAAGCCAATATCTCTATCACTGTGGATAACGTCAATTAGTTTGGCGCTCTGTTGCTCCATTGTGACCACTAAAGCATCGATACGTCGGGCAAAAAAGCGGTGAAAGATCAGGGCGGGAATGGCAATAGCAAGGCCTGAAGCGGTCGTCAATAATGCTTCTGAAATACCACCTGCTAGCAAGGCGGCGTCTCCCGCTCCTTGAGACATTAAAACAGAAAATACTTTAATCATACCCACCACTGTACCTAATAAACCGATTAATGGAGCAATTGCGGCAATGGTGCCTAAGGGGTTCATGAAGCGTTCTAATTCATGCACAACGTGACTGGCCGCTTCCTCAATATTTTCTTTCATTATTTGTCGACCATACTTTGAGTTGAGTAAGCCTGCTGCAAAAATCGACCCTAGACCAGTATTAGTCTGAAGTTCTCTAATAACTTCACGATTGAGTTTATCTTCTTTCAACATGATAAGAATGTTATTAAGCATGCCCTTTGGCGTTATTCGTGTTGCTCTTAACGTCCAAAATCTCTCGAGAATTATCGCTAATGTTAAAACAGAGCACGCAATGAGAGGCCACATGAATATTCCGCCTGACTGGATAAAATCTAACACTCTTTACTCCCAATAAAGTTAAGTAGTTAATTTAGCATATTCTCTAACTGGGCAACACGTTGACACTGCCCTTCTACGCGTAATTTTAACGTAATCAAACAGTTAGAATGCCTGATATACCAATAGTCCTGCCAAAGTTCAATCTTAATAGTTTGTTTTTTTGTCAACTCCAGCCAATTCACGTTTAAACCTCTTAATAACACTTGCTCTCTACTATTTGGCATTTGTTTTAATAACAACCATTCAGGTGCCAATTGCTTTATCACAGTGGCATTTATTGCACTATTTTTGAAAGGCCAAATGAGTATTTTTGGGGCTGGCACTTGCTTGTTAGTTTTCAACATTGGTGCTAACCAAAAGTACGATAACTCACTGTCACTATTGGCCCACATAGTATTTAACTGCAACAGTCCTTCTTGGTTATAAAGTTTTACATTATTCATTTCATTCTTTAACAACCATACTTTAGGCGCTATTTGAGGGTAACGCCCAATAATCCCTTTGTAGTCTGTCTGCTTATTTGACAAACAAATTACTATTAGTAATAAAAGGTAGGCTGTTTTTGTGAGCTTTTCATAAATCACCCAAAATAAAACCAACAAAAAAGTAACTATTTTGAGGCTTATTTCACCACTTTGGTTCAGCGTTATGATTAGTGAATTTACACTTAAGTATGTTAAACCGTTCAGCACATAACCCAATAAATAATCCAGCCCAGACATAATCCATGTTGTGTGGAAACTCCATACCTCAATGCAAGAAAAAAAGATAAGAGGGAACCAAATAAAACCAACAAACGGCACCATCAAAAGATTGGCAAAGAAACTGGAAGAAGAAATAGCGTCTTGCCACCCTAACGTTAGACCTACACCTGCAAGGGATAACATTAATTGCACTTTTACCCAAGCACTGAGTCGGCTGTTATTTCTTTGCCCATAACAAAGCAGCAAAAATACTAAACTAAAGGACAACCATAGACTTGATGAATAAATCGCATGTGGCTGCAACAAACAAATAAAAATTAGCGAGGTAAATAAAATCACCTTTGAGCTCGTTTCTCTATGAAAAAGCGCTGAAACTTGCCAAATAAGGAGCATAATGACAGCTCTTTGGACTGGCTCTCCCCAATTAGTAAGTGATCCGTAAAATAAAATGCATGGTGTTGTGATAACAAAGACAATTAGGCGTTTATTGCTAATTAGAGTAATAGTGTTAGTAGGAATTACGTGCCAAAGTACATTTGCTAGTTGTTGTGCAAGTAAATAAATAAAGCCGATATGTAAGCCAGATACAACGAACAGGTGGCTCAAACCCAAAAAACGAATTTGCCATATATCCTTAGACGATAGTAAAGATGTGTCCCCCAAGAAAAGCGAACGACTGAAAGGCCAACTGCTAAAACGACTAAAGAGTAAATCAGTTGTTGAGTATAATTGAGCGTACAATGTCTTTAATGACGATGTCTCTGTCTTCACCTTTACTGTTTTCGGTATTACTTCAAGCCATAATTCGGCAGTAATACCAGTTTGGTACAGTTTTCTTTGCCTCCAATCGCCCTGTGCATTAGTATGACGAACCTTTTTAATAACACCCACACCTGAAATGAAGGTGTAAGTGGATTGATCCATTAACGCACTATTTTGTAATAAAGCATGAGTTGAAAAATGCAGCAACAATCTCTTTTGGAAGAATGCGGGGCGATATTGTTGATTCACTCGCATGACAGCAGAAATCCTATTACTTTTAGTAGAAATACTAGAATTAATAGAGATAGTAGAGCTAGGAACAACAGTAGAGCGCAATTGAGCCGTAAAATTTAAAGGCGTTTCTAACTTATAATCCGTATGAAGACTATTAAAACTAGCGAGCCAAGAAAAGAAAACAACAAAAAAAGCCAATACGCTTAGTAAGAAGTGGTTTTTTACTCGGTGGAAGCGAAGACAACAAAGTAAAGTCAAGGTAGAATACATCAGCGTTGCAACAATATTGTCATAACGCGCATGAATAATACCATTTGGAATGAGTAGTATAAGTAGCAACATGAGACCTCCTTGTCTGTAAGTTGCATTTAAAAAATGAACATGATGTTATGCCAAAACGATATTTAAAACGCCATATCCCTAACCCAGAGAAGCTCAAACAAAACAAAATGCTATCAATCCTAGGTGATAGCATCCATGATCCAGAATTGTGGCATTTACACAGACACTCAGTTGCCAGAGCATTCTTAAATGGCCTTTTTTGGTGTGCCATTCCTATGCCTCTGCAAATGTTATTTGCTGCCCTATTTGCCATTCCGTTAAGAGCAAACATCCCTTTATCTTTAGCGTTAGTTTGGGTATCCAACCCAATAACAATGCCTTTTGTCTTTTATATAAATTACTTGATTGGTGAGTTTATAATTGGCCAGAACAGTGGCTCTGAATTTCAACTCTCCATTGAATGGATTTGGAGCAAACTAGGCGATATTTGGCTCCCTCTCTACTTGGGGTCGCTAGTATCAGGGGGAATCATGGGCGTAATGGCTTATTTTTCCATTTTAGGCCTTTGGCGTTATAACGTTAATCGACGCTGGCAAGAGCGCAAGCGCAAGCGTGATAATACGCTTTAATGTAACCATTTATCACACTTTCCCTTTGTATCTATCCCTTTTCTTGATGTAACTTTCCAAGTTTTAAACGATATACACTATTCACCCAATCGAACATACTTTCATCATGAGTCACAATTAAAAACGCCATGTTGAGCTCATTCGCTAGTGTTTTTACTAATTGCTTGATTTCTGTTGCCGTTGTTTCATCTAAATTGCCTGTCGGCTCATCCATTAGTACTAGTAAAGGATCGTTGATTAAGGCTCTTGCAATGGCAACTCGTTGGCGTTCTCCGCCCGAGAGCTGCCCAGGTCGATGATTATAACGTTCAGATAACCCAACCTTCGTTAATAAATCCTTAGCTTTTTGCTCTGCTGATTTACGAGATTTATTTGCAATCAACATAGGCATCATGACATTTTCAAGTGCAGAAAATTCAGGCAATAAATGGTGGAACTGGTACACAAAGCCCAAAGACGAATTACGTGTTTTTGATCGAACAGTATCCTTCATACTCGACCATGACGCATCATGCAAAAAAACATCACCAGAAGTCGGTAAATCAAGTCCTGCTAACATATTTAGTAAGGTGGTTTTACCTGATCCAGACGCTCCAACAATGGCTGCAATTTCACCTTTTCTTAAAAAAAATTGAATTGATTCAAAAACGGCAACACTGTGTTTACCGTCATTATAGTGTTTTGTTAAATCGCGACACTCAAGTACGGTTTTACTCATAACGCAATGCCTCAGCCGGTTGCACTTTAGAAGCTCGCCAAGCAGGATAAATAGTCGCTGTTACCGTCATGATAAAGGCAGAGGTTAAAATAACTTTGACATCTTGCCAGTTAAGTTCTGATGGTAGGTAACTAATAAAATAAACATCTGAGTTTAAAAATTGTGTATTCAGTAAAGATTCTAAACCAGCAATTATTTCGCTTACATTTAGGGCCATTGTTACGCCTAACACCAAGCCAACTAGGGTTCCTAATGTACCGATAAATACACCTTGCACAATAAAAACCCACATCACTTGGGTTGAGGTAAGCCCCATGGTTCTTAAAATTGCGATGTCTGTTTGCTTATCGGTCACGACCATCACTAAGGTTGAAACAATATTAAACGCTGCTACAGCAATAATTAGAAGCAAGAGCAAACCAATCATAGTTTTTTCCATTTGAATGGCCTGAAAAAGGTTGCCATGCGTTTTTGTCCAATCACTAACTCGATTTTGTCCTGGTACCGCGCGCGCAATATCCCAAATTAAAAACGGTGCTTGAAATAAATCATCAAATTCAATTCTTAGCGCCTCTATTTGGCCTTTTGGTATGCGTTTTAATTTGACAGCATCATTAATATGAATGTATGCGAGGCTAGAATCCAGTTCTGCACCAACTTCAAATGTGCCAACTAGAGTAAAACGTTTCAGTCTTGGTGTAATACCAGCAATAGAAACGTTTGCCTCTGGCAATAAGGCTGTTACCTTATCACCTAGCTTGACTCGTAGAGAATTAGCGAGTTG
This sequence comes from Marinomonas agarivorans, assembly GCA_002173415.2. Taxonomy (GTDB): domain Bacteria; phylum Pseudomonadota; class Gammaproteobacteria; order Pseudomonadales; family Marinomonadaceae; genus Marinomonas; species Marinomonas agarivorans. Next base: position 118,928 of record NHNK02000009.1, read on the forward strand.
TTGACCAAGAATTATGCCAAAAGATTGCTCATTTAACGCCTCTAATGAGCCGGATACAATATGCTCATTGATAATGGAAATTTTTGCCTCAAGGTTCGGTTCAATACCATTTAGCAGCGCTCCATGAACATTAGAGCCAGATTGAAACATAACTTGAGCTTGAACATGTGGAGCAACACCTGTAACCCCTTTAATTGTCTTGACTATTTCTGCTTCTTCTTGCCAGTCAGTTAAATTTGGGGTTCCCCATAAAGTGGCATGGGGGACCATACCTAAAATACGTTGGCGCAACTCACGATCAAAGCCATTCATGACGGACAACACAGTTATTAGTACTGCAACCCCTAAGGCCAGACCGGCAATGGAAGAAAAGCTAATAAACGAAATAAAATGATTTTTTCGTTTTGCTCTCGCATATCTCAGACCGATGCGAACGGGTAAGAAATTAATCAAATTGTTTATCTCTTAAAAAGCGTGGCAGGCAAATAAAATAGCCGTTCCCAATGCAGGGTTGAATTATCTTATACGTTAAAATCAATTCCAAGACGGCGCCCAACCTCTTCATAAGATTCAATAACACTGCCTAACCCTTGTCTAAATCTGTCTTTGTCTAACTTTTCTTTTGTTTGGCTATCCCACAAACGACAACCATCAGGAGAAAATTCATCGCCTAGAACAACCTGTCCATTGAATAAACCAAATTCAAGTTTATAATCAACCAACAACATGCCGCCATTTAGAAATAATGCTTTAAGTACATCATTTACTTGGTATGTCAGTTCTTTTGCTTTTTGTAAATGTTCAGGCGCTGCCCAACCGAATGTAGTCACATGCGACTCATTAATCATAGGGTCACCAAGTGCGTCATCTTTTAAAAACAGTTCGAAAGTTGGCGGATTAAGCTCTAATCCTTCTTCAACACCGAGACGGCGACACAAGCTGCCTGCGGCAATATTACGTACAACACATTCAACAGGCATCATGTCTAAGCGTTTCACTAGACATTCGGTGTCGCTGAGCAATGCTTCAAAATGCGTTGGGATACCTGCTTCTTGCAGTTTGCTCATAATGAAAGCATTAAACTTATTATTAACCATCCCTTTTCTATCAAGCTGCTCTACTTTTTTGCCATCAAATGCGGATGTATCATCTCTAAAAACGAGCACCATTTTGTCAGGATCATCAGTATAAAAAACGGATTTCGCTTTACCCGCATATAACTCTTGTCGTTTTTCCACTATACCTCTCCTGCTTTAATTTGAATTCATTGTTTGAAAAAGTTCTTGCATAACACGATAGGAAACCAGTTTTGGTTGATCTGCTTCACTAGCATCAATTGAAACAAAAACACCATTAGACCGTTGGTCTAAAATAACAGGATAACTACGTTGCTCCCATGTCAGGTCATCTAGGTTACGACGACGAATATTACCTAATACTATTCTTTCGCCTCCTAACGGTGGTAATACTAACTTTTTCAGTTCACCGACTTTTGGAATTTCACTAGCAGGAATAAAGGCAACTTCCAAAGGGTTGTTGTTGATTAAATGAAGTGGACTTTTGTTGATGATGTTGATCAAGGTTTGCTTATCTGAACCAGTATTTAGGCGAACTGCGTAGTTGCCCTGATAGTCTAACCACAAGCTGTTTGGCTCTGTTTGATTTCTAGCCGATAAAAGTTCTTCATTATTTTTTATTTTGGTAGATAACTGCCCCCATAAATCTAAAGCAGTTGAATATACTCTTTCATCTGCTTTGGGTGTAAGCCAGTCACTAACAGTATCTTCACCGTTAATATCTGTTTTAATGGTTTGATAACGTAGGCCTAGCCGATTGACTTTGCCCTTACTTTCAAACACAACTTCGTAGACAGCTTTTTCTGGGTACAGTCGAGTTATGTTAGACCATAAAGCACCAAGCCAACTTTGTTGAACAAAAGATATTGGGAAGGTTTCTAACCTATTATCTGCTTTTACATGAAAAACGTCTTGTTCTCCTGACAAGGTTGAGAAAAACTCAGTAACCGCAGTCTTCATACTTGATAGGTTAGACGATGATTCAATCCACATTTGGTTATCTTGCCAAACAATTTTCAAATCAGCGAACGGTACATAGGGCTTTGGCACGTCAGGAGCGATAAAATCGTGTCTTTCTTTATAAACAGGAATGCTTTGTTCGTTAGGAATAACTAGTTTATCGGTAGAGTAAAATGCTCCATCCTCAACGACTAAAGGACGATCATTACTGCGACTAAGTTGATAATCATTTCCACGGTCTGTAATGGAACAACCGGACATCAGTAAAGTTAAGAGTCCGGCCGTAGAAAGGTGTTTAACGGATAGAATCAAGACAAAACCTCGGCTTCTTTCAATGCGTGCAATATATCTTCGTGGAACTGCTCAGACAAAATGGTTAAAGGTAAGCGAATACCAAGATCACATAACCCCAACTGGTGACAAGCCCATTTTACAGGGATTGGATTGGCTTCTAAAAATAGGTTTTTGTGTAAAGAGCGCAATGATGAGTCCACTTCTTTTGCTTTTTCTGCATCGCCTTGTAAAGCAAATTGCGCTGCTTGAGCATTTTTTTTGGGGGCTGCATTTGCCGTTACTGAAATTGTGCCATGACCACCTAGCAACATGAAATCAACTGCTGTAGCGTCATCGCCAGAATAAAGAGCAAAGCCCTCTGGTGCTTGTTCAATCAATGCTTTACCACGAACTAAATCACCTGTGGCGTCTTTAATACCGACTATATTGTTTATAGAAGCCAATCTAAGCGCTGTTTCGTTGCTCATGTCACAAGCCGTACGGCCTGGTACATTATAAAGAATTTGAGGAATATCGACAGAAGCAGCAATTTTGCTGAAGTGCTGATAGAGGCCTTCTTGTGTCGGTTTATTATAATAAGGCGTCACTAATAAACAGGCATCTGCACCTGCATTCTTGGCCCGTTGTGTTAAGTCAATTGCTTCATGAGTGGAGTTTGCCCCCGTTCCAGCAATTACAGGAACCCGACCTGCAACTTTATCTACCACTTGCTTTATAACATTTGCATGTTCTTCATAAGTCAATGTTGCTGATTCGCCAGTTGTACCTACTGCAACAATGCCATTTGTGCCTTCAGCTAAATGAAACTCAATCAAATCATCTAGTTTTTTCGAGTCGACAGCACCATTTTCTGTCATCGGGGTTATTAAAGCGACTAGGCTGCCTTTAATCATTTACCTCTCCAGTAATATTTATGCGAACTCATAATAACGTTGCTCACATGTCAGAACAATCATTTAGGTGACAAAATGGACTCTTTTTCAAAAGTGTTACTGTCATTGTTTTTCCATTAGTAGAATGTATTATTTTCAATATGAAATACAAACATTGAGTAGTTGCATATAGTAAGTTTTACCGTTAAAACAGTAAACAATAAAACCCTCTCGATTCATACAATTTAAGAAGGCGACCCCTTATGGCAACTATTACAAGTCTAAAAATTGGACAAACAGCCCCTGACTTCACCATTCCAGACCAAGATGGAAACTCAGTATCTTTAGCGCAATTTAAAGGAAAAAAGGTAGTGCTCTATTTTTACCCCAAAGACTCGACACCAGGATGCACTGCACAAGCTTGCAATTTAAGAGACAATTATGAACGTTTCTTATCTGCAGGCTACGTCATTTTAGGCGTCAGTACAGATACAGAAAAAAAGCATCAAAATTTTATCAAAAAGAACGACCTTCCCTTCCCTCTGCTCGCAGATACAGAACGTCTCGCACATGACGCCTATGATGTTTGGCAACTAAAAAAGTTTATGGGCAAAGAATTTATGGGAACAGTAAGGACAACTTTTATCATCAGTGAAGAAGGAAAAATTGAAGACATTATTACCAAAGTAAAAACAAAGGAACACACAGACCAAATACTTACACCATAGTGTCGTAAAACAAAAAGTGCCGTAAAGCAAAAAGGAGCTAACTTAATATCTGTTAGCTCCTAGAAAATAACATTACTCACTTTGTCTATGTTGTGGCCAAGCATTAATGATCGCTTTAACTAAAGTAGCCAAAGGAATAGCGAAAAACACCCCCCAAAAGCCCCATATGCCGCCAAAAAACAAAACGGCAATAATAATCGCTAAAGGATGCAAATTAACCGCTTCAGAGAAAAGTAAAGGCACTAACACATTGCCATCAAGCGCCTGAACAACAAGATAAGCAACTAATAAGTATATAAAGTCTGACCCTGTGCCATACTGATAAAAAGCAACCATAGTAACAGGAACAGTAACAACTACAGCCCCAATGTAAGGTACAAGTACAGAAAGTCCAACTAGCAACGCCAATAACTCTGCATATCGCAATCCCATTATGGCGAAAACAGCATAACTAACGACACCGACAACAACCATTTCAATAAATTTGCCTCGAATATAATTTGCTATCTGATCGTTCATTTCTCTTGCTATTGAACGCATCATTGTCCTTTCCAGTGGCAACCACGCCGTAAACCAAGTCATGATTTGCTTTTGATCTTTCATAAGAAAAAACATAACGATCGGTACTAAAATGAGGTAAATCAACAAAGAAAGGATGGAAGGAATACTTGCTAAAGAGAAAGACAATAACCATTGTCCAAAATTGGCAAATTCACTCGTTAAAGTCGTTAGCGCCTCGTTAATTGATTCTTGGCGAATATATTCAGGGTGCTGAGCTGCAAAGGATACAATCAACTCTTCAACATCACCCAGCATGCGAGGAATATCATTAAGAAATCGGCCTGCTTGTCGCCAAATAACAGGAACCATTATGCCGATAAAACCGGCACATAACATGGAAAAGCCAAGAAAGACAGTTAAAACAGCAGGAAGATGGCGCACCCCTAGTCTTTCCACCTTTACCACAACACCCTGTAAAAGAAAGGCTAATACGACAGCAATAAGTACTGGTGCGAGAATGTTACCTAAGAAAACAAGGATGGATATACTGGCCACCAACAAGAGCAAAAAAACGACAGCCTCTTCATCGGAGAAATATCGCTTAATTAATGAGTCAACTATTTTGAACATATTCTCTCACTTTGGATCATAAAATTAGTTCATGGGCTTATTAAAGTTAAAGCCTCTCAAGGTTTTTGGATTAAAAAGCAATGTATTTCACCTTCACTTTTTTGTTCAAGTAACGGTATTTTTGCAACAGATAAATAATAAGGAATATCTTTAATAGAGCTGTTATCGGATGACAACACACATAAAATTTGCGAAGGTGCCATTTTGGCAAGTGCCAGCTTCATTTTTAATAATGGCATTGGGCACTTGAGTTCTATAGCATCTAGCAATACGTCATAATTCATATTTTCAGTGAGACTCATACATTCTATCCAAACAATTTGACACTATTATGAGAAAAATAAAACAGGTTACAACCACACTTTTAATTATAGGGCTGCTTTCCCCATTTTCTGCGCAAACTAATGGCGAATATCAACTACCTGATTTTATCACTAACCTAGATGAAACAAGCCTATCAAACCCCGCTTACGTTACTGGCCAACATTGGTTCAGGAAATTGCATGGACATAGTGGTTTTATTCACTACCCTCCTGCTTACGAATACCTAAGAGGCGCCTTATCTGTTTTGCTGCCAGTAACTGGCCTAAATAGCAAAAAAATCGAAATAGGATTGTTAAACAGCAGTCAAAGCAATGCATTTGTCCTACCTGGAAATCATCTTTTCATCTATTCCGATATATTGAACCTTATTGATACAGAAGAAAAACTTTTTGCACTACTTGCTCACGAATTAGCGCATCTAGACTTAAGACACTATGAGAGGCGAATCAAAAACAATAGTGAAGAAAGCGGTAAGGCCCTAGCACTGATTGGGGCAGGTATTGCTGCGGCCCTATCAGGGGTAGATGGAGAAGCTTCCAGCGCTCTATTTTTAAGTGGAATTGCTAATAAACAAGAAAACATGCTGGCAAATAGCCGTCGACACGAAGTTGAAGCCGATAAACAAGCACGTTTTTATTTATCTCAAGCAGGATTAAACCCCGATGCAATGAAGGCACTTTTTCTATCCTTCTTTCAAGCATCCGTGGGAAAAACAAAATTAGAGTTTCTATCAACTCACCCTATTCCAGACTCACGTTTTTCAGATTCTATACAAGGCTCAAGCAAAGAAGCTACAGTCAATGATTCAGACTCGTTTACTAATTTTCGAACTATCGTACTAACCTATAGAGCAGCATTAAGTAATGATTCAAAAAATTTTTTACTCAGCAAAATCAATAATAAAGAACAGCAAACACATGCCCTTGCATTACTCGCCCTATTGGAGGGCAATTTACAAGAAGCATTAAAATATGCCCAAGAACTGAACGAAAATAATAATGCCCAAGCTTATTTGAAAGCTGAAATATTGCTTGCAAACAAAAAAACAAAAGCAGGATTGGCAACCATTAACGCTAAGCTAGCCATTCTCCCCAAAAGTTTAATGTTTTCAACACTCAAAGAACAATTGCACCCTATTCGCTACCGCAACTATTTTCAGCAAGATAGGCTACAATATGAGAAAAACCTCATCATTCAAACGAACATACAAAAAGCCAAATTAGAAAAAAATCGAGCTCTAACATTCGCTTATCAAGCATTGGATGAATTTAATAAAGGTCGAAAAGCCAAAGCGCTAATTTTGATAGAAAAAGCCAAAAAAGTCGCAACAGATACTGAGAAAAGCGAAATAAATACTATTTATTCAACAATGGCATCTATAAATGCAGCAGAAAAACTTTATGAGGTTGATCAAGATTAATTATTTTGAAAATTCAGCATTCTCGTTAAAGGAATTAGTGCTTGTTTTTGTACGAACTCATCGACATAAATTTGATTACTTTCATCCAATAAGGTTTGCTTCAGTACTTGCAAGCTATTTAGTGCCATCCAAGGACAATGAGCACAACTACGGCAAGTGGCCCCCGAACCAGCAGTAGGCGCCTCAATAAATTGCTTATCTGGTGAAGCCTGCTTCATTTTATAGAAAATCCCCCTATCTGTAGCAACGATAAAAGTAGGGTTTGTCATATTTATAGAAGCGTTAATTAGTTGAGAGGTAGAGCCTACAGCGTCTGCAATTTCAACAACCGACTCAGGGGATTCAGGATGCACAAGCACCGCAGCATCAGGGTAAATAGCTTTTAAATCTAAAATACCTTTTGCTTTGAACTCTTCATGAACGATACAAGCTCCATCCCATAACAACATGTCAGCACCTGTTTCTTTCTGAACATAACGTCCCAAATGTTGATCTGGGGCCCAAATTATTTTTTCACCCTCATCCATTAAATGCTGAACAACATCTAAAGCAATACTAGAAGTGACAACCCAATCAGCTCTTGCCTTTACTGCCGCTGATGTGTTCGCATACACAACCACTTTTCTGTCTGGGTGCTGATCACAAAAAGCAGAAAACTCATCAATTGGGCAACCGATATCCAGTGAGCATGTTGCCTCTAGCGTTGGCATGAATACCTGCTTTTCTGGGCTTAATATTTTTGCGGTTTCTCCCATAAATTTAACACCAGCAACAACTAACTTTTTTGCTGGGTGATTCGCACCAAAACGTGCCATTTCCAGTGAATCAGCCACAATGCCGCCAGACTCTTCTGCTAATGCTTGTATTTCATCATCACAGTAATAGTGAGCGACCAAAACTGCCTCTTTTTCTTTTAATAATGCTTTGATTTCATCCTTCAAGGCATTATTACTAACAGATGACTTGGCTAATATTGCCTCTGCCGTCTGGAGGTGTTTTTGCACCACGTCTCGCAAAATATTTTTTTCAGAGGAATTAATCATGGTCACTCCTATTTAAATAGAAGAAAGTGTAAAGAAAAAAGGATCATACCAGATAATTTTTGGAAAATAACAAGATACAATACAAGGAAATGGTCGAATCATGGGCTCAATAATATTGAACCCATTGAAATATCAAACTCTACTTCATAGTGCTTAAATATTTTTTTGCAAGTTTAGCGGCATCACTAACAGGAAAACGTTCAATAACATCGATTAAATGTCTTTTCGCTGCAATTTTATTTCCAAGTTGGTCATTCACTAAACCAAGTTTATAAATAGCATCAGATTCTTTATTATGACCTGGAAAACGATTAACTACAGTATCAAATTGAGTTAATGCATTAGCAGGATCACCTAAAACTAATTTAAGTTGCCCTAACCAATAATAACCATTACCTGTTAATTCATTACTAGGGTGATCCTCAACAAACTGCTCAAAGGCCGCTGCTGCTCTTTCATATTCTTTATTACGAATCAAATCATAAGATGCTTTGTAAGCTTCTTGAATCTCTGGCGTCGTAGGTTGAATAACGATAGGATCAGAAGAGGTGTTTGAAGGTGTTTCTGATATTGCTGGATCACCAGCAATTAAGATGTCACCATCAGTAGGTGATTGGATAGTAACAGATACATCATTAACAGAATTATCTGCGTTAGTTGTTGTCTCTGACATCCGAGACATCACTAACGATACACGTTTATCCAAATCAATGTACCTATCTTTCTGACTGTCTTTCATTTTTGAAAGTTCGTACTGTTGCTGTTCAACAATACCTCTCAAAGTTTGAACTTCAGTTTGCAGCGCTTCCAGTTGAAACAACAACTCTGAAGCGGCATCTACAGAAAGAGCTGTACGAGGTGCATCATCCGCAAGCGCTAACGGTGCTGAAAAGCTCAGCACCATTATCAAAGAGCGGAAATAATTTTTTACCTTATAAGTCATTATTCGTAACGCACTTCTACACGACGGTTTTCTTGCCAAGCCGTATCAGTGTGAGCTGTGTTAGCCGGCTTCTCTTCACCAAAACTTACTGTTTCAATTTGTGCTGCTGCAACACCTTGAATAGTCAAGTAACGGCTAATTGCTTTTGCTCGACGCTCACCAAGAGCCATATTGTATTCACGAGTACCACGCTCATCTGCATGACCTTCAAGAACAACCGTTGCGCTAGGATTTGCAACTAAATATTTTGCATGAGTTGCTAAAGCTTCTCTAGACTCTGGGCGAACAGTAGATTTATCAAAGTCAAAGTAGAAAATATGATCTACACCATCAAGCATTGCTTTTGTCGCTGTAGAATCAGTATTGTTACTCTCTTCGACAACAACACTTGATAAATTACCACCATTATCAGCACCGGAAGACGAATCTGTTGAAGACTCAACTTCTGTCTCCGTTACTGTTGACGAATCTGTATCACTTGCAGTTGAACCACAACCTACGATGAATGCCGCTGACAACCCTATCACAGCGAACTTACCAAGTTTATTAACGCTCATTATTAACTCCTCATGCTACTTTAATTGAAGAAAGGAGACCAAGCTGGCTCACGAACTTCACCTGCAGTTGATGGTAACCTATATTTTACAAGGCCATCAACAGAAACCACAGCCAACACCCCTTTACCTTTGTGAGTGGTTGCATATATAACCATACTACCATTTGGGGCAATACTTGGCGATTCATCTAAGTACGTCTGTGTTAAGATTTGTACTCGACCATTATTCATATCTTGCAAGGCAATATGATAGTTACCCGCATTTTTTTGTACAGTGACCAAATAACGTCCATCGGGCGTAATTCTTGCACGGGTATTTGAATCACCTTCAAATGTTATTCTTTCCACTACTCTGTCATTAACATCAATTCGATAAATTTGTGGGTTACCGCCTCGATCTGACGTAAATATAATACCTTTACCATCAGGCTCCCATGCTGGCTCTGTATCAATAGAGTAGTGATTTGTTAATCTTGTTAGTTTTTTTGTTTCAAGATCAAAAACATAAAGTTCTGGATTACCATCTTTGGAAAGCACTATCGCAAGTTTTTTTCCATCTGGTGACCAAGCTGGCGCCCCATTTAAACCAGGGTATTGAGCAAGTTGTTGGCGTTTTCCTGTCGCTAACTCTTGAGTAAAAATACCAGGACGACGGTTTCTGAACATAACGTAGGTTAAGGATGTACCATCGCTGTTCCATGAAGGAGATAAAATAGGCTCTTTTGACTGAGCAATAACCTGAGGTCTATGACCATCCGCATCAGCAACTTGCAGTTGATAAGTTGGGTTTTGAGGATCACCATCAACAGTCACATATAAAATACGAGTATTGAATGCTCCTCTAATACCAGTCAGTAGCTGATAGACTTGATCACTAACGTAATGAGCACCTGTTCTTAAATCATTTTTATTGACAATGATTTTAGTTTGTTTTTCAACACTTTTTTCCGCTAGCACATTCAGCAGTTCAAAGGTGATTTCATAGTTGTTTGCATCGGTATCAATTACACTGCCAATAACAACATAATCACTTTTCAATAAACGCCAATCGCGAAAAAATACATCTTCTTTACGATATGGAAGACTTAACATATTTTCTCTTGGAATTGTTTCAAAGAAACCACTTCGCTTTAAATCGTCTTCAATAATTTTTGCAATATCCTCGGAAAGTGCCCCTTCACCTCCATAGTTAAAAGGGACAATAGCCAATGGCAACAACTGGTCAGCGCCACTGGTTATCTCAATGACTAATTGAGCTTTTGCGATATTAGCAGTCAATATAGCTAACAATAATAGTGATAAAAAACGATATGGTTTCATTAGTTAATAAAGCCCTACTTGCCTTTAAAATACAACAATAAATACAATTTGATAATAAACTAAAATCTATTAATTTTAATAACTTAGCACCTTATCAATATATAACATTACCCCATAGAAATTCAAAATAACTGCGGAAAAAGAATATTTCAACTTCCTTATGCATATATCAATGCTTACAAGATAGTCAATCTGTCTAATTTCTTAAATCTTGGGGATTAAAAATAATTTCAACACTTCTAAAATTTCGTTCAAAAATATAAGAGTCTAAATCGGCTAACTCTTCAATGCGATCAACCTTGTGCACAGCATTCTTTACATTATTATCAAAATTTACATCACCACTGGATTGAGTAATAAAAACCTCATTTACTTCACCGTTAGGTAAAAAACTTATATTCAGCTCCGCTATCATGCCATTGCGAGCACTAGGAGGCCTAATCCAATTACGACTTATTCTAACTATAATTAAGTCAACAAGAGATTGGACAGCCTGCTGCTCCTCAGCCTCTCTTTGTTTTTGTGCCTCAGCTTCAATTTCCTTTTGCGCTGCTTTTTGCTCGGCTAATTTGCGCTCTCTTTCAAGCGTTTTTCTTGCCTCTTCTTGCCGAATTCTTTTTTCTTCTGCGATGCGGGCCTCTTCTCTTTTACGGGCTTCATCTTCTTTATTCTTTTGGGCGATTCTTTCTGCTTCAAGTTTTTTTTGCGCTTCTTCTTTCTTCGCCGCTTCTTCTGCTAAGCGCCTTGCTTTTTCTTTTGCTAAACGTTCTTTTTTTTGCTTTTCTAATAGAGCTTTTTTTTCAGCCGCTCGTTTTGCCTCTTCAGCTTCTTTAGCCTTTCGGGCGGCGTCAATTTTGCGCTGCCTTTCTGCTAACACTTTTTGTTCTTCAAGTGCTTTTTTTCTCTCTTCTGCTTTCTTTTTAGCGGCTCTGGCATCTGCCGCCCTTTTTTTCTCATCTCTAATTCTTTGACCGATAATAGTCTTATCGATATCAACAACCTTGGCTTGCACTATAGGTCTTTCATTAACTTCCCTTTTTTTTTCAGGCACAAAATGAAAACCTGCAACAGAAAAAATAATAATAGTGGCATGAAGCAAGATCGCTAATAATATTGGAAGGGCATACCCTTCTTTATCGAAAAACGTCATTAACGCCTCTCAGGCTCTGTTACCAAACCAACATTAGGAACACCCGCCGATTGTAGTGATACCATTAAACCAATTACATCCCCATAAGGAACAGTCTTGTCTCCTCTAACTAATACAGACAATTTAGGATTTTGTGCCAACACTTTGCGTACTCTTTCTTGCAAATCGTTTAACTTAATTGGTTTTTGTTCTCCACCAAAGTCGATATAGTAATCGCCATTACTATCAATTGAAGCAATCAGTACATCATTTTCATCATTCTGGATGACTGCTGAATTTGCTTGCGGTAAGTCCACATCGACACCTTGAGTCAACATAGGTGCTGTAATCATAAAAATAACCAACAAAACCAACATGACATCAATGTATGGCACCACATTGATTTCTGACATTGGCCTTCTTTTTGAGCGACGAGCGTGTCGAGCCACTATCCCTCACCTCCATCACGCCCATGAACTTTTCGATGCAATATACTGCTAAATTCATCGGAAAACGTCTCATAACTCACTATCAGGGCATCCACACTTGCAGAAAAACGGTTGTAAGATATTACCGCTGGAATCGCAGCAAACAAGCCTATTGCTGTTGCAATTAGTGCTTCTGCGATCCCTGGAGCAACCGTTGCCAATGTAGCTTGCTGCACTTCTGCAAGACCGATAAAAGAATGCATAATCCCCCAAACAGTGCCAAACAACCCGATATACGGACTTGTCGAGCCAACGCTGGCTAAAAAAGGTAAATGTTGGTCAAGCTTTTCTTCTTCACGCGTTAAAGCGACTCTCATAGCTCTTTGCACCCCTTCCATAATTGCATCGGGGTCCATATTTATGTTTTGCCTCAAGCGGGTAAATTCTTTAATTCCGGCGGTAAAAATATTTTCGACACCTTCTACACTGTCTTGTTCCACAGTGATTTTTCGATAAAGCTGGCTTAGGTCCATTCCTGACCAAAAATTGTCTTCAAATTCAAGACGAATATTTTTTGCATTATTTAGTACACGGATTCGCTGAAATATTACAACCCAAGAAAAAATAGACGCTGATATTAATAACAACATAACTAGCTGAACAACAACACTAGCGTTTGCAATAAGACCCCAAATTGACATTTAGTACCTCTAAGATAAATCGTTTGGTAACTGATAATTAAAGTGTTCGTAGGCCTTTTTTGTTACTTGTCGACCTCTCGGTGTTCTTATAATAAAGCCTTGTTGAATAAGATAAGGTTCGATTACATCTTCAATCGTGTCCTTATCTTCACCAACGGCAGCAGCAATACTGTCTAAACCCACTGGCCTACCGTCAAATTTTTCTATCATTGTCAATAACATACGTCGATCAAGATGATCAAAGCCTTGATTGTCTACACTTAGCATATCTAAGGCCTTTTGGGCAACCTTTTGATCAACCATATCAACATTTTCTACTTGTGCTACATCTCTAACACGTCGCAAAAGCCTATTAGTAATACGTGGCGTTCCTCTCGATCTTCTAGCCACTTCAAAACAGCCAGATTGCTCCATATTTACATTCATTTTATTTGCGGATCTGGCGACAATTGTGGTTAAAGATTCTACGTCATAAAACTCTAAACGCTGCACGATTCCAAAACGATCTCGTAAAGGCGAAGTTAACAAACCTGCCCGAGTCGTTGCTCCCACTAATGTAAAAGGGGGAAGCTCTATCTTTATAGAGCGTGCCGCAGGCCCCTCACCAATCATAATATCGAGCTCATAATCTTCCATAGCCGGATAGAGTATCTCTTCAATCGCTGGGCTTAATCTATGAATCTCATCAATAAAAAGAATATCGCCTTCGTTTAGGTTTGTTAATAACGCCGCGAGATCACCTGCTCTTTCCAGAACTGGACCAGAAGTAGTTTTTAACTCTGCTCCCATTTCGTTCGCAATAATATTGGCTAATGTAGTCTTGCCTAAGCCTGGAGGCCCAAAAATAAGGCAATGATCAAGAGGCTCTTTACGTTGTCGAGCAGCCTCCATAAAGATATGCATTTGCTCTCTAACAACTGGTTGACCTATATACTCTTCAAGGGTTTGCGGCCTGATTGCTCGATCAACACTCTTTTCATTATCTTTAGCTTCACCACTGATAATCCGATCTGTTTCTATCATTGTCTCTAGCCTATTTCAGCATATTTTTAAGTGCTATTTTGATTACCTGCTCGCTAGAATCATTGGAAACTGGTACTTTCGCTATTGCCCTTGCCGCTTCTTGTGGTTTGTACCCTAGAGCAATAAGCGCCGCTTCCGCTTCTTGTCTTGGGTCTGTTTGTACCTTGTGTAGCACAGTTGGCGCTGTTAGCAGATCATTCTTAGCGGCCTGCCCTAACTTATCTCGCAATTCAATAATCAAACGCTCTGCTGTTTTTTTACCTACTCCGGGAATACGTGTCAAAGCGGTAACATCAGATTCTTGCACAAAGTGAATAAGCTCTTCACTCGACATGCTTGATAGAACATTTAGTGCCATCTTAGGCCCAACACCATTTACCTTTATTAAAATTCGAAATAAAGCTCGCTCGTCTTTTGTAAGAAAACCATATAGGGAGTGTGCATCTTCTTTTACTTGAAAATGGGTATACAGAGTAACCTGCTCCCCTATGGTAGGCAGGTCATAAAAAGTCGTCATAGACACAACCATTTCATAACCAATACCATGAACATCAATCAACAGCTCCGGAGGTGTTTTTTCTATTAACTGACCAACTATACGACCTATCACTTAAGGTTCCTTACATCCAATTCTGACCAACGTCTACCCGATCGAGCGGCTCTTTTACCCACTCCATACTCTAATCCAGAAGATGTTCTGGTATGTGCGTGACACATAGCAATAGCCAATGCATCAGCTGCATCAGACTGAGGCGCCGTATTAAGATTAAGCAATAACTGTACCATTTGTTGAACTTGCTCTTTGTCTGCATTACCACTTCCAACAACAGATTGCTTCACACGTTTTGCCGCATATTCAGCGACTTCAAGTCCGTACATTGCTGCAGACACAATGGCTGCGCCTCGTGCTTGGCCCAGTTTTAAGGCAGAATTTGCATTTTTCGCCAAAAAAACTTCTTCTATGGCAAATTCATCAGGCTCATGCTTCGCCAAAAGCTCATTTACATTTAGATAAATATTCTTAAGCCGCTCCCCTAACGTTACATCAGGCAAACGAATACAGCCACTATCGACATAACTAATGTTGTTGCCTTTGACATCAATTACACCAAAACCTGTTACCCTAGAACCTGGGTCAATTGCAAAAATTCGCGTCAAAAGAGAATCTCCACCATTCATATTAGCAACATGTCGTACCAACTATCATTTATATAAAAAAGGTCGCAAAAATACGACCTTTTAACACAAACTTTAGTGGGATACAGCGCTAAGATGTTGTTTCTGTTATTGGCTTACGCACCCGAATACTCAATTCTTTCAGTTGTTTCTCACTCACTTCACCTGGCGCTTGAGTCAATAAACACGTGGCGCTTTGTGTTTTAGGGAAGGCAATCACATCACGAATAGAACTAGAATCCGTCATCAACATCACCAAACGATCCAAACCAAATGCAAGACCACCATGTGGAGGCGCACCAAATTTCAACGCATCAAGTAAGAAACCAAATTTTTCTTCTTGTTCTTCCTTGCTGATATTTAATAACTCAAACACCGCCTCTTGCATGGATTCTTGGTGAATACGAACAGAGCCGCCACCCAATTCTGTACCATTTAGTACCATATCATAGGCTTGTGATAAGGCTTTTAACGGATCCGCCTTTAACTCTTCTACCGAGCAAGATGGTGCCGTAAATGGGTGATGTATTGCCGTAATACCGCCATCTGATGTTTCTTCAAACATTGGAAAATCAACAACCCATAAAGGCGCCCACTCACAAGTATACAAGGATAAATCCTCACCAATTTTACAGCGTAATGCCCCTAAGGCTTCGTTAACTATTTTTTCGGAATCCGCACCAAAGAAGATCAAGTCACCATCTTGTGCCTCTAAGCGTTCGATCAATTGACCTCTCACTTCAACAGGTAAGAATTTTACGATCGGCGACTGCAAACCTTCTTCAAGATCTGATTTATTGTTCACTTTAATATAAGCAAGACCTTTCGCACCATAGATACCAACAAACTTTGTGTAATCATCAATTTGCTTACGAGTTAACGTGTTACCATTAGGAACTTTTAATGCCGCAACCCGACCTCTTGGATCAACCGCAGGGCCAGAAAACACCTTAAAGTCTACTTCTTTCATTAAATCAGAAACGGTTACCATTGTGAGAGGAATACGTAAATCTGGTTTATCGCTACCATATTTCTCCATTGCCTCTGAGTAAGGCATTGACGGAAAAACACCTAGATCAACCTCTAACAAGTCTTTGAATAAGCCCTTGATCATGGTTTCCGTTATCGCCATGATCTCTTTTTCCCCCATAAAAGATGTCTCAATATCAACTTGAGTAAATTCAGGTTGACGATCTGCACGTAAATCTTCATCGCGGAAACATTTGGCTATCTGATAGTAACGATCAAAACCAGATACCATTAATAGTTGCTTAAATAACTGAGGAGATTGTGGCAAGGCAAAAAAACTGCCTTCATGGGTACGACTTGGCACAAGATAATCACGGGCACCTTCTGGCGTCGCACGGGTCAATATTGGCGTTTCAATATCAAGGAAACCATTTTCATCAAGATAATTACGCAAAGCGGACGTCACTTTAGAACGAAAACGCATTCTCTCTTGAATTTCTGGACGGCGAAGGTCAATAAAGCGATTTTTAAGACGTACATCTTCGCCGACAGATTGATGCGAATCTAATTGAAATGGTGGTGTTTCGGATGCGTTTAGTATTTCAAAAGAGGTACCTAACACCTCAATTTCACCTGTTGGCATGTTTTCATTAACTGTACCAGCAGGTCGAGCACGAACCAAACCTGTCAGCTTTACTACGTACTCATTACGAACACTATCTGCCAAGTCAAAACTTTCTTTGCGATCAGGGTCAAAAACAACTTGGGTAATACCTTCACGATCTCGAACATCAAGAAAGATAACTCCACCATGGTCTCTTCGACGGTGAACCCAACCGCATAACGTAATTTCTTGCGAAATATTTGAAGCATTTAACTCGCCGCAATAGTGACTGCGCATAATCGTATTTTCCTGTAACTGAGCTTAATTGAGCTTGCTTTTATTTTTTATGTTTTGCTTCTTTGAATCGATATGAAATGACCTCTATCGTTAATCAAAAGCAAAGTCAGACATGATAAAGCGGCTTATTATATGCGATCCACTTGCTACACTCTATAGTATTATGTGCCTGTCTAACTATTTTTTCTCATCATAAACAACAAGCCAGACAATTATAAAAGTCACTACAAAACCTCAATAAGCGGCTATAAAAACAACCACAACTCGTAAAGCGAGTTCACTAAGCGCTTTTTTGATCTACAGTTTTTTGCTTTGACCTACTATTTGTTTTGACCTACTAAATAGATATTTTAAGCTCAAGTGATTATCAAATAACAAAAACCATAACCCTATGTTTATAAAAGACTTTATTAATTTATTGACACATTTATTAGCATATATCTGGGGATAAAGTATGCCAATAGAGCCATATAAAATTAAACACATCTAACAGGGATATTTGCCAATAAACGCACCAAAAGACGCCAAAAGTCCGCAACAGAATCAATCTCAAGCCTTTCATCTGGTGAGTGAGCACCTCGGATATTAGGACCAAATGAAACCATTTCCATATTTTTATATTTCGCCCCAATGATTCCACACTCTAAGCCTGCATGAATCACTTTAACATTGGCGTCATACCCCATAACGTCTTTGTGAGTGTCCAAAAAGTAAGATAGCAAGTTTGAATTAGCATCAGGCTGCCAACCAGGGTAATCATTCTCTAAAAACACTTGCGCGCTTATTTTTTCAAAATGCGTTTTTATTTTGCTCGCAAGATTAGTTGCATCCAAATCGATAAGGGATCGAACTAAAAAGCAAGCAGAAAACTCAAAACCTTCCTTCTCAAGCTCAAGGTTAACCACACCAAAGTTGCAAGATGTTTCTGTTACATTAGGCAAATCTACGCTTATTTTCTCTACACCATGAGGAGCGCATTTTAAGGTTTCAACCAACACCTGCTTATCAACATCTCTTAACACTTTACTAACTTTCTGGCATGGTTTTAAATTGATTTTTATTTCATTTTCTACAATATCAAACTCATCTATAATTTCGTCTTTTAGCACCTTAACACACGACTTAATAGCGCTTATTTGGTCAGGAGCAATAGACAAGATTGCCTTTGCCTCTCTGGCAATCGCATTGCGTAAAGTACCACCCTTCAAGCTTGACAGTTGAAAAATGCATTGCTCATTTAACGCAGATAAGAGCCGAACCAACAGCACGGTTGCACTTGCTCGACCTTTATGGATATCCAGTCCTGAGTGGCCACCCCGCAACCCTGAAACAGACAATTCATAACCAACTTGATCATCAGAAACAGTCTGCGTAGCATACGAGTGCTGTATGTTAATATCGATTCCACCAGCACAACCTATATACACATCACCTCGATCTTCTGAATCTAAGTTGAATAATAAACGCCCGGTTAATAACTCTTCTTGCAACTCTGCCGCACCGCGTAAACTACTTTCTTCCTCTATTGTGAATAAAGCTTCAATTGGCCCATGCGCTATGTCTGTGGCTTCCAATACAGCTAACGCCGCTGCTACGCCAATGCCGTTATCAGCCCCCAAGGTTGTTTGTTTTGCGGTCACCCAACCGTCTATAATTTCTGTCTTGATCGGATCTTTTGTAAAATCATGCTCAACACCTTCATTTTTTTGCGCCACCATGTCGAGGTGACCTTGCAGCACCACTGTTTCCCTATTCTCCATCCCCTTTGAAGCCGGTTTTCTAATCAATAAATTTCCGCAAGGGTCAATATATGCCTCCAAACCTTTTGATTGCGCCCAGTTAAAAAGCAAGTCACGCAACTGTGCTTCATAAAAAGAAGGACGTGGAATATTGCATAAGGTACGGAAGTGTCGCCAAACAGAGGTTGGTTCAAGTTGTTCTAAATGTTGATTCATAATGCGTCTTTATACTGAAGTAAAGTAGAGATTGGAAATGTAAAAATAGATGGTTTAGTTATTTGCCTGCCTATTTATTAGGTAAAAGATTCTTGGGTAAAAGGCTCTTGGGTAAGAGGTTCTCTTACTTAAGAGTGTATTTGACTTCTGGTATTTTTAACAGAAGATCCGTTCCTCCGATATCAATTCCTTGTTGATTAAGCAGTGTCGATACTTGTCCACGATGATGCGTTTGATGATTGAATAGATGCAATACTAAATCACTCATCTTTTTATGAAACAACTTACCTTTTGTATTTTTGTACGTCAAAGTAGAGCTAAGGCAGTCTTCATTAATCTCACTACAAAATGCGGTGATTATTTTATCGAGCTTCACTCTTTCAACGAAAAGATCATTTATATTGTCGTAGAGTTGCTTATCCAAACTTGAAGGCATTTTGAGAGCTTTTACATAAGAAAGAGCCATAAACTCAGAGGGATGTTCAGCAAAACGTTTTAGCCATATTAAGTCACCGACCAAAATATGGTTCAGCGTGCCGATGATAGAACCAAAATAGGCACCTCTATTGCAAGCCAATTCATCGCTACTCAAGCGTTGCGAAGCTAAATACAGACTTTCATTCATCCATGAGTTGTAACTTGCCAGTAATTCAAAATGTGACTTTAAAGACATACTCTTTAACTACCTCTTTCTCATCTTATTTCATTTGATACTAGCTCTTCCACAAAGGGAATATCAATGTAAGATGAGGGCCTGATGTTTTTATAATTGCTTAATATAATGCCAGCACCGTAACTACAAATAATAAATCGAGCTATATATTAATTAGCAACATTTAACGATTATCAGGTAACTGCAGGTCAACCGAACTAGAAAAAGCATTTTAAACATAGATTTTAGTTATTAAGGCATACATGAAGCGCCACACAAGCACTAGAAATCCTAGCGGTGCTTTTACTTTTACAATAGAGCGAAATTAATGGAAACAAGAGCATACCAAGCATTGCAAGAGACTTTGAACTCTTACTATCCACTATCACCAGATACTTGGCGACTTTATAAGGGTATTTGTCACATACAGCATGTGAAAAAAGGAGAATTGCTGTATGGTCTAAATAAGATCCCATCTTCTTTTTCTTTTGTTGTTAAGGGGATTTTTAGAGCTTATACCGTTAATAAAAAGGGGCAAGAATATAATAAAATGTTTTTCAATGAATGTATGTTTCCAGGACCAATGACCGCTCTCTTAACCAATACATCATCTCAATTTTCCATTGAGGCACTAGAAGATTCAACAGTGGTATGCATTGATTTCAAGTCATATAGAAAGTTATTAGAAACACAGCATGATTTAAAAATGCTCCACATTCTATACTTAGAAAAAAACTGGTTACTAGTAAAAGATGTTCGTGAGACTGAGCTGGTTCAGGAAGACGCCAAAGTGCGTTACCTTCGCTTTATTCGTGAAAATCAAGCGCTTGCTAAACGTATCCCTCAATACCATATCGCTTCACACTTAGGCATAACGCCGACACAGTTAAGCCGGATCAGAAAGCAATCTTAACTTTACGAATTCAGACTTGATCTGACTATTATTACCCCTTCTAACTAGTCCTCCCTGAAAAACGCTCAATACATTGAATTTAATAGGGTTTTGTAACATAGTGAGTACCAGAATCTTACGAAAAATCCCCCTTTAGGCCCAGAAAGTTGCAGAATCGGTAAGTTTT
>NHNK02000088.1 GCA_002173415.2 Marinomonas agarivorans
AAACCATAGTCGTAGATTACTCATCGCCAAACCTAGCGAAAGAAATGCACGTTGGCCATTTACGCTCGACGGTGATTGGTGATGCCATTGTTCGTACTTTGGAATTCTTGGGTCATAACGTTATCCGTCAAAACCATGTCGGAGATTGGGGCACCCAATTTGGAATGCTGCTTGCCTACATGGAGCAACTACGCCAAGAAAACAGTGAAATCAGCATGGCGCTTTCTGACTTAGAGAGTTTTTATCGTTCAGCTAAAGCCTGCTTTGATGAGGATGAGGTCTTTGCCGCTCGTGCGCGTGAATTGGTGGTCGCACTTCAATCTG
>NHNK02000089.1 GCA_002173415.2 Marinomonas agarivorans
TTTATTGAGCAGTCCCATCGAGCACGTATGCTCACTCTTAAGATACGTCCAAAACCCACTAACTCCAATAAAGATCATACTGACGTGGTAAAAGCCATCGAAGAGCGCAATTCTGAACAAGCTAGGGCAATTCATCATAAACATAGAGAACAAAGTGGCCAGATGATGATTAACCTGCTAAAGGACTACGGGCTCAACCACATTTAGGGTCAACCTAACCGCTGACAGATGCGCATCTTTACTGATTGAGGCTATAAAAACTCTTCTGTATACTGCGCTCCAGCACAAAGAGAGTAAGTGATTGTCTTTTTCGAAGATAGACA
>NHNK02000090.1 GCA_002173415.2 Marinomonas agarivorans
GAACATACCGTCCCAAAAAGTGTGTCTACAAGAGTGACGTTGAAAAAAGCGCCTCTCTCTCATTAAATGTGTTTGATTCAACCAAAAAATAAACCCATTAACAAAAGAGAGACTATGTATACATTAAAACTAAACACACAACAAATACAAGCCGCTGTTGATCAACTGATGACAAAACCCGATGGGGTAAATCGATTGTTTGAGATCGCCTTAAACAGCTTAATGAAGGCAGAACGTCATGCCGACCTTGAAGCCGCATCCACAGGCAATAAGGCCAATGGTTATCGCTCTGTGAGTGGTTTTGGTATTGGCGAGGCATTA
>NHNK02000091.1 GCA_002173415.2 Marinomonas agarivorans
AAAATACGATGGGATTGCTTATTGCTTGCAAGAAGGGGTTGCAGGGTTGGCCGAGGCACTTGAACATTCTTTTGAAACCGCCAACGCGTATGGGTTTAATGTGATGTTGAGTGGTATTTCGCCATGTAGTTTTGCTGATGAGGCCGTGTTATTACCGCGCTTATTAGTCAGCAAGCATATCGATATTTTTTCACCCATGGTGTATGTGACTGGGCTAGAAGAAGAGAATGTGTATAGTGTTGTCGACGCCATCGCGGATTATCGTTTTTGTGACGCGGCCATTATTCCAACGTTAGTTAATCAAGTTCAAATGTCAGTCAA
>NHNK02000092.1 GCA_002173415.2 Marinomonas agarivorans
GGATCCAGACCAGCGCCTCCTCGCCCACGTGCAGCCACCGCATCCCGCCACCGCGCAGCGCAGGCTGCTCGCTGCGAAGCGCCAGCAGCTGCCGATGCAGCGCGATGGAGTCGGCGTGCTCGTCGATGGTGTCCCACGGCATGGGTGTGCGGGAGTCCTCACCGTTCACGCCCGTGAGGCCGAGCTCGTCGCCCGACCAGATCACCGGGATGCCCGGCATCGACACCGCCATGCCGAGCGCGACCGGCACGGCGCCGGGCAGCGCGTTGGTGGCGAACCGCGGGGTGTCGTGCGTGTCGAGCGCGTTCATGTTGTGCAGT
>NHNK02000093.1 GCA_002173415.2 Marinomonas agarivorans
GATTGAATCTATGGGCGAATTAGCTAGAGAAATTACTCCCGTCAGTATCGAAAACGAACTCAAAAGTTCTTACCTAGATTATGCGATGAGCGTTATTGTTGGTCGAGCTTTACCGGAGGTTCGTGATGGTTTGAAACCAGTGCATCGCCGTGTTTTATTTGCGATGCATGAAGAGAAAAATGATTGGAATAAAGCCTATAAGAAGTCGGCTCGTATCGTTGGTAACGTTATAGGTAAAGACCACCCTCATGGTGACACCGCAGTCTATGTTGCTATCGTTCGTTTAGCTCAGCCCTTTTCTATGCGTTACACTCTTGTT
>NHNK02000094.1 GCA_002173415.2 Marinomonas agarivorans
GAGCAGCATGCAGCGATCGGGCACGATCGACGTGCCGTGGCCGCCCTCGATGCGGCCGACGTTCCAGGTCGCCGAGCCCAGCAGTCCCGACGCGCCCGAGCGCATCCGCGCGTGGTCGTCGGCGATCCAGGTGGCGATGCGCGCCGCCGTGGTGATGGCGCTCGCACCGTCCTCCGGGCGGCCCGCGTGCGCGGCGCGCCCCGCCACCTCGATCTCGAGGTTCGCGGCGCCGCGACAGGCGATCACCACGGCCAGGTCGGTCGGCTCGGCGACGATGCAGGCCAGGTAGTGCCCGGGCGGCTCAGTGATGTGCGCCTG
>NHNK02000095.1 GCA_002173415.2 Marinomonas agarivorans
ACATTAAGGAGTATTGCTCAATCAAAGAGTGCGCGTATGGTAATGTTGCCGCCGTTGAAAATCAAGGTATTTTCGCAGCCCTCGGTGGCGCTATTCAAGTTACGAATCAAACCATTCAATACGCCCTTCTAAATCCACTTCTTTGATGGTTTTTTGTGTTTTTTTCGGGGTTCCAACATAAACAAATCCAATAATTTGTTCGTTACTTTTTAGATTCAAAAGTACTTTGGTTTTGTCAGTGTGAGCAACCGACCCGGTACGCCACATGGCACCATACCCTTTAGCTTCAATTGCTAATAAAGCCTGTTGTGTCGCGGC
>NHNK02000096.1 GCA_002173415.2 Marinomonas agarivorans
CTCGAGGGCGGCACCGTGCAGCTGGCCGACCTGCTCGCAGACCTGCCCGTCGCGCTGCTGACTCGCATCGACGCGTGACCGGCTGGCTGCTCGCGGCCTTTCGCGCACTCGTCGTGCTCGTGCTGGGCTGCGTCGTGCTCGTGGTGCTCGGGCTCCTCGGCCGCGGACCGGCCGAGATCACGCTGCTCGCCGTCGGCGTGCCGCGCGAGCTGCTGCCATCGGGGGTCGTGCCGCTGATCGTCGCGGGCGCGATCGCGGTCGTGCAGGTGATCGCGCTGCTCGCCGCCACAAGGCAGCGCGAATGGGGTCGCTGGGCC
>NHNK02000097.1 GCA_002173415.2 Marinomonas agarivorans
ATACCCCAATCTCACCGTTTACGAGAATATTCGCTTTCCTCTCAAAATTCGCAAAGTGGCAGCCGAAACACACGACAGTCGTGTTAGAAAAGCGGCTGATATGGTAGAGCTTGGCCCCGTATTAGATCGCTACCCTAAAGAGTTATCAGGTGGCCAACGTCAACGAGTTGCGTTAGCCAGAGCCATTGTCAGGGAACCCACTGTGTTTCTTATGGATGAGCCCTTATCCAACCTTGACGCCAAACTCAGAGTCTCCACCCGAGCCCAAATAAAGCATCTACAGCACTCCCTACAAACTACCACCATTTACGTTACA